>CAZKPN010000055.1:0-25584 GCA_964554655.1 uncultured Aquabacterium sp. | reverse complement strand
CTCGATCACAACCTGCTTGGGCCCCGCTTCAACCCGGCCCGCGATGATCGCGTCAACGCCCAGGCTTTTCGAGATCTCAACCACGCGTTGGGCATCGCCCGCTGCCACGTACAGCGCAAAGCCCGCGCCCATGTTCAAGGTGCCATAAGCCTCCTGGTCGTCCAGTTGGCATTCACGCTGCATGAAGGCCAGCACGGGCGTGACCGTGGGGACCTGCGTGATGCGGTAAGTCAACTGCTTGGGGTGGCGCAACAGCTTGCGCCAGCCATGGCCGGTCACGTTGGCGGCATAGTGCGGAATGATCCCGGCGGCGGCCAGCGCCTCGGTCACAGGCGAGTACAGCACCGTGGGGGCCAGCAAGGCCTCGCCATAGCTCAGGCCGGGCGTGATTTCGGTCAGGTAACCCTGGGGCAGGCGCTCGGCCAGCTTGCGTGCCAGCGACAGGCCATTGGCGTGGATGCCGCTGGAGGCCAGCAGCACGATCGCATCGCCGGGGCCCATCTTGTCGCCTACCGACAGGCGGGTCTTGGGGCTGATGATGCCGGTGCAGGAGGCCGCCAGATCGACCCGGCCATCGGCCACGATGCCAGCCAGCGCGGGGGTTTCGCCACCGCCCCAGGCCACGTTGCAGACGTCGCAGGCCTTTTTCCAGCCGGCCACCAAGGCGTTGGCGCGCACCTTGTCGGCAAACCAGTCGGAGCCGCCGGCGGCCCAGTAGGCCTGCACCACCAAAGGCGTGGCGCCCACGGTGATCAGGTCGTTCACCGCCATGGCGATGGTGTCCTGCGCGATGCCGTCGTAGTAGCTTTTGCCGGTGAGTTGGGCCATGTCGTCGGCCACCAAAGTCTTGGTGCCCAGACATTCGACGATGCTGGCGAGGTACATCGGGCCCACGTCGACCACATAGGCCGATTCGCCGCGCGAGGCGCCCACTTCGCTGAAACCATGGCTGGCCAGGTGCGCGCCGGTCTGGGCGGCGGCCCGTTGCGCGGCCACCTTCAGCGGGTCGATCAGGTCGTAGTTGACGCCGGCCTGGTCGTAGGTGAGGGGGGTGGACGGGTTTTCAGCAGTCATGGCGCAGCGATGGGGAAAGGCAAAAGCGCGATTATCCGGCACTTGCCTGCACTTGCGGCATGAACTCGATCCGTTCACTGGCTGATCTTCAGCGCTTCATCGACCTGGTATTCGAAGTAGCGCTGCCCCGAGAACGCGATGGTGGCCATCAGCACGGTGGCGCCGATCAGCAGCGCCAGCACCACGGCCACCACCACAGCCCAGCCGCTGCCCGGCGCGTCGGGGGTGCCGTGCAATTGCGGGTTGAAGCGCGCATGCCATTTCTCATCGGCCATGAGCCCGTAATAGATAGCTTGCAACATCGTGTAGGCCACCATGAAGCCCAGGATGGGAATGAGCAGCCAAGCCAGCTTGTCGTCCTGCCCAAGTTCTTCCACGCGCTGAATGCCCAGCACGCCCAACAGGGTCGGAATTGGGTGCAACCAGCCCCACAAGTCGCCAAATCCGTAGAGGTAAAAACGGTGCAATCCCAGCGGCCCGCCGATCAGGGTGACCCAGGTGGCCAGGGTCTTGGACTTGTAATTTTGGACGTTGACGGTGGTGTTGCTCATGGGGCGGCGCCATTGAATGCGCACAAAACGAATTGCTCGGACTATAATGCGCGGTTTTCCAGCATGTGTTTTGCCCGGCGGTTTGCTGCCAGGCAGGGTGCGTATCTAAATGTGCTGGAACGATCAGGTGTCGGCCCAAGGCAAAAAGCCCCAAGCCGGCCGACAGGTCGCCGGACCCCGAGTGTCTCCCGGGAAAGGCAGCCGCCCAATTCATTTGAAGGACACATCATGGTCGTGATTCGACTTGCTCGCGGTGGCTCCAAGAAGCGCCCCTTTTTCAACATCGTTGCCGCTGAAAAGCGCAACCGCCGTGACGGCCGCTTCCTGGAGCGCGTGGGTTTCTACAACCCCGTGGCTTCCGGTCAAGCCGAATCGCTGCGCGTCGCTTTTGACCGCGTGGAACACTGGGTGAGCCACGGCGCACAAGTGTCGCCCACCGTGGAACGCCTGTTCCGCGAAGCCAAGACCAAGGCCGTTGCGGCTGCTTGAGTCTTGACGGCATGAACGATCGCGTGGCTGCGCCCTCCTTGGGGCTGGACGATGATGTCGCCTGGCCTGAGGACGCGGTGGAAGTCGCGCGCATCGGCGAGGCCTGGGGCATCCAGGGTGGATTCAAAGTCCAGCCTTTTTCGGGTGACCCCCAGGCCCTGTTCTGCACCAAACGCTGGTTTTTGCGTCCTGCTGAGGTCCAGCCGGGCGTGGCCGTGCGTCCTCCTGGTGCCAAGCCTGCGGCGCCGGCTGTGGCCCGCCTGAGCGCGCCCCGCACCCTGAAGATTAAAAATGCCCGCGAGCAAGGCGACACCATCGTCGCCACCGCCGACGGCATCATTGACCGCAATGGCGCCGAGACTTTGCGCGGCGCCCGCGTGTTCGTGTCGCGCTCCGCATTCCCCACGCCTGATTCCGACGAGTTCTACTGGATCGACCTCCTGGGCCTGACCGTGGTGAACCGCCAAGACGAAGTCCTGGGCACCGTGGCCGACCTGATCGACACCGGCGCGCACAGCGTGCTGCGTTGCGTCGATGAGGCCAACACCGAGCGCCTGATCCCTTTCGTGTCGGCCTACATCGACAGCGTCAGCCTGGCTGACAAGCGCATCGTGGCCGATTGGGGCCTCGACTACTGAACAAGGCGGCACGTTCGTGCGCTTTGACGTCATCACCCTGTTCCCCGAGTTGTTCGCGCCCTTCCAATCGGTGGGCGTGACGCGTCGCGCTTTCGAATCCAGATCGGTGGATGTGCGCTTGTGGCCCCTGCGTGATTTCGCGGAAGACACCTACCGCCGTGTCGATGACCGGGCCTATGGCGGCGGCCCTGGCATGGTCATGCTGGTCGAACCCTTGGCCAAGGCTTTGAGTGCCATCCAGGCGGACCAAGTCGCTCAAGGCTTGCCAGAGCCTTTGCCCGTGATCCTGTTCAGCCCGGCCGGTCAGCCCCTGACCCAGTCACGCGTGCAATCGCTGGCGCAAAGCCCGGGCGCGGTGCTGCTGTGTGGTCGCTACGAAGGCATCGACCAGCGCTTCATCGACGCCCACGTGGACGAAGAAATCAGCCTGGGCGATTACGTGCTGTCCGGCGGCGAGTTGCCCGCGCTGACTTTGATCGACGCCGTGGCGCGTTTGCAGCCCGGCGTTCTGAATGACGCGGCCTCGCACCAGCAAGACAGTTTTTCGGACGGTTTACTGGACTGCCCTCACTACAGCCGCCCTGAAGTGCTGACGGTGGAGGGGGTTGAAATGGCCGTGCCGCCGACCTTGATGTCAGGCCACCACGCCCACATCACCAAGTGGCGGCGCGAGCAACAATTGACCATCACGGCCCGCCGAAGGCCCGAATTGATCGAGATTGCCCGCCAGTCTGGCGCGCTCAGCAAAGAAGACGAGCGCTTTCTCAAAACTTTCCTGCTATAATCGCGGTCTTTTCCCCGATCCTCTATCTGGCCCGCCACGCTGGCGACTGTGCGCAGACACGATCAATTAGGAGTTATCCATGAATCTGATTCAGCAGCTTGAGCAAGAAGAAATTGCTCGCCTGAACAAGACCATCCCCGTGTTCGCCCCTGGCGACACCGTGGTGGTCAGTGTGAACGTCGTTGAAGGCACCCGCAAGCGCGTGCAGGCTTACGAAGGCGTCGTGATTGCCAAGCGCAACCGCGGCCTGAACAGCAGCTTCATCGTGCGCAAGATCTCCAGCGGCGAAGGCGTGGAACGCACGTTCCAGCTGTACAGCCCCCTGATCGCCACGATCGAAGTCAAGCGCCGCGGTGACGTCCGCCGTGCCAAGCTGTACTACCTGCGTCAACGCAGCGGCAAGTCGGCTCGCATCAAAGAGAAGCTCGCCTAAGTCAAGCGTTAAGCGACTCCATCAACCGCCTGTTGCTCACGCCCAGGCGGTTTTTTACTTTTCAACCCACCTGTCATGGTCCTGCCGTTTGACCCGCAAGCCACCGAAGTGCTCGGATACGACCAGCATCTGCCGGCCGTGGGGGCCGCGACCTTGACCGCGCACGCCTTGCGTCAGCGTTTCAAGCATCCGCCTGAATGGACGCCTGATGTGGAGATTGAGCGCTGGTTCAATGCCACCAGCCCTCGGCCAGCGGCGGTGCTGATCCCTCTGGTGATGCGCCCCGAGCCCACCGTGCTGTTGACCCAGCGTTCGGTGCACCTGAAGGCGCACGGTGGTCAGATCAGCTTTCCGGGGGGGCGCCATGAGCCTGCCGACATCACACCGGTGAACACGGCCCTGCGCGAAGCCCATGAAGAAGTCGGCTTGCACCCTGAACGGGTCGAGGTGCTGGGCAGCCTGCCCACCTACACCACCAACTCGGGCTTCGTGGTGACGCCCGTGGTGGGCCTGCTGCAGCCCTGGGATCTGGATGACGAGCTGCTCAAGCTGGAGCGCCAGCCTGGCGAGGTGGACGACATCTTCGAGGTGCCGCTGGCGTTCTTGATGAACCCCGCGCACCATCAGCGGCGCATGATCATCATCGCGGGCGCGCCGGTCGAGTTCCTGGCCATGCCCTGGTCCTCCACCCTGGCCGAAGAGCCGTATTTCATCTGGGGTGCCACCGCCGCGATGTTGCGAAATTTGTACCGATTCCTGGTCGCTTGACGCCCGGCTTGGCTTTTTTACATTGGTGCACGGGCGCACCGCTATGATCGCCGCATGAGTTTCTTCGCCGTGCTGTTCGCCTTGTTGATCGAGCAGCTCAAGCCCTTGTCGACCCGCAATCCCATTCACCACAGCCTGACGCGCTGGGTGCTTTGGACTGGGCGCAATTTTGACGCCGGTGCGCCATCGCATTCCAAGGTGGTCTGGGCGATCACGGTGCTGGGGCCGGCGCTGGCGCTGGGCCTGGTTTATGTGCTGCTCAACCGTTACAGCACGGTGCTGGCGCTGGTGTGGGATGTGGCCGTGCTGTACACCACGCTGGGCTTTCGCCAGTTCAGTCACCACTTCACCCACATCCGCGATGCCCTGGACAACGGTCGCGAAGATCGCGCGCGAGAGTTGCTGGCCGAGTGGCGCCACGTGGATGCCAGCGAGTTACCCCGCGCCGAATTGCTGCGCCACGTGATCGAGCACTCGTTGCTGGCGGCCCATCGTCACGTGTTTGGCGTGTTTTTCTGGTTCGTCGCTTTGTCCACCCTGGGCTTGGGCCCGATGGGCGCGGTGCTGTACCGCATGGCCGAGTTCACCAGCCGCTATTGGGCCTACAAGAGCCACGTCACGGGCGCGCCGACCCACGATGGGTTGATGGCCCTGTCTCAAAAGCTGTTCGCGTGGCTGGACCATGTGCCGGCGCGCTTGACGGCCTTTGGCTTTGCGGTGGTCGGTAATTTCGAGGACGCGGTCGAGGCTTGGCGGCGTCATGCCAAGTTGTGGGTCAGCAGCAATGAGGGGACGATCCTCGCGGCGGCTTCCGGGGCCGTGGGCGTGCGCCTGGGTGGCAAGGCACCGCCCGCCGCTTCAGAAACCCTGGACGTGAGCCGCACGCTCAGCAGTGGCGACGACCCCGACACCACGTCTTCAGCCGGCAGCACGTCCGGGGCGCCACCCCAGATGGCCCATCTGCGCAGCGTCGTGGCCCTGATCTGGCGGTCGGTGGTGCTGTGGATGTTGCTGCTGGCGCTGCTGTCGCTGGCCAACCTGATTGGCTGACCCAGGCTGGCCGGATCAGCCCAGTGCGCGGGCCTTGGCCAGCCAGTCGCCCAAGGCGTTGACGATGTCGGTCTGGCTGAACGAGCAGCTTTCTTCCGAGAACAAAGCGCTGGATTCAAGCTGCGTCAGGATGCGCTCCAGCACGTCCTGGTAGCGCTGGGGCAAGGCCGGTTGGTGCCCTGAGGCCGCGCTGCGCCATTGTTGAGCCAAGGCATTCAAGGGCAAGGCGCCTTGCCGAAAGGCATCCAGGGTGGCGGGCAGGGGGCTGAGTTGGTCTGACATGGCAACGTGGCGTGCTGATGAGGTCACCAGCGGGTCTGGCTGAGTTCGTCGAACAGGGCGGTGTATAGGCTGATGCGCATGGCGCTGATCTCGCCTTGCTGCACAGCGGCCTGCACACCGCAGCCCGGCTCTTGCCGGTGCGTGCAATTGGCGAAGCGGCAGTCGGTGGCGTGCTTGGCGATGTCGGGCATCAGGTGGGCCAGTTGCACGGGCGTGACGTGGTGCAGGCCGAACTCCTGAAAGCCAGGCGAGTCGATGACCGCCGCGCGGTTTTCAGCGGCGCTGGTGGCTTCGCCCTCGACCCAGTACCAGGTGGAGTGCGTGGTGGTGTGCTTGCCGGAGTTGAGGGCCTGCGAGATCTCGCCCACCTCGGCGCGCGCATGGGGGGCCAGGGTGTTGATCAGCGTGCTCTTGCCGGCGCCCGAAGGGCCCAGCACCAGCGTGGCTTTGCCTCGCAGCATGGGCAGGATGATCTCCTTGGCGGCTTCGCCCTGGTGCTTGAGCGACAACTCGATGACCTCGTAGCCCATGGCGCGGTAGGGCAGCAAGCGTTCGCGGGCCACGTCGGTACCAGGCAGGTCGGTCTTGTTCAGCACGACGCAGGGGGTGATGCCGGCCACTTCGGCGGCGATCAGGGCGCGGGTGAGCTGCGCTTCGCTGAACACGGGCTCGACCGCGATCCACATCAGCAGCAAATCAAGGTTGGCTGCGAAGGATTTGCTGCGCCATTCGTCCTGCCGGTAGAGCAGGTTGCGGCGCTCTTCGATGTTGACGATGACGCCTTCGTTCGAGCCTTCCTGGGTGAGGTGCCAGGTGACGCGGTCGCCCACGACGACCTCGCTTTTCTTGCCGCGCGGGTGGCAGATCAGGCGGCGGCCGTCGGGCGTTTCGACAAAGCAATGGCGGCCATGCGTGGACACGACCAGGCCGTTTTCAAGCTCGGTGCCTTCGGGGGTGTCGTGGCGTTTGTTGGTGGCCGGGGAACGGGTGGAAATGCGTTGGTGGGATCGCATGGGCGCTACAGGCTCAGTGCATCAACGCGGGCGGCGCAGATGAAATCATTCAGGGAAAGGCCGTTCACCGAGTGGGTGGACCAGCGGAGGGTGCAGCGGTTGTAGCTGACGTTCAGGTCGGGATGGTGGTCTTGCTGGTGCGCTACCCAGGCCACGGCGTTCACGAAGGCCATGGTGGCGTGGAAGTCCTTGAAGGAGAAGGTGCGTTGCAGCACGCCGCCTGGCACGCTGGCGTCGATGGCCCAGTCGGGCACCTGGGTCAGCATCACCTGGCCACCCTGTGGGGACAGGGGCGCGCCGCTGCGGTGTTCGCAGCGTTGCTGGGCCAATGGCAAAGCGGAAGGCTTCGGGGTGTTGTTGCTCATGGTCACAAACCCATGGCCGCCATGCGCTCGGACGCGGGCGGGTGCGAGTAGTAAAAGCGCACGTACAGCGGGTCGGGCGTCAGGGTGGAGGAGTTGTCCTTGTACAGCTTGATCAAAGCCTGGCGCAGGTCGCTGGCCTGGGCATGCGCACAGGCATAGGCGTCGGCCTGGAACTCGTCGCGGCGCGAGAAGTGCGCGAACACCGGTGCCACGAAGAACATCACCACGGGCACGGCCATCATGAACAGCAGCAGGGCCAGGGCGTCGTTGGGGGCCCCCAGGTTGGGCGTGACGCCCAGGCCTTGGTAGAAAAAGACCTGGCGCGACAACCAGCCCAGCAAGGCAAAGCCCAGCAGGCTCATGGCGAACATGCCGACCATGCGTTTGAACACGTGCTTGTGCTTGAAGTGGCCCAGCTCGTGGGCCAGCACGGCCTCGATCTCGCCATGGTTCAGGCGGCTCAGCAGGGTGTCGTAGAACACCACGCGCTTGGACGAGCCCAGGCCTGTGAAGTAGGCATTGGCATGGGCCGAGCGGCGGCTGCCGTCCATCACGAACAGGCCCTTGGCAGCGAAGCCGCAGCGGCTCATGAGCGATTCAACCTTGTTCTTCAAGGTGTCGTCTTCGAGCGGCGAAAATTTGTTGAACAGCGGTGCGATGAAGATGGGGAACACGATCATCAACAGCAAGGTGAAGCCCACCCAGGCGCCCCAGGCCCACAACCACCATTGCGGCCCGGCCGCGCCCATCAGCCACAGGATCAGGGCCGCGATGGGGGCGCCCAGCAGCAAGCCCAGCAGGCCTTCCTTGAGCTGGTCGCTGATCCACATCTTGAGGCTCATGCGGTTGAAGCCATGGCGTTGCTCGATGCGGAAGGTGCTCCAGGCGGCCAGGGGCAGGTCGACCAGACTGCTGATGAGGCCGAAGCTGAGCAGCAAGGCCAGTTGGTAGACCAAGGGGCCATGGCTCGGCACCAGGGCATCGCGCAAGGCCACGTTCAGGGCATCCAGCCCGCCCAGCAGGGTCCAGCCCACCAACAGGGCGGTGCCGATGGCCGTGCTGACCAGGTCAAAGCGCAGCTTGTCGACGGTGTAGTCGGCGGCGCGCTGGTGGTTGTACAGGCCCACGGCCATGTCAAAACCAGCGGGAACCTGGCCACGGTGGTTGACCACGTGCCGAACCTGGCGGTTGGCCAGCCACAATTTGGTGACCACGGACGCCAGCAGGAAAGCGGCAAAAACCAGAGAGAGGGTGCTTGATTGCATGGTTGCAAGTGTACGAGTTGCCCGACAATCTGCACTCGACCACCCATTGTTTGCCCCTCATGCTCGACACGACGCCTTCCAACGCTGCCCCAACCCTGGCTTCCAGTGATCAAAACCTGATCTGGATCGACCTGGAGATGACCGGGCTCAAGCCAGACACCGACCGAATCATCGAGATCGCCGTGGTGGTGACCGACCCCAACCTGACCGTGCGCATCGAAGGCCCGGTGTTTGCCATCCACCAATCGGATGCCATGCTCAATGGCATGGACGCCTGGAACAAGGGCACCCATGGGCGCAGTGGCCTGATCGACCGGGTCAAGGCCTCGACGGTGGACGAAGACCAGGCGGTGCAGGCCGTGATCGCGTTTTTGAAGCAGTACGTGCCCACCAACAAGTCGCCCATGTGCGGCAACTCGATCTGCCAGGACCGGCGCTTCCTGGCCAACTACATGCCCAAGCTGGAGGCGTTCTTCCACTACCGCAACCTGGACGTGAGCACGCTCAAAGAGCTGGCCAAGCGTTGGAAACCAGGCTTGGCCGAAGGCTTCAAGAAGGCGCAAATGCACACCGCGCTGGCCGACATCCACGAATCGATCGATGAGCTGGCTTATTACCGTGAGCACTTTTTGGTGAAGTGATCAAGCCAGTGCTTTGCCCATGAAAAACGCCCCGGTGAAGGGGCGTTTGGGAGAGGTTCAGAAGTCTGCCGATGGCTTGATCAGCCGAGACGGCGTTTCATCAGGCAGCCGACGGTCAACAGGCCGATCAGGGCCAGGACGTAGGACTCGGGTTCCGGCACGACGCTGATGGAGGCTACGTCGGTGGCACTCAAAGCCGTCTGGTAGATGTCGATGCTCTTGATGATGCCCGCACGGCTTTCGTAGGCGTCGCCGCCGCTGCCGGGGGTCGCCACGTCGTCGGTGAAGAGGTAGAACTGGCTTGGATTGAAGACGGCCAAGCCCAGTGTGTCCAGGAAGCTGAACTGTTGAACGCCATTGATGTAGCCGACCACCAGCTTGGTGGCGCTGCTGCGGCTCATGGTCACGCTGAAGGCTGTGTTGTCCTGAATCAGTGGGCTTGAACCCATGTTCCAGCCGCCTTGATAGTCGTAAAAACTGATGTTGTGGTTGTCGATGTACAGGCCGATGTCCTGGGTCCTGTTGGCAAAGTCCAGCAGCTTGACCGACCAGCGAGTGACGGCCACTCCGCCGAAATCCATCTTGATGGTGTAGTCGCCTGCGGATGGGAGGATGCCGCTGGTGTCCAGCGTGATCTGTGAGGGGACGCCCTGGTCGTTGTAGAAGCCGTGGGTCTGCAAGCCATCAGCCGTCACGTCGGCATTGACGAGTCCCAGTTCAGGGTGGGCAGCGGCGTCGAATTGGCTGTTGAACTGGACCGAGTAGTCGGCGATGGGGGCGGCTTGGGCCGAGGTGGCCGTGGCCAGGGCCAGCAAGCTGGCGGCGGTGATGCGGTACAACATGAACAACTCCTGCGTGGTGCGTGAACACCACTTGACTTCCAAATTGATACAGATTGTTGCAGTGCCAGGTCGCCTGCGGGAAAAATTTGACCCCTTGGCTGAGGGGATGGACCCGCATCAGGCCCAAGGCCAGGCGTTTACAGCGGTTTTCAGCCAGTTTTCAAGGGTGATTTCGGACGCATCCAAACCCAAGACCACGCCAGCACCATGAATATCGGCCAAGGCGTCGTTTGCTTGAAGCGCCTTGGCGCCGTGCTGTTTGGACAACTTTTCACCATGCGGATCAAACACGAGTGGCGTGTGCAAATACGCGGGTGTGGGCAGCCCCAGGCATTGCTGCAGCCATTGCTGTCGCGGCGTGTTGTCGGCCAGGTCTTCGCCGCGGACGATGTGGGTGATCCCTTGATCGGCGTCGTCCACGACCACCGCCAACTGGTAGGCCCACAGACCATCGGCGCGCCGAACCACGAAGTCGCCCACCGTGGTGTCCAGCGCTTGCGTCTGCGCGCCCAGGCGCCTGTCCTGCCAGTCCCACCGCGCTGCCTGGCCCTGGGGCACCCTCAAGCGCCAGGCGCGGGGCGCACGTCCGCGCAGCCCGCCATTTTCAGGTCGGCAGGTGCCAGGGTAGACCAATTCGCCGTGCCGGGGTTTGACCAGGCCCAACGCGGCATTGGCCTGCGCGATGTCGGCCCTGGTGCAGGCGCAGGGGTAGGCCAGGTCGCGGGCCACCAGCGAGTCCAGCGCAGCTTGGTAAAGCAAGCCACGCTGGCTTTGGTAGACCGGCGGCTCGTCTGGCACCAGGCCCAGGGCGGCCAGTTGCGCAAGGATGACTTGATCGGCGCCGGGCACGCAGCGGGGCGTGTCCACATCTTCAATGCGCAACAACCAGCGGCCGCCATGGGCGCGGGCGTCCAGCCAACTGGCCAGGGCCGCCACCAGCGAGCCGGCGTGCAATGGGCCCGTGGGCGAGGGCGCGAAGCGGCCGACGTAGGGGCTCGGCGCAGGGGCGGTCACAGCAGCATGTCTCCATGCAGTGACAACAGGGCGGTGCGCGTTGCGGGGCGGCTGAGCTGTTGGAGCCACCAGTCGAGGGCGTGGCCGGGTCGGGTCGATTGCTGCCGCCAGGCGTAGAAGGTTTGGTTCAGGCGCCTGGGTTGATCCACGGTTTTCAGGATCAGCCGACCCGCGTCAATGTGGGGCCGCACGATGGGTTCGGGCAAGAAGCCGCAGCCCAAACCGCGCAGCATGGCCTGCAGCTTGCCCGACATGGACGGCAGGGTCAGCACATCCTGTCCAGGCTGGATGCCCACGGTGATGGGTTGCAGGTCGCGGGCGGTGTCGGCCACGGCAATGATGCGGTGCAGGGCCAGGGTGCTGACGGGCAGGGGCTCGGCTTCCTGCGCCAAGGGGTGGTGCGGGGCCACGGTCAGCACGAATTCCAGTTCGCCCAGGGGCTCGAAACGCAGGCTGGACGATGACTGCCGATCGCCCGGCACGCCGATGGCCAGGTCGGCTTGGCCCGACACCAGCGCTTCCCAGGTGCCATTGAGCACCTCGCTGCGCAGCTTCAGCCGGGTGGGCGGGTTGAGGGCGTAGAAGGCTTCGATCATGTCGAACACGGCACTGGGCGCCACGGCGTTGTCGATGGCGATGGTCAACTGGGTTTCCCAGCCCGAGGCCACGCGCTGCACGCGGTTGGCGACGGCGTCCATTTGCTTGAGCAGCAGGCGGCCTTCGTGCAGCAGCTCTTCGCCAGCGGCGGTGAGTTTGGCCTGGCGCGAGCGGCGATCGAACAGCAACACGTCGAGCGCTTCTTCCAGTTGACGCACGCTGTAGGTCAGTGCCGAGGGCACCTTGCCCAATTCACGCGCCGCTGCGGCGAAGCTGCCGGTGCGGTCGATGGTGTCCATCATCAGCAGGGCGTCGGGGGTCAGGGCGTGGCGACGGTCGGACATGGAAAATGCCATTCAAATAAATCGAATGATGCCATCAGATTGGGGTGGATGGTGGCCTTTGGCTTGCGCTCTACATTGGAGTCTCTGCCGTTGAGATGCTTTGAAAGGAGCCCACCATGAAGACCCTTCGCAAATCCCAAGACCGTGGCCATGCCGACCATGGTTGGCTGCAAAGCTTTCACAGTTTTTCCTTCGCCGAGTACCGTGATCCGGCGCACATGGGCTTTGGCCCGCTGCGCGTGATCAACGACGACGTGATTGCCCCGGGGCGCGGCTTTGGCCAGCACGGCCACCGCGACATGGAGATCGTGACCTATGTGTTGGAAGGCGTGCTGCGCCACCAGGACAACCTGGGCAATGGCGAGAACATCCTGCCGGGCGACGTGCAGCGCATGAGCGCCGGCACCGGCATCCAGCACAGCGAGTTCAACCAGAGCTTGCGCGACCGCACGCACCTGCTGCAGATCTGGATCATGCCGTCGCAGGATGGCATCAAGCCGGGCTACGAGCAGAAGAACTTCTCCGCCGAGGACAAGCGCGGTCGCCTGCGTTTGGTGGCTTCACCCGATGGCCGCGAGGGTTCGGTGACGATCCACGCGGACGCCACCTTGTCGGTGGGTTTGTTCGATGGTGACGAGCAGGCCGAGCTGGCGCTGGACCCTTCGCGCAAGGCCTATGTGCACGTGGCACGCGGCCAGGTGGTGGTCAATGGCGAGTTGCTGGAAACTGGCGACGCCTTGCTGCTGGACGGCGAATCCGCCCTGAAGGTGGAGCAAGGCCAGGCGGCCGAAGTGCTGGTGTTCGACCTGGCCGCCTGAGCCGAGTGACGTGATGTCAGCGCTGCTGAACTTCCAGCGAGTAGGCAGCGTGCTCGTCGATGCCAATGGTTTCGACGAGCCACGGCAGCGCCTCGGCCAGGGTGTCGTACAGCGTGTGCGGCGGGTTGATGACGAACATGCCGCTGCCGTGCAAGCCCAGGCCGTCTTTCGAGGCGCCCTTGACCCGCAAGGTGGCGTGCAACCAATCGACCGACAGCTCGGCCGCCGCACGCTTGAGCTGCGCCGGCAACTGGTTGGACTCGCGGCGCGCGACCTCGGGGTACCAGATGGCGTACACGCCCGTGGAAAAGCGCGGCACATTGTCTTTCAGGGCCTGCACCACGCGGCGGTAGTCTTCCTTGATTTCGTAGGACGGGTCCATGTGGACCAGGCCACGGCGCGGGGGCGGGGGCACGCAGCCTTTCAAGCCACCAAAGCCATCGGCCGCCTGGATGCTCACGCCGCGCTTGACGGACGAGAAGTGGTTCTGCAGGTTCTTGATTTCGCTGGGATGGAGTTCGAACAGGCGCAGGTGGTCGCCCTCGCGCAGCATTTGCGCGGCGATCTGAGGCGAGCCCGGGTACCAATCCAGGCGGTCGCCCGTGTTGGTGGCGCGGATCTGCTCGAGCAGGTCGGCCACGCCCTGGGGCATGTCCGCTGCATTGCGCGCTTGCCAGACCTTGACGATGCCATCAAGCGCTTCACCGCTTTTGGCCGCGTAGGTGCTGGTCAGGTCGTAGACCCCGCCACCGGCGTGGGTGTCGATGACCCAGAAAGGTTTGTCTTTGAGCAGCAGGTGCGAAAGCAGCTGCACCAAAACCATGTGCTTGAGCACATCGGCGTGGTTGCCCGCGTGGAAGCCGTGTCGATAACTGAACATCCGCCAAGGGTAGCGGCTTTTCGCCCATTTCCCGGCATGATCCGACGATTCGCTTTGATGAACGATTTGCATTAACTGGATGACCATGACCCAAGTCCCTGCTCCCATCCGCCTGCTGGTGATCTCCGGCAGTGCCCGAAAAGGCTCCTACAACCGCCATCTGGCCGATCTGGCCGAGCGCAAGGCGCAAGCCCTGGGTGCCCAGACGACCTCGGTCGATCTGGCGGCACTTGATCTGCCGATCTTCCACGCCGATTGGGATGCCCAGCACGGCGTGCCGCCCGGGGCTTTGAAGCTGCGCGAGTTGTTCGCCTCGCACGATGGCCTGCTGCTGGCCTGCCCCGAGTACAACGCCTTGCCCACGCCCTTGCTGATCAACAGCTTTGATTGGCTGTCCACCGTGGCCGAGGGCGGCGGCTTGCCGGCTGGTGGGGCGACCACGGCCACCAAACCTGCCGGCTTGCTGGCAGCCTCGCCAGGTGCGCTGGGCGGCATCCGTGCCTTGCCCATCGTGCGCACTTTTTTGAGCACCAATTTCGCGATGGTGGTGGTGCCCGAGCAATTGGGCATCTCGCACGCCGACCAGGCTTTTGACGAGGCGGGCGCGCTCAAAAGCGAAGGCTATGACAAGATTCTGGGCAAAGTGGTGGCCTCGGTCATCCAGCAGGCCCGTTGGCGCGCCACGGCCTGAACTATTTGGTGACGACCGGGCCTGACTGGGCCAGGAAAGGCAAAGCCGCCTTCAAGGTTTGCTGAGGGTCTTCCTCTTGCGGAATGTGGCCCAGTTCGGGAAAGGTGACCAGCGTGCAGTGCTGGATTTCCCGGCAGAACTGCGGCCCGTTGGCGGGCGACACCATCCCGTCCTTCAGCCCCCACAGCACCAGCGTGGGTTGCTGCACTCGCCGAATCATGTGCGAGCTGGCGCCCCATTGCGCCTGGTCCATGCGCTGGAACAGCGCGCGCCGGTTGCCCACGCGCAACGCCAGTTCAAAATAGCGCTGCACGCGTTCAGGCGTGACCTTGCTGGGGTCGCCCAGCACGCTGCGCACGCTGGATTCGACCACGGCACGCGGCAGGATGCGCTCTGCGATCCAGCGCCAACTGCGTGCGCTGGCGATCTGAAAGGCAATCGGCATCGACAACGCTGACTGCGCATAGCCATCGGAGTCGATCAAGACCAGCTTGCGCACGCGCTCGGGTGCCAGGATGGCGGTCTGCCAGGCCACTTCACCACCCAGCGCATTGCCCACCAGCATCACGCGCTTGACGCCGAGTGAATCCAGCAGGCGCAGCACAAAGCGTGTGTAGGCATCGATGTGGTACTCGCCTTGCGGGCTGGGGCCGGTCAGGCCAAAGCCCGGCAGATCCACCGAGATGACTCGCCGCGTTTTTTGCAACTCCTGCTGCCAGCCTTCCCAGCTGTGGAGGCTGGATGCCATGCCATGCAAGAGCACGATGGGCACGGGATCATTGCGCGGCCCGGTGTCGCGGATGTGGGCCTGCATGCCATCCAGCTCGACGAAAGTGGACGGCTCCTTGGCCCACTTGGCCACCAGTGGCCCGATCTGGCGATCAGGCTCCCACGAGACGGTCACGGCAACGGCCAGGCCGAGGCCCAGCAAAACGCAGGTCCACCAAACGCGATTGAGCCAGCTCATGCGTGCATCAACTAGTGGCGCGCACCGGCTGGCGGGGCTTGTTCATGCGCTTGACGTAGCGAATCACGTGGCTTTGGTAGCCGGCGCCGAGCAGGCGCACGAGCTTGTCCAGGAGTTTGGCGTCGGGGCCGACCAGCACGCGGCGCTCGTTCTTTTCCACGGCCGCCAGGATCTGCAGCGCTGCCGATTGCGCGGTGGTGGTGTTGATCATCTTGTTGGCCCGGCGCTTTTGCTGTTCAACGCTGACGCCCGTGACTTTCTCCATCGCCGGGTCGATCTTGCCGGCCATGGCGATGTTGGTGGCGATGCCGCCCGGGTGAACACAGGTGGCGCTCACCGAGGTGCCTTCCATTTCCAACTCCATGCGCAGGCACTCGGTGTAGCCGCGCACCGCGAACTTGCTGGCGTTGTAAGTGCCCTGGCTGGGGATGGACATCAGGCCGAACAGGCTGGATGTGTTGATGACGTGGCCATCGCCCGAGGCCTTCAGGTGCGGCAGGAAAGCCTGCGTGCCATGCACCACGCCCCAGAAGTTGATGCCCATGATCCATTCGAAATCGCTGATCTTGCAGGACTCGACCGGCACCGTCAGCGACACGCCGGCGTTGTTGAATATCAGGTTGACGCGGCCATGGTCGCAGGCGACCTGGTCGGCCCAGGCGAAGACGTCGTCGCGCTTGGCCACGTCCAGCTTGGCGATGGTGACCTTGACGCCATGCACGCCCGCCAGCTCGGCGGTCTTGGCCAGTTCGGCCTCATTGACATCGCTCAGGGCCAGGTGGCAGCCACGGCTGGCCAGCTCGACCGCCAGGGTGCGGCCCATGCCCGATGCGGCGCCCGTGATGGCGGCCACTTTGTTCTTGAAGGACTTCATGGCGATCAGGCTCCGGTCGTGACGCGGGTGATGAACTGGGCGGATTCTTTCAGACTCTGGCGGCCTTCAGGCAGCATCACCATGGTGGGCCACACGTGCGGCATCTTGGCCTTCAGGTGGATCTCGCTTTTCACGCCTTGCTGAAGTGCGCGGTCGTGCAGGCGGGTCGAGTCGGACAGCAGGATCTCGTGCTTGCTGGCGTGGATCATCAGGGGCGGCAGGCCCTTCAGGTCGGCGAACAGGGGCGAGGCCAGCGGGTGCGTGGCCGACTGGCCGGCCAGGTAAAACGTGGCGGCTTGCGGCAGGGATTCGGGGTTGAACATCACGTCGGCGTCGGCCAGGGTTTTCATGGTCTCGCCAGAGCACGACAAGTCGGCCCAGGGCGAGAACAGCAAAGCGCCGGCGGGCATGGGCAAGCCCTGGTCGCGCGAGGCCACCATGCAGGCCAGGGCCAGGCCACCACCGGCTGAGTCACCTGCGAACACCACGCTTTGCGGCGAGATGCCCTGGCTCAACAGCTCTTTCCACCAGGCCACGGCATCGTCAACGGCAGCGGGGAAGATGTTCTCGGGGGCCAGGCGGTAGTCCACCGACAGCACGCGCGCTTTGGCCGATTTGGCCAGGTAGGCGCAAACGGGGCGGTGTGTGTCCAAGCCGCAGAAGAAATACCCGCCGCCATGGAAGTACAGCACCGTGCGCTGCGGGTTGGCCACGCTCAGCCATTCGGCGGCGCACAGGCCTGAGTCGCCTTTGGCGGCCAGGGGCGTGTGCTGGATCTCGGCGGGCGGGGCCGGGTAACGCTTGGCCGCCTTGGTGATCATGTGGCGGACTTTGCCCACTTCGATCGGACCACGGCCATTGCGCTTGAACTGCCAACGAAGAATCAGGTTGGCGATGACGACTTGGATGCTCATGCTTTGTCCGCGGTGTATTTCGAAAGGTTGAAGTGACGCGTCTTCAAACGGTACGCAAATGTAAAGCCTGGCCACAGCAAGGAGTTGCGGCCCTTGTCATCGACGTACCAGCTCTTGCAGCCCGAGTTCCACACCGTTTGCTTCAACTCGCTTTGCACCTTGTCGATGAACTGCGCTTGCGCTTCGGGCTTGACGTCCAGTGCCTTGATGCGGTGCTCCTTCATGGCCTTGATCGCGTTGACGATGTAGTGCGCCTGCGATTCGATCATGAAGACCATGGAGTTATGGCCCAGGCCGGTGTTGGGGCCCATCAGCATGAAGAAGTTGGGGAAGCCCGACACGGCCACGCCCAGGTAGGCCTCGGGCCCTTGCTTCCACACGTCGGCCAGGTCAATGCCGCCTTTGCCGAACACCGTCTTGGGCGGGATCGGATCCTGCACCTTGAAGCCGGTGCCCAGGATGATGGCGTCCACCGGGCGCTCCACGCCGTCGTTGGTGACCACGCCAAGCGGCGTGATTTCCTGGATGCCTTCGGTGATCACATCGACATTGGTGCGGGCCAGGGCCGGGTAGTAGTCGTTCGAGATCAGCAGGCGCTTGCAACCGGGGGTGTAGTCGGGCGTGAGCTTGGCGCGCAGCACCGGGTCCTTGATGGACTGCCCGATCTTGCGCTTGGCCACCTTGGCCACCAGGCCCATCCACTCGGGCTTGAATTTGAAGGCCAGGAAGCGCAACTCCATCGTCCAGTAGAGCTTGGTGCGCGCCCAGCGCTGGCGCCAGGGGTTGGCGCTGAAGTCGGCCTGCTCGCGCTGCGACATCGGGCGGTCATCTTTGGGCACAACCCAGGGCGGGGTGCGCTGGAAGTAGTACAGGTGATCAACCTTGGGCGCGATGTTGGGCACGAACTGGATGGCGCTGGCGCCGCTGCCGATCACGGCCACGCGCTTGCCCACCAGGTCGTAGTCGTGGTCCCAGGTGGCGGAGTGAAAGGTGGTGCCCTTGAACTTGTCCAGGCCCTTGAGCTGGGGCACGGCAGGGTTGCTCAAACCGCCCATGCCCGAGACCAGGATCTCGGCCTCGAAGACGCGGCCATCGTCGGACTCGACCGTCCACAGCTTGCGGGCGTCGTCGTAGCGTGCACTGACCAGGTTGGCGTTGAAGCGGATGTGCTTGAGCAGGTCGTACTTGGTGGCCACGCCCTTGAGGTAGGCGTAGATCTCGGGCTGGGGCGCGTACATGCGCGACCAGTTCGGATTGGGCTCGAACGAGAACGAGTAAAGGTGCGAGGGCACGTCGCAGGCGCAACCCGGGTAGGTGTTGTCACGCCAGGTGCCGCCCACGTCGTCGGCGCGCTCCAGCAGCACGAAGTCGTTTTCGCCCATCTCCTGCAGCTTCACGCCCATGCACAGACCGGAAAAGCCGGTGCCGATCACCAGGATCTTGTGGCGCTGCACGCGGGCAGTCTGGGCCTCGGCCGTGGGCTTGTAAGCCAGGTTGGAATTGGGGTTCATGCGACTTCTCAAATCCGTTTTTGTGACAAAGAATCATGTCAGATTAACTTTGACAATGATCCATGTCAATATAGTGATCCCTATGGACGGACTAATTTCTGACACCAATCCCCCGAACAAGCGCCGCTACGGTGGCGTCTTGCCCGAGGACCGCCAGCGCCAGCGGCGCGTCAAGCTCATCGACGGCGCCATCGAGGTGTTCGGCACGAAGGGCTTCCACGCCGCGACCGTGCGCGAGGTGTGCGTGGCCGCGCACCTGACGGAGCGCTACTTTTACGAGTCGTTCAAGACGCTGCCGCAGTTGTTCATCGCGGTGTACGCGCACTTGCGCGAAGAGCTGATGGCCAAGACCTTGGCGGTGATGGCCACCGCTGAGAAAACGCCGATCGGCCTGTTGGAGCCGGCCATCCGCGTATTCCTGGAATTCATCCGCGACGACCAGCGCCGGGGCCGCATCATGCTGGTCGATTCGCTGGGCATCGACAGCGAGGTGGCGGCCTTCAGTGGCGCCACCGCACGCGATTATTCCGAGCTACTCAAGCTGCACCTCGGGCGCATGATTCCGGCCAACGACCTGCCCGAGCTCAGCCTCGACCTTCTGGCCGAGGGCATGATCGGCATGAACGTGTTGCTGGCCGCGCGCTGGATGCAGGACGGGTTTGCCGAGCCCATCGACAAGGTCGTGCGGACGAATCTGCTGCCGTATCAGGGGTTGATGGCTTTGCTGGATGGCCGTGCTTAGCTGGTTGGATTACAGGCCCTAGAATCCACCCGCCGCCGAGTTTCCGCGCGGCGTTGTGCGGTTGTCAGGGAGGAAATTCCAATGTCGAAAAATTTGACCGGCCTGCTGTGCGTGTCGGCTGCGTTGTTGCTGTCGGCTTGTGCCTCGGCACCTCACTATCCCGCACCACCCAAGGCAGGTTCCATTGAAGTCGGCGAGGCGCCTCTGGCGGTGGACAAGCTCTTCGCAAGCACTGCCCGCATCGGCGAAACCCAGGTCTACTTGTCGCAAACCAAAGGCGGAAGCCTCGGATTGGGCTTGCTCGGCGCAGTGACCGGTGGCTTGGGCACTTTGGCTGCGGGCGCCGTCAACGGCAATCTGGTGGCCCAGAAAAGCCAGGAGATGGCAGCCAGCCTCTCCAAGATTGAAGGCATGGATGTGCAATCACGGATCAAGCTCAAGGTGGCAGAGCGCGCGCCAGAGTTGCTGAGCAAGGCACAACCGGCTTACGCGGTGGCTGGCGCACTGCTGTTGAGCGTGGACACCGAGGACATGGTGCGCTCGGCCCTGGTGATCAATGCTCGCAACACTTCGGCGCCTGATGCCTGGGCCAAGAGTTATTTCTATCATTTCGCCCCCGTCGTCAACGTGAAATCGTTGGAAGGTGGTGGGCATGCCGACCTGTTTCAAAGCATCGGCCGCGAACTTGAACACGCCATCGACGCCACGTCCGGCGTCTTGGTCGATGACCTCTCCGGAAAGCTGACCGCAGGAACTCCGGTCAAGGTCAGGTCTGATTTTTTGAAGATCTTTGGCAATACGGTCATCCCGCACCAGTCATTGCAGATCGCTCAGCAAGGCGAGCTGACAATCTTCCGCATTGACGGCAAGCCCGCGATGATCCTGTTCCCCCACATCGATGGGATACACCTTTTCCAACCCGGGCAATTCACTGTCGAGAAGTGAGCGCCATTCTGTTTTCAATGTTGTTGGCCAAATCCTGAAGGGTAGTCATGAAAAAAGCAGTTCTCGTTGCCGTCTTGTCCATGCTGGTCACCGGCTGTGCCACCGTCAAAAATCAGCCCTTGGATGCCAAGGTGTCCGAGTCCTTGAAGGACCAGTCCCTGGCCTACACGACCCGGGACAAGCCTTCTTTCGCAGCGATGACGGCAGGTAAGGCGGCATTCGCGATCCTGGGTGCTGCCGCGATGATCAGCGAAGGCAACGGCATCATTGCGGACAATCAGGTGGATGATCCGGCCACCGCCATTTCCTTGGGTTTGATGAAAGCCCTTGAGTCCAGCCATGCCACCAAGTCGGCCGGCACGGCCACGAAGGTCGAGGGCGACGACGTGGACAAGATTGCCGCCTCTGCCAAGGATGTGCAGTTCGTGGTGGATGTCCAGACCTTGAACTGGAGCTTTGTTTACTTTCCCACCGACTGGACCCACTACCGTGTGATCTACAGCGCCAAGGCCCGTTTGATCGACACCAAGGCCAGAACCGTGGTGGCCGAGGGCGCATGCTCGCGCGTGCCCGAGAACAACGCCAATGCACCCACCTACGAAGATTTGGTGGGCAATGGTGCCGCGGGCCTCAAGAAAGAGCTGAATTTGGCGGTCGGCGAGTGCATCCAGGCGCTCAAGACGGCCATGCTGAAGCTCTGATCAGCGGCTTTCTCTAATGACATTGGGCGCCAGATCGGCGCCCAATGCCTCGCGTTCATCGAACACGAAGCAGGTGCCTTGGTAGTGCGACCCGCCGGCCAACTCGAAGTACTTCAAAATACCGCCGTCCAATTGGTAGACATGGTCCAGGCCGGCCTCGGCCATGAACAGCGCGGCCTTCTCACAGCGGATGCCGCCCGTGCAGAAGCTGACCACGGTCTTGTCTTGCAACTCTTGTTTGTGGGCCAGCACCTGCTCCGGGAACTCGCTGAACTTGCCCAGGCGCCAATCGATGGCCCCTTCAAACGTCCCGAAATCCACTTCGAAGCCATTGCGGGTGTCCAGCGTGACCACTTCGCGGCCTTCATCGTCGTGGCCCTGGTCCAGCCAGCGCTTCAGGGTCGGCGCATCCACCGCCGGTGCGCGGCCCTCGGCCCCCTCCACATCCGGGCGGATGGTCGGGTGGTTCATGCGGATGATCTCGTTCTTGACCTTGACCAGCAGCTTCTTGAACGGCAGGGTGTCCGACCAGCTTTCCTTGGGCGTGATGTGCGCGAATCGGTGGTCGGACTGAAGGTCACTCACCCAGGCGCGCACGGCTTCTGCCGGGCCAGCCAGGAAGAGATTGATGCCCTCTTCGGCGATCAGCACCGTCCCCTTCAGCCCCAGGGTTTGAGCGCGCTCGAAGAGGCGCTCCCGCAACTCGGCCGCGTCGGCCAGGGTCACGAATTGGTAGGCGGAGATGTTCAGGACGGCTTGCTGCATGGACGCTATTGTAGAAAGGCCGTCCCCCAATCGGCTCAGGCGGCCGCGAGTTGGGTACTTTCCGCGGTTGGCTCGCTCAGGCCATGGCGGCGCATCAGCCTGGCACGCTTGGCGGGCAGGAAGTTGATGCGGCTCACATCACCGCCTGTGGCCTTGAGGAGCAAGGGGTCCATGACGGCATACCAGAGCGGCGGCACATAGGCCACCAGGAACATGCCGAAGTAGCCGGAGGGCAGGGTGGGCAGGTCCGGGAAGTCGCGCAGCGACTGGTAGCTGCGCGTGGGGTTGGCGTGGTGGTCCGAATGGCGCTGCAACTGGAAGACCACCAGGTTGGACATCAGGTGGTTGCTGTTCCAGGAGTGGTGCGGCTGGCAGGGCTCGTAGCGGCCATTGGAGAGCTTCTGGCGCAGCAGGCCGTAGTGCTCGATGTAGTTGGCCGAGGTCAATTGGAATGCACCCCAGAGGGCGATGATGGCCAGCACCGGCACGACGGGCGTGCCCAGCCATGCGATCAGGCCGCCATACAGGCCGATGGTCAGCAGGCCTGCCTGCACGATCTCGTTGTCCAGGCTCCACACAGATTGGCCTTTGCGTTCCAGGCGCTCGGATTCCAGGTCCCAGGCGCGGAAATAGGCGCCGGGCATTTCGCGGAACACGAAGCGGTAGATGCTCTCGCCCATCTTCGACGAGGCGGGATCTTCCGGCGTGGACACATGGCGGTGGTGGCCGCGGTTGTGCTCGATGGAAAAGTGCCCGTAAGCGCACAGTGCCGAGTTGAACAAGGCGACCTTGCGGCCCAGCCAGTCCTTCTTGTGGCCCAGTTCGTGGCTGAGGGTCAGGCTGGCGCCCTGCATCGATCCGGTGAACAGGGCCGTGGCCAGCCAGAGGTACCAGGGCAGGTCATGGGTGGCCAGGAACACCACGTTGAGCAAGGTCGTGCCCCACAGCACCGGCACCACCGCGTAGGTGATCAAGCGGTAATAGCGGTCGGCCTCCAGCCCGGGCACGGCGGCCTCCGGTGGGTTGCTCTTGTCTTCGTAGAAGATGGCGTCCAGCAAGGGGACGCCCAGATAGACCATGATCGGGCCGGCGAAGAACCACAGCGCATGGATGTGGCCCAGCAGGTAGGCAGCCGGGCCGATCAAGGCCGTGAGCGGAAAGAGAACGGACAGCAGCCACAGGGCTTTTTTGCGGTCACGGTAGTGGAGCGGGTCGGCGGGGCCGATGGGCAGGGCGCGGGGCATGGGGTGTCTCCTCAGGGGCGGTGGTCCGTGGTGAGACTGTGCGTTTTCCTCTAGAGACGCGACACCGCCTGCGCTGGCAGAATTTCGTCATTTGGTGACACTTTGGTCGGATGAAGGAGCGGCGATGGTGATGTCGGGACACACGCCCGTGGATTGGTTGAAGCCGGCGTTGCACCCGGTCTATGCCCGCTTGATTTGCGCGGAACTGCGCCGCCAGGGTTTCAGCGAGGCCGAGATCCTGCAGGGCACCCGCCTGGACTGGGCCACTCTGCATAACGGCAATTTGTTCATGAGCTTCGAGCACACGCGCCGTTTGATCGCGCGGGCGCAGGCCTTGGCCGGCGGCCCCTGGCTCGGCCTGCTGGTGGGCAACAGCACGCAGGTGTCGGCCCACGGGGCGCTGGGTTACGCAGGCATGGCCGCCACTGATGTGGCGCAGGTTCTGGAACTCATGCAACGCTTTTTCGAGGTGCGCCAGCGTGTGGCGCGTTTTGACGTGAGCACCGCCAATGGGCTGACCCTGACGATGACCGAGCTGCTGTCCGCCCCCGAGGTGCGTGAGTACCTCATGGGCCATTTCGCCGCGGGGGTGACGCGTGTGCTGGAGACCATCACCGGCCAGGATGTGCGCGCCCACGTGACCGTGCACTGGCCCTTTGCCGAGCCGGCCTGGGCCGAGCACTACCGCCGTTTTTTCCCGCGCAGCGAGTTCGGGTCAGCGCAGTTGCGCATTGACCTGCCGCCGCAGTTGCTGCATTGCCCTGGCCTGGCCTCCGACCCCGAGGCCTACCGCTTGGCCCTGCGCGACTGTGAGCGTCAACTGGTCCAACAGCAATTGGGCACCGTCGCCTCGCGTGTCCAGCAGCGCCTGCTGGATGGCCGTGGCCATTACCCCTCACTGGTCGAGATGGCCCAGCTGGAGCACCTGTCCCCGCGCACCCTGATTCGGCACCTCGGTGACGAGGGCATGAGCTACCAGCGCCTGCTGGACAGCGTGCGCGAAGAGCTGGCCTGCTGGCAACTGGTGCACACCACGCACAGCATCGAGGCCATCGCCGACAGCCTGGGCTACCAGGACACCTCGAACTTCAGCCGCACCTTCAGGCGCTGGTTGGGGACGACGCCCAAGGCCTTTCGCGATGCCCGGGTTGATGAGACAAGCACGGATTAAAGGACACCCGACTCCGGGCGCTCTCTACAATCCTGCCCATGCCCTTCATTCACCTGCGCACCCACACCGAGTTTTCCGTCGTCGATGGCACCCTTCGCATCGACGACCTGGTGGCCGCCGCCAAAGACGACCGCCAACCCGCCCTGGCCATCACCGACCTGAGCAACCTGTTCGGCGCGGTCAAGTTCTACTCTGCCGCGCGCAAAAAAGGCGTGCAGCCCATCATCGGCGCCGACGTTTGGCTGGAGGCCGACGAACCCCAGCGCCCCGCCTCGCGTTTATTGCTGCTCATCCAGAACAGCCAGGGCTACTTGCATTTGAGCGAGCTGTTGGGCGACGCCTGGACCGCCCCCGGTCAGCGCACGCACGCCACGGTGAGCTGGGCCAATCTGCAGGCCAAGTCGGCCGGCTTGATCGCGCTGTCCGGCGCCGAGATGGGCGTCATCGGTCAAGCCCTCACGCAAGGCGACCTGGCGCGCGCGGAAGCCCTGGCCCAGCGCCTGGGCGGCATTTTCGAAGGGCGCTTCTACATCGAGCTACAGCGCTCGGGCCATGGCACCAACGAGACCTACATCCGGGCCGCCGTGCCTTTGGCCTCGCGCCTGGGCCTGCCCGTGGTGGCCACCCACCCCGTGCAGTTTTTGACGCCCGATGATTTCGAGGCGCATGAAGCGCGCGTGTGCATCGCCGAGGGTGAAACCCTGGGCAACCCGCGCCGGGTCAAGAAGTTCACGCGAGAGCAGTACTTCAAAACGCAGGCGCAGATGGAGGCGTTGTTCGCCGACATCCCTTCGGCCGCGGCCAACACCTCGGCCATCGCCCGCCGCTGTGGGCTGACCCTGGTGCTGGGCAAGCCGCAATTGCCCGACTTCCCCACGCCCATCCTCGAAGACGGGCCGGACAAAGGCAAGCCCATGCCCATGTCCGACTACTTCCGGGTGCTGTCCTTCGAGGGCCTGGAAGAGCGGCTGTTGCACCTGTTCCCGGATCAGGCCGTGCGCGATGCCAAGCGACCGGAGTACGTCGAGCGCCTTGAGTTCGAGATCAACACGATCCTGAAGATGGGCTTCCCCGGCTACTTCCTGATCGTGGCCGACTTCATCAACTGGGCCAAGAACAACGGCTGCCCGGTCGGCCCGGGCCGCGGTTCGGGTGCAGGTTCGCTGGTGGCCTATGCACTCAAGATCACCGACCTTGACCCGCTGCGCTAC
>CAZKPN010000054.1:0-26273 GCA_964554655.1 uncultured Aquabacterium sp. | reverse complement strand
CCCCATCAGCATTGGCATTGCCGCTTGTCGGCGCCAAATAAACCGGACACTACTGCCCAGCCCTGTACATTGCACCCATGAAAAACATTGGCACATCCTGCAAAGTGGCCATGGTCATCGCGGCATCAACCGCCATGCCAACCCACGCCGAGACGGCAGCGGCAGCCACGGTGCTGCGCTGCCAGGTGCGCTACGCCAGTGACACCATCCACATCGAGACCCGCCCGGTGGCCAACCCCTACACCGTTACCTCGCAAGACATCGGCGAGCGCTTTCGCTTCAAGGCGGTGATGGTCGGCAACGATCGACAAGTGGACTACATCGCGCTCTACGCCTACGACATGGCGATGCCCGGCGCCCCCCTGCTGATCCACGAGGTGGTGCACCAACCGCCGTTTTCCAGCAACACAACAGTGCCCGGCCTGACCGGCTGGAACCATGTCTATTCCGCGCGACTCGGCCGCGAGATGGTCTACGGCTGCGCACTGACCAACAAGGCCGCTCCATGATGATGATCATGCGCCGTTGGCTGACCGCCCTGCTGCTGAGCGCCAGCACCTTGTGCTCATTCACGGCCTACGCCGAACCCACCGTGTCCATCGTTTTCATGGGCGACGTGATGCTGGCAGACCACCCAGGCCAGCGGATCAAGCAGGGCCACAACCCTTTCGCGCCCTTTGCCCAACTCCTGGACAGTGCCGACGTGCGCGTGGCCAACCTCGAATGCGTGATCGCACAAGGCGGCAAAGCGGAAGACAAGCCTTACACCTTCCGGGCTCACCCGCGCGTCTTGAAGCTGCTCAAGCGGCACGTGGACGCCGTGTCCGTGGCCAACAACCACTCGGGCGATTTTGGCCGCACAGCCTTTGCCGAGATGCTGGGCCGACTGGACCAGGCCAAGCTGCCCTTCTTTGGTGGTGGCCAAGACCTGAGCCAGGCTCACACCCCGCTGCTGATCGAACGCAAGGGCCTGCGCATCGCCTTGCTGGGCTACGACGAGTTCTTTCCCCGCAGCTTTGAAGCGGGCGACCAGCACCCCGGCGTGGCCTGGAGCGAAGACGAGCAGGTGGTGCTGGACATCCGCCGCGCCCGCACTGTGCACCACGCCGACATCGTCATCCCCTTCATGCACTGGGGCGAGGAACACCAGCCCCGCGCCAATGACCGCCAGCGTGAACTGGCCCGCCTGATGATCGATGCGGGCGCCGATGCCGTGGTGGGCACGCACCCGCACGTCGTGCAGGACACCGAGCTCTACAAGGGCAAGCCCATCGTCTACAGCCTGGGCAATTTCATCTTCGATGGCTTTGACGATGCCGACAACAACACGGCCTGGGTATTGCGCCTGCAAGTGGACCGCACGGGTGTGCGCAAAGCCCACATCCAGGTGGGCCGCATCGACAAGCATGGCACGCCATACCCCACCGGCCAACCGATCCCGATCGACCTGAAGGCTGCAGCGCCTTCGCCTTGATCGACCTGCCGATCAGTGCGAGCGGATCATCGTGCCGAAGGCTTGTTCGGTCAGGATTTCCAGCAGCAAAGCATGGGGCACGCGGCCATCGATGATGTGCACCGCGTGCACGCCGCTCTTGGCCGCGTCCAGCGCGGACTGGATCTTGGGCAGCATGCCGCCCGAGATGGTGCCGTCGGCGAACAGCTCGTCGATCTCGCGGGCCGAGAGGTCGGTCATCAACTCGCCCTGCTTGTTCAGCACGCCGGGTGTGTTGGTCAGCAGCACCAGCTTTTCGGCCTTGAGCACCTCGGCCAGCTTGCCCGCCACCACGTCGGCGTTGATGTTGTAGCTTTCGTTCTCGTCGCCAAAGCCGATGGGGCTGATGACGGGGATGAACTGGTCGTCTTGCAGGGCCTTGACCACGCTGGGGTCGATGCTGACGATGTCGCCCACGTGGCCCACATCGTGTTCCTTGCTGGGGTCTTCGCGGTCTTTCAGGCGCAGCTTGCGGGCGCGGATCAAACCGCCATCGCGGCCCGTCAGGCCCACGGCCTTGCCACCGGCGTGGTTGATCAGGCCCACGATGTCTTGCTGCACTTCACCCGCCAGCACCCACTCGACCACTTCCATGGTTTCTTCGTCGGTCACGCGCATGCCCTGCACGAACTGGCCCTTCTTGCCGATCTTGTTGAGCGCGTCGTCGATCTGCGGGCCGCCACCGTGCACCACCACCGGGTTCAGGCCCACCAGCTTGAGCAGCACCACGTCCTCGGCGAAGTCGGCCTGCAGCGCCGGATCGGTCATGGCGTTGCCGCCGTACTTGATGACGATGGTCTTGCCATGGAATTTGCGGATGTAGGGCAAGGCCTGCGCGAGGATTTCGGCCTTGTCACGGGGCGAAATGCTGGCAAAGGTGTCGGACGGATCGGTGGGCAAGGCGGTCATGGCGGCGCGCAGTTCTTGTAACAAGCAAAGCGCTCATTTTAGAGACACTGCGCGGGCTGTTGATGAAAATCTTGTCAACCCGATGGCCAGCCCGCGCGTCTAAGGAGGGCGGGGTCCGCGCTTTGGCGCGCCTCGGGTCATACTGGACACCGTTGTGTCCGCCAAGGAGCCCTCTGTGAAGAAGTCATTGTTCGCCACCACCGCTGCCCTGATCGTGGGCTTGAGCCTGTCGGCCTCGGCCCTGGCCGTGGACGGCGAAGTCAAGAAGATCGACACCGACAACGGCAAGATCACCCTCAAGCATGGCGAGATCAAGAGCCTCGACCTACCCGCCATGCAAATGGCCTTCCGGGTGGCCAATCCCGCCTGGCTCAAGACCGTGCAGGTGGGTGACAAGGTGAATTTCACGGCCGACAAGGTGGGCGGCCAGTTCACCATCACCACGCTCGAAGTCAAGAAATGACGTAAAAAAGCCCCGGAGGCTTTCACCGCCGGGGCTTGTCATCCATCAGTCCTCCCTGGACCTTTTCTTGATGACAGCGTTGGATGGTCGCGATTGGTATGAATCAAGCTGTTTTGGTTCGCGATTGATCCAATCTTAGTGTCGCAAGTCACGGATTGACCCAGTTGCCGAAACAAATTCGTTACAAAATGCATCCCATGAACATGGGATAGCGCATGGTGAAAATCAGACCACCCAAAGCATGAAAACGGTCATGGTGGTGTAGCGGGCGAACTTGCCCGCCGCCATGTAAGCCACGCAGGGCCAAAAGGGCAGCCTGAGCCAGCCGGCCACCGCGCACAGCGGGTCGCCCACGATGGGCAACCACGACAGCAGGCAGGCCTTGGCACCAAAGCGTTGCAACCACCGCAGGGCGCGGGTGTTGGTATTGGCGGGGTGGTGGGTCACCTTCTCGGTGCCACGGCGTGCCAACCAGCCTACCCACCAGGTGACGATGCCGCCCAGGGTGTTGCCCAGGGTGGCGATCAGCACCGCAGGCCAGAACATCTCGGGGTTGAGCTTGATCAGGGCAAAGACGGCCGGCTCGGAGCCCAAAGGCAACAGCGTGGCCGACACGAAGGCCACCACGAACAACGCGCTCAAACCCACCTGAGGCAAAGCCAACCACTGCAAAAGCGAAGAAACCCCCGCAACCATCCAAGCTTCCATGCCTGGATTGTCGGGGGGTTTCCAGATCCGGCACCGGATCGGAAGATCAGCGGCGGCGGCGCACCCAGACCATCACGGCCAGGCCGGCGCCCAACAAGGCAAACGACTCAGGCTCGGGCACCGCAGCGATCGACTGCTGCGTGAACGACAAGCCCTTGGCCGCCAGCTCAGCGTCGGTGAAAGCGAAGACGTAGAAGCGGCTGTCACCAGCAATGCCAGGCACGAAGTCGTTGTCATTGGCGATGTACAGGGTGTGCTTGGTCACGCCGTTCTCCACGATGTCCTGGCCAAAGGCCAGGCCTTCCAGCTTGGCGGGGATCCCGGTGTCGGGCACACCAAAGCCCTTCAAGGCGGCGGCGATGTCCAGGAACAAGGTCTTGGCCGGGGCTTTGGCCAGCAAGGCCGCTTCACCCGACAGGGCACCCACATCCTGGGCGCCGCTCAGGTCCACGGCCCACACTTGCTTGACCTTGGCAGATGAGCCGTCGCCCTGGCCTTTGCCGTCGCGCTCCAGGACCAGGAACTGGTGATCGTTCAGGGCCAGGATCTCGCTGCTGTTGTAGGCCTTGCCATTGATGATGTTGTCGTAGGCGTACTCGTGGGTTGCGCCGGTCTCGACGTCCACGGTCACGATGCGGTTGGCGCGGCCGCCATCACCGCCGTCTTGCGCCAGGGGGCTTTGCATGAAACCGACCAGGGTCTTGCCATCGGGGCTGATGGCCAGGCCTTCCATGCCCTTGTTGGCCACGCGGCCCACGCTGTTGCCACTGATCTCCAGGCCGCCTTGGGCGTTCTGGTTCGGTGCTGCAAAGCGGTCAGGCAAGGTGAAAGTCTTGAGGCGCTCGCCGGTGGCCCGGTTGAACTGGTAGATGTAAGGGCCGTACTCGTCGGACATGAACACGCTCTTGCCATCTCTGGACACGCGCAGGCCTTCGGGGTCGAGGCGGGCGTTGCTGGGCGTCAGTGAGTTGCCGGTCGAGAAGCCGTCGGAGCGGCCCGTGAAAAAGTATTGACCCGACTTGTTCTGGCTGGGCGCGCCGGCCGGCAGTCCGGCCGTCGAACCATAGGACAGCGGCGTGGGGCTGTACAGCAAGGTGGTGGCCTTCAGCGTCGGGGTCAGGGTGTAGGGCAAGCCGCCCGACGATGCGGCAGTCAGGCCCAGGGTGACCGTGTGAAAGCGCGGGATGAAAGAGGTGGTGTTGTCCACGGCCGCGCCGCCCAAGTAGCTGGTGGCGTTGGGGCCACGGTCGGGCAGGACCAGGAAGGTGTCGCCACCGGCCCAGGCCAGGCCTGATCCGATGCCGCCGAGCACGTCGGCGCGCAAGCCGCTTTCCAGCACACCAGACAGGCCCGACAGGTCGGCACTGCCCCCCAAGGAGCCCACCGCGATCAAATCAACGCTGGCGTGGGATGGCACGGCGGCCATGAAAAAGGCCGCGGCAGCGGCGGCATGGGCAAAGCGGTGCAAACGCATCTGGTACTCCTGAACTGAGAAGCGCCGAAGGATGGTCTGCTTTGATGACAGGCGTTTGACAAACGCAAAAAGGCGACGCACCCCGCCCAGGCGGTGCGTCGCCCACCGACCTCACATCGGTGTCAGCAGTCTCAGCCTTGACGACGGCGGCGCGAGGCCACAAAACCGACCGCGCCCAGGCCGGCCAGCATCAGGGCCACCGAGCCAGGCTCGGGGACGGCCGCCACGGTGCCGCCAACGTAAGTCACGCTCACGGCATTGGAGAACTCGTCACCAAACGGGAAGGAAGGCGACTCGCTCAAGGTGATGGACGAGGTGCCCAAACCGATGGCCGTGAACTTCAGGGTCGAGGTCAGGAAGTCCCCTTTGATGGGTGCCGAGAACGTGTTGAAGAACACGTCGCTCACGGTGCCGCCCACCGTGGTGCCCTTGCTCGTCAGGAATTCCCAGTTGGACGGGAAGGTGATGTCGTCCAGTTGGAGCAGGCTGGCGTCGAACGAGATGTTGTAGCCGCCACCAAAGATCTTGTCGGGGAAGCCCGTGGCCAGCAGGTCCACGGTGAAGCTGTCGCCGATCTGGACGTTGGTGAGCGAGGGGCTGACCGAGACGGTCTGGGCTTGCACAGTGAAGGCAGCCAGGGTGACGGCGGCGGCGATGAGGGTTTGGTGCAGTTTCATGAAAATTCCTTGAAGGTCAGAGAACACAGGGTTGAGAAAGAGAATCACTTGGCCACGGGCAGGTGCAAGGCAGATGGGCCAGGGACCTTGCCGAACAACTTGCTGAAGCGGCTGACGTCCAGCGCATTGACCAGGCCGTCGCCGTTCAGGTCGCCGGCCACACCACGCTTGCCGAACTGGCCACGCAGGGTCGACAGGTCCAGCGCGTTGACGAAGCCGTCGTTGTTCAGGTCGGCATCACAAGCGTTGCCAAAACCGTCAGCGTCGGTGTCTTGCTGCTCCTTGTTGGGCACGGCCACACAGTTGTCGCGGCTGTCGGGCACGGTGTCGCCATCGCTGTCGGTTTCCTTGATGGCGGCTTGTGTGCTGGCGCCATCGGGCGATGCCACGCGAACCAGCACGTTGTCACCCTTGAAGCCGTCACCCAGGTCGATCTCGCCCACGCCATCGACGTTGAGCAAGGTGCGTCCCAGTTCGACACCGGTCTTGGGCTCGAACGCCACCACGGTGACCCACTCGGGCTGAGGCAGTTCAGGCGGGCAGGTCAGGCAGCCGGGTTGCACGGGCACCTTGATCTTCACCAGCGTCTTCTCCAGGGTGAAGATGGGCAGGCTGAACTTCCAGGGCGGGCTGACGCGCAACTTGACGGTGGGGTCACCCAACAGGTTGTAGATGTTGAGTTCCTGGCGCAGGTTGACGATCGCGGGGCGGCTGCCACCGCTGTTCAGCGGGTGCCGGTTGCCTTGCGCGCCCGAACTCACATCAGAGATGTAGGTCTTGGCGTAGTTCAACAAGTCGCCCAGGCGCTGGATGGAGCTGCCCCCGCCGAAGGTGGGGACCAGGCCGGGGAACACACCATCGAACAAACCCAGGGTGAAGTGGTTGTTGTCGGTGGTGCTGCTGGAGCGCGAATCACCGATCACCGCCAAAGCACCGTCGGCCTTGCGCAGGAAGGACTCAGCCCAGTAGGTGCTGCCCACGCCCGGGCCATAGCCGGCGCCGATCCTGTTGGCGGCCAGGTCCACGGTCTCGTTGTCAAAGATGCCGCTGGCGCAGTTGATGCTGAACACCACCGGGAACTGGTTGTTGACCACCGAGATCAAACCCAGGTCACCCGTCTGGAAGGAAGGATCACCCCAGCCAGTCCACCAGCCGTGGTCACGGTGGTACAGGATGGCCGACCCTTGGTTGACGGCCGCAGCAATGTCATTGCGGTCCGCATCCCAGGCAAAGCCCGGCTTTTTCAGGGCCGCCGGAATGGCCGCGCCGCCGTTGTAGAACAAAGGATTGGCGGCGGCATCCGCGTGGTAAAGGCGGGCCACGCTGTAGCCCTTGCTCACCGCATGGTCACGCACCATCTCGGAGGTCTCCACGAACCAGCGCTTGTCGCGGGTGGGCGTGGTGCCGTTGCTGTCCGTGATCTGGAAGAACGACGCGAAGGTCAGGCGGCTGTAGAAGTCTTTTCCGAAGATGGGGTTGGCTGGCGGCGAGTTCTCGAACGCCATCACCTTGGAGACGATGGTGTTGGCCTGGGCCAGCGTGTCGACCGGGAAGCGGCCGATGCCGAACGGCGGGATGGTGGTGGCCGTGGCGCCCGCCAGGAACTGGCCGTACCACATGTCACCCGCATTGCGCGCGCTGTCCCAGATGTTCGCCTGGTCGTAGTGGGTGGGCACGAACTCGGCATCACCCATGAACAGCACCCACTTCGGACGGACCAGGTGCGTGTTGTAGTAGTTGGCGATCCAGCCGCGGACCTGGCCTTCCGTGGCAGCAGCGCCGCCGCCGGTGATCTCTGCGGTCGTGACCACGCGGGTCGAGATGCCCAAGGCCTGCTTGTGCGCCTTGAGGGCATCGGCTGCGGGCTTGAAGTTGGGGTGCGTGACGATCAGGAAGCGGGCCCCGAAGATGGCGGGGTTGATAATGATGGGCGGGGCGCAGCGCAGCTTGCTGGCCAGGTCCTTGTTGATCGTGAACTGCAGGGCGGGCAGGGGCAGTTGCTCGATGCGCTGGTCGATGCCGTCAAAGCCCAGGGCTCGCGTGCCGATCACGCCCTTGAGCTTGAGGCGGTCGTAGATGAAGCAGTTGCCTGGGTGCTTGATGGTGACCAGGTAGCTGGGGTAGTAGGTGATCAGCTGTTCAGCCGGGTTGTAGCCATAGGGCGAGAGGCGGTAGCCGTTCACACTGGCATCGCCTTTGAAGACGGGCAGCACGCCTTGGTCCTGACCCGGGGTCTTGACGCCCTTGGCCCAGCGGTCGGCGTCGAACTCGAACTTGGCGTCGTCCTTGACACCGGCGCGGTTGCTTTCAGGCGGCTGAACGGGGTACAGGCGCGCTTGCTGACGCTTGATGGAACCTTCGGGCGTGATCTCCACCGTGGACGAGCCGTCCTTGGCATCCACCGGCAGGGCCAGCGAGAAGCCGCTCAGTGGCACTTCGGGCAAGCCCACTTCGCGGATGTCGTTGATGGCGCCACCACCGTTGGCCAGCGAGAAGCGCTGGAACACGCCACTGGGCGTTTCCACGCTGTCCAGCTTGGGCACGGGCACGATCACGCGCAGCACGGTTTGATCGGGGGAGGAAGACACGGTTTCAACGTGCAAGGTCGGGGCGGTCTGCGCCCAGGCCATCGAGGTCATGGCCAGCATGGCCGCCGCAGCTTGCGCGGTGGTCGACAGCGCGCGCCGCCGGTTGGGAAGAGGGTGAATCAGCATGGTCGACTCCAAAGGTGAGAAACGGGCACCGGGCCTGAATGGCGTGGTGTGGAGCGGAGACTAGGGATGCCGGACAGCCGCCACAAGGGTGCAAAGGGCCCAATCCCCTAGGGTTGGGGACGGTCAAGCTAGGGGGGCACCTAGAACTAGGGCCCAAGGCTTAGGGGGTTTTGGGGGGTCTGTGACGTCTCAATGCAACAATTGCGGCATGAGCAATACCTTGACCCTTACCCGTCCCGATGACTGGCACCTGCATGTGCGCGATGGCGCCGCCATGGCCAGCGTGGTGCCCGCGACCGCACGGCAATTCGCACGCGCCATCGTCATGCCCAATCTGCGCCCGCCCGTGACCACGGCCGAGCAGGCCATCGCTTACCGCGACCGCATCCGCGCCGCTGTGCCAGCTGGCTTGAAGTTCGAGCCCTTGATGGTGCTTTACCTGACCAACAACACACCGCCTGAAGAAGTGGCCCGCGCCAAGGCCATGGGGGCCGTGGCCTTCAAGCTTTACCCCGCTGGCGCCACCACCAACAGCGACGCGGGTGTGACCGACCTGCGCAAAACTTATGCGGTGCTGGAAGCCATGCAGCGCGAAGGCCTGGTGTTCTGCGTGCACGGCGAAGTGACCGACTCCGAGGTCGATGTGTTCGACCGCGAGAAGACCTTCATCGACGAGAAGCTGATCCCGCTGCGCCGCGACTTCCCCGAGCTGAAGATCGTGTTCGAGCACATCACCACCAAGGAAGCCGCGCTGTACGTGAGCGAGGCCGACCGCTTCGTGGCCGCGACCATCACGCCGCAGCACCTGCTGTACAACCGCAACGCCATCTTCATGGGCGGGATCCGGCCGCACTACTACTGCCTGCCCATCCTCAAGCGTGAAGAGCACCGCGTGGCTTTGGTGCAAGTGGCCACCAGCGGCAGTGAGAAGTTCTTTTTGGGCACCGACAGCGCACCGCACGCGTCGAACCTGAAGGAGCACGCCAGCGGTTGTGCCGGCTGCTATTCAGCACCGTGTGCTCTGGAGTTGTATGCCGAAGCTTTTGAAAACGCCGGTGCGCTGGACAAGCTGGAGGCCTTCGCCAGCTTCCACGGGCCCGACTTTTACAGCTTGCCGCGCAACACCGACCAAGTCACCCTGAAGCGCGAGCCCTGGGTCGTGCCCGAGTCCCTGCCCTTTGGCGACCAGGCCAGCATCAAGCCTTTGAGGGGCGGCGAGACTTTGGCTTGGCGACTGCTGCCTTGACTGGCGGCTGCGGCTCTTTCTGCTCGTTCTTTTGATAGAGCAGGTCCAGGCTTTTGTACAAAGCCAGGTTGTGCGCGATGACCAGCTCGATCGGCTGCTTGAAGCCTGAGCGCACCCAGGTGCGCGCCATGTACACCGCCGCCCCGGTCAGCGCCGACAGCATCAGGTCCATGTCGAACGTAGCCTCCTTCAAGCCGGGGTAGAGCATGCTGATGAAGGTGCGGAACATGCCGCCGATCTCACTGGTGGTGGCCTCGGCGCTGCGCATGCCGTTGTCACTCACGGTGGCCGATTCGAACAGGATCACGCGGGCTTTGCGCGGATCTTCTTTCAAGAAGCTGTACCAGGCGTGCAGGGTGCCCTTGGCCAGCGCCATCGGGTCGGGCGACTGCACGCCGCTCTTGATGACGGCTTGCATGATGTACTGCTGAAGCTGTGCGCGGATCTCGGTGTAGACCGCGTCGAACAGCTCGGCCTGCGACTTGAAGGACTCGTCGAAGTAGCGCTCGCTCAGGCCCGCCTGCGAGCAGATGTCACGCACGGTGGACAGGTGGTAGCCCCGGTGCCCGAACACCTCCAGACCGGCATCGATCAACTTGCGTTTGCGCTCGCGGCGCCGGGCCTCTGCATCCACACCGCCGTATCGGCGTGTGGCGGTGGCCGCGCGCTTGGGGGTCGGGGAGGGGGCGGTCATGGCCCAGTCTTGGCCTCGTCCTTGGTTTCACGCACGTAGAAGTCGTGCAGGCTGCGGAACACGAGGGTCAGGTGCTTGGCCACCTCTTCCACCGGTTGCTCGAAGCCAGCCCACATCCAGGCCTTGGCCGCCTGCAGATTGGCCCCGGCCAGGGTGGCTGCGACCATCTTGGGGTCGTAACCCAGCTTGCCAAGGCCGGGGTACAGCATCTCCACAAAGGAGCGGATGATGCCAGCGAAATCCTGGATGGCCGCCTGCGCGTTGCGCGTGTTCGAGTCGTTGATGCTGACCGCATCGATCAACAGGATGCGGGCCCGGCGGGCGTCTTCCTTGATGAACTTCAGCCACGCGGTGACAGCGGCTTCGGCCATCTGCATCGGGTCAGCCTTGAGGGCACTGGCCGCCACAAAAGCGCCCATGACACGGCTTTGAGATTCGGTGTGCAGCTCGGCATAGACCGCTTCGAACAGCAGGCCCATGCCCTTGAAGGACTCGTAGAAGTAACGCTCGCTCAGGCCCGACTGCGCGCAAATGTCGCGCACGGTGGACAGGTGATACCCCCGCGTCCCGATGACTTCCAGCCCGGCCGCGATGAGGCGGGTGCGGCGCTCCTGGCGCCGGATGTCGGCGTGCACGCCGCCATAGGGGCGTGTCACGTTGGCCGCTCTTCGGCGTTTGACAGGAGGTTCGCTGGTGCTGCTCATGCCGCCATTGTTCCACGCTGGCGCACCCCCTTGGTTGAGGGTGTGCGGCGCACGCGGATTGGATCAAGCCGGCAAGAAGCCTTCCACCGACAGATAGCGTTCGCCGGTGTCATAGCAAAAGCCCAGCACCTTGGCACCCGCGGGCAACTCCGGCAACTTTTGCGCGATGGCCGCCAAGGTGGCGCCTGACGAGATGCCGACCAGCAGCCCTTCTTCGCGCGCGGCGCGGCGGCCCATCTCGCGGGCCGCTTCAGCCTCGACCAGGATCACGCCATCCAACAGGCTGGTGTCCAGATTGGTGGGGATGAAGCCCGCGCCAATGCCCTGGATGGGATGCGGCGCCGGGCTGCCACCGGAGATGACGGGTGACGCCGTGGGCTCGACCGCGTAGACCTTGAGCTGGGGCCAGGCTTTCTTGAGCACGCGGGCGCAGCCGGTCAGGTGGCCGCCCGTGCCCACGCCGGTGATCAGCACATCCAGGCCTTCGGGGAAGTCGGTCAGGATCTCCTGCGCCGTGGTGCGCGCATGCACCTCGATGTTGGCGGGGTTCTCGAACTGCTGAGGGATCCAGGCGCCTTCGATGCCGGCCGCCAACTCCTGCGCGCGGGCGATGGCGCCCTTCATGCCCTTCTCGCGCGGCGTCAAATCAAACGTGGCGCCATAGGCCGACATCAAACGGCGGCGCTCGATTGACATGCTGTCAGGCATGACCAGCACCAGCTTGTAACCCTTGACAGCCGCCACCATGGCCAGGCCGATGCCGGTGTTGCCCGAGGTTGGCTCGATGATGGTGCCACCGGGCTTGAGCGCGCCGGAGCGTTCGGCGTCTTCCACCATGGCTAGCGCAATGCGGTCCTTGATGGAGCCCCCCGGGTTGCTGCGTTCGGATTTGATCCAGACTTCATGCCCGGGCCCGAACAAGCGCTGCGCACGAATGTGAGGGGTATTTCCGATCGTGTCGAGAATGGTGGCGGCTTTCATGCGAGTCTCCTGGACAATGTTCAAGACAAGATAACAAGGAAGATGATGTTTGTCTGGCGAATGGTATTTCGAATCGTGCTGGCTGGCCTGGCGGGCTGGCTGCTGGCCACGCCCTGCCAGGCGGCTGAAGAATTTCTGCCGGCCGATCAGGCCTTCACGCTGCAGGCCAGCACCACGCCCAAGGGCCAGGTGCAAATTGACTTCAGCATCGTAGCCAAAACCTACCTGTACCGGGACCGCTTCCGGGTGGAGTCCAAAACCCCCTCGGTGACGCTCACCCCCATGAGCCTGCCGCCCGGCCAACGCAAGTTCGACGAGACCTTCGGCAAGGAGGTCGAGGTGTACCACGGCCTGGTGCCCATGCAGTTCGGCCTGGCCCCCAACACGCCCGCCGGCACTTCGGTCCTGGTCGAGGTGGGTTACCAAGGTTGTGCCGACGCCGGCCTGTGCTACCCGCCGCAGACCCGGCACTTCACCTTGACGGCAGGCCAGAGTGGCCAAGTCACGTCCATTGTTGGCATGGGCGAGGGCACGCCCAAGTCCTCCACCATCCCCAGCACGCTGAACAGCGGCAGCCGCATCGAAACCGCCTTGGCCTCCGGCAACCTGCCGACCATCATCGGCGTGTTCCTGGTGGCCGGCCTGCTTTTGTCCCTGACGCCTTGCGTGCTGCCCATGATGCCGATCCTGTCGGCGGTGATCATCGGCCAGGGCAAGGTGGGGCGCTTGCGCGGCTTCATCCTGGCGCTGAGTTATTCGCAAGGGATGGCGCTGGTCTACACGCTGCTCGGCGTGTCCGCAGGCCTGCTGGGTGAAGGCCTGGCCGCCTCGCTGCAGAACCCGTGGGTGCTGGGCAGCTTCAGTGCGCTGATGGTGCTGCTGTCCTTGTCGATGTTCGGCGTCTATGAACTGCAGATGCCCGCCTTCATCCAAAGCCACCTCACCAAGACCTCGGGCAAGCTGCAAAGTGGCAGCCTGTTGGGCGTGTTCCTGATGGGCGTGGTGTCGGCCCTGATCGTGGGGCCCTGCGTGAGCGCGCCTTTGGCCGGCGCCTTGGTGTACCTGAGCCAGACCAAGGACGTGGTGCTGGGCGGCGTGGCCCTTTACGCGCTGGCCTGCGGCATGAGTTTGCCGCTGCTGTTGCTGGGCCTGTCGGCGGGCAGCTTGCTGCCACGCGCTGGCCGCTGGATGGAAGCGGTCAAAACCTTGTTTGGCCTGATGCTGCTGGGCGTGGCCTGGTGGCTGGTCTACCCGGTGCTGCCGCCGCTGGCCGCGACCTTGTCGCTGGGCGCCTTGCTGGCTCTGGCCGCTGCGTTCACGGGGGGTTTCGACACCCTGACCACCCACGTCAGCCTGAAGCACCGCACCGCCCTGGCCTTGGGCCTGGTGCTCGCCTTGCTGTCGGCGGTGCAGATCATCGGCGGGCTGGCGGGCGCGCAAAGCCCCTGGGATCCATTGCGGCCCTTTGTGGCGCGTGCTGGCGCTGCCCAGACCAGCGAAGCCAACGCCTTGGCCTTCCAACGCGTGTCCAACTCGCAAGAGCTGGACGAGGCCGTAGCCGCCGCCACCAAGGCTGGCCAAGCGGTGATGCTGGATTTCTACGCCGACTGGTGCGTGGCCTGCAAGGAGATGGAGCACTTCACCTTCACCGATGCGCGCGTGCAGGATCGGCTGAAGAACGTGCTGCTGCTGCAAGCCGACGTGACCGCCAACTCCAGCGACCACAAGGCCCTGCTCAAACGCTTCAACTTGTTTGGCCCGCCGGGCATCCTGTTCGTTGATGCGCAGGGCCAATGGCTTAACCAGGCCCGCGTCATCGGCTTTCAAAACGCCGACGTCTTCTTGAAGAGCCTGGAAAAGGCCGGTCTTTGAACCCCGACGCCCAAAGCCTGTGGCGGGCCCCCGCCTGGATGCTGGCCGTGCTGCTGGCCTGCCTGGGCATGCTGGGCCCCTTCGCCATCGACACCTACCTGCCCGCCTTCGCGGGCATCGCCGCGTCACTCGATGCCACGCCGCTGCAGATCCAGCAAACGCTGTCGGCCTACCTGTTCTCATTCGCGCTGATGAGCCTGTTCCATGGCGCCCTGTCCGACAGCTTCGGGCGACGCCCGGTGGTGCTGGCGGGCGTCGCCATGTTCACGATCGCCTCGGCGGGTTGTGCCTTGTCCACCACCATCGGCGAGTTGATCTTCTTTCGCGCGCTGCAAGGGCTGTCCACGGGCGCGGGCATCGTGGTGTCGCGCGCGGTGATCCGTGACATGTACCCGCCCGACCAGGCTCAACGCGTGATGGCCCAGGTCACGCTGTTCTTCGGCGCCGCGCCAGCGATCGCGCCCATCGTGGGCGGCCTGCTGTTCACGCACCTGGGCTGGCACGCAGTGTTCTGGTTCCTGACCGGCGTGGGCGTGGTGCTGTGGCTGGCCAACTGGTGGCTGCTGCCCGAAACCCTGCACACCTCGCAGCGCCAACCCTTCGCCGTCAAAAGCTTGATGCAGGGCTACCTGGAATTGGGGCTGAACCCGCGCTTCTTGCTGCTGGCCCTGGCCAGTGGCGTGCCCTTCAATGGCATGTTCCTGTATGTGCTATCGGCACCAGCTTTCCTGGGTGATCTGCTGCACCTGCAACCCACGCAGTTCTTCTGGTTCTTCCTGTGCACCATTGGCGGCATCATGGGCGGTGCCTTCGTCAGCGGTCGCCTGGCCGGCCGCATCAGCCGCGAACGTCAGATCAAGCTGGGTTTCACGGTGATGTTGACCGTGTCAGTGCTCAACCTGGTCGCCAACCTGCTGTTCACGGCCCACGTGTCCTGGGCGCTGATCCCCATCAGCCTGTACGCCTTTGGCTGGGCCATGATGACCCCGGTGGTCACCTTGATGGTGCTGGACCTGTTTCCACACCGGCGCGGCATGGCCGCATCCCTCCAGGCTTTCGTGGGTGCGGCATCCAATGGCCTGGTCGCGGGTGTGCTCTCGCCGCTGGTGATGCACAGCACGCAATACCTGGCCGCGGCCTCGCTGGCGCTGATGTTGGTGGGCCTGATCGCCTGGATCTGGCTGCAGAGGCGATAATGCGCGGGTGAAGTCGGCCAGACCGCCGCTGGTGCAAGCATCGAAAGGTGGCACTGGAGGAAGGTCCGGACTGCACAGGGCAGCGTAGGAGGTAACACCTCTCCACCGCGAGGTGAGGATCAGAGCAACAGAGACGAGTCGGTGTTTTCTTCGGAAGGCACCGGGTGAAACGGGCAATCTCTACGCGCAGCAACACCAAATAGGCACACGTTGACCTGGCCCGGGGAGTGTGCGGGTAGGTGGCACCGAGCCGTTCTGGCGACAGGCGGCCCAGAGGAATGGCGGTCACGGCCTGGCATCGCAAGGTGGCAGGCTGCACAGAATCCGGCCTATCGGCTGACTTCACACTTTTTTTCGATTTTTCGCGCCTTGAAAGTGGCGTGGACCTCAAGTTGACGGGCCGGGTGGTCGAAATGCTTCCTGAAATCTCAGGAAAAGCCGCCATGTCGTCCACGCCCTCCTCCCCCATTCGCTTCCCGCTGCGCGCCGCGCGCCTTTTGATCCTGGCCGCTGGTGTCGGCGTGGCATTCGGCGCCTTGGCCAGCGATCACGGCGGCGACCATGCCAGCGGCGCGCATGGTGCGGCTTCCTCGCAGGACGAACCCAAAGTCATCGCCAAGGACTCCCTCAAACGCAAAATGGCCGCGGGCAAAGCCGAGGCCAAAGCTGAAAAACCCGACGCGAAATCCGACACTGGTGCCGCCTCTGCACCATCGGGCAAGCCCGAGCCCACCTCGGTGTCGATGGCGGAGTTGCGCGACCTGATCGACCAGAAGATCGCAGAAGTGCGGGCCAAGCAGGCCGCCGCCCCCGCCGTCAAGATCATCAACAAGTCACCCAAACCCCGCCCGGCGGCCATCAACAGCCAAGTCAGGCAGACCATGCCCGCCCATGGCGCCGCCGCTGTGCCAGGCTTGCCCGCCGGCCATGACCTGCACTGGGAATACACCGGCGCCGCCGGCCCACAAAGCTGGGGCCAGCTCAAACCTGAGTTCAAGACTTGCAACAGCGGCACGCGCCAAAGCCCCATCGACATCCGCGATGGCATCAAGGTGCAGCTGGAACCGATCCAGTTCGACTACCGGCCCACGCCCTTCCGCGTGATCGACAACGGCCACACGGTGCAGGTCAATCTGGACCCCGGCAACAACATCACGGTGTCGGGCCGCCGCTACGAGCTGGTGCAGTTCCACTTCCACCGGCCGAGCGAAGAGCGCATCAACGGCCGTCAATATGAAATGGTGGCGCACTTGGTGCACAAGGACGCACAAGGCCGCCTGGCCGTGGTGGCCGTGTTGCTGGACCAAGGCAAAGAGCACCCGATGGTGCAACTGGTGTGGAACAGCTTGCCGCTGGAAAAAAGCATCGAGCAGGCCTCGCCCGTGATGCTGGACATGAACCTGATGCTGCCGGAGCAGCGCCAGTACTACACCTACATGGGCTCACTGACCACACCGCCTTGCACCGAGGGCGTGCTGTGGCTGGTGATGAAGCAGCCCGCCACCTTGTCGCCCTACCAGGCCTCGGTGTTCAGCCGCCTGTATGCCAACAACGCAAGGCCGGTTCAATCGGCCTCGGGTCGGATGATCAAAGAAGGCCAGTGAGACGGGCCGCCGCTCAGGCTTGAACGAGCGATTCGCCCTTGTGGCGACGGCGGGCCAAAGCGCCCACCGCGATCAGGCCAGCCGCCATGAGCGCATAGCCCGCTGGTTCAGGCACCGGGGACAGCGCGGCCGAAACATCAGGACCTGAACCCACCTTCTCAAACACACCCGAGTAGAGCCCGGCTGTGGTCACGGCCGTGACCTTGGCACCAATGAAATCCAGGCCCGTGGCGCCATAAGCGCCACTGACGTTGGAGTCAGGATCCCACGAGAACTTGAAGGTGTCGAAGGTTTCGAAGCTCGTGAAGTCAAAGCCGAACACGGCCCCGCTGCCAAAAAAGGTGGCGGTTCCGCCAGATGGCGGCGTGATGGTCGGGGTGCCATCAATGACGATGAAACTGCCGTCGGTCGTGAGCGTCGACGAGAAATCGAACGTGAGCTTGGTGATGTCGTAGCTGGAGCCATTGAAGGCCAGCGTGTTGATGGAAAAGCCATCCACACCCGGCTCCGTCACGAAGATCGAACCCGGGGGCGCCGCATAGGCTGCCGTGGCCATGCTCAGGCCCGCAGCCACGATGAGAGACGAGAAACGCTTCATGCTGTACTCCAACCTTGATGAGTGAAACCACTTGGGTTTAATCACTTTGTCACAAAGCATTGGCAGCGTCACCCCCCTAACCTGCACGATCGGTCCTGCATGGCCTGAGGCCCCCATGAACACGGGGTCAGTACACGCGCCCGCCCTTGAGTTGCGCATGGGTGCGGCGGGTCAGGCCGGTGGCGCGCGCCATCGCGGCCATCGAGTGGCCGGCGTGCGCATGGCAAATGGCCAGGCCCAGCGCATCGGCGGCATCCTTGTTGGGCTCTGAAGGCAACTGCAGCAGGCGCATCACCATGTGCTGAACCTGCTCCTTGCGCGCATGGCCATGGCCCACCACGGCTTTTTTCATCTGCAGCGCGGTGTATTCCGACACGGCCATCTCGCCATCCCCGCTGACCAAGGCCGCCAAGGCCGCACCCCGCGCCTGACCCAACAGCAAGGTGGACTGCGGGTTGACGTTGACGAACACGATCTCGACCGACGACTGCTGCGGTTCATAGCGCGCCATGACCTCGCGCACCCCGTCAAAAATCAGCTTCAGGCGCCCGGGCAGGTCGCCCAGGGCCGCCTCTTTGGTGCGGATCGTGCCGCTGGCCACGTAGGCCAGGCGGGGTCCATCAACGTCGATCACGCCAAAACCGGTGGTCTGCAAACCGGGATCGATGCCCAAAATTCTCATGGGGTGGATTTTCCAAACTAGGGATAGTGCATTCGACACCGAGCACCCATCATTCTGAGGGCATTCACCCTGGTTTCACCTTTGGAGCATCTTCATGAAGTACCTCTTGGCGCTTTCCCTGCTGGCCGGCTGTCACATGGCGCAAGCGCAAACGACGGTGCTCAGCACTGATTTCGACAGCAGCGTTCCCGCCGCGTTGAACCCGGGGACCGCCACGCTGACCGGCGTTCAAGGCTTCGATGGCCTGGGTACACCCGGCAACACCTTCGGCGGCCAATTCCTGCGCAGCGCCACCGGCAATGTGGTCACGCTCACGCTGGACAACCTGCCCACGCATGACAAGATCAGCCTGGACTTCCTCTTTGCCGCCATCGATTCGCTGGACGGCACCGGCAGCTTCCCGTCGGGCGACTTCTTCAAGATCACCTTGGACGGGCAGACCATTTTCCGGGAGTCGTTCGCCAACGCCTTGCTGTCGCAAATTCAAAGCTACGTGCCACCCACCAGCGTTGAGCTGGCCAGGCACGTGGACCTGGGTTTTGGAGGCCCCGGCAGCTACTACACCGACAGTGCCTACAACCTGGGCGCCGATCCAACGCTTCAGAACATCGCGCACACGGGCTCCGCGGCCACCTTCACCTTCCAGGTCGAAGGCCAAGGAATTCAAACACTCGATGACGAGTCCTGGGCCATGGACCGACTGCGCGTCAGCGTCTCGGCCGTGCCAGAACCCGATCTGGCCTGGCTGGCCGGTGCGGGCTTGCTGGCCGTCTGGGCCGCCAGGCGCTCGCGGCGAGACCAAAGCCTGCCAAAAATGAGCATTTAAAGCCGACCCCCATGAATTAGGACTAGGCCCGGCCGGTGATCCTCGTTAGGATCACGGCTGGCCTGGGCGTGCCCACGCACCAACTCGGTGGTGCGGGCAACGCGGCACCAGCGCCTCTCTGACAGGGAAGGTATTTCGCGAAGTATGTGCGGCATTGCTGGGATTTTGGAAAGCCATGGCCAGGTCGCGCGAGCCTCGCTGGAGGACATGATCCGCCGCCTGCACCACCGTGGGCCAGACGGCCAGGGCTTTCACACCGATGGCCCCCTGGGCCTGGCGCATGCCCGCCTGAGCATCATCGACTTGGCGGGCGGCCACCAACCCATCCACAACGAAGACCGCAGCGTGTGGGTCGTCTTCAACGGCGAAATCTTCAACCACATCGAACTGCGCCAGACCCTGGAGCAGGCCGGGCACCGCTTCTACACGCACTCCGACACCGAAGTCATCGTGCACCTGTACGAGCAGCACGGCGAGCGCTTTGTCGATCACCTGAACGGCCAGTTCGCCATCGCCCTGTGGGATGCGCGACAGCAGCGCCTGATCCTGGCCCGAGACCGCACCGGCATCCGCCCCTTGTTCTACCACTGGACCGACCAGCGGCTGGCCTTTGCCTCCGAGGTCAAGGCGCTGATGGCCCTGCCCGACACCCCTCGCCAGTTGAACCTGCCAGCGCTGGGCGAAACCTTCACCTACTGGGCGCCCCTGCCCGGCCACACCGTGTTCGAGGGCATCCAGGCCTTGCCACCGGGGCACCTGATGGTGATCGACGAACGCGGCCAATCCGGCGTGCGCACCGAGCGCTACTGGGACTGGGCTTTCCCGGCGGCGCACACGGAAACCCAGCGCAGCGCCGACGACCTGGCCGACGAACTGCGCGAGTTGTTGATCGATGCCGTGCGCCTGCAACTGCGCGCCGATGTGCCGGTGGGCGCCTACCTGAGCGGTGGGCTGGATTCGTCCATCATCACCAGCCTGATCAAGCATTTCACCGACACGCCGCTGCGCACCTTCTCGCTGGCATTTGAAGACGAAGAGTTCGACGAAAGCGCCTACCAGCAGGACATGGCCCGCTACCTGGGCACCGAGCACACCGCCCTGCGCTGCAAGCGCTCTGACATCGCCGCCGCGTTTCCACGCGCGGTCTGGCACGCCGAAAGCCCCATCGTGCGCACGGCGCCAGCGCCCATGATGATGTTGGCCGGCAGCGTGCGCGAGGCCGGCTTCAAGGTGGTGCTGACCGGCGAAGGTGCCGACGAAGTCTTTGGCGGCTACGACCTCTTCAAGGAAGCCAGCGTGCGCCGCTTCATGGCGCGCCAGCCCGCCTCCAAAATGCGACCCGCCTTGATGGAGCGCCTCTACCCCTACCTGCGCCACTCGCCCGCCGCCAACCGCGTGATGGCGCAGCGCTTCTTCAGCGAAGGCTCGGAGCACCTGGGCCAGCCGCACTTCGCCCACGGCCCGCGTTGGGCCACCACGCGCCGCATGTGGCAGTTCTTCACGCCCGAGGTTCGGCAACGCCTGGCGGGCGTCGATTACCTGGCCGCCATCGCACCGCACTTGCCCGCTGACATCGGTCAGTGGGCCGCGCTCAGCCAAGATCAGTACATCGAGGCGCACACCTTGATGTCGGGCTACCTGCTCAGCTCGCAAGGCGACCGGCCCGCCATGGCCCATTCCATCGAAGGGCGCTTCCCCTTCCTGGACCACCGCGTGATCGAGTTCGCCAACCGCTTGCCACCGCGCTACAAGCTGATGGGCCTGACCGAGAAGTACCTGCTCAAACGGTCCATGACCGGCCTGCTGCCCGACAGCATCCGCACCCGCACCAAGCAACCGTACCGCTCACCCGACAGCGCCAGTTTTTTTGAGGGCGGCCAACCGGTGGACTACGTGGCCGAGCTGCTCAGCCCCGCGCGCATCACCGATGCCGGTTACTTTGATCCCCAGGCCGTCAGCAAGCTGTTCGAGAAATGCCGGGCGGGCCGGGCCATTGGCTTTGGCGACAACATGGCTTTCGTGGGCGTGCTCTCGACCATGCTGCTGCACGAGCAGTTCATCCTGGGCAAGGTTGTTCAATGACCACCAGGCTGCTGCACCACTTCTTTGATCAAACGGCGGCGCGCTGGCCCGACAAGGTGGCCCTGGTGTGCGGCGAGCAGCGCCACACTTACCGCCAGTTGCGCGTGCGCGTGGATCGCCTGGCCACCTACTTACAGCAACGCGGCATCCAGCGTGGCGACCGGGTTGCGCTGTTCATGGACAACACGGTCGAGCTGGTGGTGGGCATCTTCGCGGCGCTGCAGGTAGGTGCGGTGTTCATGCCGATCAGCCCGCTGACCAAGCAGGCCAAGCTGGTTTACCTGCTCAAGGATTCCGGCGCCAGTGCCCTGCTCACGCAGGCTTCGCTGGCCTCGGTGTACCAACCGACCCTGGCGCAATCGCCGCAAGTGCACACCGTGTGGCACGCGGGCCTGCCTGATGACAGCCCAGCCAGCGCCCTGCCCTGGGCCGAGCCCGGCTTGATCGACCAGGACCTGGCCAGCATCATCTACACCTCGGGCACCACGGGCGAGCCCAAGGGCGTGATGCTCAGCCACCGCAACATGGTGTCGGCCGCGCAGTCGGTGAACAGTTACCTGGGCTTGATGCCAGACGACGTCATCCTGTGCGCCTTGCCCCTGGCCTTCAACTACGGGCTGTACCAGGTGCTGATGGGCTTCATGGTGGGCGCCACCGTGGTGCTGGAGCGCTCGTTCGCCTTCCCCGTCAAAACGCTGGCGGTCATGGCTCGCGAAGGTGCCACGGTGTTCCCCGGCGTGCCCACGATGTTCTCGGCACTGACCAACCTGCAGGCCACCATCGCCCAGCATGACCTGAGCCGACTGCGCCTGATCACCAACGCAGGTGCCGCCCTGCCCGAAGCCCGCCTTCACCAGGTGCGCGCGCTGTTTCCACAAGCCCAGTTGCTGTCCATGTACGGGCTGACCGAGTGCAAGCGCGTGACCTACCTGCCGCATGAGCAACTGGCCCTGCGGCCCAACAGCGTGGGCCGGGGCATGCCCAACCAGGAGCTCTGGCTCATCGATGAAGCGGGCCACCGCCTGCCCCACGGCAGCACTGGCGAGCTGGTGATTCGCGGCAGCCACGTGATGCGCGGCTACTGGGGCAAACCGGCCGAGACCGCCCAGCGCCTCAAGCCCGGCCCCCTGCCTGGCGAGATGGTGCTGCACTCTGGCGACGTGTTCCGCACCGACGCCGAAGGCTACCTGTACTTCGTCTCGCGCCAGGACGACATCATCAAGAGCCGGGGCGAGAAGGTCAGCCCCCGCGAAGTCGAGAACGCCCTGTACGCGCTGCCTGGCGTGTTGGAGGCCGCCGTGGTGGGCGTGCCCGACGAGCTGCTGGGCCAGGCCGTGAAGGCCTTCATCGTGCTGCAACCGGAGGCCAGCTTGACCGCGCAGGCCGTGGTGAAACATTGCCTGGCCCACCTTGAAAGCTTCATGGCCCCCAAGCACGTCGAGTTCGTCACCTCGCTGCCCACCACCGACACCGGCAAGATCCGCAAGGCCGAGCTGAACTGAACTGAACTGAATTGAACAACCGCCTTTCATTTTCTTAACCGATCCCAGCACCATGCCCAACATCAAACAACAGGTTCGCCAGTACATCCTCGACAACTTCATCCTGGGGTCCGAAGGCGCCAACTTCAGCGATGCCGACTCCTTCCTGGAGCTGCACATCGTCGATTCCACCGGCTTCCTGGAGCTGATTGTTTTCATCGAAGACACCTTTGGCTTGAAGGTGCCCGACGAGGACATGCTCCCCGACAACCTGGACAGCCTGGACGCCATCGAGGCCTACGTCAACCGCAAGAAGGCAGCCTGAGCATGAACGCGCCCCTGACGCCCGCTGTCCTGAACATCGACTTGGCCGCCGAGGCCGACCGCATCGCCCGCCACATGGTCGAATCCGTGCGCCGCTTCCACAAGCGTGGCGTGGTGCTGGGCTTGTCGGGCGGCATCGACAGCTCGGCCTGCGCCGCGCTGGCGGTGCACGCCCTGGGGCCCAAGAAGGTGTTCGGCCTGTTGATGCCCGAGCGCGACTCCAGCAGCAACAGCACCGACAAGGGCCGCATGGTGGCCGAGCACCTGGGCATCGAACACGTGCTGGAAAACATCGGCCCCACGGTGGAGGCCATTGGCTGCTACCGCTGGCGCGACGAGGCCATGCGGGCCGTCTTTCCTGGCTACAACGACGCCTGGAAAAGCAAGATCGTGATCGGCGGCGGGGTGGAAGGGCGCATCAACTTCTTCAAGCTGGTGGTGCAATCGCCCGATGGCCAGATGCACGAAGAGCGCCTGCCCTTGCGCGAGTACTTGCAGATCGTGGCGGCCACCAACCACAAGCAGCGCATCCGCAAGGCGATGGAGTACTTCCACGCCGACCGCTTGAACTACGCCGTGATCGGCACGCCCAACCGCCTGGAATACGACCAGGGCTTCTTCGTCAAGAACGGCGATGGCGCGGCCGACATCAAGCCCATCGCCCACCTGTACAAGACGCAGGTGTACGCCATGGCCCGCCACCTCGGCCTGCCCGAGGCCGTGTGCTCGGCCGTGCCCACCACCGACACCTACAGCCTGCAGCAAGGGCAGGACGAGTTCTACTTCGCGCTGCCCTACCCGCAGATGGACCTGGCGCTGTGGGCCCACAACCACCAGCGCCCCGCCGTCGACCTGGCCCAGGCCTTGAGCTTGAGCGAGGCCCAGGCCACGCACCTGTACACCGACATCGAGGCCAAGCGCCGCGCCGCGGCCTACCTGCACGCCCGCCCCGCGCTGGTCGAACCCATCGGGGAGGTGTCCGAGTGAGCTTCTCCCACCTGCGTGGTTTCAAGGTGGCGGGCATCAGCACCTGTGTGCCGCCGCACACCGTGGACAACCTGGAAGCGGGCAAGGACTTCGGTGCGGTGGAAGTCCGCAAGGTGGTCTCCATGGCGGGCGTTCGCTTTCGTCAGGTCGCGGGCCCCGACATCACCTCGGTCGATCTGTGCACCGCCGCCGCCCAGCGCCTGCTCGATCAACTGGGCTGGGCGCCCGAGTCGGTCACCGGCCTGATCATGGTCACCCAGTCGCCCGACTACTTCCTGCCCTCGTCCAGCTGCATCGTGCATGCACGGCTGGGCCTGGGCGTGCACTGCGCCACCTTCGACGTGGGCCTGGGCTGCTCAGGCTACCCCTATGGCCTGTACCTGGGCGCCGCCATGCTCAGCGGTGGCGGCCACCAGCGCATCCTGGTGCTGCACGGCGAAACGCCCAGCCGCTTTGTCGACCCCAGCGACCACGCCACCACCTTGCTGTTCGGCGACTCGGGCTCGGCCACGGCGCTGGAACACACCGGTGACGCACAAGACGAAGCCTGGTTCGGCCTGTTCACCGATGGCAGCGGTGCCGAGGGCCTGATCATCCGGGGCGGGGCGTTCCGCGATCCCACACCCGCTGATCCCCGCGACCTGCGCCTGCACATGGACGGCGCCAGCATCTTCAACTTCACCATCAAGCGCGTGCCCGCCATGATCCAAGACACGCTGGCCTACGCCGGCCTGACCGTGCCCGACATCGACGCCTTCATCTTCCACCAATCCAACCGCTTCATCATGAAGCACCTGGTCAAGAAGTGCGAGTTGCCCGAAGACCGCGTGCCCTTCATCCTTGAAGACATGGGCAACTGCGGCGGCCCCTCGGTGCCCTTGACCATGACCCGAACCCTGGCGCAACGCGGTGACCAGCCCATGCGCTTGATGTTGCTGGGCTATGGCGTGGGCCTGTCCTGGGGCGCGGCCATCATGACGCTGGACCACAGCACGCCGCTGCTGCACCACACCTACCAGGAGTAAATGTTTTGATCCCGATCACTGCTGCCGAAGCCATGGCCATGATGTCCGAGTGCTTCATGGAACCGGTCGAGCGCCTGACCCCCGAGCTGTCCCGGGAGAGCATCCCCGGCTGGGACTCGATGGGCGCCTTGATGCTGATCGCCGAAATCGACGAACGCTTTCAGATCGAGCTGAGCGCCGACGAATCACGCGCCATGAAACACGTGAGCGACGTGCTGGCTTTCCTGGCCAAGCATGGCGCGCTGGCTGGTTGACGCGCCGGTGACCAGCCCCCCTCGCCTTTCACTGGCGCAGACCAGCCGCCTGGTGGCGCGCGCCCTGGGCCTGAGCGTGCCCGACCTGGCGGCCAGCTTCCGCCCCGCCGTTTGGGCCGACCTGCCCGCCCTGCTGGCCTTGCGCACCCGCGTGCTCGGGGGCGACATCACCTGGGACGACCAGGCCTACCTGGCCTGGCGTTATCGATTGGGCCGACCGCAAGCCGGGGGCGGCGAATGCTGGGTGCTGGTGCGCCAGGGCGAGTTGCTGGGCATGGTCGGCACGCAAGACCTGGTGCTGCGCTGCGACGGCCAAACCTGCCCGGCCTTGTCCCTGATGGACATCATGATCCAGCCCGAGCTGGACAGCGTGGGCCTGGGCGTGTGGATGAACCTGGCCATCCAGGAGCGGACCACGGCCACACTGGCCATCGGCGCCAACGCCAACTCCATCGGCATGGTCAGCCGCCTGTTCGACACCTTGCCCAATCGGCGCAGCTTTGTGCACCCCGTCAAACTGGGCCACTTCCTGCGCAAGCGGCTGCCGGTGCCGGGCTTGCCGGGCGTCATCGCCCTGGGCTTGGAAACGATGATGCGGCTGGGCCGCGCGCTGCTGCTGGCGCCCTGGTTGCCCTCGTCCATCCAGGTCAGGCCATGGGACCGGCTGGACGACGCCTTGCAAGCGCTGAATGCCCAACTTGAGACCAACGATGTGGTGCATGCCGAACGCACCCCGGCGCAGCTGAATTGGCGCCTGCTGGACAACCCACGTGGGTCATCGCAAGTGTGGGGTGCTTGGTCAAAAGGCCGCTTGATTGGCTACATGGCCACGCAGCTGACGCCACTGGACGACGGGCGCCAGGCACTGACCATCGTGGACCTGGTGGTGCCATTGCCCAGCGGCAGACCAGCCTTGCGGGCCTTGTTGTGGACCGTGCTGGAAGAAGCCTGGCGCCACCAGGTCGAGTACGTGACCATGACGTCGTACCGGCAGGATGTGGAGCGTGAGTTGCGTAGAGCTGGGTTTCGGCAGCAGGCTCACCAGTTCGAGACGCTGAGTTGGACCTGTCGGGACGAGGCCTTCAAGGGCCTGGTTGAAGCCCGGCCGGACTGGACATTGAGCGAGGTTCACACTGACCGGGTTTGAAGGGCACCGGTCAGGTGTCGGCGGTCACGCATTGCACTGCTCCTTAAGCTTGCGGCTCAATGAACCCGCAGCACCTCAAACTGCTGTCGGATAGATCGGAAGTGCGTCGTGTTGGGAAAGAGTGTTTCCAGGT
>CAZKPN010000053.1:0-26422 GCA_964554655.1 uncultured Aquabacterium sp. | reverse complement strand
TCGATCACGCCAATGATGTCCACGATCTTGCGCGACGAGGCGTCGATCGAGCCCATGGTGGCGACCACTTTCGAGACCACCACGCCGCCTTCCACCGCCACGCTTGATGCCGAAGCGGCCAACTGGTTGGCCTGGCGGGCGTTGTCGGCGTTCTGCCGCACGATCTGCGTCAACTCGGCCATCGAGCCCGAGGTTTGCTGCAAGGACGCGGCCTGTTGCTCGGTGCGGTTGGACAAATCCAGGTTGCCGCTGGCGATTTGCGTGGAGGCCGAGGCAATCGCTTCTGTGCCTTGGCGCACATCGCCCACGATGCGTTGCAGGCTGGTGTTCATGTGTTGCAGCGCCTGCATCAACTGGCCAGTTTCGTCCTGGCTCTTGGTGACGATGGTGCTGGTCAGGTCGCCCTGCGCCACGCGCTTGGCGATGGCCACGGCGCGGTTCAGGGGAATGGTGATGCTGCGGGTGGCCAACCAGCCCACCAGGATGCTGATCACGCTGGCGGCCGAGGCCAGCACCAGGATGACCAGGCCGGTCTGCTTGGCCAGTTGCGTGGAGCTCGCACCGGCCGCTTCCATTTCCTGGTTTTGCTGTTCGATCAGTTTGTCCAGCGCGGCGAAGTACTTGGTCTGCACCGGGCGCACCGAGAACAGGTACTTCACCATCGCGTCGTCTTTCAGGTTCTCGTTCACCATGCCGACGAAGGCGGTTTGAGCCTTGATGGATTTTTCGCGGATGGTCACGATGCTGGCCAGCAGCTTGACGCCCTCTTCATCCTTGATGCTCTTGGTGAGGCGAGCGAGGTTTTCGTCGGTGAGCTTCATCACTTTGCCGATGTTGGCCACCTCGGCCTTGATCTGGCCCTCGTCGCTCATCACCAGCGTGCTGAGCATGCTGCGCGAGATCTCGTTCAGATCGCTCTTCATCTTGTTGGCGATCATGGTGCGCGGGTAGTTCTCGCCCACCAGGTTGCCGATGTCATGGCTGAGGCCGGAAATTCGGACCAATGCCAGCGCGGCCAGCATGATCAACAACGCAATCACCAGGCCGAAGCCCAGCGTGAGTCTTTGTCCGATTCGAATGTCTCTGATGTTCATAGGGTCCCAGGCGGGCCTGTCGACAAGGCCCGATCCATTGCATTTCGGCTGCAGCATCGCGCACTTGAGTCAAAAAGTAACGACCTCCCGGCAAAATAGGGGCATGAACACGACACCGGCATGGGACCACGAGCGTCCCCACATTCTTCGGATGAGCGTGCAGGCCCAGCACATCGACCTGATGCAGCACACCAACAACGTCAACTACCTGCAGTGGCTGGAGAACGTGGCTTGGGACCATTCCGAAAACCTGGGCCTGACGCCATCGCATTACCAGGCTTGCGGACATGGCCTGGTGGTGCGCCAGCATGAGTTGAACTACCTGGCCGCCACGCGCCTGGGCGATGAACTGTGGCTCGGCACGTGGATCACGCAGATCGACAAACTGTCGCTCTACCGACAGTTCCAGTTCATCCGCGCGGGCGATGGCCAGACTGTGTTCCGCGCCCGCACGCACTATGTGTGCGTGGACATCGCGCAAGGGCGCGTCAAACGCATGCCGCTTGAGTTCACGCAGACCTATTCGGCGGCGCTGGTGGCCGGGGCGCCTGCTGCATGACGCACGCCGAACGTTCGCACACCCAGCGGCGCCTGGCCGAGCGCTATGGCCTGGACGTCAGCAGTGGCGAGATCTTCCAGATGGCCAAGGCCGTTGCCCATGGTCAAGGCTCGCTGATCGCACACCAAAGCCGCCACGTTGATCATTGGCAGCTGGTCTATCGGGGCCAAGCGCTGCGCCTGGTGTTCGATCGCCAGCGCCGCAGCATCATCACGGCCTTGCCGCCTTTGACCTGAGCGTCGCGCTCATTCGACCACTTTGACCAACTGGCCCATGGCCGGTTCGCCACCGGTGTAGTGGCCATTGATCAAGCGCAGCTGCTGCTCGGGCAAGGGGCGCAGGGGCGATTGCCTGGCCAGCTGCGCAAACCCGCCTTTGGGATAGGGCGCCAGCTTGAGCGTCCAGGGGCGTGCGGCCACGCGGTCGGCCTGGGTCATGGCCCTGAACGACGCTTTGGCCTCGCGCAAGCCGGTGCTCGCGCTTTGCAGCGCTGCGGCGTCCTTGCTGGCGTAGACCAGCAGGTAGTGCTGCGCGGACGGGCCGGTCACCACGGTGGCCTCAATGCGCTGCGATTGCCCTTGCGTATTGCGCCGCGTGCCCACCAGGTGGGTGGCCGGCAGGGTGTTCAGCGTCAGGCGTTCGACGCGGCCTTGCTCGGGTTTGATGACGTTGCGGATGATCTCATCGTGGGTGGCGCCCGCCTTGCTGGGCACGGTGCGGATGATGAGGGCCGCGTCGCTGGCGGCGTTGACCAGGGTGATGGCCTGGGCCGAGTTCTGCACCTTCCAGCCCTCGGGCGCTGTCACGGCGATGCCCAGGGGCTCATGGTAGAAATTTTGCCCACGTGTCAGGCCTTGCTCGGGGCTTTCGCCAAAGTCCATGCCCTTGATGGCCTCCAGGTAGCGGCTGCGGCCATCGTCGCCATAGTGGCCCTGGTGCTGGCCGGCGCTCGCGGTGATGTCCTGCAGGCGCTTGTCGTTGCTGGGGTGGGAGGACAGCCAGTTGCCATGCGTACCCGGCGTGCGGCCCTCGGCCCGGGCGGCGTCGTCGGCAAAGCGCTCCTGGTCTTTCAGCACCTTGATGACGTCGACCATGTTCTGCGGGTTGTAGCGGCTGCGGGCCAGGTACTCGGCGCCCAACTGGTCAGCCTGTGATTCCTGGTCGCGGCTGTACGAGGCGATGTAGCCCGCCGCCACGTTTTGCGACACCTGGCTGGCCAGTTGCCCGGCGCCGCCCATGCCCTGGCTTTCAAGCACCGCGCCCAGCAGGCTGGCGGCCAGCACGCCCAAGCCGGCGGTTTGCTGTCGGGTGGCGCGTTGCGCACCGTGGCGGGCGGTGACGTGGCCGATCTCGTGGCCGATCACCCCGGCCAGGTCGGCCTCGCTGTCCATGTAGGCCATGATGCCGCGCGTGACGTACACGTAGCCGCCGGGCAGGGCGAAGGCGTTGATCTCGGGGCTGTCCAGCACGGTGAAGTGCCAGGTGATGGTGTTGCGGTGCGACTGTTGGGCCAGGCGCTGGCCCAGGGCGTTGACGTAGGCCTGGACCTTGGGGTTGTCGTAGGCGCCGTATTCCTTCAAAACCTGCTGGTGGCCTTTTTCACCTTCGGCGATCTCGCTTTTCTCGTCCATCACCGTGCGCTCGGCCAGGCCGGTCACGGGGTTGGTGACGGTGGTGCAGCCGCTCAGCAGGGTGGCTACCAGCAGCCAGGGGACGAGCGTGGTTCGCATGAAGGGGTTTGGGGTGTGGCGCATCATTGGAATGATAGGTGCGGCCGCGACCTTTGTCAGCGCGGCTCAGTGGCGTGGCCGCCTACCTCGATGACGAACTCATCCCGGAAAGCGGCCTGCTCGCCCTTGCTGGCATAGCCGCGTGGATTGGCCACCACGCGGCATCCCCGGTGCTGGTAGTCGTGGGCGCAATGCAGGTGGCCGTGCATCCACACTTGGGCCAGAGGCAGCAGGGCGTCGTGCGAATTGCAGAAGCCCGCGGTGCCGGGCATGAGGCCGTAGCGGGGGTCGGCGCTTTCCAAGGTGGGGGCGAAGTGGGTGACCACGACGGTGCTGCCCTCGAAGGGTTCGGACAGCGCCTGGCGCAACCAGGTTTGGCAGTCCAGCGACATGTCTCGGATGGCTTCGGCCAGCACGGGCTCGCCCTGCCTCAGCGTGGTGTTCTTGCGCAGGTAGAAGTTGGCGGCCCTGAAGGCCTTGTCGCGCACTTGAAGTTGTTTGGTCAACGGGGCTTGAAGGTCCACCAGGGCGTCAAAGTCGCTCCACAGCGTGGTGCCCATGAAACGCACCGAGCCCATCGTGACCACTTCGCGCTCCAGCCAGGTGATGCCATGGCGTTGGCACGCGGCCTGCAGGCGCACGCACGTGTCGTCAAACTCCAGCCCATCGAATTCGTGGTTGCCGGGCACAAAGAGCACGTGCTTCCAAAGCGCGTTGGGCGCCAGCGTGGAGAAGCGCGCCAGGCCAAAGTCCTCGTCCGCCAAGCGCGAGCCGCTTTGGTAGGAGCCGATGTCGCCGGCCAGGACCAGCACGTCCACGCCGGGCGCGGCCTTGGGCTGGAAATCGGGGTATCGCTCCAGGTGGAGGTCGGACATCAACTGTAGGCGCATCGCGCCGCAGTCTATACGAGGCGGTCTCTCCGGCTGCTGGCAGGGGCTGGCGCGGGTGTTGGGCGCGCGCGGCCACCCTTCTCGGCCCAGGTCCGCGTCCAGCGAACCTGCACCGTGCGCAGCATCACCAGCATCAAGGCGGCCAGCACCGCGAAGGCGACAAAGCCCCACAGGTAGCTGCCCGTGAGCTGCTTGGATTGCCCCATGGCGTTGGGGATGAAGCCGCCGCCCAGGGCGCCAATCTCGCCGATCATGGAGCCGGCCACCGCCGTGGTCACGGGCCAGCGCAAGGGCACCAGTTGGAACAGGGCGCCATTGCCGGCCCCCAATGCCGCGAAGCACAGCATGAAGAGCAGGGTGGTCACGGTGACGGACGAGCCCGCCATGCCGCACAACACCAGGGTGATGCACACCAGCACCAGCACGCCGCTCAGGGTGTTGATGCCGCCGATGCGGTCGGACACGTAGCCGCCCACCACGCGCACCGCCGAACCCATCAGCGTGGCGAGCATGGTGAGTTGCCCGGCCTCGACCTTGGTGACCTTGAACTGGTCGTAAAAATAAGTGGGCAGGAAGCTGGCCAGCCCGATGAAGCCGCCAAAGGTGATGACGTAGATCAGGCTGAAGGACCAGCCGTCTTTTTCAAACAGGCAGGCGGTGTGTTCGCGCAGGGTCTGGTGTTCTTCAATGTCGGGCGGCTCTTTGGCGCAGAACCACATGACGATCATGGGGAGCAGCATGGTGCCGGCGGCCAGGCCGTAAACCGCCGTCCAGCCGTACTGCACGGCCAATGGGGGCGCGAAGAGCACCGCCAGCACGGTGCCCGAGTTGCCCGCCCCGGCGATGCCCATGGCCAGGCCCTTGTACTTGGGTGGGAACCAGCCTGATCCCAAGGACAGCGCCACCCCGAAGCTGCCACCGGCGATGCCCAGCAGCACGCCCATGGCCAGCACCTCGTTGTGGCTGTTGACGAACAAGTAGCCGTACAGCAAGGCCACGACGATCAGGGCCATCTCGACCATGGCCGCGTTCTTGCGGCCGATGTACTGCGACAGCACCCCCAGCGGAAAGCGCATCAGCGCCCCGGCAATGATGGGCACGGACACCATGAAACCCTTTTGGGCGGCGTCGAGGTTGAAGGTTTCGCTGATGAACGGCGCCATGGCGCCGTTCAAAACCCAGATGGCGAAGGTGAAATCGAAGTACAGGAAGGCGGCCAGCAGCGTGGGCCAGTGTCCAGAGCGCAGAAATACTTTGAAATCGGCCACGACGCGCTCCTGAATGTTCCGGTCTACCGGACAAGCAAGAGCTGTGCGCGCGCCTTCCTCAGGTCAACTCAGGTCGCGCCGTGGCACTGCTTGAACTTCTTGCCGCTGCCACAGTGGCAGGGGTCATTGCGGCCCAGCTTGGGGGTCTCGTGCTTCACGGTGGTCACCTTGATGCGCTCGGCCACGCCCACTTCGGCCAGGTCCACCACGTCGAACACCAGTTGCTGGATGCCTTCGTCGAGGTTGCGCAGGGGGTGTTCCTGGTCCAGGGCCTTGGTCATCTCGGCCTGGGTTTCGTCCTGCTCGGGCAGGTGGCGCCACAGCGATTCGAGCACATCGGGCACGGCCGCAGAGCCCAGGTCTTCCAGCTGCGGGAAGTTGGCCAAGGCCCATTCGAAGCCGGCCACCCAGTAGCCCAGGCCTTCCATGGCGTCCTTGCCGGTCAGCAGCTTGCCGTCGTCGTCTTCCAGCTGCGGCACGATGGGGTCGAACCAGCTGTTTTCCAGGATGCCGCGCAGGATCTCTTCGCGGCGGCGCTCGATCAGGGCCAGCAGGCGCGTGTTCTGCGCGGCGGTCCAGCCTTCGGTGGGGGCGGGCACTTGGCCGGTCTCACCAAAGATGGGCGGCAGCCATTGTTCGGGCGTCAAAAGCACCGGCTGCACCAAGATGCCGCACAGGTAGCCGTCCAGCATCACGGCATCGACCGCCTCCAGGGGGGCGGGCACGGCGGCGAGCAGGTCGTCCAGCTCGTTGATGTCGGCATCGCTCAGGGGAGGGACCGTGTTGGGCTTGTTGGTGGGTTGGGTGGAAGGCGTGGTCATGATGGGGGCGGAAGTCGGGGGGCGGACGGGGTGTCCAAAGGGGGGATTGTGCCGGGAATGCTTTATGCGTTGTCAGTGGGTCGCCTGTCACGGCTCAGAAAGGATGCACCATGCTTGACACCACGTCGACCAAATTTTCCCACGTCCACCCGGAAGACACGGATTGGCGGTCCGACGGATTGAGGGATTTTTTCCTCTACAAGGACTTAGGGATCGCGGACGCCACCAACGGCAAGGTCATTGCGCACCTTGTGAAGGCGAACCATGCGCCAGAAACAGGCACGGGCTGGCACCGGCATGAGGCCGATTTCCAGATCGTGATCATGACCAAGGGGTGGGCGCGCTTCATGTACGAAGACAAGGAGACCCTGGTCAAGGCGGGCGATTGCGTCCACCAGCGCCCAGGTGTCCGCCATTACCTGTTCGACTATTCGCCGGACATGGAGTACCTGGAGATCGTCAGCCCGGCCGATTTCAAATCGATTGATGTTGATCCGGTGTGTGACATCCCGGCTTGCACGCCCTGGAAGTAAGAGGGCGCGCAGCCGGGGGCGTGGGGTTCTGCTTCTTCAGAACTCCACGTCGAGTTCGTCGATGTTGTCGATCTTTTCGACCTTGGCGGCGTTGAACCACTCCTTCATCTCCGGCTCTTGCAGCATCAGATTGCAGTAGTTGGCGCAGGCGGCGTCCAGGGTGACGTCGTAGGTGGCAAAGCGGGTGCAGACGGGCGCGTACATCGCATCGGCCACCGTGCGCTGCTTGCCGAACAGGTAGGGGCCGCCATAGGTGTCCAGGCAATCGCGCCAGATGCTGCAAATGTGGTCGATGTCGGCCTGGGCGCGTGACCAGATCTTGAACTTGGGGAAATGCCCGCTCAGGTTCATGGGCAGTGACGAGCGCAGCGCACTGAAGCCCGAATGCATCTCGCCGCAGATGGCGCGGCAATGCGCGCGGGCCTTGGCGTCGGCTGGCATCAGGCCGGCTTTGGGGCAGACCTCGTTGAGGTATTCGGCGATGGCCAGTGTGTCCCACACCTTGATGCCATCGTGCGTGAGGCAGGGCACCCGGATGGAGGATGACAGCAGCAGGATCTCGGCCCGCGTGGACGGATCATCGGGCGGCAGCACGTTCTCCACGAATGCCAGGCCTGAAAATCGCGTGAGCAACCAACCCCGCAAAGACCAAGACGAGTAGGTCTTGCTCGTGATGGTCAACGTGGTGGTGGTGGTCGGTGCCTTGGCTGCCGACTTGGGTACAGCCTTGGGGGCGGTGCGGGTGCGCGGGGGGGCGGAGGCGGTGGTGGCCATGGTGTGTAGGGGTGGAGCGAGTGGCGAAGCCGATGGGCACACAACCTGCAAGGGACGTGCCATGTTGGTTCGTTTGCGTCATGGCTCGTAACTTGCAGGTCATCTGGCAACGTTGCCAACCCAGGATTCGCTCATGCTGTATTCCACTTATCAGGCTCAGCAGAACATGCTCGAGCCATGGCGCGTGATGGCCCAAGGCATGTCCGACTGGCTGCACCATGTGCTGCCTGAAGGGCCCACGCAAAACTCGGTGTCTGAAATGGCCGCCGGTGGCCTGATGGTTCGCAGTCTGGCCGCCGCCAGCGAAGTCTTCGCCCGCAAGCGGGTGACCCACGCCCGGCCGTCGTTCGATTTGCCCACGGTCATGTCCCAGGGCATGGAGTGCGGCATCATCGAAGAAGCGGCCATGGTCACCCCGTTTGCCACCCTGCTGCACTTCAAGAAAGACCGCGACCTGGACCAACCCCGCGTGCTGCTGGTGGCCCCCATGTCGGGCCACTTTGCCACCCTGCTGCGCGACACCGTCAAAACGCTGTTGCAGGATCACGATGTCTACATCACCGACTGGCACAACGCCCGCGACGTGCCCATCCGCCATGGTCGCTTCGGGCTCGATGAGTACACCGAGCACCTGATCAAGTTCCTGGACCGCATGGGCCCGGGCTCGCACCTGATGGCCATCTGCCAGCCCTGCGTGGCCTCATTGGCCGCCGCTTCGCTGATGGCACAGGATGCGCACCCCGCGCAGCCGCGCAGCCTGACCCTGATGGCCGGCCCGATTGATTGCCGCGTCAACCCGACGGCGGTGAACGAGCTGGCCATCAGCAAGCCCATGAGCTGGTTCGAGTCCAAGATGATCCACACGGTGCCGCTGGGGCAGAAGGGCGCGTTCCGCAAGGTCTACCCGGGCTTTGTGCAGCTGTCGGCCTTTTTGAGCATGAACATGGGGCGGCACATCAAGGCCTTCCAGGACATGCAGCAGTTCATCACCCTGGGCGAGCACGAAAAGGCCGCACACACCAAGGCGTTTTACGAAGAGTATTTCGCCGTGAGCGACCTGCCCGCCGAGTTCTACCTGGAGACAGTGCGGGCGGTGTTCCAGGACTACGATCTGCCGCGTGGCGAGCTGATGTACCGGGGCATCAAGGTCGAGCCCCAGGCCATCCGCCGCACCGCGCTGTTCACGGTGGAAGGCGAGCGCGACGACATCTGCGCCGTGGGCCAGACGGTGGCCGCGCAAGACCTGTGCACTTCGGTGCGGCCTTACTGGCGCACGCAGCACGTGCAGACCGGCGTGGGCCACTATGGCGTGTTCAGCGGGCGGCGCTGGCAGAACGAGATCTACCCGCGTGTGCGGGATGTGATCCACCAGACGGCGGTGTGACATGGTGCCGTCACCAGGCGGGTCAGGCCTGGCTGTTGGTCACTTCCCGCAAATGCTGCACGGCGGCCATGTTCTCGATGGTCGACACATCGCCCGGGTCACGGCCCTCGCAGACGGCCTGGATGACCCGGCGCAGCACCTTGCCTGAGCGCGTTCTCGGCAAGGTCTTGACCAGGTGAATGCTGGCGGGCCGCGCCAGGTTGCCCAATTGCTGCTCGACGACCTGCACCAGCTCGGCGGCCAGGGCGATGCGTTCCAGTCGCTCCATGACGTGGGCCGGGTCGCGTGGCACCACAAAAGCATGCGGCACCTGGCCCTTGAGGTCATCGGAGACGCCCACCACGGCTGCTTCAGCCACGGCGGGATGGCTGATCAGGGCTTCTTCGATCTCGCGGGTGCCCAGGCGGTGGCTGGCCACTTTGATGACCTCGTCCGAGCGGCCCAGGATGTAGTAATAGCCGTCCGCATCGCGGGTGGCCCAGTCGAAGGAGTTGTAGATCAGCTTGCCGGCAAAACTGTTCCAGTAGGTGCGCACGAAACGCGCGTTGTCCTGCCAGATCGTTTGCAGGCATCCGGGCGGCAAGGGCCCTTCGATGGCGAGCACGCCGCGCTGCCCCGGCTCGGTCAACTCCTTGCCGGTGGTCTCGTGCAGCAGCTTGACCCGGTAGCCCGGCATCGGCACGCCGGGTGAGCCCGGTTTGGTGGGCTGGTCGGGCTGAACACCGCGCGCCACCGCCAGCACCGGCCAGCCGGTCTCGGTCTGCCAGTAGTTGTCCACCACGGGCTTGCCCAGGGCCGCGCTGATCCAGCGGGCGGTGTGCTCGTCCAGCGGTTCACCCGCCAGGAACAGGTGCTTGAGGCTGGACAGGTCGTGCTGTTCAAGCACGGCAGGGTTGTGTTTCCTCAGTTCGCGGATGGCCGTGGGTACCGAGAACATCACGGTGACCTGGTATTTTTCGACCAGGGACCACCAGGTGGCGGCGTCGGATTGGCTTGAGAGGCCTTCGTACACGATGGTGGCCATGCCCGCGATCAGGGGGCCGTAGACGATGCAGCCGTGGCCGCCGTCCGAGCTGATGTCGCCAGTGCCGAAGAAGGTCTCGCCCGCCCGGCCATCGTAGATCTGGTCCATGGAGGTGGCCAGGGCCACCGCATAGCCGCCGGTGTCGCGCTGCACAGCCTTGGGTTGGCCAGTGGTGCCGCTGGTGTGGATCATATAGCTGGGGTGGTTGGACTCGACCCACTCGCAGGGCACGATGGCGTCCATCACCTGCTGGCGTGCCTCGGCATAGTCGATGTCCTGGGGCGCTTGCATCTCGACCGGGGCCAGCCCGCGGTTGACCAGCAGCACATGCTTGACCGGCCGGTTCGCCAGGTTCATGGCTTCGTCCAGCAGCGGCTTGTAGGCCTGCACCTGGCCCGCCCGCGCGCCCGCATCGGCCGTGACGATGACACGGGGGGCCATGTCGTCAATGCGGTTGGCCAGCACCTGGGCGGAAAATCCGCCGTACACCACCGAGTGAATGGCCCCCAGCCGCACCGTGGCCAGCATGGCGATCACAGCCTCCAGCATCATGGGCATGTAGATCAGCACCCGGTCGCCCTTGACCACGCCCAGGTTCTTGAGCACCGCGGCCATGCGCTGCACTTCCACGAAGAGTTGGCCGTAGCTGAGGATGTGGTCTGCGCCGGTGCTGGCCGACACGTGGATCAGGGCAGGCTGGTCGGCGCGCGTCATGACGTGCCGATCGACGGCGTTGTGGCACAGGTTGGTCAGCCCCCCCACGAACCAGCGGGCAAACGGCGGGTTGCTGTGATCGCAAACCTGCTCAAAGCGGCGGCGCCAGTCAATGCGCGCGGCTTGTTCGTGCCAAAAACCATCGCGGTCGGCAATGGACCTTTGGTACAAGGTCGAATAGTTCATTTTTCCAACTCCCTGCGGGTATCTCTCTTGGTGTTGATCTCGTGTTGGATCAAACGGAGCCCGTCAGGGGGATGCTATCGCGGACTGGTCCGATTGGACAGCGGGGATACGTGGTCGGGGGTATTCAGATGAAGACGGCGGCGCGGCGCAAGATCAGCAGGCCAAAAAAGCCCAGGCCCAGCACCACCATCCATTTGAGCATCTGCACGGCGCGCTGGCGCCAGATGACCTGGCCTGTCACGGTGTAGGCGGCCAGGCACAGCACCATGGCCAGGGCCATCAGCAAAACCATCCAGCGGAACAAAATCATCGTTGAGTCACCTTGCAAGCCTTACCAGGCGGGGGCCAGCTCGGCCATGCCCTTGGGGGCTTTGGCCGCGTCGTCAAAGGTGACGATCTCATACGCCGACGGGTCGGCCAGCAGCGCGCGCAGCAGCACATTGTTCATGGCGTGGCCTGACTTGTAGGCGCTGTAGGCGGCCAACAAGGGGCGGCCCACCACGTACAAGTCGCCAATGGCGTCCAGGATCTTGTGTTTCACGAACTCGTCGTCGTAGCGCAGTCCATCGCTGTTGAGCACGCGGTGGTCGTCGATCACGATGGCGTTGTCCATGCTGCCGCCCAGGCCCAGGCCGCGCGAGCGCATCACTTCAAAGTCTTTGGCGAAACCAAAGGTGCGGGCACGGGCGATGTCGCGCTTGTACTGGCCGCTGCCAAAGTCGAACTCGACCCGCTGGCCGGTCTGGTCCACGGCGGGGTGGTCGAAGTCGATCTCGAAGGCCAGCTTGTAGCCGTGGTACGGGTCCAGGCGCGCCCATTTCAGGGTACGGCCCTCGCCTTCGCGCACTTCCACCGGCTTGATCACCTTGATGAAGCGCTTGGGCGCCTTTTGCAGCTCGATGCCCGCGCTTTGCAGCAGGTAGACGAAAGCCGCCGACGAGCCGTCCAGGATGGGGACTTCTTCGGCGGTGATGTCCACGATCAGGTTGTCCAGGCCCAGGCCGGCGCAGGCTGACATCAGGTGCTCAATCGTGTTGACCTTCGGCAAGCCTGGGTCACCACCGGGCGAAATGGTGGACGCCATGCGGGTGTCGCACACCGCCAGGGCATTGACCGGGATGTCCACCGGGTTGCTCAGGTCCACGCGCCGAAACACAATGCCGGTGTCGATCGGGGCGGGCCGCAGGGTCAGTTCGACCCGTTGGCCGCTGTGCAGCCCCACGCCCACGGCGCGTGTCAGGGATTTGAGGGTGCGTTGTTGCAACATGTTGTGATTATCGACTGAGTGCGAAAAGCACGCTCTGCGCGGGTAATTGCACGGGTGGGTGCGTGAAACACCACGCGTCTTCACGAATACCGCTGCGCGTTAATGAATGTAAAGATAGGTGACATTTCTTGTCCAAATGGCACCAGTTGCTACAAGTGAGTCGCCCCATGCCCACGTTCACCCTCTCCAGTGCGCCCAATCCTGTCGCGAATCAGCGCGTGCCGGCCAAAGGCATGGTGAATCCGCTGCCCGGCATCCTGGCCCTGGTGAACAAGGATCTTGGCGCCAAGCAGGGCCTGGGCCTGGTTGGAACCTGTCTGCGGCTGCTGTCGGTGGTGTGGCATGCGGGGCAGCATCGTGAGGTGGTTCAGGCCATCTCGGGCTTGCACACCAAGGGCCTGCTGAAGACCTATTCCCGCGCGGTTTACCGCTACACCTTGCCTTACCTGTCCATGAGGTTTGACCGTGCGCAGCGCCAGCAGATGCTGGTGGGCCACTACGATTTCCTCAACCGCGCGCTGCATGCCAGTTTTTTCCGATGCGTGCTCAGCGATGCCATGACCCTATGGCAGCGCGAGATCGACGGCAGTGCCTTTGCCATCTCAGTCGGTGGGCCCTGCCCGCATCGCGAAGGCGACCTCACCCTGGTCTTCACAATGGACGGCTGCCCGCTCTACCGCATGGCCTTTTCGGTGGTCAAGTCGCCGCTGTTGAATGTGAACGCCGGACCGTCCAGCCATGTTCTCTATGTGGGACAGGTGCAGGGCTACCCCGATCGATTTGCCCAGATCCGCCAGGCCACGCGCCTTTGCCGTGATGTGGCGCCCGCCGACCTGCTGATGGCGGGAATGGCGGGCTTGGCCAGTGCTTTGGGCATCTCCATGGTGGCCGGGGTTGGTGTTGAAAACAGCCTCTCGTACCAAAGCCTGGTCGAACTGAACGCCAGCACCAGTTATGTGGACTTCTGGGAGAAGTTCCAGGGCATGCGCGCTGAGGGCGGGCACTACCTGCTGGGGTTGCCTCTGGTCGAAAAGCCCATCAGCCTGATCAAGGCCAACCACCGAGGGCGCACGCTGGCCAAGCGGGAGCTCAAGAAAAGCGTGTCCGAAGAGGCCGCATCGGTGATGCGTCCACTGGTGCTTTGAGGCAAAGCCCCGCCACCCGCCTCACAACGTGTGGGTGCGGTCGCCCTGGCTGAAGCCGATGGCGTCGAACCACGCGCCTTTGACAAAGCCGATGACCTTGAACAGCTCGCCCATCTCATGCTCGGCGATCAGCATTTGCGCGGCCGCCCGGGTCTTGAAGTCGGCTGCCGAGGTGCCGCTGCCGTCGCCCCCGTCTTTGCCCATCTGCGCCAGTAATCCGCAGTTGGCCAAGAAGCGGCCTTGCGTGGTGTAGCCCAGCACTTCCCAGCCGTTTTCCTGCCCTGACAGTGCGATGCCGGTGAAGTTCACGTGGGTGGTGATGTCCTTCTCGCCCACGTTGACCAGCGGGTCGGGGTCGCTCTGGTGGCCCTGGTGGCACATCAGCGTGCCGCCCGTGCGCTGGGGGTGGTAGTACTCCCCCTCCGGAAAACCATAGTCGATGAAAAAGGCCGCGCCACGCGTCATGTGCTGGGCCAGGGTGGCGATGAAGGCCTCGGCCTGGCCGTGGGTTTCCACCACGGTGCCGGGAATGAACTCGCTGTCGGCCCGTTCGGTGGGCGCGCGGGCACCTTGGGGCGCGGCCTGGTCGGCCCACACAAAGGTCGCCTCGTCGCCATCGCCCGCCAAACCCACACCGCGTTCCAGCCACTGCTCGCCAGTCCAGGTCAAGAGGTGCACGGGCATGGCGTCCAGCACCTCGTTGCCCACGACCACGCCCTGCAGCTGCTCGGGCAGGCTGTCGGCCCAGACCACCTTGTGGGCCATCTCGGGCAGCTCTTTGACCAGGGTGTGGTGCTGCCGGTCGCGCAGGGTGCCGGACAGATCGACGATGGTGTAGCGTTGAATGCGGTCACCCAGGGTGCCCAGCAACTGGATGGCCAGGGCCCCGCTGCCGGCGCCAAATTCCCAGACTTCATCGGTCCCGGTGGCCTCCAGCGCCTCGATCACCTGGGTGGCCAGGGTCTGGCCGAACAGGGGGGTCAACTCGGGCGCGGTCACGAAGTCGCTGCCGTCCTGCGGCATGTGGCCCAGCACGCGCCGGCCGCTGCTGTAGTAGCCCAGGCCTGGTGTGTACAGGGCCAGCTCCATGAAGCGCTCGAAGCGCATCCAGCCCTGGCGCTGGCGGATCTCGTCGCGGATCAATCGGGCCACCGGGTGGGCGTTCAAGGGGGCGGACACTACACTGTGCTCAGTCGGATCTTGGCGGTTCATGCGCCATTGTAGAAAAGTCCATGCCCGATTCCACCGCATCACCCTCTTCGTCCACACCGCGCGTGGCCCTGGTCACCGGGGCCGGCAAACGCCTGGGCCGTGACATCGCCCTGACCCTGGCCCTGCAAGGCTGGGACGTGGCCGTGCATTGCCGCCGCTCATTGGCCGAGGCCCAGGCCACAGCCAAGGACATCCAGGCCCTGGGCCGGCGCGCCGTGGTGCTGCCCACCGACCTGTCGGACGAGGCCGCCTGCCGTGCGCTGGTGCCGCAAGCCGTGCAGGCGCTGGGCTCGCTCGATGCCGTGGTCAACAGCGCGTCCACCTTTGATTTTGACGACAGCGCCACTTTCACCTACGCCATGCTGGAGCGCCACCTGCGCGCCAACACCGCGCCCGCCATCGTGCTGGCGCAAGCTTTGGCCGACCACGTGGCCACGCGGCCCGGCACCAATGCCGCCGTGGTCAACATGCTGGACCAGAAGCTGTGGAACCCCAACCCGGATTTTTTAAGCTACACCTTGTCGAAAGCCGCGCTGGAATCGGCCACCACCTTGCTGGCCCTGAGCCTGGCGCCGCGTGTGCGCGTGGTGGGCGTGGCCCCGGGCCTGACCCTGACCAGCGAATCGCTGCAGGGCGAGAAGTTCGAACAGTTGCACCGCATGTCGCCCCTGGGCCGTTCATCGACCGCGCAAGACGTGGCGGCCACCGTGGCCTTTGCCCTGGCCAACCGCTCCATCACCGGCACCACCTTGCTGGTCGATGGCGGCCAACACCTTCAGCGGTTTGACCGCGATTTTTCAAAAATGTGAGGACGCGCCATGTCGCTGACCCGAGGCAACCAGATCCTGAACCTGAGCGGCTTGCGTTTTGACGCCAAGCTGGGCTTCCTGGCCCACGAACTGACCAATACGCAGCCCATCCTGGTCGATGCCGAGTTGAACCTGGGAAGCCAGCCCCTGATGCCTCGCGACGACGACATCACCCATGTGCTGGACTACCGCCGCGTGCGCAGCATCATCATCGAAGAGTGCAATGCCACGCACATCAACCTGCTCGAATCGATGATCGGCAAGGTGTGCCTGCGCCTGATGGACCTGCCCGGCGTGCTGGGCGTGCGCATCAAGATCGCCAAGCTGGAGATCTTCGACGACTGCGAGGTCGCCATCCGCATGGAGACCGGGCAGTGGTGAGCTGCCCGGTGCCTCGGCCTCGTCAAGGCTTGGCGTTGACGCGCGCCCAGGTGATCGCCGTGTAAGGCGATGCGCTGGTGTAGTGGTAAATGACGACCGAGCCACTGTTGTTGATGGCCAGGGGGCAGCCCCATCGGGTGCCCGCAGGCAGGATCACGCCTTTGCTGGCCCACTCTTGGGTCAAGTCCAGCAGCACACCGTTTTTCCAAATGAATGGCCGAGCGTCCACCGTTTGTGGGCCCGCAGCGCTCAAGATACAACCCACCACGGTGCCTTGGTCATTCATGGCGGTCGCTTGAACCCCATCATTGTTGGGGCTGACCAAGGGGGTCACGCTGTTGTTTGCCCAGACCATGCTGCTGGACCGCAGTTGCCGCTCAAAATCATATGGGCTGACTGTCAAAGACGTGCCATTGTCGCCGACCAGCAAGACCTGCCCAGCGTTGTTGATGCTCAAAGGCTTGTGGCGCGACAGGCTGACATCACCCACGGTGGTCAGCTGTTGATTGACCCACAGCGCAGGCAAGCTTTGGTAGCCCGCGCTGGGGTCGTTGCGAAGGACTGTCCCCACCACCGTGCCTGTATCGTTGATGTCGATTGGATACAGGCTCTGGTAAGGGCCGACCTCCAGCGTGTTGTAGGTGCCATTGCTGAACACCAGAGGTGTGCCCACCGACCCGACTGCACCGTCGCTCAAGGTCACGGGGCGCAAGAAGACGCCAACGATGGCACCGGCATTGTTCATGCCCTTCGCGGAAAACATGCTTTTGAAGCCACTGGCGCTGGAGTTGCCCAGGCTTTTGGCCAGCAGCACCGACAGGTCAGTGTCAACGGTGCCTTTGCGCAACATGGTGGTTGAACCCACTGAGCCGGGTGCAAAAACATTGGCGCCTCGGAAAGAGCTGCCATAGATGGTGGCCCCGCTGGGGAAAATCTCGGGGTTCATCGAGGCGGCAAAATCCGCGGTCTTGGTGAAGGGCCCGACCTGCCAGCCACTGTTGTTGGTCAGTTTTGGGAACAGGTACTTGCCGCCCACCGTGGCAGGCGCCGTGGCCGTGGCGCTGCTCCAGGACACCGCCTGGTACAGATACGTTGGGAGGAAAGAAAAATAGGGGAGTATCAATTTCACCCCCGATTTGTAATACATGGCGCCACGCACCACACCTTGGTCATCCAGCGTGGTGGGCGCGAAGGAGTAGGCGCCAGTGGGCTTGCCCAGCACCGTCATGGTGTAGGCCGATTGGGCCAGGGCGGCGGTGCTCAGGCATGCTGAAAGTGTGGCGGCCATCAAGGCGGCCAAGGCGGTGGGGCGGTGAATGGACATGGCGAAAAACTTCCCTTGTGGTGTGCTTGTGGGCGGCAAAGACAGCCACGCCATGCTCGACGTGCTGCCCGAATATTTGACCATTCGCGTGGAGACTGGCCAGTGGTGAGCTGACCGATCCGCAGCGTGTGTCAAGGCTTGGCGTTGATGCGCACCCAGGTGAGGGTGTCGGGTGAACTCACCTTGTAGTAATACGCCAGGATGCTGCCCTGCTGGTTGATGGTGATGGGGCAGCCCAGCCTGGTGCCGCTGGGCAACTTCACGCCTTTGCTGGTCAGCCATTGGGTCAGGTCCTGCAGCACGCCATTGCGCCAGAGCGTGGCGGTGAGGTCTGCGCGGGTCAGCGCCGACGAATCCTTGATGACGCGCGTGCAGCCGACCACGGTGCCCTGGTCGTTGATGGCGGTGGGGTGGGCCGATTGCCCCGGCAGCGTTTGCAGCGTCGTGAGCGTGCCCTGGGACCACACCTGGCTGCTCGCGGTAGACGATGAGTTGCTGGGCGGGGCGATCAGCACCTGACCGGCGTTGTTGACGGCGATCGCTTCCAGGTTCGACAGCTCGGGGCCGCCCAGGAACTCAGGCTGATCACCAAGCCACCGGGTTGGCCGCAAGGGCGGGCGGCCTGTGGTCGGATCGGCGACCAGGCTGGCGCTCGACGCGCCCACGATCACCCCGGCATCGTTGATGGCATTGGCCTTGGCTGGGCCGGCAAAAGCCACTGGCAATGACGTGAGCACGCCTTGCCGCCAGACTGCGGCGCCATCGGCGCCGTATCTGCCGGTGCTGCCGACCACGGCATCGCCGTTGTTCATGGCACGGGGCAGGAAGAACGTGCCCTGGATCGGCGACACCGTGCTCTGCGTGCCCTGGCTGGTCAACAGGTTGAAAGTGGCGGAACGCGACAGCCCTTCCAGCAACCACGATCCGGGCCCGATGCGGGCGGGATTGGGCCAGAGGAAGGTCGTGAATGCCCGCGATGAGCGGTCGGGTTCCCAGTCGCCCACTTGCGAGCCCTGGTCATTGCCCATGTGGCTGAAGAACCCCGTTAAGCCCGCTTTGCCGGTGACCGAAGCATTGGGGGTGGCCGCCCAACTCGCTTCGCGTTGGCCGTGGCGTGGGCACAGCACCACCAGGAAAAGGGAGGGGCACCCGCCCTCGCCATAGCTGATCTCGTAGCGCTTGACATAGAACATGCCGCCGCGAACCGTGCCCTGGTTGTCCATCGAGATCGGGACGGCGAGGTCGCTGCCCGACGGCTTGTTCAGCACGCTCAGGGTGTAGGCCGACTGCGCGTGGGCCAGGCCAGGCAGCAGTCCCTGCAGGCCGATGAGGGCGCCAGCGGCGGCGATCTGGCAGACAGTGGGGCGGAAAAATGCCATTTTTGGGATCCCATGTTCATGTGATGTTTGTCACTGTAATTGCGTCGCGTTAAATGATTAATCGGGGTATTCACCCGGCGATTTCGACCACGGATTGGCCAGATGGCGCCAGATCGGCGAAAATCGCAGGATGAACGACGCCGTACTCACCGACACCCGCCCCGAATTCCTGCACCGCACCGACGAAGCCAAGGCCGAAGACGCCAAAGCCAAGAAGCAGGCTTTCGAGGCGCAAAAGCTCTCCAAGCGCCTGCACCGCCAGGTCGGCCAGGCCATCACCGACTTCAACATGATCGAAGGCGGCGACAAGGTCATGGTCTGCATGTCGGGCGGCAAAGACAGCTACGCCATGCTCGATGTGCTGATGAACCTGCAAAAGCGCGCCCCGGTGGCGTTTGAGCTGGTGGCCGTCAACCTGGACCAGAAGCAGCCCGGTTTTCCGGAGCACGTGCTGCCCGAATATTTGAAGAAAGTGGGCGTGCCTTTTCGCATTGAGGAGCAGGACACCTACAGCGTCGTCAAGCGCGTGATCCCCGAGGGCAAGACCACCTGCAGCCTGTGCTCACGCCTGCGCCGGGGCATCTTGTACCGCGTGGCGTCCGAGCTGGGCTGCACCAAGATCGCCCTGGGCCACCATCGCGACGACATGCTGCAGACCCTGTTCATGAACATGTTCTTCGGCTCCAAGCTCAAGGGCATGCCCCCCAAACTTGTCACAGACAACGGCGATCATGTGGTCATTCGCCCCATGGCCTACTGTGCCGAGAAGGACTTGGCCACTTATGCTGAACACCGTCAGTTCCCCATCATTCCCTGCAACCTGTGCGGCAGCCAGGACGGCCTGCAACGCCAGCAAATGCGCGAAATGATCAACGAGTGGGATCGCAAATTTCCGGGCCGCGTGGACAACATGTTCACGGCCCTGTCCAACATCGTGCCCTCGCACCTGATGGACCGCAGCCTGTACCCCTTCACCACCATCCAGGCTGCTGGCCAGCCCGTGGTGGGCGGCGACATCGCCTTTGACGAAGAAGAAAGTTGCGGCCCGGTGGGCGAATCCAAGATCTCCATCGTGAGCATTCGAGCCCAAGATGATTGACCACACCCCGCGTCGCTGGATGAGGAGCGTGGCCGCCGCACTGTTGGTGGCCGGTGCCACCGTGCTCAGCGGTTGCGCGGCCCTGCATTCGGTGACCAGCGAGGTTTCCAGCTTTGGCAACTGGCCCGCCGAGCGCAAGCCTTCGGCCACCACTTACGCGTTCGAGCGCCTGCCCTCGCAGCAGGTGGATGCGCCCTTGCAAGCCAATGTGGAAGCTGCTGCGGCCCCCGCCTTGGCCACCGCTGGCTTCACGCTCGCCGCCACACCTGAGGCGGCCGACGTGATGGTGCAGGTGGCCATGCAGTCGCGCCTGTACCAAAGCCCTTGGCGGGATCGTTGGGGCCCTTATGGGCCCTATGGCCGCGTGGGCTTTGGCAGTTGGTACGGCGGTGGCAGCCGCTTCGGCTTTGGCCTGGGCCTGTCGCTGGAGCCACCCATGAGCGAGATGCAGGTTGACCTGCTGATCCGCGACAAGAAAACCGCCAAGGTCTTGTACGAAACCCACGCTGTGCGCCAGCAGAATGGTGGCTGGGACGAGCGCCTGATGGCGCCCATGTTCGCGGCCGCGCTCAAGGATTTTCCGCTGCCGGCCATCAGCCCGCGCATCGTGTCCATTCCCCTCAAACCCAAAGACGCCGAAGTCCCCTCGAAGAAGTAGTCGTCGCAGTCCCACAGGATCCCCATGTCGCTTTCCATTGTCATCATGGCTGCCGGCAAGGGCACCCGCATGAAGTCGGCCCACCCCAAGGTGCTGCACAAGATCGCCGGTCGCCCCATGTTGTCCCACGTCATCAGCACCACCTCCAGCTTGTCGGCGGCGCAGCAAATCGTGATCACCGGGCATGGCGCCGATCAGGTCGAGGCCACCATGCGCCAGGCCTTCACCAGCCTGCCCTTGAGCTTCGTGCGGCAAGAGCCGCAACTGGGCACCGGCCACGCCGTGCAGCAAGCCGTGCCCGTGTTGCCCGATGAAGGCACCACGCTGATCCTGAATGGCGACACGCCCTTGATTGAGGCGGCCACCGCGCGTGCCCTGGTCCAGGCCTGTGGTGGCGACAAGCTGGCCTTGCTGACCATCCACCTGCCCGACCCCACCGGCTATGGCCGCATCGTGCGCGATGCCTCGGGCCAAAAGGTGCTGGCCATCGTCGAGCACAAAGACGCCACCGAAGCGCAACGCGCCATCACCGAGGTCTACACCGGCGTGATGGCCGCGCCCACGGCCAAGCTCAAGCACTGGCTGTCCAAGCTGACCAACCTGAACGCCCAAGGCGAGTACTACCTGACCGACGTGGTGTCCCTGGCCCAGCTGGATGACGTGACCGTGGTGGCCGCGCAGCCGCGCGACGAGGTCGAGGTGCTGGGCGTGAACAGCCCGCTGCAACTGGCCGAGCTGGAGCGCCGCCACCAGCGCGCGCAAGCCGAGCGCCTGATGGAACAAGGCGTGCGTCTGGCCGACCCGGCCCGCTTTGATCTGCGCGGCACGCTGCAATGCGGTCAAGACGTGGACATCGATGTCAACTGCCTGTTCGAAGGCACGGTGAGCCTGGGCGACCGCGTTCAGATCGGTGCCAATTGCGTGATCCGCAACGCCACGCTGGGCGCGGGCGTGGTCATCCAGCCCTTCACGCACATCGATGGTGACACCCTGGGTGTGTCGGTGGGCGAGGGCGCCATCATTGGGCCCTTTGCACGCCTGCGCCCCGGTGCGCAACTGGGCCCCGAGGTCCACATCGGCAACTTTGTCGAGGTCAAGAATTCAACCCTGGGCCGTGGCTCCAAAGCCAACCACCTGGCCTACCTGGGCGATGCCACCGTGGGCGAACGCGTGAACTACGGCGCGGGCAGCATCACCGCCAACTACGACGGCGCCAACAAGCACCGCACCGTGATCGGCAATGATGTGCAGGTCGGCTCCAACTGCGTGCTGGTGGCGCCCATCACCGTGGGCGATGGCGCCACCATTGGCGGCGGCAGCACCTTGGGCAAGGACGCGCCAGCCGGCCAACTCACCGTGGCGCGTGCCAAACAGGTCTCATTGGCCGGCTGGCAGCGTCCGGAAAAGATCAAACGCTGAAATAAATTGCGAACCCCGCCTTCCACATCGGGCACAGGGGGCGGGGCTGTCGTTAACATGACGACATTACATATTCTCCATTGCAGGACTGCCCGGCCGTGAACCACTACGACTGCTTGAAAGTCACCTCGGATGCGCCCACCGAGGTCATCCGGGCAGCCTATCGGGCACTCGCTGGCAAGCGCCACCCTGATCGCCAGGGCGGCACCATGGGGCGCGATGATGAGATGCACGACCAGATGGTGGCCATCAACGCCGCCTACGAAGTGCTGATCAACCCAGAGCTGCGCACCGAATACGATGCCATGCTGGCGGCCAAGGCGCAGGTCAAGGGGCCAGGCAAGGCGCAGAGCTCGGCCAAATCTGCCGGCAGCGGCAAGTCCATTGAGGTGCCTGACAGCGACCATGGTTTTTCAGAAACCCGGGTCGACATCGACTGGATGACGCCCAAGCCTGCCGGGCCGACGCCGCTTTGGCCGTTGACGCCCAATCGCAAGTACGCGGCCATGATCTTGGGGGCGGTGCTGTTGCTGTCGGCCATCTGGGTGGCTTGGGGTGTGGTGACCCGGCACCAGATGGACAAGGCCTTGTCTGACCAATACGCCACCTTCCCGCCTTCGCGCACCCTGGATGAGGATCAACTGGCCGTCGTGCCCGATGCCGCTCCTGCGCTGGCACCCGCGGACCCCGCCTTGGCCAGCGCGTCCAAGGTGGCCGAGACCCCTGAAGAGGTGCTGGCTGCCGAACAAGGCATGCCACCGAGCAGGCCGCAGCCCCCTCCACCCAGCTTTGAGCGCCAACCCACGGTGACCGAGCTGTCCAAATTGTCTGACGAGCAATTGATGGCCATCTTGCCCAGCCTGGGTGAGTTGCAGCCGGCCAAGGGCTCGTTCTCGCGCCAGGTGGCCAGCACGCACCACCCGCTGGATGGCAAGCCGTTGAACCTGCGGCAGGAGCGGCAACTGATCGACCCGCTGGCCCTGGAGCAGCCCAAGCGCTGAACGCGCTTGATTCGCTCGCTTCAGGCGGTGGGCGGCAAGGGCAGGGCGGTGCCGAACTTGGCGCGCTTGACCGCGAAGAACGCGCGCACATTGCGCACCTGGCTGTCCTCGGTGAACAACTGCCGGGCCAGATCCTGGTAGCTGGGCATGTCGGCCACCTGGATCACCAGCACAAAGTCCGGCCCCGGTGACACGCGCCAGCATTGCTGCACGCGGTCATCGGCCACGGCCTTGGCCTCAAACGCGTCCAGCGCTTCTTGTGTTTGCTGGTCCAGCGTCACCTCCACCAGCACCGACAGGCCCCAGCCCAGCGCCTCGGCCAGGCGCTCGGGTGACAGCACCGCCACCTGCTTTTCGATCAGGCCGGCATCCCACAGGCGCTTGACGCGGCGGTGGCAGGTGGCGGGCGACACCTTCACCAACTCGGCCAGGGCCTGGTTGGACAAGGTGGCGTCTTTCTGCAGCAGGGCCAGCAGTTGCAGATCGGTGGCGTCGATCGTCGATGGGATGGAAGCGTTGAGCATGAAAGATTATTGCAAATTAAGGCCAATATTTGCATGATGATTTTTTTATGTGCTTGTGGTGGAATAAATCACCAGAACACGATTTAAAACAAAACAACATTTCGTGGCTGAAGCCATAGCATCGACATCTTCTGTTGGATTGGCCCACGTGGCCTCAGGGAGCATCAGCATGTGCGGAATCGTCGGCGCCGTTGGATCGCGCAACATCACCCCGGTTTTGGTCGAGGGCCTCAAGCGGCTTGAATACCGAGGCTATGACTCCTGCGGCGTGGCCGTGCTGCAAGACTCGCAACTGCGCCGCTCGCGCAGCACCGAGCGCGTGTCCGAGCTGGGCGCCCTGATCCAGGCCGATGGCATCAACAGCACCCTGGGCATCGCCCACACCCGCTGGGCCACGCACGGCGCGCCCGCCGTGCACAACGCTCACCCGCACTTCTCGCACGGCACCGGCAAGGATGCGGCCAAGACCAAGCCCGGCCACATCGCCCTGGTGCACAACGGCATCATCGAGAACCACGAGACCCTGCGCGCCGAACTGCAAGCCAAGGGTTATGAGTTCCTCAGCCAAACCGACACCGAAGTCATCAGCCACCTGGTGGATCACCTGTACGACGGCGACCTGTTTGCCGCCGTCAAGGCCGCCACGCTGCGTTTGACCGGCGCTTACGCCATCGCAGTGTTTTGCAGCGACGAACCCCAGCGCGTGGTCGGCGCCCGCCAAGGCTCGCCGTTGATTTTGGGCGTGGGCGGCGTCGATGCCACCGAACGCTTTTTGGCCAGTGACGCCATGGCCCTGGCTGGCGTGACCGACCAGATCGTGTACCTGGAAGAAGGCGACGTGGTTGACCTGCAACCCGGCCGCCACTGGATCGAGAACCGTGGGCCAGGCGCCACCGAACACCAGCGCGTGGATGCCGCCGAGCGCCCCGTGCGCACGGTGACTGTGCACAGTGGTGCGGTCGAGTTGGGCCCTTACCGCCACTACATGCAGAAGGAAATCTTCGAGCAGCCGCGCGCCATTGCCGACACGCTGGAAGGTGTGGTCGCCATCACGCCCGATCTGTTTGGCGACAAGGCGCTGGAGGTGTTTGGCAAGATCGACCGCGTGTTGATCCTGGCCTGCGGCACCAGCTATTACTCGGGCTCGGCCGCCAAGTACTGGCTGGAGTCGATCGCCAAGATCCCCACGCAGGTGGAAGTGGCCAGCGAATACCGCTACCGCGACAGCGTGCCCGATGCGCGCACCTTGGTCGTCACCATCACCCAGTCAGGCGAAACGGCCGACACCCTGGCCGCGCTGAAGCACGCGCAAAGCTTGGGCATGAAGCACACGCTGACCATCTGCAACGTGGCCACCAGCGCCATGGTGCGTGAATGCGCGCTGGCCTACGTGACGCGGGCCGGTGTGGAAATTGGCGTGGCCTCGACCAAGGCCTTCACCACGCAACTGGCCGCCTTGTTCTTGCTGACCTTGACGCTGGCCAAGTTGCGCGGCCATTTGAGCCCAGAGCAAGAAACCAAACACCTGACCGACATGCGCCACCTGCCCGTGGCCTTGCAATCGGTGCTGGCGCTGGAGCCGCAGATCATCTCGTGGGCCGAGTCGTTCGCGCGCAAGGACAACGCCTTGTTCCTGGGCCGTGGCCTGCATTACCCGATTGCGCTGGAAGGCGCCTTGAAGCTGAAGGAGATCAGCTACATCCATGCCGAGGCTTACCCGGCGGGCGAGTTGAAGCATGGGCCGTTGGCGTTGGTGACGTCAGAGATGCCCGTGGTGGTGGTGGCGCCGCATGACACCTTGCTGGAGAAGCTGAAGAGCAACATGCAGGAGGTGAGGGCGCGTGGGGGTGAGCTGTATGTTTGTGCGGATGCGGATACGCACATCCAGGCTGAGCCGGGCTTGCATGTGATTCGTTTGCCGGAGCATTACGGCGCCTTGTCGCCCATCTTGCACACGGTGCCGCTGCAGTTGCTGGCGTATCACACGGCCTGCGCCAAGGGCACGGATGTGGACAAGCCTCGAAATCTTGCCAAGTCGGTCACTGTGGAGTAATTGACTCAGAAGTCAATTGATTGTAAATTGACATGAATGTCAATCGAGCAATCACTCCTGTCTCAAGTCATTGAAGCGGCCCGGGCCGTGCACCTTGATCAGGCTCGCCTGGCGCAGGCAGCTGGTGTCGCGCCTGAGACGATTTCTCGCGCCAAAAAACGTGGCACGATTGATTTGAGCACCTTGCAAGCCCTGGCCCAGGCGGCCGGGTTGACGCTGACCTTGTCTGGCCCAGCTGCGCTTGCCCCTGCGGTGCTGAAGGCGCCCGTCAAGCGCTCGTCGCTGGCCGATCCATCGCGTGGCCTGGCTTGGTCCAATGCGGCCATCTCTGATGAAGCCCTGGTGCGCAATGCCTTGAAGAAAGGCTCGTTCAACCTGGTGCTGGAGGCGGTGCTGGAGCACGGCCTGCCCTTTGTACAGCGGCAGTGGGCCTTGATGCGAGCAGATGCCGATGTGGGTTTGTCGGCGCGTGCTTTGGCCGACATCAGCCGCAAGCTGGCCAATATCGAGCGGGGCTTGCGCCATGCTGCGGCCTGACACCGAGCGCCTGTGGCGCTTCCTTCAAGGTCAATCCACCTTGGGTGGCTTTGTGCTGGTGGGCGGCACGGCTTTGTCGATGCACCTGGACCACCGCATCAGTGAAGACCTGGACTTCATGATCCCCACGCCCAGGTTGCCCCGCCATGCCATCGAGGGCTTGAAACGCCTGTCGCATGCCAGTGGGTTCAACTTCGCGCCCAACGACAGCCCCGAGGGCTTCGCCGAGTTTGAAGACACGGGCATGGACTACCACGACTACCAGCAAGATTACGTGGTGGGTGGCAGCGTGAAGCTCACCTTGGTGGCGCCGGACCCTGAAGTGAAGGTGCTGCTGCGCGCGGGTGCGCCTGATCGGCCGCGCGTGGCCAGCCTGGAAGAGATCTTTCGATTGAAGTGCATTGCTTGCGCCAATCGGTCGAAGACGCGCGATTGGCTTGACATGTACGTGATGCTTCAGCGCGGCTTGTTTCAGCCGCTGGACATCCACCGCACGTTTGAATTGGCGGGCGTGCCAGCGAAGTTCGACATTGCCATGGGGCGCATGTGCTCGGGCAAGGTGGGCTTGCTGGATGAAGGGTATGAATCGTTGCTGGCTGAGCCGCCTTCGGTGGCAGACATGCAGGTTTACTTCAAG
>CAZKPN010000052.1:0-27286 GCA_964554655.1 uncultured Aquabacterium sp. | reverse complement strand
TCGAAGGCCTGGTCCACGTGTCCGAAATGGACTGGACCAACAAGAACGTGGCACCTTCCAAGATCGTTGCCCTGGGTGACGAAGTCGAAGTCATGGTTCTGGAAATCGACGAAGACAAGCGTCGCATCTCCCTGGGCATGAAGCAGTGCAAGCCGAACCCATGGGACGACTTCGCTGTCAACTTCAAGCGCGGCGACAAGGTCAAGGGCCCCGTCAAGTCGATCACCGACTTCGGCGTGTTCGTTGGTCTGGCCGCTGGCATCGATGGTCTGGTGCACCTGTCCGACCTGTCTTGGGACGAGCCCGGCGAAGCCGCCGTGCGCAACTACAAGAAGGGCCAGGAAGTCGAAGCCATCGTGTTGGCCATCGACGTCGAGCGCGAGCGCATCTCCCTGGGCATCAAGCAGATGGATTCCGATCCGTTCACGAACTACACCTCGGTCAATGACCGTGGCATGACCGTGTCCGGCAAGGTCAAGACCGTTGACGCCAAGGGTGCCGAGATCGAGTTGACCGAAGGCGTCACCGGCTACCTGCGTGCTTCCGAAATCGCCCGCGAGCGTGTGGAAGATGCCCGCAACGTGCTGAAGGAAGGCGACGAAGTCACCGCCGTCATCATCAACGTCGACCGCAAGACCCGTTCGCTGCAACTGTCGATCAAGGCCAAGGACAGCGCAGAGCAGCAAGAAGCCCTGCAACGTCTGAACGTCGCCGATGCCAAGGAAGGTTCCGGCACCACCAGCCTGGGCGCTTTGCTCAAGGCCAAGTTGGACCAGAACAACGGTTGATCCCGTTTCTCTGAGACCATCCATCCCCGCCGAGTCTTTTCTCAAAAAAGCCCCGGCGGGGGTTGTGATGAGCACACCCCGTTTGTTCTTTGCCCGACCGAACCGCGTGTTTTCATCACAGCCCCCGATCTCCTGACGCGACACCCTCATGACCCGTTCCGATCTAGTGGCCCGCTTGGCCGAGCGCTTTGGCCAGTTGACTCAGCGCGACGCCGAGTTCGCCGTCAAGACCATCCTTGACGCGATGTCCGAGGCGCTGGCCCATGGTCACCGCATCGAGATCCGGGGCTTTGGCAGCTTTTCGATCAACCGACGCCCACCCCGCATGGGCCGCAATCCGCGATCGGGCGAGCAGGTCCTGATCCCTGAAAAACTGGTGCCTCACTTCAAGCCCGGCAAGGCCCTGCGAGAAGCGGTGGACGCCCGAGGCGAAGCACCCGCCGCAGACATCACCCCATCGGCCGCCGAGGCCGAGGCCCTCATCCGGAAAGCCTGAGGCAAACCCATGCGCTTATTGACCTGGTTGTTGCGTGGCCTGGTGTTCTTCGTCCTGTTTGCCTTTGCCTTGAACAACATGCACCTCGTGGAGTTGCAGTGGTTCTGGGGCTACCGCTCGCAGGCCCCCATGGTGTTCATCGTCCTGGCGGTGTTTGGCCTAGGGTGTGCCGTGGGCGTGCTGGCCATGGTGCCCAGTTGGTGGCGGCATCGCCGCGATGCCCGCCAACGCCTGCGTCTGTTGCCAGAAAAACCCATGGTTCAGGCCCCGGTCGCCACGCACGCCAACAGCCGCTCTGGCGGCCAATCCACGCTGCCCGCCGAGTTACCGCACCCGCCGGACATGCCCGCCCCGCGCAAGCCCGGCAAGTGATCACCAAGAGCTGCACGCATCTTCATGGAATTTGACCTGCAATGGCTGCTGCTGGCCCTGCCTGGCGTTTTTTTGCTGGGCTGGGTGGCCTCCCGGCTGGACTTGCGCCAAATCAAACGCGAGGACAGCGCCTCGCCCCAAGCCTATTTCAAAGGCCTGAACCTCTTGCTCAACGAGCAGCAGGACAAGGCCATCGACGCGTTCATCGAAGCCGTTCAGCAAGACCCGAACACGTCTGACCTGCACTTTGCACTGGGCAACCTGTTCCGCCGCCGTGGTGAGTACGAGCGCGCCATCCGGGTTCACGAGCACTTGCTGGCACGGGGTGACTTGCGACGTGATGACCGTGAACGCGCCCAACACGCCCTGGCCCAGGATTTTTTGAAGGCAGGCTTGTTTGACCGCGCGGAGACCGCCTTCAAAGCCCTGGAAGGCACAGCCTTCAGCACCGACTCACGGCTGGCGCTGCTCACACTGCACGAGCGCTCACGCAACTGGCACCCGGCCATCGAGGTGGCCCGTCAGCTGGAGGCCGCCGGCACGGGCTCGTTCGCCCAGCGCATGGCCCACCATTGGTGCGAAGTGGCGCATGAAGCCGATGCCAGAGGCCGTCACGATGAAGCCGAACAGGCCCTGGTCCGCGCCCGTGAAGCCGCCCCCCAGGCCTCGCGTCCACTGGTCATGCAAGGGCACCGCCTGGTGCGCCAGGGGCAGCATGCCGCCGCCTTGAAGGTGTGGGACGAGTTGATGGCGCTGCAGCCGCAGGCGTTCTCATTGGTGGCACAAGACTACGCGACCAGCGCGCAGGCCAGCGGTGGCGTGGCCGAAGCCTTGGCCCGGCTGGAAGCCTTGTACAAGCAGGCACCCTCGGTGGATTTGCTCTCGGCACTCAATCGCTTGCAAGACGAGCCGACACTGCGCCGCCAACGCCTGATCAACCACCTGAGCGATCAGCCTTCGCTGTCGGCCGCGCAAGGCGTGATCCGCGAAAGCCTGAGCACGGGCGTGCCCTTGACGGTGACTGAAATTGAACGCCTGCAGGATGCCTTGGCCACAGCCGCCAAGCCCTTGCAACGTTATCGCTGCGCGGCTTGCGGCTTTGAAAGCCAGCACTACTTCTGGCAGTGCCCCGGTTGCCATGGCTGGGACACCTACCCACCTCGTCGCCTGGAAGATCAGTGAGGCTGGCTGGCCGTCACGGCTGGCGCGGTGGCCAGCACCGGCACCCGGATCCTCTGCTGGACCAGCCTGCCTTTGGCATCGCGCAGCTTCAAGGTCAGCAGCAAGTGATCCCCCACCAATAAAGGCCGCTTGAGCCCCATCAGCATCAAGTGATGCCCCCCGGGCTGCAAAGCCACCGCCTGCCCGGCAGGCAAGGGCAAGGCGTCGATGGCACGCATGCGCATCACATTGCCTTGCATGCTCATTTCGTGCAGTTCAGCCGACGCCGACACCGGCGAGCGAAAGCCCACCAGCGTGAGCGGCACGCTGCTGGTCAGCGTCATGAAGCCACCCGTGCCACTTTGGCCTTTGACCGCCTGGCGAACCCAGGCATCGTTGACCTGGACGAGCGGCTCTTGCGCCGCGCTGACCGAACACACCACCGCCAACAACAGCGCGGCCCAGGATTGCTTGTTTGTCATCATGCTCAACCGGCTTTCATTTGAGGGCTCACCGTGGCCGCTTGGCCAAAATCGGTGATCCCGAACACCTGTTCACTGTACTGCCAAAGCTGGCGGCTCAAGGCCGGATCACGGTTCGCTGGACTGCCCCGGCGCACCCGGCAAGCCGACCAGTATTCGCCCGTGGCGCTCAGGCCCTCGTGCGAGGCCAGGTAGATCTGGGTCTTGGCACCTTTGGCTTCCGACACCAGGAAAGGATCGACCAACGCCGTGACCCAGCCCGGCGTGTCACGCCAGAAATCGCTCTTGATGCCGCCGGGATGAAAGCCATTGACCTTGATCGGCGTGCCTTGCAGGCGCTTGGCCAGTTCACGCACAAACAGCATGTTGGCCAGCTTGGAACGGCCATAGGCCTTGAACGGCGCCAGCTGCAGGAACTGACTGCGGGAAGGTCGGGGCATGGTGTTCAGGTCCATTCGTCCGCCCATCCAATGCGCCACCGAGCTGCTCACCACAATGCGCCCATCGCTGGAAGCCCGCACATTGGGCAACAGGTGATGCGTCAGCAAAAAGTGTCCCAGGTGCGTGGTGGCGAACATCAGTTCGATGCCGGCGTGGTTGGTGGTCAGTTGCCGCGTGTACAGGCCGGCGTTCAACACCAACGCGTCGATCACCGGCAGGCGGTGCGACACCTCGGCGGCGAAGGCCTCGATGCCATTGAAGTCTGACAAGTCCACCGACAACCAGTCGATCTGAGCACGCGGATTGGCGGCGCGGATCGACTCCACCAGCGCTCGGCTTTTGGCGGCATCTCGCGCTGCGATCAAAACCCGCCAACCCAGGCCCACCAGCGCACGCGCCGTTTCCTTGCCAATGCCGCTGTTACCGCCTGTGATCAACGCAGTTTTCATGTGGGTGTCCTCGGAGCCAAGCCATCAAGCGCCACATGATCCTCCAAAACCAGGGTTTTGGATCACGGCGCCTGCACCACACGTCGGTATTGGATGGCTTCGGCCACGTGCGCCAGCCCGATGGTGTCGGATTCGGCCAGGTCAGCGATGGTGCGGGCCAGCCGCAAGACGCGGTGAAAGCCCCGCCCCGACCAACCCAGACGCGCACTGGCGTTTTGCAGGAAAGCCATGGCCGTGGGTTCGGGCATGGCCAGGTTGTCCAGCCCCGCGCCGTCCAGCACAGCGTTGACGCAGCCTTGCCTGTCCAGTTGACGTTGACGCGCTCGGGCCACGCGCTCGGCCACCTGCTCTGAGGCCTCGCCATCCGGAGCCTGCGCCAGGATGGCGGGCGACACCGCCGGCACCTCCACCTGCACATCGACCCGGTCCAGCAAGGGGCCGCTGAGCTTGCCCTGGTAGCGCGTGACCTGATCGGGCGTGCAGCGGCAAGCCTTGAGCGGGCTGCCTAAATGCCCACAGGGGCAGGGGTTCATCGCAGCGACCAATTGAAAACGCGCCGGGAAATCATGGCGCCGGGCCGCGCGCGAGATGGTGATGTGGCCGGTTTCCAGCGGTTCTCGCAGCGCTTCCAGCGCGGCGCGGGGAAACTCGGGCAACTCGTCCAGAAACAGCACCCCGTGATGAGACAAGGAGATCTCACCCGGCTTGGGCGGTGACCCGCCGCCCACCAAGGCCACCGGTGAGGCCGTGTGGTGCGGACTTCTGAAAACGCGCCTGCGCCATCCACTGGCCTCAAAACGCCCCGCCAGGCTCAGCACGGCGGCCGACTCCAGGGCTTCATCTTGCGTCAAAGGCGGCAACAACCCTGCAAAACGCTGCGCCAGCATGGACTTGCCCGTGCCAGGCGGCCCCACCATCAACAAGCTGTGATTGCCCGCTGCGGCCACTTCCAGCGCCCGCTTGGCGGCGGACTGGCCCTTCACATCGCGCAAGTCGGGTCCGCCCGCAGGCGCCGTCGCCATGACCTCGGCCTGAGCCTGCCTCAAAGGCACCCGGGCTGCCTCATCGGCCACCAGGGACTGCACCACCTCCATCAGGTGCCGGGCTTCAAACAAGGGCACGCCCGACACCAGAGCCGCTTCGCGGGCGCTGGCCTGTGGCAACACCAGGCCGCGCTTGAGCAAACCGCCCTGCACCCGCCGCCGCAATGCCAAAGCCATGGGCAGCGCGCCGCGCACGGGACGCAACTCACCACCCAAGGACAGCTCCCCCGCGAACTCCAGGTCGGCCAGGTGCCGGGCGTCGATGTGACCCATCGCGGCCAGGATGCCGACCGCGATCGGCAGGTCGAATCGGCCCGACTCCTTGGGCAAATCGGCCGGGGCCAGGTTCACGGTGATCCGCTTGTTGAAGGGAAACTCCAGGCCGCTGTTGCTGAGCGCCGCCCTGACCCGCTCCCGGGCTTCCTTGACTTCGGTGTCGGCCAGGCCCACCAGGGTGAAGCAGGGCAGGCCATTGGCCAGGTGGACTTCCACGGTGACCTCGGGGGCATTGAGCCCATCCAGGGCGCGGCTGTGAACGATGGCTAGGGACATGGCACTCGCAAGGGACCGGCGGGCGGCGCACCGGCTCGGGGACCGGTGGACCCACGGGAATCGCCTTGTGCGCGCCGATTGTGCCGAGCATCCCCCTGGATGCCCCTCCCCCAATGGGGGCGCTGTTCAACCCACGCCACGGCCTGCGCACAATAGTTGTGCACAGCAATTCACGATGTGATGCGACCGCCACACGAGCACTGATTAGGTGCAAAAAAGCCTGGAAGAACTCACACTGGTGCGTCTTTCCCCCAAGTGCAGTCCCGGCTCCCTGTTTTGGCGCGTTGGCACAGATCATGCAGACAATGTTGCCGAATCCTTTCACCAGACAACCTTTACCGGAGAACCACCCATGAAAATGGTGACAGCCATCGTCAAGCCCTTCAAGCTTGATGAAGTGCGGGAGGCCTTGTCCGCCATCGGCGTGCAAGGTATCACCGTGACCGAAGTCAAAGGCTTCGGACGCCAGAAGGGTCACACCGAGCTGTATCGCGGCGCGGAGTATGTGGTCGATTTTTTACCCAAGGTCAAGATCGAAGCCGCGGTGGATGAATCCATCCTCGACCGCGTGATCGAAGCCATCGAGGCTTCGGCCCGCACCGGCAAGATTGGTGACGGCAAGATCTTCGTGACCTCGCTTGAGCAGGTCATCCGCATCCGCACCGGCGAGACCGGTACCGACGCCCTGTGAGGCCAGGGGCATCCGTCCCTTCTTTCTGACGACACCACCCCTGAGGGGCGCCTTGAGGCGCGTCTCCGTGGCCTATTTTTGATTTTCCAAGAGGCATTTCATGAGAAAACTCCTTGCGTCGCTCGCACTGGGGCTCGCGGCTTTAGGTGTATTTGGCGTCTCCCACGCCCAAGACACCGCAGCCTCCGAACCCGTCGCCGCCACCGCCGTGGCGGAAGCCCCCTCGGCCGCAGCCCCTGCGGCATCTGATGCAGCCCCAGCGGCTGCTGAAGCTGCTCCGGCAGCGGCCGCACCCACGCCTGTGCCCAACAAGGGCGACACGGCCTGGATGATGGTCTGTACCATTTTGGTCATCCTGATGACCATCCCCGGCCTGGCCCTGTTCTATGGTGGCTTGGTGCGCAGCAAGAACATGCTGTCCGTGCTGATGCAGGTCATGGTGACGTTCTCCGTCATCGTCGTCCTGTGGTTCGTCTACGGCTACAGCCTGGCGTTCACCGAGGGCAATGCCTTCATCGGCGGGCTTGATCGCTTGATGATGAAGGGCGTCTGGGACAACACGGCAGGCACCTTCGCCAATGCCGCCACGTTCAGCAAGGGCGTCTACATCCCTGAAATCGTGTTCGCCGCCTTCCAGGCCACGTTCGCGGGCATCACCTGCGCCCTGATCGTCGGTGCATTCGCAGAGCGCGCCAAGTTCTCGGCCGTGCTGCTGTTCATGGTGTTGTGGTTCACCTTCAGCTACGCCCCCATGGCCCACATGGTCTGGTTCTGGATGGGCCCTGACGCCTACGCCAGCGCCGATGTCGCCGCTGAGATGACCGGCAAGGCCGGCCTGCTCTGGCAGTGGGGCGCCCTGGACTTCGCGGGCGGTACCGTGGTGCACATCAACGCCGCTGTCGCTGGCCTGGTCGGTGCCTACATGATCGGCAAGCGCATTGGTTACGGCAAGGAAGCCTTCACGCCTCACTCGCTGACGCTGACCATGGTGGGCTCGGCCCTGCTGTGGGTGGGCTGGTTCGGCTTCAACGCCGGCTCTGCCCTGGAAGCCAACGGCTTCGCCGCCCTGGCCTTCATCAACACCCTGGCCGCCACGGCTGCTGCGGTGATCGGCTGGATCCTGGGTGAGTCGCTGCTCAAGGGCAAGGCTTCGATGCTGGGTGCCGCTTCGGGTGCCGTTGCTGGCCTGGTCGCCATCACCCCCGCTGCCGGCAACGTCGGCATCGGCGGCGCGCTGATCATCGGCGTGCTGGCTGGCCTGATCTGCCTGTGGGGCGTGACCGGCTTGAAGAAGCTGCTGGGCGCGGACGACTCGCTCGACGTGTTCGGCGTCCACGGCGTGGGCGGCATCCTGGGTGCCTTGCTGACCGGCGTGTTCAACTCGCCCAACCTGGGTGGCCCCAGCGCCGTCGCTGACTGGGTGACCGTGGGCATGGTGGCCCCGGCCGACTACTCCATCGTCAACCAGGTCATCATCCAGGCCAAGGCTGTGGGTTTGACCGTGGTGTGGTCTGCCGTCGTGTCGATCATCGCCTTCAAGATCGTTGACCTGGTGATCGGTCTGCGCGTCTCGGAAGAAGAAGAGCGCGAAGGCCTGGACATCTCGGCCCACGGCGAAACGGCGTATCACAAGTGATTGACTGACCGGTGATTTGATTCAATCACCGTGATAGTCAAAGGGGCGGCCCTCAAGCCGCCCTTTTTGCATTTGGGCGCGCAGAACGTGTCCGCATGTTTCTAGAATGGGGTCTTCCCCAATCGCCAAAACAACACACGCCCCATGGTTCCACACCTGATCACCGCGCTCACCGGTCCCATCAATGAGCTGGAGCAGCGCATGCTCGAATCCATGCCGGCGATCGAACGCTGGTTCCGGCTGGAGTGGATGGAGCACACGCCGCCCTTCTACACCTCGGTGGATTTGCGCAATGCGGGTTTCAAGCTGGCCCCGGTGGACACCAACCTGTACCCAGGCGGCTTCAACAACCTGACCCAGGAAATGATGCCCTTGGCGGTGCAGGCCGCCATGGCGGCCATCGAGAAGATCTGCCCGGAGGCCAAGAACCTGCTGCTGATCCCGGAGGGACACACGCGCAACCAGCACTACCTGGCCAATGTCGAGCGCCTGGTGCAGATCTTCAGCCACGCCGGCCTGAACGTGCGCTTGGGCAGCCTGGACGAGACCATGACCGAGCCGGTCGAGTTGCCCCTGCCAGACGGCGGTCACCTGACGCTTGAACCGCTGATCCGCACCAAGCGCCGACTGGGCCTGAAGCACTTCGACCCCTGCACCATCCTGCTCAACAACGATCTGTCAGCCGGCATCCCGGACATCCTGACCGACCTGCATGAGCAATACCTGCTGCCGCCCCTGCACGCGGGCTGGGCCGTGCGCCGCAAGAGCCAGCATTTCGAATCCTACGAAGAAGTGGCCAAGAAATTCTCCAAGCTGCTGGGCATGGACCCGTGGCTGATCAACCCGATGTACTCGGTGTGCGACGAGGTCGATTTCCAGGATGGCACCGGTGGCGAGTGTCTGCAAACCCAGGTCGACGCACTGCTGAACAAGGTCCGCCGCAAATACAAGGAATACGGCATCAACGAGAAGCCCTTCGTCGTTGTCAAGGCCGACAACGGCACCTATGGCATGGGCATCATGACCGTGCGCGATGCGAAAGAGTTGACCGACCTGAACCGCCGCACGCGCAACAAGATGTCCGTGGTGAAGGACGGCCAGGAAGTCAACCGCGTGATCATCCAGGAGGGTGTGCCCACCTATGAGCAGATGAACAACTCGGCGGCCGAACCGGTGGTCTACATGATCGACCGCTATGTGGTGGGCGGTTTCTACCGCGTGCACTCGGAGCGCGGCATCGATGAGAACCTGAACGCCCCCGGCTCCAGCTTCGTGCCCCTGGCCTTCGCCGAACCCACCCAGATGCCCAAACTGGGCGCCAAGCCGGGGGCCAGCGCGCCCAACCGGTTCTACATGTACGGCGTGATTGGCCGTTTGGCCATGCTGGCGGCCAGTTATGAGCTGGAAGCAACAGACCCCAACGCGGAAGTCTACGAATAAGCAGTCAATAAGCGGGCAGAATGGGCCCCTCGTCGATTCGCGCCCACCACTCGTGCAAACCAGCTCCAACGCCCCCCTCAGCCGCTCGCAACTGGCAGCGCTGACTTTGGGGGCCATCGGTATCGTCTATGGCGACATCGGTACCAGCCCCCTGTACGCGCTCAAGGAGGTGTTCGCCCATGGACACCTTCCGCTGAACGAAACCAGCATCTACGGCATTTTGTCGATCATGTTCTGGACGCTGACGGTCATCGTCTCGCTCAAGTACGTGACCCTGATCCTGCGGGCGGACAACAATGGCGAAGGCGGGTTGATCGCCATGTTGGCGCTGGCCTCCACGGCGGTCAAACAGCACCCCAAGCTTCGGCACTTTTTGCTGGGATTGGGCATTTTCGGCACGGCGATTTTCTTTGGGGACGGGGTGATCACGCCCGCCATCTCGGTGCTGTCCGCGGTGGAGGGCATGGAAGTGGCCGCGCCCGGGCTGGAGCGCTTTGTGGTGCCGGTCACCCTGGTAGTCTTGACGCTGCTGTTCATGGTGCAAAAACACGGCACGGGCGGCATTGGCAAGTTCTTCGGGCCGATCACCGCGCTCTGGTTCCTGGTGCTGGCGGTACTGGGCCTGATTCACATCATCGACAACCCCTCGATCCTGTGGGCCATGAGCCCGCACCACGCCTTGATCTTCATCTACGAACATCCCAAGATGGCGTTCGTGGCGCTGGGCGCCGTGGTCTTGTGCGCGACCGGGGCCGAGGCGCTGTATGCCGACATGGGCCACTTTGGCAAAAAACCCATCCGATTGGCGTGGTTCCTGTTGGCCATGCCGGCCTTGGTGCTGAACTATTTTGGCCAGGGTGCCATGCTGTTGAAGCACCCCGAGAACGCCAGCAACCCCTTCTTTGAAATGGCCCCGCATTGGGCGCTGTATCCGCTGGTGATCCTGGCGACCTTCGCGACGGTGATCGCTTCGCAGGCGTTGATTTCGGCGGCGTTTTCGGTCACCAAACAGGTCATCCAGCTGGGTTACCTGCCGCGCCTGCGCATCATGCACACCTCGGTCGAATCAACCGGGCAGATCTACATCCCTTTCGTCAACTGGACGCTGTACGGTTGCATCGTCATGGCCGTGGTCTTCTTTGGCTCCAGCGGCAAACTCGCGGCCGCCTACGGCATCACCGTGACCATCGACATGCTCATCACCACGGTGATGACCTTCTTCGTGATCCGTTTTGCCTGGAGGCTGGCCCTGCCCTTGTGCATCGCCGCGACCACGTTCTTCTTTGTGATCGACGTGCTGTTCTTCAGCGCCAACGTCATCAAGGTGATCGATGGCGGCTGGTTCCCGCTGCTGATCGGCGGCATCATGTTCATGTTGATGATGACGTGGAAGCAAGGCCGCGCGCTGCTCAGCGAACGCTTGCGCAGCGACTCCATCGACCTGGAGCCTTTCCTGGACGCGGTGTTCTCAAGCCCACCCACCCGCGTGCAGGGCACGGCCGTGTTCCTCAATGCCGACGCGGGCACCACGCCCAACGCGCTGTTGCACAACCTCAAGCACAACAAGGTGCTGCATGAGCAGAATCTGTTCGTCACCGTGAAGGCCCACGAAGTGCCCTGGATCGGCCTGGACAAACGCGTCCAGATCGAGACCCTGGGCCACGATTGCTGGCAGGTGATGCTGCATTTCGGTTTCAAGAACGAGCCCGACGTGCCCAAGGCGCTCAGCCTGCTCAAGCGCTACGGCGTCAACCTGGATGAGATGGAAACCAGCTACTTCCTGTCTCGCGACATCGTCATCCCGACCATTGGCAGCGGCATGGCGCCCTGGCGCGAGAAGCTGTTCGCCAGCATGCACCGCAACGCCTCGGGTGCGGCGGACTTCCTGAGCCTGCCCACCAATCGCGTGATCGAGATGGGCTCCAAGGTCGAGATCTGAGCACCCTGCGGTCATCACTGACACGCCTCCGCCAGGACACCTCGCTGGCAGCGGTCTCGGCAGGGTTTGTCGCCACGCTGGTGGGCTTCACCAGCACCATCGCGCTGATCTTCCACGCCGCCCAGTCACTGGGGGCCACGCCGGCACAGATCAGTTCCTGGGTATGGGCCCTGGGGATGGGCATGGGCCTGAGCACGCTGGGCCTGTCCTTGTGGGCGCGGACACCGATCCTGATCACCTGGTCCACCCCTGGCGCTGCCGTGATCGCAGCGGCAGCCAGTGGCGTCAGCCTGCCTGAAGCCGTGGGCGCCTTCCTGGTCTGCGGTGTGCTAATGTGGCTGTCGGGCGTGACCCGGGTGTTTGAACGCATGATGGGGCGCATCCCTGTCTCGCTGGCGTCGGCCTTGCTGGCGGGTATCCTGGCCAAGTTCGCGCTGCTGGCGTTCTCGCACACCACGCTGCAACCCACGCTGGTGCTGACCATGTTCGGCGCTTATGTGGTGGGCCGCCGCTGGTGGACGCGCTATGCCGTGCTGGGCGTGCTGGTGGCCGGCACGGTGGTGGCCGGTCTGCAAGGCCAACTCAACACCCATGTGCTGCGCTGGCAACTGGCCACGCCCGTGCTGGTGGTGCCGCAATGGTCCTGGAACGCCATCATGAGCATGGGCCTGCCCTTGTTCATCGTGACCATGGCCTCGCAGGCGGTGCCGGGTGTATCCGCCATCCGGGCGGCGGGCTACCAACCCAGGGTGTCGCCACTCATGACCTGGTCGGGCGTGACCACCGTGCTGCTGGCACCCTTTGGCGGCTATGCCTTCAACCTGGCCGCGATCACGGCCGCCATCGTGCTCAGCCCGCACGCGCACAGCGATGCGCGCAAGCGCTACACCGCCGCCATCATGTCCGGGCTGTTCTACATCACCATGGGGCTGCTGGGCGGGGCCGTGGCGGGTGTGCTGGCCGCATTTCCACCAGCGCTGGTCATGGGCGTGGCGGGGCTGGCGCTGCTGGGCACCATTGGCGGCGGCCTGGCCACCGCCTTGCGCGGCGACCGCGACCGCGAACCCGCCCTGATCACCTTCCTCGTGACCTTGTCCGGCATGAGCCTGCTGGGCGTCAGTTCGGCCTTCTGGGGCCTGGTCGCCGGCATCATCGCCTTATTGGTGCAACACTGGCGGGCTCCCGCCCCCGACATCGCAGATTCGCCATGAACATCCTCTTCCTCGCCGACCCGCTGGACAGCTTCAAAACCTACAAGGACAGCACCTTCGCCATGATGCGCGAGGCCGCGCGCCGAGGCCACCAGATCTGGGCGTGTGAGCAGGACGACCTGGTCTGGCAACACGGTGGCCAAGTGCAGGCGGTGTCCCGCCAGATCGAGTTGACCGGCCACGCCGACCAGTGGTTCAAAGTGTTGGAGCAGAACACCGTGCTGCTGGCCGACATGGACGCCGTGGTGATGCGCAAAGACCCACCCTTCGACGCCGAATACCTGTACACCACGCACCTGCTGACCCAGGCCGAGCGCGAAGGCGCGCGCGTGTTCAACAGCCCCCATGCCCTGCGCGAGCACCCTGAAAAGCTGGCGATCCTGGAGTTCCCGCAGTTCACCGCGGCCACGCTGGTCACGCGCAACATCAGCGCCGTGCGGGCATTCCACGCCGTGCACAAGGACATCATCCTCAAGCCCCTGGATGGCATGGGCGGCGCCGGCATCTTCCGCGTGCCCGCCGATGGCCTGAACCTGGGCAGCATCGCAGAGACCCTGACGCGTGATGGAACTCAAACCATCATGGTGCAAGCCTTTTTGCCCGCCATTGCCCAAGGCGACAAGCGCGTGCTGGTGATCGACGGCGAGCCCGTGCCCTTCGCATTGGCCCGCATCCCGCAAGGCGGCGAGGTGCGCGGCAACCTGGCGGCCGGGGGCAAGGGCGTGGCCCAGCCCTTGAGCGAGAGCGACTGGCACATCGCACGCACACTGGGCCCGATCCTGGCGGCGCGCGGCCTGCTGCTGGTGGGCCTGGACATCATCGGCGACAAGCTCACCGAGATCAACGTGACCAGCCCGACCTGCTTTCAGGAGATCACGCAGCAGGCGGGCTTTGACGTGGCCGCGCGCTTCATCGACGCGCTGGAGGCCAAGCTGCTCAGCGCTTGAGCGTCTCGTTGAGCAGGCCCAGTCGATTGGCCTGGAACACGGCTTCGCTGCGCGAGTGCACGGCCAGCTTGCCGTAGAGCTTCTTGATGTGGGTCTGCACGGTGTGCACGGTCACGCCCTGCAGGCGCGCGATCTCGGCATAGGCCAGCCCGCGCGCGATGTGCTGCAGCACCTCCTGCTCGCGCGGCGACAGGCTCACGGCAGCGGGTTCCGGCTCGGGTGTGGCGGGTCGCATGCGCAGCAGCAAGTGCCGCGCGATCATGGGCGAGATGGGCGAGGCGCCGCGCTTGACGGCCAGCAGGGTCTCGGCGATGTCGGCGGCCTCGTCATCCTTGTGCACATAGCCCACGGCGCCCGCCTCGATGCTGGCCACCACGTTGACCTCGTCACCGAACATGGACACCACCAGCATGTCGCACTGCGGCCAGCGCGCATGCACTTCGCGCATCAGGGTCAGGCCACTGCCATCGGGCAGGCCCAGGTCCACCAGCAACAGGTCGGATTGGTGCTTGGAAAACCACTGGCGGGCCGAGGCCAGCGTGACAAAGGAGGCTGCCACCGTCAGTTGCGGGTGCGCGTTGATGCACGACACCAGGAACTCGCAGGTCAGCGGATTGTCTTCAACCACCACCACCGTCAATCCGTTTTCACTGTCCTGGCTCATCAGGCCTCCTCATGGGCAAACTCAAACGCACCTCATAGCCGCCCTGAGGCGGACTCACGAACTCGATGCCCGCGCCAATCGTGCCAGCCCGGCTGCGCATGGTCTGCGAGCCATGGCCTTCGGATGGGCCAACCGCCCCTGACACACCCCGACCATCATCATGCAGCACCAGCAACAAGTGATCGCCATGGTGCCGGGCCCGCAGCGTGATCTCTTGCGCGCCCGCGTGCTGCAGCACATTGGACATGGCCTCGAACAAGATGTACTGCAACTGGCGCAAGGCCGCTTGCGTGCCCGCAGGCCATTCGGGTAACTCATCCACATCCCAGCGCAAGGACAAGCCCGCCGCCTTGAAGCGGGGCGTCATGCGAAAGCGCAGGCTGGCCAGCAGGCCCACCACATCCCCGGGCGGCATGGACATCGCGTCGATGGACAGCTTCAACTGGTCCAGTGCCTCGCGCAGGATGCGCGTCACCATGCGCAGGTCCACCGCCTGTGGCGTGACGGGGTTGAGCTGGCGCAAGGCCGTGGTCAGGTGGGCCCCCACGCCATCGTGCATGTCACGCAGGATGCGGGCACGCTCGGCCGACACGGCCTGGGCTTGCTCCAGTGAGGACACGCGCTGAAAGCTGTCGCGCAGCTCGGCTTCGCGGCGCTGGATGCTGGCCACCAGGTCGTTGTTCAAGTGGGCCAGCGCGTGCCTGGAACGCGCGTGGTCGCCGGCCACGATGAAGGCCATGCAACCCACCATCACCGGGCCACCATAAGGCAGCATGTACACCGAATCCAGGGACAGCTGGTTCAACTGCAGCGCCACATCATGGGCCGCTGCCGGGATGGACACCAGGGAACCAAAGGCGAACAGGTTTCGGTCTGGGCGCCGGGTGCGGTAGGCATGCCACAAAGCCAGGGCAAAGCCCACCAGGGCAACCAGGTAGATGGCGAGGTAAGTCAGGCCCACCAACATTTGCGAGGGGATCAGCAACACCGCGATGGGATCCAGCACAGCGATGCCGGCGATGAGCCGTTCGGCCCAAACCCAGTTGCGCTCGGAAAAGCGCAGAAAGAACAGGCACATCGACAACTGCGCCCACACGATGCACAGAAAGCTGAGCGAATCCCAAACCGGCATGGGCAGAAATGGATCGGGCACGATGTTGGCCGACGAGCCCACGCCCCACAAGATCGCCGCCTGGCCGATGAAGCCAAACGCGCTCTGGCTGCGGTCTCGCATCCACAGCACCACCAGGAACAGGCCCATCATCACCAGCCCGACGTTCGCCGCATGCACGCCCATCACCTGCACCCACCAGCGCTGGTTGTACATGCGGGAGATGGTGCGCGCCGAACCGACCCACACGGGGGCCAGACCTGAGCGGCTGACGCTGTCGCCAGCGACCCGCACTTCGACCGCGTTGTCCCCGACCTTCCACAAGCTGGGCGGCACGGTGAACATCAAGGGGGTGTACCAGTTGGCCGTGAGCGGCGACTCCATCGAGCCCACGACGCCCAACGACACCCCATTGACCCAGACCTCGGCGTTCATGCTCACTTTGGGCACATAAACAGCCCAGGTCTGCGGGGGCAATGCCGACAAGGGGGCATTCAGCCGGTACCACAGGCTGCCCGTCAGTTCGCGGTGCGTTTGCGACCAGCGGTGCGGCAACCTCACGCTCACCCAATTGTCCCGGTCGTCGGGGGGCGTGGCGCGTGGCGAGGCCAGCACCTCGGCATCCGTCAATTCCATCACATGGGATTCATGCGCCCAACGGTCCGCCGGAAAGTGCCACAACCACCAACCTGCGGCCAGCACCAGGGCACCCGCCAGCCCCCAGATGGTGGAAAACAGGCGGGCACGGTAACGAGGATCCAGGAGAAAAGGCGGCATGGCCGCACATTGTGCGGGCGCAGGCCTGACAATGCCGACTTCACGAACCTCAAGCACCCAAACGAATGGCCCTCCTGACCTTGAACAACGCCTGCCTGGCTTTTGGCCACGTGGCCCTGCTGGACCACACGGCGTTTGCCCTCGAACCCGGCGAACGGGTGGGCCTGATCGGGCGCAATGGCACGGGCAAGTCGTCCCTGTTGAAGATCATCGCCGGGATGGAAAAGCTCGACGACGGCGTGGTGCAATTTCAAAACGGCGTGCGCCTGGCCTACGTGGCCCAGGAACCCCAATTCGCCGACGGCATCAATGTGTTCGACGCCGTGAGCCTCGGCCTGGGCGACATCCGCGAACTGCGCGACCGCTTCGAAGCCCACCAAGACGGCGACGACCTCGATGCCCTGATGACGCAGATCGAAGCGCGCGACGGCTGGAACTGGGAGCAGCGCGTCGAGCAAACCTTGCAGCACCTGGCGCTGCCCGCCGACCTGGCCCTCAGCGCCCTGTCGGGCGGCATGAAGAAGCGCGTGGCCTTGGCGCAAGCACTGGTCGCATCCCCCGACGTGCTGCTGCTGGACGAGCCCACCAACCATTTGGACCTGAACGCCATCACCTGGCTGGAAGAGTTGCTGGTGGCCTTCAAGGGCAGCGTCCTGCTGATCAGCCACGACCGCGCTTTCCTGGACAACGTCTGCACCCGCATCATCGAGCTGGACCGGGGCATCCTGCGTTCCTACTTGGGCAACTTCGCGGCCTATGAAGGCCTGAAGGCTGGCCAGCTGGCCGACGAGGCCCTGGCCAACGCCCGCTTCGACAAGCTGCTGGCGCAAGAAGAAGTGTGGATCCGCAAGGGCGTCGAAGCCCGCCGCACGCGCAGCACCGCCCGCATCAAGCGCCTGGACGATCTGCGTGGCGCGCGCGCTGCTCGGCGCGACACCATCGGCCGCGTCAAGCTGGAAGTCTCGCAAGGCGACCGGGGCGGCAAGATCGTGGCCGAGCTCGAAGACGTCAACAAGCGCTACGGCGACCGCGACATCGTCAAGAACTTCACCGGCACCTTCTTGCGCGGTGACAAAGTCGGCCTGGTCGGCTCCAATGGCGCGGGCAAGACCACGCTGCTCAAGATCATCCTGGGCGAGCTGGCCGCTGACAGCGGCAAGGTCAAGATCGGCGCCAACATCAACGTCGCCTACTTCGACCAGATGCGCGACAACCTCGACCTGAACGCCACGCTGGCCGACTTCATCAGCCCCGGCAGCGAGTGGATCGAGATCAACGGCTCGCGCAAGCACGTGATGGGCTATTTGCAGGATTTTTTGTTCTCGCCCGCGCGGGCCAATTCGCCCGTGCGCACCCTCAGCGGCGGCGAGCGCAACCGCCTGCTGCTGGCGCGCCTGTTCGCCAAGCCTTCGAATGTGCTGGTGCTGGACGAACCCACCAACGACCTGGACATCGACACGCTCGACCTGCTGGAAGACCTGCTGGCCGACTACCCCGGCACCGTCTTCTTGGTCAGCCATGATCGGCGCTTCCTGGACAACGTGGTCACCAGCACCGTGGTGTCCGAAGGTGGCGGCAGCTGGCGTGAATACGAAGGTGGCGTGCAGGATTGGCTGATCCAGTCACGCCGCGCCGAGGCACTGGCCAACGCCAATGCCAAGTCATCGGGCAACACGCCTCCTGCCGCTGCGCCAGCGCCCGCCGCCCCCGTGGTCGCGGCAGCACCAGCCGCCAAGGCCCGCAAGCTCAGCTACAAAGAGCAACGCGAACTCGACGAGCTGCCCAAGCGCATCGCCGATCTCGAGACCGAGCAGGCTTCCTTGAACGCCCAGCTCGCCGACCCGGACATCTACAAGAAGAACCCGCAAGGCCTGCCCGCCCTGCAGGAACGCGTCCAAGCCATCGACGAAGCACTGTTGACCCTGCTGGACCGCTGGGAGACCCTGGGCCCCAAGTAAGCAAGGCAAGGTGGGCCACCAGGTGCAGCAACACACCGTTCTGGCCAGTTGGGCCCGCGTGATCCGGCGAACACTGGACGCCAGCGGCTGTGACAGCGCGCGCCTGCTGCACGAGGCGGGCTTGAGCACCGAGATGCTCAACGACCCCAATGGCCGCTGTCCGGCCCAGGCCATGGCCAAGCTTTGGCGCCTGTCCGCGCAGGCCACGGGCGATGACGCGTTTGGCCTGAAGGTGGCGCGCCACGTCATGCCCACGTCCTTCCACGCCTTGTGGCAGGCGCAGTCGGCCAGCCAGACTTTGAAGGATGCCTTTGAGCGCGTGGCGCGGCACTTTCACGTCGTCACCGATGCCTGGAGCCTGGCTTTCACGCAGCACGGCGATGAGCACATGGTGCGCCTGCTGGCACCGGCCTCGGGCATCGCACCGGAGCCCGAGTCCATCGACGCGGCAGCAGCCCTGGTGGTCTACACCGCGCGCTCGCTGCTGGGCAACCGCAGCATCGCCCCGCTCAGGGTCGAATTGCAACGCGCTGCACCCGCTGCCGTGGCGACCTTCGACCGCACCTTCAGATGCCCTGTCAGCTTTGGGGCCACCCAGAACCTGATCGTGTGGCCACAGGCTTTGATCGAAGCCAAGCTGGAAGGCGCCAACCCCGAACTGGCCCGCCACAGCGAGGCCTTGCTGACCACCTACCTGGCCGGCATCCACAAGGACAACACCGTGGCGCAAGTGCGCGCCTGCCTGGCCGACCTGCTGCCACGCGGTGAGCCCTCGCAGGCGCAGGTGGCGCAGCAACTGAACTGCAGCGTGCGCACCTTGCAGCGCCGCCTCTCAAGCCAGGACACCAGCTTCACCGACCTGCTGGACCGCACCCGTCACGAGCTCGCCTTGTCGCACCTGGCCGACCCCGGCTGCTCGATCAGCGAAGTGGCCTACCTGCTGGGCTTTGCCGACACCAGCAATTTCACGCGGGCTTTCCGGCGCTGGACGGGACAGTCGCCGACCGAGCATCGGCGCGCCAGCGGTTCGCCCGGCTGAAGGTGCCCAGGTCATTGAAGCGCACGCCCACTTCGCGCATCACGCGGTGGGCCACGGGTGCGGTCAACTGGCGCACGTAAAACGGCTCCTTGACCACGAAATGATGGATGCCGTGGGTCGAGCCGAAGTTGCAGCAGAACAGCTGGAAGGGCCACATCCACACCGGCGTCAGCACCTGGCATTGCTGCAGCACATTGCCGTCTTCGATGTCACCGTAGTAATGCATGTTGCTGCTGACGAAGTGCAGGCAGAAGGTGCGCCACACATTGGGCGCGATCCACACCACCACCAGCGTGTCCAGCGCCGTGGTCCACGAGGCGGTCACAGGGTGCCCCGCCAAGGCCAGCGCATGCACCGCCAGGAACACATACCAAAGCGCCCAGTGCAGCAGCCCCAGCGGAAAGTAAGCGGCCATGGTGCGCGTCAGCATGCGCACGCGCAGTTGGCGTGTTGGCGCGCGGTGCAGCCGCAACAGCACCGACAGCATGTTGTCGCCGGTCATCAAGAAGCGGCGCAAGCCCCAGCGCTCGCCATTGGTGATGGCGCGCTCTTCGATGTCACGCTCGGTGCCCGAATGCTTGTGGTGGTTGAAGTGGATCTCGCGGCGTATCCACGGGTTGATCGTGCTGGGCCGGGCCAGCCACACCAGCGCCATCATCAGGTGATGCGCCCAGGGCTTCTGCCGAAAATACATCCAGTGGATCAGGTCGTGCTCCAGCTCGTGCGTGAACGACGCGAAGAAGGCCACCATCAAGATCGTGACCCAGGCCGGCAAAGCACCCTGAACATACCCAAAGGCCGAGGCCAACATGCCCGCCCACGACAGCACCAGGATGGCCACACCGATGGTGTTCTGCTGCTTCAGGATGGGAAAGCGCTGGCGCAGTTGAACGCCTTCTTGCGTCACGATGCGCTTGACGTATTCGGCCCGCTCGTGAGGCGATTGGCGGCTGATATCGGGGTTCGAAGACATGATCGGTTCACGGGCTGGCAGCCCAACTGTGACAAACCGCACGACTTTAGAAGCCAGCCGCTTTCACCGCCTGTCTTTGAACGCCAGACTGTTGGCCCTGGGCGCCACCCTGATGAGCTCTTAAGCCGCCACGGACAACAAAGTCTTGCCGGCCAAGCCCGGCGTGGCCACGGCCGGGAACAAATGCGTGCACGTCGCTTCCGGATCGTCACTGTTCAGCACTGGTTCCAGCAAGGCCGCCAGGCGGCGCGTGTCCGCACGCAGCACCCGCTGCTTGACCGAGGCGATCTGAGAGGGGTGCATCGAGAAACTACGCAAACCCATGGCCAGCAGCAACTCGGTGAAGATGGGGTCGCCCGCCATTTCGCCACACACGCTCACACCCCGGCCCGCCGCACGAGCCTGCCGGATGGTGGTGGACACCAGTTGCAGCACCGCGGGGTGCCAGGGGTCGTACAAATGCGCCACCGCCTCGTCGGCCCGGTCAATCGCCAGGGTGTACTGGATCAAATCGTTGGTGCCGATCGACACGAAATCAAAGTGCCGCAAAAACACCGGCAAGGTCAGCGCGGCCGCCGGCACCTCGATCATCGCGCCCAGCTCGACAGCGCCAAAGGGCTTGCCTGATTCGGTCAACTGGCGCTGCACATGCGCGATGTTTTCCAGCGTCTGGCGGATCTCGTGCAGGCTGGCCAGCATGGGGATCAGCACCTTCACGGGCCCGTGGTATGCCGCCCGCAACAAGGCGCGCAATTGGCGCCTGAACATGCTGGGCTCGGACAGGCTCCAGCGGATGGCCCGCAGGCCCAGCGCCGGGTTCAACACCGACTCGTGGCGCAACTCGTTGGGCGACAGGCCGTCCAAAGGCTTGTCGGCGCCGATGTCCACCGTGCGGATCGTCACCGGCAGGCCCTTCATGGCATCGACCGCCGCGCGGTAGGCCAGGTACTGTTCTTCTTCATCGGGCAGGTTGTCGATGCCGCGGTTCATGAACAAAAACTCGCTGCGGAACAGGCCCACGCCCACGGCGCCAGCCTCCAGCGCGGCCGCGCCGTCTTCGGGCATCTCGATGTTGGCCAGCAGCTCAACGCGCTCACCATCCAGCGTGACCGCCGGGGTGTGGCGCAGGCGGGCCAGGCGGCCACGTTCCAGCTCGCTCTGGCGCTGCCTGAAGCGGTACTCTTCCAGCACGATCGGCGACGGGTCCACGATCACCAGCCCGGCATCGCCGTCGATGATGATGCAGTCGTCTTGCCGGATCAAGTGGCTGGCCTGGCGGGCGCCCACCACGGCCGGGATGTCCATGCTGCGCGCCACGATGGCCGTGTGCGAGGTCTTGCCGCCCACATCGGTCACGAAGCCCTTGAACACGCTGCGCTTGAAGCTGAGCATGTCGGCCGGGGCGATGTCGCTGGCGACCAGCACCAGGGGCTCGTCGCCACCAAAATCCTTGGCGCTGGTCACCACCGACGGTGCGCCGCGCCCCAGGGTGCGCAAGATGCGTTCAACCACCTGCTCCAGGTCGGCCTTGCGCTCGCGCAGGTAGGCGTCTTCCATTTCGTCGAACTGGCGCGCCAGCACTTCCAACTGAGCCGACAAGGCCCACTCGGCGTTGTAGTGGCGCGAAGTGATCCAGTCGGCCGTGGCCCCGATCAGTGCCTCGTCCTGCAGCAGCATCTGGTGCACGTCCAGCAGGGCGGCCAGCTCAGAGGGCGCATCGGGCGGCAAATCACGCTTGAGCACTTCGAATTCGTGCGCCACCACATCGCGGGCGTCCAGCAGGCGCGCGATCTCCTCGTTGACCAGGTCAGGGTCGACGAAATGGTGGGGCACGTCCACGCGGCTGGAGGCGACCAGCACCGCCCGGCCAATGGCCACGCCTCTTGAGACAGGCAAACCGAATATCTGGATGCTCATGGTCTTCGATGCTAACAGCGCTGAACCGGGCACAGCGTGAGGATTTACAAGGATGCGGCCCCTCGTCACCGTTCTGTCATGCGAGATTCACGCCAGCGTCACGCCCCCCGCCAACACTCGGCCCCGTCACACGTTCATTGAACCCACTGAAGGAGCCGACCATGAGGGATTTGCCGCTGCCCACGCTGCCCATTGCCGACTTGCGTCCCAACTTTTCGGCCGAATCGCGCGCCGCCCGGAGGTCACTTCACCCAAGCTCACACGCACTTGAAGTCGTTTGGGCACGCACTGAAGAAGATGTTCTCGCGGCGCAGCGCCTGAGGTACCAGGTCTTTGCCGAGGAAATGGGCGCCAAGTTGCGCGTGCCCGCCGGCAGCCCCGCCGGCCACGACATCGACCTGTTTGACCCCTACTGCGAGCACCTGCTGGTGCGCCTGGCCGGGCCGGGGCCAGACACCGGCATGGTCATCGGCACCTACCGAGTCTTGACGCCGGACTCGGCCAAACGCGTGGGCGGCTTGTACAGCGAGACCGAGTTCGACCTGATCCGCCTGCGCCCCCTGCGCGCCAAGATGGTGGAACTGGGCCGCTCCTGCGTGCACCCGGACCACCGCCACGGCGGCGCCATCCTGGCGCTGTGGGGCGCCCTGGCCGAATTCATGGTGCGCAATGACCTGGACACCATGATCGGCTGCGCCAGCATCAGCATGCGCGACGGTGGCCACTTGGCCGCCAGCCTCTGGAACAAGCTGCGCCACACGCACCTGGCCCCGATCGAGCTGCAAGTGCGACCCCGCCTGCCCCTGCCGGTCGATGAGCTGGACCACCACCTCAACGTCGAAGCCCCTGCGCTGATCAAAGGCTACCTGCGCTGCGGCGCCAAAGTGCTGGGCGCCCCCGCCTGGGATCCGGATTTCAACACCGCCGACCTGCCCATGCTGATGCGCATTGGCGACCTGCCCAGCCGTTACCGCCGCCACTTCCTGGGGGACTGAGCCGAGAGGCAGGCCCCAAAGGCGCATAGACTGCGCGCCATGACCTCGCCTTCCCCCTCTCAAGCCACCCCGCTCAGCCTGCCTTTGTGGCAATTGCTGGCGGGCTGCGCCGACGCCGTCACCGCCGTGAGCGACGGCCAATCCCTCACCGAAGCCCTCACCGCCTGCCGCCCGGCCGAACGCCCCGGTGTCCAGGCCTTGTCCTTCACGGTATTGCGCCGCATTGGCCGCGCCCAGGCCCTGCGCCAGGCCCTGGTGCCCAAGAAGCCCGCACCCTGGGTCGACAGCCTGATCATCTCCGCCCTGGCCCTGGCCTGCGGCACCGAATACGACGAGCACACCCTGGTCGACCAGGCCGTGACCGCCGCCAAACGCAAGGCCGAACGCGCCTCGGGCCTGGTCAACGCCGTGCTGCGCCGTTTCCTGCGCGAACGCGATGCCCTGATGGCCGCCACCGACCGCGACCTCATGGCCCGCTACAACCACCCCGAGTGGTGGATCGCCCGCCTGCGCCAGGACTGGCCCGACCACTGGGAAGCGCTGCTCAACGTCAACCAGGTCCAGCCCCCCATGACCTTGCGCGTCAACGCTCGCAAGACCACCGCCAGCGCCTACCTGCAACGCCTGCAAGAGGTGGGCATCCAGGGCCATCTGCTGCCCGACGAGGCCCACGCGCCCGACGCCATCGTGCTGGAAGCCGCCGTGCCGGTGAGCCGCCTGCCCGGCTTCGAGCAAGGCGAGGTGTCGGTGCAAGACGCCAGCGCCCAACTGGCCGCCACCTTGCTGCTGGCCCCCATCGACGGCCAGACCTTGGCCCAAGGCGCCCGCGTGCTCGACGCCTGCGCCGCCCCCGGTGGCAAGACCGCCCACCTGTTGGAACTGGCCGACCTGAACGTCACCGCCGTCGATGCCGACCCAGAGCGCCTCAAGCGCGTCACCGACACCTTGAACCGCCTGGGACTGCAAGCCCACACCGTGGCCGCCGACGCCAGCCAGCCCGACACCTGGTGGGACGGCCACTTCTTCGACGCCATCCTGCTGGACGCGCCCTGCAGCGCCTCCGGCATCGTGCGCCGCCACCCCGACGTGCGCTGGCTGCGCCGCGACAGCGACATCGCCAACCTGGCCCGCACCCAGGACGCCATGCTCACCGCCCTGTGGCCCAAGCTCAAGCCCGGCGGCCGTCTGCTGTACTGCACCTGCTCCGTCTTCAAACAAGAAGGCCAGGCCCGGATCGACGCATTTTTGCAACGAACCCCGAGCGCCCAGGCCCTGCCATCCCCCGGCCACCTGCTCCCTGTGGTCGAATATCCCGACGACCCTGCCCTGGCCGACCCGGCCCTGCTGCAGGACATGGGCGACGGCTTCTTCTACGCCCTGCTGATCAAAACCCCCTAGGTGCTCGATGCCCCTGTTGCACCGCCGAGACCTGCTGCAACGCAGTGCCTCTGCACTGCTGACCGCCGCTCTGACACTGACAGGGCTGCCTTCGCTCGCCCAAGCCCAAACCAGCAGTGGCGGCCACCCCGGCATTGAACTGACGCAACTGTCCACCGAGCGGGGCGACGACGGCCTGCTGCTGAGCTACACCGTCCGCCTTGAACTCTCCAAAGACGTGGAGGACGCGCTCTACAAAGGCGTGGCCGTGGTCTTCGTGGCCGAAGCCGAGCTGTTCAAAAGCCGCTGGTACTGGTACGACAAGCCCAAGGTTCGAATCGTGCGCCGCTGGCGCCTGGCCTACCAACCGCTCACGCGCCATTGGCGCCTGAGCTTTGACGGCCTCAGCCGCTCCTACAACAGCCTGAACGAAGCCCTGGGCGTCATGCGCCGATCGTCGCAATGGCGCATCTCCGACAACGTCTCGGGCGAAGACGACCACTACGTCGTCTTCAGCTTCCGCCTGGACACCGACGAGTTGCCACGCCCCATGCAGATCGGACTGGGTGGCCAGAACGACTGGAACCTGGCCGTGCAGCGCCGCATCACCGTCACGCAGGGCCGCTGACGCCACCATGAGCTCGATCAAAGCCAACCGCTGGGCCTGGCTCGTCTCTGCCCTGGCCATGATCGGGGCCGGTCTCGTGCTGGCCTTCATGCTTGTGTTCGCCACGCAAAACGGCGAACGCTACGAACGGCACTTCGAATGGCTGTTCGTCGCCAACATCGCCATCGCCTCCTTGCTTGTGCTGGTGATCCTGCTGGCCCTGGTCCGGCTGGCCGTGCGGCTGCGGCGCCGCAAGTTCGGCAGCCGCCTGCTGCTCAAGCTGGCCGGCATCTTCGCCGTGGTCGGCGTGATCCCCGGCCTGCTGATCTACACCGTGTCCTACCAGTTCGTCTCGCGCAGCATCGAGACCTGGTTCGACGTGCGCGTCGAAAGCGCGCTGGAAGCCGGCCTCAACCTGGGCCGCAGCACCATCGACACCCTGGGGCAAGACCTGGGCAACAAGACGCGCCTGGCGGCCGAACGCTTGAGCGGCTCGCCCAACGCCGGCGTCGAAACCTCGTTCACACCTGGCGTGCTCGACCTGGAACGCGTGCGCGAACAACTCGGCGCGCAATCCGTGGCCCTGATCAGCGAGACCGGGCAATTGCAGATCGGCGCAGGCAGCGAGAGCCTGCCCCTCATGTCGGCCGAACGCGTGCCTTTGAGCATGCGGCAGGATGCCCGCAACAAAGGCGTCGTCAGCCTCATCGAAGGCCTGGAAGAAAAAGGCGACCCCGCGGCATCCCCACCGATCAACAGCGTGAACAACGACGCCCGCATCGTCGCGCTGGCCTGGATGCCTGACCGCAGCTTCAGCCTGCAAAGCAAAGGCCACTACCTGATGGTCACGCAAAAGCTGCGCGCCGACCTGGTCAAAAACGCGCTGGATGTGCAGAACGCCTACCGCGAATACCAGCAACGCTCGCTGGGCCGCGAAGGCCTGCGGCGCATGTACATCGGCACCTTGACCCTGGCCCTGATCCTGGCTGTGTTCGGCGCCTTCTTGCTGGCCGCGATCCTGGGCCAACAACTGGCCCACCCCTTGCTGCTGCTGGCCGAAGGCGTGGACAAGGTGGCCAAGGGCGACCTCAGCCCCAAAGCCATTTTCGCCAGCCACGATGAGCTCGGCGGCCTGACGCGCTCCTTCGCCGCGATGACGCAGCAGTTGTCCGACGCCCGCATCCTGGCCCAACGCAGCGTGGCCGAGCTCGACAGCGCCCGTGGCCACTTGCAAACCATCCTGGACAACCTCACCGCCGGCGTCATCGTGTTCGACGAACACGGCAACATCGACACCGTCAACCCTGGCGCCACGCGCATCCTGCGCTTGCCCTTGTCGGCCTACCGAGGCCGCCCCCTGTCCGACGTGCCCGGCCTGGAGACCTTCGCCGCAGCCCTGAACGAACGCTTCGAGCTCTACGCCAGCGACCCCACGCCCGGAGAGCGTCAGCAATGGCAAGAATCGTATGAGTTGCAACTGAACCCACAGCACGAAGCGCAGACCCTGTTGGTGCGCGGCGCCGACCTGCCGCCCGATGCCAACCTCATCGTGTTCGACGACATCACCGAGGTCGTCTCGGCCCAGCGCGCCGAAGCCTGGGCCGAGGTGGCGCGGCGCGTGGCCCACGAAATCAAGAACCCGCTCACGCCCATCCAGCTGTCGGCCGAACGCCTTCAGCTCAAGCTGGAAGACAAGCTCGACGAACCCGGACGCTCGCTGCTGAACCGCTCCGTCAACACCATCGTCACGCAGGTGCAAGCCCTCAAAACATTGATCAACGAGTTCCGCGACTACGCCCGCCTGCCCACCGCCAAGCTCGTGCCGCTGGACCTGAACGCCCTGATCACCGACGTGCTGGCCCTGTACGGCCACGCCATCGACCAGGGCTTGCTCGTCACTGAACTGGCGCCGGAGTTGCCCGCCATACTTGGTGATGCGACCTTGCTGAGGCAGGTGGTGCACAACCTGGTGCAGAACGCTTTGGACGTCGTCAACGACCATCCACCCACCGATCAACCCGCCCAAGTCATGGTGCGCACCGACATGCCGCGCCACCCCGATGGCAGCGTTCGCGCGGTCAGGCTCGCCGTGCGCGACAATGGGCCTGGCTTTTCAGACAAAATACTCAAGCGGGCTTTCGAGCCCTACGTCACCACCAAAGCAAAAGGAACAGGCCTCGGCTTGGCCGTCGTCAAGAAAATCGCCGATGAACACCATGC
>CAZKPN010000051.1:22640-27390 GCA_964554655.1 uncultured Aquabacterium sp. | reverse complement strand
TATTTCTACGAATCCTTCAAGAGCACGCACGAGGTGTTCGACACCGTGTTCAAGCACCTCATGCGCGACCTCATGGGTGCCGTCAGCAGCGCCATCATGCAGGCCCCCTTGTCTGAAAAAACTCTCCTGGAAGCCGGCCTGGGTGCCTTCTTGCGCTTCATCCGGGACGATCCCCGCCGGGTCCAGATCATCCTGATCGACGGCGTCTGGCGTGAGCAAGCCAAGCTTCGCGAGGGGGAGTCAGATTTGCGGGTCTACCAACAGTTCATCGAAACGCTGACTCAGGGCCTGCACCCCCGGGTGAGCACCGAGATCGACTTGAAGCTGGCCGCCAGTGGCCTGGTGGGCGCGGCCATCCACACCGCCATCGCCTGGTACGACACCGGGTTCAAGGCTGAGCTCGACTCGGTGGTGAAGCACAACCTGTTCGCCTGGGGAGGCCTGCGGCGCTGGATGAAGTTGACCGTGCCCGGCTCCGAAGACGTGCCCCCACCTTCCGAATTCGTCGCGCACGTTCGCAACGTGTTCAAGCCAGACTGATTCAGCGCCGCACGGCGGTGGTGGCCAGGCTCACCTGGTTGCGGCCAGCGTGTTTGGCCTGGTACAGGGCGGCATCGGCAGCGGCAATCAAGTCGGACTCGTTCTGCCCCTGGCCGGCCTGTGCGCCCGCCACGCCCACACTGACCGTCACCACAGCGGCTGTGTCCGAGCTTTCGTGGCGAACCTGCAAAGCCTGCACGGCCAGACGGATCCGCTCGGCCGCCTGTTGCGCCAGCTCGGGGCTGGTTTGGGGCAACACGGCGATGAATTCTTCGCCGCCGTAGCGGGCCACCAGATCGCCGGGCCGGCGCAAACACGATCTCATGACCTCGGCCACCTGGACCAGGCAGCGGTCGCCGGCGGGGTGGCCATAGCGGTCGTTGTATTTTTTGAAGTGGTCGACGTCCAGCATGATCACGGCCACGTCGCCTTGCCCATGCTGGGCCCGCTGCCAGGTCTGGCGCAGATAGTCCTGCAGGTGGCGGCGGTTGTAGGCGCCGGTGAGCACGTCCACGCGCGCCAGATTCTGCAGGCGGTGGTGCACCTCGTCCAGTTCGCGCAGCAAGTGCTTTTGCCGCAGAACCAGCAGGTAACGCTTGCGCTCATCCCGCTCCATCGCGTAATTGGCCATCAGCGTGAAGACCACGGTGGCGCCAACCAGGAAGATGACGGGCAGGATCAGTCGATCATTGAACGCCGGCACCATCAGCACCCCACCAATGTGCATGGCCAGGATGGCCACGGAGCAGGCCAGCGCGTACCAGAAGCGCAGCCGCTGCACGATGTTGGCGTAGATGACCACCACCATCAAACCCACGTGGTAGTACTGGCCCGTCGGGCTTCGGGTGGCCGCCAGGATGTAGGCCAGGCAGGCCGCCGCAAACACACCGCTGACCAGCACCAGGCACTCCAGCAGCAAGGGCGGCACGGTGCGCAGCACCCAGTCGCGGCCAAACCAACCCAACAACAGCAAGGCGATGGCCAGGGGCGTGAACACGCCCAGGCGGATCTGGACGGCCAGGTCGAACACATCCCGCGCCATCAGATAGTCGACCCCCAGGAAGCCGTTGAACACGATGAGCGAGAGGACCCCGCTGAGCACCAGGTAGCGCAGGCGGGCCGGGGCACCGTCGTTCAGAAACTGCTGCTCCAGGGCGGCAGGAAAGCGCATCCAGGAACAGCTTCGGTCGATCAGCGCCTGGGCCACCGCCACCTCGTCCTGTGCCGAAGGGGGGCGGGCCAATTCAACGGGCAGGGGTGCCACGGCATCGGGCACCACTTGTGCGTCATCCGGCCGTGGATGAACGTCGGCCGCGCGCACCGTGTTTCGCCCGTCGCCCTTGGCCTGGTACAAGGCCTGGTCGGCGGCGGCCAGCAGCGTGGCCGGTGTGACGGCGTCAGACCCAGGGCGCACGCTGGCCACCCCGATGCTCACCGTGACCGGTGTGGTGCCGCCGGCCACGCCAGCCCGCACCCGCTCGGCCGCCGCCATGGCCGCCGCCAGGTCGGAGTGGCTCAGCAGCGCGATGAACTCCTCGCCGCCGTAGCGCGCCACCAGGTCTTCGGGTTTGCGCAGGCACTCCCTCAAAGTATCGGCCACGGACTGGAGGCAGGCATCGCCTGCCGGGTGGCCATGCTGGTCGTTGTAAGCCTTGAAGTGATCAATGTCGATCATCAACAGGGCCACATCGTCACCGTCGTGGCTGGCGCGGGCCCAGGTGTGTTGCAGGAACTCGTCGAAGTGGCGCCGGTTGGCCAGGGCGGTCAAGGGATCGAAACGCGAAAGCCGCTCCAGTTGCTGGTTGGCCTGCACCAACTGATGCTGGAGCCCTTGCTCGTGCTCCAGCATCAGCCAATTGGTGCGGTCTTCGTGCTCCAGCCAATAGCTGCCGTACAGCGTGAACACGGTGACCGAGACCATGACCAGCGTCATCGCGATCATGATCGCGATGGGCGGATTGGGCAGGGTCAAGGCGACCCAGGCATACATGACCAGGATGACCGCGTCCACCATCACGGCTTTCCAGAACCGCAGTTGCATCATGCCGCCATTGATCAGCTGGACCATGCAGAGGACGACCAGGTAAGGCGGGGCCAATTCGTCCTGGCTGGTCAGGCACAGGTGGATCGTGACCGCAGCCCCCACCGGCCCCATGACCGCAGCGACCCACTCGCGCGCGGTGCCGCTCAGGCGTTTGAGGCTGAGCAGCCAGAGCAAACACAAGGGGGTGTAGAACAGCAAGCGCAGTTGCAACGCGCTGCCGAACTGGTCGCGCACCATCAGCCAATCGGTCAGCAGCAGGCTGTTCCACAACAGCAGCACCCAGAACGCACCACGGCGGTTGAGCCGCAGCCGTTCGTCAGCACGGCCTTGCTGGTAGCGCCCCTCCAGATCGGCCGGAAAACGCAAACCACTGAAGCCCTGCGCCAGCACGGTGGCAAACTCGCTGGCATCCTGGGGCGGAGACTGCTCGGGGCCTTGCGCCGACCCGTCCGCCCAGGGCTCGTTCGCATGGGCGGGTGATGGGGTGGGCGCCAGTTCAACCATGGTCAGCGGGCACTGCAACGACGCACGCGCACGCTTCAGGGCCAACGGTGAAATCGTGGGAAACAGGCATCCGCCAGTGTGACCAACCGCATGGGCCACCGCACCCCGGAAAAACCTGACAGGGCCATGCGCGGCATGACATATTGCCCAATTCTGCGGCTATTTCAGGGTCAGCGCACCAGCAGCACGGGCACCTTGGTGCGCGCCAGCACGCCGGTGGTCACCGATCCCAGCACCACATTGCCGAACGCCGAACGGCCGTGGGTGCCCATCACGATCAGATCCATCGGGTGTTTTTCAGCGAACTCAGCGACCACATCCGCCGCATGGCCCTTGCGGCTGATCAACTGGGCCTTCCAGCCCTTCTGGTCGATGAAGGCCTTGATGGGCCGCAGCACTTCCTGAGCGCAATCTTCATAGTAGGCATCGGCCATGGCTCGGTCCAGGAAACTGGTCACGCCGGCGGGCAGCAGCGGCACGACCGTCAGCACGGTGAACTCGTGCTGGGGACCCAGCAATTCGTCATTCGCGGCAATGTAGCCCAGCATGCGCTTGGTGTACTCACTCCCATCGACGGGCATCAGGATCTTCATGCAGGGCTCCATAGCGTTGAGGATGCGCACATGTTAAGGCCCAAGCGATTGAGTTGATTGACGTGAGTCAACCGTCCTCCCAGCCGAAGCCAGGTGCCGTACCACCATCAACGCAGGCCACAGGAGGGCGCCGACCATGGCGCACACCAAAGCCGCCTGGGCCTCGGGCAAGGCCAGACTGAACAAATCGCGCATCAGGGGCCATGCCAGGATCAGCGCCAACACCAGGCCGGTTCCGGCGATCACGGCCCACATGGCCAGGTTGGCCTGCCCGCCCGCCCGGCGGCTCAGGATCAACGCCATGTTGCCCAACACCAGGGTGCCAAAGGTCAGGGCCCGGACCTGCGCGACATCCTCGGTCTGGTGCCGCGCCCACTCATGAACCAACAGCACCGCCGACAGCAACAGCAAGCCCTGGAAGACCCAGGGCCAGATGCCCGAGGCGCCAAACAAGGAGGTGGGGCCCCGCCGAGGGGGCTCGCGCATGGCCCGCGCCTCCTCGGGCTCGGCCTCGAAGGCGATCGAGCAAGCCGGATCGATCATCAGTTCCAGGAAAGCGACGTGGATGGGCAGCAACATCAACGGCCCGCCCATCAGCACCGGGAACATGGCCAGCCCGGCGATGGGGATGTGGACGGCCACGATGTAGCCGCTGGCCTTGGTCAGGTTGGCGTAGATGCGGCGCCCCAGCCGAATCGCCTCGACGATCGATGAAAAGCGATCGTCGGTCACGACCAGGTCCGCGGCTTCGCGGGCCACGTCGGTGCCCCGGCCACCCATGGCGACGCCGATGTCCGCAGCGCGCAGAGCGGGCGCATCGTTGACCCCGTCACCGGTCATGGCCACCACCTCGCCGTGGGCCTGCAGCGCCCGGACGATGCGCAACTTGAGTTGGGGCGTGGCGCGCGCGAAGACGTGCGTGGCCTGCACCTTCTCGCTCAACAGGGCATCGTCCATCTCGGCCACCTCGGCGCCGGTCAGGCAACCCAGGGTGCCATCGGCCGCCCCAATGCCGGCCTGCCGCGCGATGCTGCTGGCGGTGGCGGGGTAGTCGCCGGTGATCATGATG
>CAZKPN010000051.1:13190-22540 GCA_964554655.1 uncultured Aquabacterium sp. | reverse complement strand
GGCCTGCCGCGCGATGCTGCTGGCGGTGGCGGGGTAGTCGCCGGTGATCATGATGATGCGGATGCCCGCCTGACGGCATTGCGCCATGGCCTGAGGCACCTCGGCCCGCACCGGGTCGGCCAGGGCGATCAGGCCCATGAATTCGAAATCGAAGTCGTGCACCGACGCGGCGAGCGGGCCCAGCGGCGTGCGCCCGCGCGCCACACCGAGCACTCGCAGGCCTTGTGATGCCATGCGCTGCACATGGGCCAACAGCGCCTGGACCTCGGCGGGGGGCAGATGGCACAGGCTGGCGATGGCTTCGGGCGCGCCCTTGCTGGCGATCAGTTGGTGATCAGCGCCCGGGGCGTGCCAGACCCGGGAGACGGCCAGCAACTCCGGGCTCAGCGGGTACTCGCGCTCCAAGGTCCAGGCGTCGTGAGGCGATCCCGCTGGTTTGACCGCGTGGATCGCCACCTCCATGGGGTCGAAAGGCTCACGGCGGCTGGACAGCACGGCCAGGTCCACCAGCTCGGCGAATTGCGGCGGCCAATCGCCAGACTCGTCAAGCGCCCACTCCGCGTCCAGCTGACCCGCCAGGGCCAGCCGCGCCACGCGCATGCGGTTCTCGGTGAGGGTGCCCGTCTTGTCCACGCACAAAACCGTGGCCGCCCCCAGGGTTTCGAGCGCGGGCATGCGCCGCGTCAGGACGTTGTGACGGGACATGCGCCAGGCACCCAAGGCCAGGAAGATGGTCAGCACGACGGGGAATTCTTCGGGCAGCAAGGCCATGGACCAGGCGATGGCGGCCAGCGCGGCCTGAACCCAATCGCCACGGGTCAAGCCCATGCCCAGCAGGACCGCGACCCCCAGCACCAGCACGCCGGCCGCCACGCGCCGAACCATGACACGGGTGGCTTCCTGCAACGGCGTGCGCCCGGTCTCGATCAAGCTGAGTGCGCCGCCGATGCGGCCGATTTCGCTGTGCGCGCCAGTCGCCAGCACCTGGGCGAAGCCCTGCCCTTGCACGACCAGGGCGCCCGAGAACACGCAGCTGGCGCTGTCATCGCCCGGTGGCGTCATGGTCCAGGGCGCAGGCCGGTGGGTGGCCTGCTTGTCCACCGGCAGGGACTCGCCGGTGAGCAAGGACTCATCGGTCTGCAGGTTGTTGGCCTGGACCAGCACGCCGTCAGCGGGCACGCGGTCCCCTTCCAGCAGCACCATGAGGTCGCCCGGCACCAACTCCTGGGCATCGATGCGTTGTCGCTGGCCATCGCGGATGACCAAGGCCCTGGGGCTGGCCAGGTCCTTGAGGGCGTCCAGCGCCCGCTCGGTGCGCCGCTCCTGCACCAGGGTGATGCCCATCACGGCCATGACCGAGACCATCAGGGCCAGGCCCTCTTGCCAGTCTCCGATCAGGAAGTACAGCACCAGGCAGGCCATGAGCAGCAGGAACATGGGCTCGCGCGCCACCTCCAGCGCCGAACGCCACAGCGGCCGGGTCTTCTGGGTGGCCAGGGCATTGGGGCCGTGGGTCTGGCGCAGGGCCAGGGCCCGCTCGGCGGTCAAGCCGGCCATGGCGGGGCCCGGGTGGCCCTGATCAGATGCAGCGGGCATGGTGGCTAGCGCGCCAACACGTACTGCCCCGGCGCGTCGCCCAGCGGCGGCAACCCCCGCGAGGCATTGCCCAATGAAGGCGGCTTCACCAGCTTGCCGGAATGCGCGGCCAACCAGCCCTGCCAGGCCTGCCACCAGGACCCTTCGTGGTGCTCGGCCGTGTCCAGCCAGGTGTCGGGGTCCATGTATTTGTCCCCCTCGGGACGGGCGCGCAACTGGTAGGTGCGACCGGCGTGACCGGGTTCGCTGACGATGCCGGCATTGTGGCCACCACTGGCCAGCGCGAAGGTCAAGGGGGCCTGGGTCAGCAAATGCAGCTTGTAGACCGAGCGCCAGGGCGAGATGTGGTCCTTCACCGTGCCCACCGCGAAAATCGGCACGCTGGTGTCGGACAAGGCCACCGGCCGACCGCCCACCTCGTAACTGCCGTGCGACAGGTCGTTGTGCAGGTACAGGCTGCGCAGGTACTCCGAGTGCATGCGGTGGGGCATGCGCGTGACGTCCTGGTTCCACGACATCAGGTCGTTGAGCGGCTGGCGATGGCCCAGCAGGTAGTCCCGCACCAGGCGCGACCACAGCAGGTCACGCGTGTTCAGGTAGGTGAAGCTGCCGCCCATCTGCGGCCCTTCCAGCACGCCCTGCTCCCACATCAGGTCGTCCAGGTAGGTGAGCTGGCTGTCGTCGATGAACAGGGACAACTCGCCCGGTTCTTCAAAGTCGGTTTGCGTGGCCAGCAGGCTCAGGGTGGCCAGACCGTCCTGCCCATCGCGCGCCCAGGCGGCGGCCGCGATCGACAGCAAGGTGCCGCCCAGGCAATAGCCCACACCGTGCACGGGGCGGCCCGGCATCAGTTGGTTGACGGCCTTCATCGCGGCCACCGGCCCGAACTGGAGGTAGTCGTCCATGCCAAGTTCGCGGTCCGCCGCCTTGGGGTTGCGCCACGACAGGATGAACACCGTGTGCCCTTGTCCGACCAGGTATCGCACCAGGGAGTTGTGGGGTGACAGGTCCAGGATGTAGTACTTCATGATCCACGACGGCACGATCAGGATCGGCTCGGGGTGGACCTTGGCGGTGGTGGGCGCGTACTGGATCAGCTCGATCAGGTGGTTGCGGAACACCACCTGGCCTGGCGTGGCGGCCACATGCTGACCCACAACGAAGGGGGCGTCGTCGGCGCTGCGCTCATGCTTGAGTGAATGCGTCAGGTCCTCCGCTGCGTTGAAAGCCCCGCGCAGCAGATTGAGCCCGTGCTCGTTGAACGTGGCGGCCCAGGCCTCCGGGTTGGTGGCCAGGAAATTGGAGGGCGACAGCATGTCCAGCGCCTGCCGCGCATTGAAGGTCATCACGTCTTCGTGGTGCGGGGTCACGCCGCGCACGCCGGTGGTGGCACAGTGCCACCACTGCTGCGTCAACAGGAAGCCTTGGGCCATCACGTTGAAGGGCCACTGGTGCCAGGCGGGATTGTCGAAGCGGTGATCCTGGGGCAAGGGCTCGATGCACGTTGCGGCGGAACCCGTGGCGGGCAGCGACACCTGGGCCAGCCGCAACCATTGCTGGCGGGCCCGCTGGGCCAGCGCCTGTTGCTTGCCCGGCGCGATGGCCAGGTGAATGACCCAGTCCAGGTAGGCCAGCAAAAATGAGGCCGGCGACAGGCCTTGGGTCATCCGGCCCAAAGCCGCGTGAGCTGCCCGGTCCAGGTCCAACACGGGCGGTGGGGTGTGCTTGTCGTGCATGTTCATCCGTGAGCCTTCAAGGCGTGATCGCCACTTTTAGCACGCCATCTCGTTGATGGCCGAACAGTTCGTAGGCCTTTTCGATGTCGTCCAGCTTGAAGCGGTGCGTGACCATGGCGCTTAAATCCACCCGGCCGGATTCGATCACCGCCATCAGCCGGCGCATGCGCTCCGACCCACCCGGGCACAAGGAAGTGATGATCTTGTGGTCGCCCAGGCCGGCCGCGAAGGCGCCCAGCGGAATGGTGAGGTCGGTGGAGTACACGCCCAGGCTGGACAAGGTGCCCCCCGGGCGCAGCACCTTGAGGCAGGCCTCGAAGGTGGCTTGCGTGCCCAAGGCCTCGATGGCCACGTCCACGCCACGCCCACCGGTCAGGCGCATGATCTCGTCCACCGGGTCCAGGCGGCTGGCATCGATCACGTGGTCGGCGCCCATCTGGCTGGACACGGTCAAGCGCTGAGCCAGGCGGTCCACGCCGATGATGGTGGTCGCGCCGCTCAATTTGGCCCCCGCGGTGGCGCACAAGCCGATGGGGCCTTGGGCGAACACCGCCACGGTGTCGCCAATGCGGATGCCCGCGCGCTCGGCACCGCTGAAGCCGGTGGACATGATGTCCGGGCACATCAGCACCTGTTCATCGCTCAGGCCATCGGGCACGGGCGCCAGGTTGGCCATGGCATCGGGCACGAGCACGTACTCGGCCTGGCAGCCGTCGATGGTGTTGCCGAACTTCCAGCCGCCCATCAGCTTGAAGCCATGGGGCGTGCCGGCGCCGTCTTGCGAACTCACACCGCACTGGCAGGCGCTGCTCCAGCCGCTGGGGGTGATGGCCCCGGCGATCACGCGCTGCCCCTCGGTGTAGCCGCGCACGGCCGACCCCAGCTTGTGGATGATGCCCACGGGTTCGTGGCCGATGGTCAGGCCCCGCGCGACGGGGTACTCGCCCTTGAGGATGTGCACATCGGTGCCGCAGATGGTGGTGGTGGTGACCTTGATCAGCGCGTCCAGCGGGCCCACGTCGGGCACGGGTTTGTCATCCAGCACGATGCGACCGGGCTCCACAAAGATCGCTGCTTTCATCATCATGGCCATGGTCTGCTCCTGCTGGGTTTATAGGGAACCCCCAGTCTAGGCAGCCCCCGCCCAATCGTCCAGACTTAAGGCCCGGTGGCTTGACCCGCGTCAAGGCAGGCGCTCAAAAGCTGGGTCAGCGCCTCGCTGCAATCAAGCTCCAGCTTGGCCGACAGCAGGGCATCGGCGCGCGTCGCGCCTTGGTTGATGGCGAGCACAGGCTTGCCCAGGCGGTGGGCTTGCTCGGCAAAGCGAAAGCCGGAGTACACCGACAGGGAGGAGCCCACCACCAGCAGCGCCGAGGCGTTCTCCACGGCCTGGCTGGCGGCCGCCACACGGTCGCGCGGCACGTTGTCACCGAAGAACACGACGTCGGGTTTCAGTACACCTTGGCACGCGGGACAGGCTGGCACCTGGAAGGCCGCGTAGTGCTGGTCTTCGAGGTGGGCATCGCCATCGGGCGCGGCTTGGGATGGGGCGCCTGGCGTGTGCTCGAACTGGGGGTTGTGGGCCTGCAGCAGCACCTGCACCTGCGCACGTGGGTAGCGCTGCTGGCACGACAGGCACAGCACGCGGGCGATGCTGCCGTGCAACTCGATCACCGACTGGCTGCCGGCGTGGTGGTGCAGGCTGTCCACGTTCTGGGTGATCACCGTGCTGACCAGGCCCCGCGCTTCCAGCTGGGCAATGGCCCGGTGTCCTGCATTGGGCTGGGCCCGCGACATGGTTTGCCAACCCACGAAACTGCGGGCCCAGTAGCGGCGCCGCATGGCCTCAGAGCCCAGGAACTCCTGGTGCTGGATGGGCTTGGAGTGCTGCCATTGCCCATGCCGATCACGGTAGGCGGGGATGCCACTGCCGGTGCTCAAGCCCGCCCCGGTGAGGACCGCCCAAGGACCTGCGCCCAACAAAGCGAGCAGGGTCGCGATGTTGGGCGCAGGGGTCATCAGGTGGGTGGCGGGCATCTGGTCAGGATAGCCGCTCGCGGTGTCAGGCGGGCAAGGCGGGGTAGTCGGTGTAGCCGTGTGCACCCACGCCGCCATACAAAGGCGCGTCCTTGAACAACTCGTTCAACGGCGCGTTTTCCTTGAAGCGGCGCGGCAGGTCCGGGTTGGTCAACATCAGGCGGCCAAAGGACACCAGATCGGCCTTGCCGGAGGCGACCACGTCCACGGCCATGGCCTTGTCGTAGCCGTTGTTCAGCATCCAGACGCCGTCGTACAGCTTGCGCAGCGCTTCGTAGTCAAACGGGGCGATGTCGCGCGGGCCGCCCGTGGCGCCTTCCACCACGTGGATGTAGACGGGCTTGAGCTTGTTCAGCTCGCGCACCACGTGCTCGAACAAAGGCTGCGGATGGCTCTCGCTGGAATCGTTGACCGGCGAGACGGGCGACAGGCGCACGCCCACCTTGTCCGCACCGATCTCGTCGATCACGGCGGCCATCACCTCGACCAGAAAGCGGGCACGGTTCTCGATGCTGCCGCCGTAGCGGTCGGTGCGCTTGTTGGCGCCATCGCGCAAGAAAGCATCCAGCAGGTAGCCGTGGGCGCCGTGCACCTCGATGCCGTCAAAGCCAGCTTCGATCGAATGGCGGGCCGCCGTGCGGAAATCGTTGACGATGCCGGCGATCTCGTCGGTCTCCAAAGCGCGCGGGGTCGAGGTGTCAACATAGCCGGTGCCGGGGATGAAAGTCTTGGCCTTGGCCGCGATGGCCGAGGGGGCGACCGGGGCCAACTCACCCGGCTGGAACGCCGTGTGCGACATGCGGCCGGTGTGCCACAGCTGCACGAAGATGCGGCCGCCGCGGGCGTGCACTGCGTCGGTCACCTTCTTCCAGGCGGCGATCTGCTCGGGGCTGTGCACGCCGGGCGTGGCGTTGTAGCCCTGGGCCTGGGCCGACACCTGGGTGGCCTCGGCAATGATCAGGCCCACCGAGGCGCGCTGGGCGTAGTACTCGATGGTCAGGGGGCCAGGCACGTTGCCCGCTTCGGCGCGGTTGCGCGTCAAGGGGGCCATCACCATGCGGTTGGCCAGGGTGATGCCACCCAGTTGGAAAGGCTGGAACAGCGCGGCGTCGTGGGTCGTGTGATCGGGGGCAGTCATGCAATGGACTCCTGGTTGGGAAACGGGGGGTGCCGCACAGGCGGCGATGCGTGGATGAGGCCCGTGTGGTCAGGGCAGGAAGAATTTGTCGAGCAGAAGGTGACGCACTTCGTGCAAGGGCCGCACGCTGTGCTCCACCTTGCTGCGCAGCACAGCGCCCTCCCAGGCGTCCCAGAAGAAGTTGGCCAGCACCTGGGCGTCCACGTCATCGCGGATTTCACCGGCCTGCTGGGCTTGCAGGATCAGGGTGGCCAAGCGGTCGCGCCAATCGTGCAACACGTCGGTCAGCACGGCGCGGCAGGTCTCGCTGGCCTCCACCACTTCGGCGGCGAAATTGCCCACCAGGCAGCCCTGGCAACCGGTTTGGTCGTGGTGCGCGATGAACTGGCCAAACACATGGTGGATGGCGGCCAAGGGGGCCGGGGGCGCGTCCTTCAAGGCGGCGCCCCAGGCGTCACCCACCCACTTCGCGTAGTTGCGCAGGATCTGCGCGGCAAAGGCCTCTTTGCTGTTGAAGTGGTTGTAGAACGAGCCCTTGGGCACCCCCGCCTTGTCGGTGATCTGCTGGATGCCGGTGGCGTTGTAGCCCTGCAGCTGGAACAAGGTGTAGCCCGCGTCGCTCAAGCGGCGGGGGATGTCGGTGGGGTCTGCGGTGCGGGCCATGGACAAACTATATGACCAGTCGTCTTGGAATGAGGGGCGGGCGAATTTAGCCCCTTTGACAGGCCGGGTTTTTCGCCGCGATGTTTTTTGGCGATCCGTGCATCCGTTCACGGCTTCGCGGCGTAAGGGATGCAGCAGTCGTTCGTCCACCCCCTCATTCAGGAGCTTGTCATGCCCACCCATCCCCGCCCCTTGCCCTACCTGCGGCCCACCCTGGTCGCCTGCGCCCTGTCGCTGCTGGCCACCACCGCGATGGCGTCCAGCCACCGGGAAGCGCCCTTCATCACCACCGCGCCCAAGATTGACGCCACCGACTTCTACCTGTTCAACAGTTACGAGGGCGTGGCCGGCGACGGCTCCGGCGGCAAAAGCGCCTTCGTGACGCTGATCGCCAACTACCTGCCATTGCAAGATGCCTACGGCGGCCCGAACTACTTCTCGCTGGATCCGAACGCGCTGTACGAAATCCACGTGGACAACAACGGCGATGCGGTCGAGGACATCACCCTTCAGTTCCGTTTCAAGAACACCTTGAACGCTTCTGGGGCCGGCATCACGCTGCCCATTGGCGCCACGGGGGCCAAGAAAAACGTGGCCATCCCGCTGCGACAGGCCGGGGGCATCTCTGGCGTGGCCGGCGATCCGCTGAGCTTCGCCGAAACCTATGAAATGTTCATCGTGCGGGGCGATCGACGCACCGGCACGCGCCAGCAAATCAGCATCGCCAGTGGCAGCCCCACGGGCGCGTCGGGCACCACCTTCACCAAGCCGATCGACTACATCGGCGAGAAGACCCTGGGTGATGCCACCGCTTACGAGGCCTACGCCAACCAGTACATCTACAACATCACCATCCCTGGCTGCAGCACGCCTGGCCGCGTCTTTGTGGGCCAGCGCAAGGAAGCCTTCTCGGTCAACCTGGGCCGCATCTTTGACCTGGTCAACGCGCCCGCCAGCGTCATCACGAGCGAGGCCAATGCCAAGGCCCTGAATGGCACCAACGATGCCAACGAGTTCGGCGAGTTGTCTGACAAGAACGTCACCTCGCTGGCCGTCGAGATGCCCGCCAGTTGCCTGACCGCCTCCACCACCGACAAGGTGATTGGCGGCTGGACCACGGCCAGCCTGCGCCAGGCCCGTTTGCTGGATGGCAAGCCCAAGTCGGGCCTTCAGACCAGCGAGCGCACCGGTGGCGCCTGGACGCAGGTCTCACGCTTGGGCATGCCCCTGGTCAACGAGGTCGTGATCGGCCTGAAGGACAAGGACAAGTTCAACGCCTCCAAGCCGAAGGACGACGCGGCCAACTTCGCGGACTACGTGACCCACCCGACCTTGCCCGCCCTGATACAGGTGCTGTTCCCCACGGCCGTGGCGCCCACCAACTTTCCGCGCAAGGATTTGATGACGGCCTTCCTGACCGGCTTGCCCACGGTGAACCGCCCCGCCCACATCACCGACCTGACCGGTGCGGACGCCAACCGCCGCGGCCCACTGGCCGAGATGCTGAGGCTGAACACGGCCATCGCCCCAAGGCAGCTGGCTTCTCAAAACCCCCTGGGTGTGGCGGCGGGTGACAACGCGGGCTTTCCCAATGGCCGCCGCCTGGGCGATGACGTGGTCGACGTGTCGCTGCGCGTGGCCATGGGCGCGCTGTGCACCCTGACCGGGGCAAGCGATGCCTTGAAGGTGGGCTGCGCGCCCAGCGATGCGCCGGTGGGTGGCCTCGGCTTCAACGACGCGGTGCGCGCCGACCCGCTGCACTTCAAGAACGCCTTCCCTTACCTGAACGCGCCGCTGCCTGGCGCGAAGAACCTGTGAGGAGCCCGACCATGATCCGCCTGCCCAAACTGCTCCTGTCCACCTTACTGACCACCGCGCTGGTGGCCTGCGGGGGGGGTGATGATCCCAACACACCCGCCTCCACGCCTGCCGACGTCACCGCGCAGGTGCCACCGGCGGCGGCCAACTCGCCTGACGTGGCCACCCTGTACGTCAGCGACCTGTCGGCTGTGCCCCCGGCCACCTCGGACGCGCTGGAGCCGGTCGCCGTGCCCGAGGTGCTGGCCTCCGACGACACGGCCGAGCCCACCGTGGTGAACTGATCGGCCGCGCATGAAGCGGGGGCTGCTCATGGCGTTCATGCTCGTCACCTTGGTGGCGGGCCTGGCCCATGGCGCCCC
>CAZKPN010000051.1:0-13090 GCA_964554655.1 uncultured Aquabacterium sp. | reverse complement strand
TGCTCATGGCGTTCATGCTCGTCACCTTGGTGGCGGGCCTGGCCCATGGCGCCCCCTTTGTGCCCAAGGCTGACAGCGAGGTGATCGAGACCCTGCGCGAGCGCCCCTTGTCGGATGAAGAACGCGCCTGGCGTGGCCTGCGTGCGCAAGCCCGCCAGCACCCGAACGACGCCGCCTTGGCCGCCCGGCTGGCACGCCAGGCCATCGAACTGTCGCGCCGCGACGGTGATCCCCGCTGGATGGGCCAGGCCCAAGGTGCCCTGCAAGCCTGGTGGAGCCTGCCCGCGCCACCCACGCCGATCCGCCTGCTGCGCGCCACCATCTTGCAGAACCAGCATGACTTCGCACCCGCCCTGCGCGACCTGGAGGCCGTGCTTCGGCAAGACCGCTCCAACGCCCAGGCCTGGCTGACGCGCGCCGCCATACTGCAAGTGACAGGCCGCTACAGCGAAGCCAAAACTTCGTGCGACGCCTTGATCGGCATCGGCGCCCCTTGGCATGGCCAGGCCTGTTCGCTGGAGCTGTCCAGCCTGCAAGGACAAGGCGAACAAGCCCGGCGCTCCTTGCAGGCCTTGATCCGCCAGGCCCCGCCCGGCCTGCACCCCTGGCTGAACCTGATCCAGGCCGAGATGGCCGAGCGCCTGGGCCGTCGCGATGAAGCCCAGGCCTTGTACCGGCGCTTGCTCATCACCGCGCCAGACGCCTACACCGAAGGGGCGTACGCGGACTTCCTGCTGGACCAGGGGCAGGCCCACGAAGTAATCCAACGCCTTGAACAACAGCAACGCAACGACGGCCTGCTGCTGCGCCTGGCACTGGCCTATGCCCAGACCCAGGACGCGCGCCTGGACGCCACCGTGCAAGCCCTGCGCGCACGCTTCAACGCCGCGCGCGAACGGGGCGACTCGGTGCACCGCCGCGAGGAAGCGCGCTTTGCCTTGCACCTGCTCAAACGCCCCGACACCGCCTTGCAGCTGGCCCAGGCCAACTGGGCCGTGCAGAAGGAACCCGCCGACGCGCGCACCTTGCTGGAAGCCGCCCGCGCTGCCCGGCAAGACGCCGCCGCCCGGCCCGTGCGCGATTTCATCGCCCAGGCGGGCTGGTCCGACCAGCGTTTGAAACCCTGGCTGCAATGAAGAACTTCAAGCTCAAACTGTGGCTGCTGGCCCTGGCTTTGCTGCTCCTGTGCAGCCTTGCTCAAGCGCACAAACCCAGCGACAGCTACCTCACCTTGACCCTGCGGGATGCCGGCCAGGTGGACGTGAGCTGGCACATCGCCCTGCGTGACCTGGACACCGAGTTGCGCCTGGACCACGACGACGATGGCCAACTCACCTGGGGCGAAGTGCGCCCCCGCTGGCCCGAGCTGATGAACTTCGCCCGGCCCACCCTGAGCTTGCGCCATGAAGGCCAAGACTGCATCCCCCTGGCCGCCCCGCCGCCCGAACCCCAGATCGACACCCACACCGACGGCCGCTACGCGGTCTTGCGCTGGACCGCCCAATGCACGATGAGACCAGGGCATGCCTGGCAAAGCCTGGACATCGACTACCGCCTGTTCGCCCTCACCGACCCCACGCACCGGGGCATCGTGCATTGGACCGCCGCCTCCGGCCAAGCAGGCACCCTGGTGCTGGGCACGCCCAGGCCTCGGCAAACCCTGGCCTTCCACGGTCACTCGCCGCCCTCGTTCTGGCCCAGCCTGTGGCGCTTCGTGCTGGACGGCGTGCACCACATCGCCATCGGCACCGACCACATCCTGTTCCTGATGTCGCTGCTGCTGGTCTCGGTGTGGCACCGCCCAGGGCCCGCCCGCTGGTGGCCCCCCTTGACCGCCTGGCAGCCCCGTTCGACCTGGGGAGGCTCTGCCGGCGAAGTGCTGCGCCTGGTCACCGCCTTCACGGTGGCCCACTCCATCACCTTGGGGCTGGCCGCCTTCGGGGTCTTGTCACCGCCCACGCGCTGGGTCGAGTCGTTGATCGCGCTCAGCGTGCTGCTGGCCGCGCTCGACAACCTGCTGCCCTTGTTCCGCGCGCCGCGCTGGACCGTGGTGTTCGCCTTTGGCCTGGTGCACGGCTTTGGCTTTGCCGGGGCCTTGCAGGATCTGGGCTTGTCGCGCGGTGAGCTGGCCGCGCCGCTGTTGGGCTTCAACCTGGGGGTTGAACTCGGCCAGCTGGCCCTGGTGGCGGTGAGCTTGCCCTTGATGGCCCTGCTGCGGCGCACACCGCTGTACCGCTGGGGGTTCGTGGGGGGCGGCTCCGTGCTCATCGCCGTCATGGCCACGGTCTGGCTGATCGAGCGCGTGTTCGACACCACACTGTCCGTTGGGGTACCGGGCTTTTAGCGCTATCGTTGCACCAATGACCTCATCCCCGATTCCCGAGCCAGACGCGGCCACCCAGGAGCTGGAACGGCTGCTCAGCCGCGTCGCACTGGGCGATCGCGTGGCGTTTGCCACGCTTTACCGCCTCACCTCGGCGCGTCTGTTCGGCGTCGTGCTGCGTATACAGGCTGACAGAAGCGCTGCCGAAGATGTGCTTCAGGAGGTCTATGTGAACGTCTGGCGCGCCGCGCAATCTTTCAACCCCACGCTCAGCCAGCCCTTGACCTGGCTGCGCAGCATCGCGCGCAACCGCGCCATCGACAGCCTGCGCCGCACCCAGACCTCGCCGCAAACCGTGACCGCCTACGTGGGCGCCGATGGTGAAGAAACCAGCCCACTGGACAAACTGCCCTCGGACCAACCCGGGCCCCTGGCCCTGCTGGAACAGGTTGCCGAACAGCGCCAACTGGCGCACTGCCTGCAAGGCTTGTCACGCGAGCAACGCCAAAGCCTGGCCCTGACCTACTACCAGGGCCTCTCGCACACCGAAGTGGCGCAGCACCTGGTGCAACCGCTGGGCACCGTCAAGAGCTGGGTGCGCCGTGGCCTGGCCGCCCTGAAAGACTGTCTGGAGCGGGCCTCGACGGCCCTGCGCTGACATGGACTACGCCCGCCCTTCATTGGCTGATCGCCTGGCCGCCGAGTACGTGCTGGGCACCCTGCGGGGCCCGGCACGCCGCCGCTTCGAGACCCTGCTGCTGGCCCACCCAAACCTGCGCGCATCGGTGGCCGACTGGCAGCGCCGACTCGCGGTGCTGGAAGAGCCCAGCGCCGAGCAAGCGCCGCCGCCGCGCGTGTGGCAGTCCATCGAAACCCGGCTGTTCCCAGCATCGGCCGCCCAGCCTTGGTGGCAACGCCTGGGCCTGTGGCAAGGCCTCACCGGTGCATTGGGTGCCGCCATCCTGACCCTGTCATTGCTGCTGGCCACGCCTTCAACGCAAGCACCGCCCTTGCTGGTGGTGATGGGCGGTGAGGCGGGTCCGGCCAGCTTCGTGGCCAGCGTGAGTGCCGATGGTGCCAGCCTGGTGCTCAAGCCCGTGAACGGCGTGGCGCTGCAGCCTCAGCGCGTGCTGGAGCTGTGGTCCGTGCCCGCCAAGGGCGCACCGCGCTCACTGGGCGTCGTGGCTGCAGACCGGACCACCACCGTGTTGCAAGCTCGGCTTTTGAACAACACCGAAGCCTTGGCCGTGAGCGTGGAACCCATTGGCGGTTCGCCCACTGGCGCCCCCACCGGCCCGATCGTGTCCGTGGGCAAATTGCGCACCTGAGGCGTTTGAAGCCAGGGTGCATTGCGGTGCCATAGCAGAATGCAGCCATGCACTACGCCAACTTGCTCAATCTGACGCGCCGTCACCCCTCAGCCATCCTGCTGATGGTGCAGCTGGCGGGCCTGCTGCTCTACCCGTTTCTGGAGGACACCCCCGGCGCCCCCATCGCCTTGGGGGCGTTTGGCATCTGCGTACTGGTCATCACCACGCGCATGGTGCGCCGTACGCCGGGCCTGACCTGGATCAGCGTCTGCATCGCCCTGCCGGCCATCGCGATGCTGGCCTTGCAGGCCCTGCGCAACGACATGGAATGGCTGCTGCCCTGGTCCGCCGGGCTGGAAGCCGTGTTCTATTTCTACGCGGCCGGCAGCCTGATCGCCTACATGATGGAAGACATGCACGCCACAACCGACGAACTGTTCGCGGCGGGCGCCACCTTCACCCTGCTGGTCTGGGGCTTCACCTATTTGTTCGTGATGCTGCAGGTTTTGCAGCCGGGCAGCTTCCTGGCCGCGGTCAACCCCGAGCAGCCCCGCAGCTGGACCGAGCTGATGTTCCTGAGCTTCGCGTTGCTGTCCAGCACGGGCATCGGCGACGTGATCCCGGTCAGGCCACCCGCGCGGGCGCTGGCCAGCATCGAAATGTTCACCGGCGTGATGTACCTGGCCGCCGTGGTGTCGCGCCTGATCGGGCTGACCCTGATCCGGCGCTGAGGCGGTGGTTCAGCCGGCCAGACCGGCGAACACGTTCTGCACGTCTTCGTTGGCGTCCAGCGCGGCCAGGAAGGCCTCCACCTCTTCCAGATCGGCCGCGCTCAGGCTGGCCGGATCGACCGGGTTCTTGGGCTTGTAGCCCAGCTTGGCCGACAGCACCGTGAAGCCCTGAGCCGGCAAGGCCCGGCTGACCAGGTCCAGGTCGGTCGGGTCGGTCAGGAACACGGTGGTGCCGTCTTCTTCACCCGCTTCGACATCCTGCGCCCCCGCTTCGATGGCGGCCACTTCGGGATCGGCCCCCGGCTTGGTCGGCTCGGCCTCGATCATGCCCACGTGGTCAAAATCCCAGGCTACCGAACCCGAGGAGCCTAACTGGCCCTTGCGGAACAGCACGCGCATCTCGGAGGCTGCGCGGTTCACGTTGTCGGTCAGGCACTCGACCATGACGGGTACGCGGTGCGGCGCAAAGCCTTCGTACACCACGTGTTCAAAGTGAACGGCCTCGCCGGTCAGGCCGGCGCCCTTCTTGATGGCCCGGTCCAGCGTGTCTTTGGGCATGGAGACCTTGCGGGCCTGCTCCACCACCAGGCGCAAACGCGAATTGGCCGCCGGGTCGGCGCCATGGCGCGCGGCGATCATGATGTCCTTGGACAGCTTGCCAAACAGCCTGCCTTTCGCGTTCGAGGCCAGGTCCTTGTGTTTTGCTTTCCACTGCGCGCCCATGTTTGATCGTCCTTTGCGTTGCTGGGTTTCGGGTGCGACATTGTCCACCTCAGCGCAGCAAGCTCACAATCTGCTTGATCAAATTCAGGGGGCGCAGGGGCTTGGGGCAATGGGCGTCAAAACCCGCATCGAGTGCCTGCTGACGGTCACTGTCGCGCGCGAACGAGGTCAGCGCGATGGCTGGCAAGCGTTTTTCAGCGGATGGAGCCGTCATCTGCGCCTCGCGCCTGCGCAACGCTCGGATCAGGTCGTAGCCATCTTTGCCGACCATGCCGATGTCGCTGATCAACACGTCGGGCCGGAAGCTCGCCACCATCTCCAGCGCTTGAGCCACGTGGCTGGCCACGCGCAAGGTGGCGCCCCTATCGCCCAGGATGATGTGGAGCATGGCCGAGGCATCCGGGTCGTCGTCAACGATCAGGATCTTGAGCTGCCGCAAAGGCAGTTCATCACTGCCGCTCGAGGCATGCAGTTCATCGTCGACGGTGTTCAAGAAAGAGGTGGCTTCATCCCAGGGATCGGTGGGCAGCCACACCTCGAACGTGGCCCCGTGGCCCAGCCCATCGCTGCGCACCGACAGCAGGCCGCCGTGCGCTTCCACCAGTTGCTTGGCGATCGACAAGCCCAGGCCCAGGCCGCCTCGGTGCCGGTTGCTGGCCGCGTTGCTTTGGGCGAATCGGTCAAACACAAAGGGCAGAAAATCAGCCGCGATGCCCTGCCCGGCGTCGGTGATGAGGATCCGCAGGCCCGCGTCCACCTCCACCAGGGAAACGCTGATGATGCTGCCACGGGGCGAGAACTTGATGGCGTTGCTGAGCAGGTTCCACACCACCTGCTGCAGCCTGGACGCGTCGGCCTGAATCGGGCGGTACCGGGGCGCCAGTATCACGTCGAGGCGGATCTCTTTTTCTTCCAAAACGGGCATCATCGCGCTGATGGCGGCGTCGATCTCTTGCGCCGGGTCCAGCATGGCCATCGACAGGGGCAGCTTGCCAAGGTTCAGGCGCGACATGTCGAGCAGGTCCGAAATCATGCGCGCTTGCGTGGTGCCATTTCGCTTGATCACCGCTAGGCCGCGCATCGTCTCGTCGGTGCCACCGCGCTTCAACAGCACGTGCGTCCACCCCATGATCGCATTGAGCGGTGTTCTCAGTTCGTGTGACAGCACCGCGATGAAATCGTCCTTCATCCGGCTGACCTGCTCAGCTTCGCCGCGTGCCACGCGCTCACTGTCGAACAACTGCAAACGCTGAAACTCCAGCGCCACGCGCTCCGAGATGTCGGTGGCCAGCACCATGGCGATGCCCGGCTCGATCTGGGAGGGCACGCTCCACTCCAGGTGCACAAGCCCGCCCCCGGGCAGCCGCATCGGCACTTCCTGGCTTTGCGCCTGGGCACCCCACTGCACGGAGAATCCATCGAGCTGTGCGGCCCACTCCGGAAAACTGAAACCGCTCAGCCTCTTCCCGACGACTTCGGCCATGTCTCGCTGCAGGAGCTTGAGCATGGCGGGGTTGGCCCCGACCACCGTGCCATCGTTGCCCAGCAGCACGATGCCGCTGGGCGCTTGGGAATAAATCGTGTGGAACTTGGATTCGCTGCGCTCGGATGCCTGCCGAAGTTGTTCGGCCTGGTGGTCCAGTTCGGCATACAGCGCCACGACACCGGTGTTCGTCTCGCTCAACTCCTCCCGAAGTTCCGCCAGCTCTTTCGTCTTCGACGCCAAGGCCTGCAGGGTTTCCTGATGAGGATCGATGAGGAGTTGGGCCATGGTCATGCTCGCTTGACGACCACCACCACCACGTCATCCGCACCCCGGGTGTGGCCGCGGATCAACCAACCGGCAACCACGGCGGGATCACATCGCAGCAAGCCGCCCACGCCACCCAGACTCCAGCGCGCCTGCAAGCCGTCCGAGTGCATCACCAGCAGGGCATGCTCGGGCCACGCGTAGGTGGCATCTTGCATTTTGCGGATCTTCAGGCCCAGCGTGCCATGCTGCGACAGCAGCGATCGGTCGGACAAGCCAGAGATGATGCGGCCCGAGACATTGCCGGCGCCGGCCGCCACCACCGTGTTGGCCCGCCGGTCCAGCGTGCACATCGAAACGGCCGCACCCCGCGTTTGTCGCATCAGGGGGTGAGCCTGTTCCAGGACGGCGCAGGGAGAGCCCTGGCCCTCGCCAAAATCGGACGCCCGGAATGCGGCCATGGCCGCCTCAGCGGCTTGTGCCGCCTCGGGCCCATGCCCCAGCCCATCCGCGACGATGACGCGGGCCTGGCCATCCTGGATGCGGATGTCCCAGGCATCGCCGCTGATCACTTCGCCAGGCGCAGACAGGCAGATGCCCGCATGCACAAACTCGCTGTTCAACAAGGTGCTACCGGGCACCACCGCTTTGCCTGCGTGGAGGCGGATGCGCGACAGAATCACCGTGCCATGATCGACTTGCGAGAACACGGAGAAGTCGGTCGAGAGCCGCTGCACCGCGCCAAATCCCGTGCCGGGCGTGCCGCCGGTGGAGTAGCCGTCGAGCAGGCATTGGCTCACGTCCTGCATGCCCGGCCCGCTATCGATCGAGATCACCTCGAAATGGGGGCCTGCCTCGCCCACGGTGCAGGCCATGAGCAGCCGACCGGCCTGGGCATGGCGGACCAGATTCGTGCCCAGCTCGGTCACCACCAGGGCGATGCGACCGCAGGCGTCTTCGCTCAGTTCATGGCCTGCCACCAGACGCAAGGCCGTTCGGCGCGCCTCACCCACCTGCGATGGCTCGTGAACGGGGATGTCGGCATGGGGCTTCATGTCAGGACTTCCAGCGCGTGATCGTGACGCAGGTTCCTTCGCCCACGGCCGTTCGCAAGTCAAAATCGTTGACCAGCCTGCGGCTGCCTGACAGGCCCATGCCCATCCCTGCGCCAGAGCTCCAACCGTCGGTGAGGGCCAGCGTGGTGTCGGCGATCCCCGGCCCATGGTCCTCGAAGGCCAGGCACAGCCCCACCTGCTGGTCGCGCTGGACGATCTCCCAGCGCATTTCGCCGCCACCGCCGTACACCAGGGTATTGCGCGAAAGTTCGCTCGCCGCCGTGATCATCTTCGTCTGGTCGACCAGGGTGAACATCAATTGCCGCGTCAGCTTGCGGACCATTTGCCGACTGGTGACGATGTCGCTTTCTGCCCCGATGGCGATGGCGCCCGTGGGGCCTGCGGGCTCAGCATTCAAGGTCGCCCCCGTCTGCATGGCGCAGCAGCGTCATGCCTCGCTCGACGTTCAAGGCCGTGCGCACGCCGTCCAGCGACAGCCCCAGTTCAACGAGCGTGATGGCCACAGCGGGCTGCATGCCGACCACCACCGTGGTGGCCCCCAGCACCGCGGCGATGCCGGAAATGCCGGCCAGCATTCGCCCGATGAACGAATCAACGATCTCCAGCGAGGAGATGTCGATCAACACCCCGGTGGCGCCGCTGGCAGAGATCTTCACGGCCAGGTCATCCTGGAGCAGCACGGCCGTTTGGTCTTGCAAGTCCACCTGGATCGTGACAAGCAGGCATTTGCCCATCTGCAAAACGGGGATGCGTTCCATGGCCAGCTTAGCCCAGGGCACGTGACACGATCCAGCCCGACCGCTTCATAGCCAGCGAGAGCGCGTCGGCCAGCGTGGCCTTGGTGGTGATGCCCTGCAGGTCAATGCCCAGGTGAACGATGGTTTGGGCGATCTGCGGCCGGATGCCGCTGATGATGCAGTCCGCCCCCATCAGGCGGATCGCGGTGACGGTTTTGAGCAGGTGCTGAGCCACGAGCGTGTCAACGGTCGGCACGCCGGTGATGTCGATGATCGCCAGCTCCGAGCCCGTCTCGACGATGCGTTGCAACAGGGACTCCATCACCAGCTGGGTGCGGCCCGAGTCCAGCGTGCCAATCATGGGCACCGCCAGAACGCCTTCCCACAGTTTCACGACCGGGGTGGAGAGCTCCAGCAACTCTTGCTGCTGCCTTTTGATGACTTGCTCGCGGCTGCGCTGGTAGGTGGTGGCCGTCCACTGGGCCATCTTGTCCACCAGGGTGGAGGCGGCCCACACGGTGTCGAACACCTGCTGGGGATCGATGGAGATCAGTTGCTGCAACCCGGCGAAGAGTGGCTTCTTGATGGCCATCACGAAATAGCTGGTTTCGCCGGCGCTGGCGCCCTGCGCGGCGCGGGACTGCGACAACTCCGCCAGCACGGCCCGCGTCTTGCTCCAGGCGTCACTGCCGAACTGCGTCAGGTCCGCGTCGTTGCGCACGGCGTCTTGCAGCGCACCCAGCAACTCGCGCGCTTCGTTTTGGGCGTCCCTGGCGTTGGCCCCGGAGGAGCCTTCGCCGGAATGCGCCACTTCCTCGATCCAGGATTTCAGGAATGCTTCGGGCGATGCTTTGAGCACGTTGTCAAAAGCAATATTGACGGGTTTCATCGGATTTCCTGGTGGGCACCACACAGCAGCACAACATGCCGAGGTGGCACGGGTATATTGCCGCCGATGGCACAAGCAATGAGGGATCGGTGGCCAGGAAATGCGCAATCCGAAACAGGCGACGAATCACGTTGATCCGTCGAGGCCAGTATATCTGGCACCCGGCGCAGCGTGCATATATTCGCAGTTCAAAGGCGCATCTTAGAGATTGAACGGCAAGGCGCAGTATATGAAACTAATACTCTCCAGAGTATTTTCAATCCGTCTGTTCGCCAGCGCACACAGGGCGGAATTAAATGGCCGGCAGCATCACGACAAACTCACTGCCCAGGTGGCGGCCCGGGCTGGTCGCCGTGACCGTGCCGCCATGCGCTTCCACCAGATCGCGCACCACCGCCAGACCAATGCCCAAGCCCTGGCTGGTCTGGCCGAATGCAGACGCCGTGGTGTCCTGCACAAACAGGTCAAAGATGTAAGGCAGGGCCGAGGCACTGATGCCCATGCCCTTGTCGGCCACCTTGACCACCACCATGGGGCCCTGCTGGTCCAGGGCCAGCTGGATCTCGCCATCGTCGGGCGTGTACTTGGAGGCGTTCTCCAGCAGGTTGCTGAACACTTGCGTCAGCCGCACGGCATCCCCCTCGACGCTGACTGGTCCCTCAGGCAGGCTCACCACCAGGCGCTGGCGCCTTTGGTCCATGGCCGGCTTGCACATCTGCACCGCAGCATCCAGCACGTCGGCCAGTTCCATGACTTGTCGCGTGAGTTGGAACTTGCCCGCGCTGACCCGGGAGCTGTCCAGCAGATCATCGATGAGCCGCGAGATGTGGGTCACCTGCCGCTCGATGATGCCTTGCAGGCGCGTGAGCTGAGGCTCGTCCAGCCCCGCGTGGTTGAGCAGCAAGGCCACGGTGCGGATCGGCGTCAAGGGGTTGCGCAACTCATGGGCCACCATGGCCATAAAGCGGATCTGCTGCGTGTGGGCATGCTCAGCCTTGGCCTCCAACTCCTGGGCATTCAGTGCCGCGATCACCAATTGGGCATTCGCTTCGCGAAGATCGCGCAAGCGCGGATCGACCGCAAGGCCGGCTTGTTCCGGAAGATCAACCATGGCCCGGGCCGGTGGGAGCCTCAGGGAAAGACGAGTTGCGACTTGGGGCGCCGCCCAGCAATCCTTCCTGGCCCAGCAGCATGTTGCCGACCTGGATACCCTGGTCGTTGATCGTGAACGAGCGCAGCTCATTGGAGTGCGCACTGCCGCGCACCTTGACCACCGCCATCACGCGCTGCAGGCGGCTGTCCACCTCCACATAGCGTTGCAACACGATGGCATCGGTCAGGAAGGCCGTGCCATAGGGGCTGAAACGCAAGTCGGCGTACCGGTCCTCCAGCTCCGAGGTCATCAAGACAGTGACGCCCGTGCTGGCCAAGGCGGCCACCATGCGCGACAGCGATTCCCGGAAATCTTCGCGGAAGGTGGGGGCCAGGGCCAGTTCAAACCCCGACAACGAATCGATGACCACCCGCGTGGCTTTGAGGCGGTGGATCTCGTTGATGAGCAAGGAGGCGATCTCATCCACCGACAAGGCGGCGGCCCGGGTGTCGATCACGCCCACGCGACCGCTTTCAATCAGCTCGGCCATCAGGCCGCCACGCGATCGGTTGGGCCGCTGCTCGAACGCGGCGATGACGCCGGTCTCGCCATGGCGGGCACCTTCGGCCAGGAAGGCCATCGCCAGGATGCTTTTGCCGGAGCCGGAAGGCCCGGCCACCAACAGGGAGTAGCCTGCGGGCAAGCCCCCACCCATCATCTCGTCCAACTCGGGTACCCCGGTTTTCAGGCGAGGGCTGCCATCCGCCACCGGCGCGAGCCGTTGGGGGTCAACCAGGTGAGGTGGCGCAAAAACATGGATGCCCGCTGTGCTGATGCGGAAGGTGTGCAGCCCCGGTTGAGTGGGCGAGCCACGCATCTTCATGATCTCCATCTTCCGGACCACCGAGTTGCGCTGCACGCTTTGGCGCAACCAGATCAGGCCATCGGCCACGGTGAAGATGGGGTTGGGATCGTTGTCGGTGAAGTACTCGCCGATCAGGAAGGTGGTCGCCTGCCAGCTCGTCATCAGCACGCCCAGGTTCTGGATGAACTGCTGCAGGCTGATGAAGGAGTGCCCCTGGCTCTGGCTGGCCAACACCACCGAGCGGAAGGAGTCGATGAAGACCAGGCCGGGCTGGCGCAACTCCACTTCCGCCACGATGCGGCTCAGAACCTTGTCCAGGTCGCCAGTGGCGGTGTCATCGGCCAGGTTGACGAAACGGATGGAGCGGTTGAGCTTGTCCAGCTCAAAGAAATCAAACTGCTGCTGGTAGCGCAGCATCTTCAACGGTGGTTCGCCCAGCACCGTGAAGTACAAGGCCGGCCGCTCTGGCGTGGCCATGGCGAACATCATCTGGTGCGCCAGGGTCGTCTTGCCACAGCCGGGCGTGCCAGCGATCACGTTGAACGAATACTCGGGCAAGCCACCGCCCAGCACTTCGTCCAATCCCTGCACGCCGGTGCGCAGGCGAGTGATGGTTGCTTTACCGGGGGTGTTCATGGCGAGGTGTCCTGTGCGGGTCGACCGCTTGAAGTTGTTTCGCAGATGGGTCTGAGCAGCCGATCCGTGAGGGACCGGCCAATGAGGGTGGTCAGGATGTCATAGAAATTTTCCAGCAAGGCCGCGCTCGCAGCCGCGGCGGTGGCACTGGGTTGCTGGGCCAACACGGCATGCAGTGCCGAAAACTCCGCCAAGTGCAGCACGCCCTCTTGCACGGTGCCCAAACAGGGAAACTCAACCCGGGTGAGCTGCAGGCTGCGCTTGTAGAGCGCGGCAAACCCGCGTTGCCCGATGACGGGGGACAAGGCCGCATCCATGGCGGACCAGGTCGTCACGGCAACGCTGGCCGCTTGCGCTGCATGGGCACAGTTGGTGGCCAATTGCGCAAGTGTTGCTTTCGTGCCTGGCGCCTGGTCTGGCATGTTGGGTCCGGTGACGATCCGCCCACGCGGAGTGGTCGATGGTACGCCTTGTTCTGGCCCTGTCAAAGCAAGGCGCTGCCGGGCGGGGGCGGCTGAGTCGGTCACAAGACCTGGGTCGGCACTGCGTTCAGGCACGTCGAATCCTTTGCCGGTCATCAAGGAAGGACAGCACGGTGGCCGTGAAGGTGGCCACGTCAATGGGCTTGGCGATGTAGCCATCGCAACCGGCTTCGCGCATCTTGGCCTGGTCGCCATTCATGGCGTAGGCCGTGAAGGCCACCACAACGATGCCCTGGGTTTGGGGCGAGGCTTTCAGCCTGCGCATCAACTCCAGGCCGTCCATTCCGGGCATCTGGATGTCCATCAGGATCAGATCAGGCTCAAACGCGGTGATCTGGTCCACGGCCTGGTTGGCATCGGCCGCACAGTCCACCGTGATGTCAGAGGCCTGCAAAACCACCCTGGCCAACTCCACGTTCAGCGCGTTGTCATCCACGATCAGCACACGCGGCGAGTTCATGCAGCGCCTCCTGGC
>CAZKPN010000050.1:7576-28003 GCA_964554655.1 uncultured Aquabacterium sp. | reverse complement strand
TCGGCCCGGCCACATCGGCCACAACATGGGTTTGGCGGGCCCGAGCCGCTGCTTGTTCAGGCGCCAGCTCCATTGCGCAGGCACACCGGGGGCGGCTTTCAAGGTCAGGCGCTGTGATCGGGGTGGAATGTCTGGGTCCAGCGCGATGATGGTTCTGTCAGCGGGTGCGGTGATCAAGGAGCGGGCTGAGCCGGACAGGCTCGCCAGCTGGATGTGGCTTTGCTGCGTGCCATCGAGGAACCACTCCTGGCGCGGTGGCTCCAGTTGGCGATCAAAGCTCACCGCGGTTTGAAGCACGCTGGCGGGCACGGCCTGTGGCGGTGCCGGCAAAGACCTGGCCAGGCGCTGCAGTTCGTCCATCACGGTTCGCCACACGGGCGCGGCGCCAGTCACGCCCGAGACATCCCACATGGGTTCACCACTGGCATTGCCCACCCACACGCCCACGGTGTAACGCTTGGAGAAACCGATGCACCAGTTGTCGCGCATGTCTTTGCTGGTGCCGGTCTTGGCCGCCACCCAGTAGCGGGCAGCCAGGGCGTTGTCCAGGCCGAAGGTGGGCACGCGGGCTTCGCGGTCGGCCAGGATGTCGCTGACGATGAAGCTGGCGCCGGGGTCCATCACGGCCTTCATGGCGGTGCTTGGGTCGGTGGTGCGCATCCGCAGTGGCGAATAAGCGCCGCCATTGGCCAGGGCACGGTAGGCGTTGCTCAACTCGGCCAAGGTGACTTCGGCCGAGCCCAGGGCCAGGCTGTAGCCGTAGTAGTCACCGTTGCGTTTGAGGGGCAGGCCCAAGGCTTTAAGTCGTTGCGAAAAGCGCTCGGGCGTGACCATGACCAGTGTGCGCACGGCGGGCACGTTGAGCGAAGCGGCCAGCGCGGTGCGCACCGAGACGGGCCCCTTGAAGTGGCGGTCGTAGTTCTGCGGGATGTACAGGCCCCCGGGGGTGGACAAGTCCACGGGCGAGTCGTGCAGGATCGAGGCGGCGGTCATCCAGCGCTGCTCCACCGCCATTTCGTAGAGAAAAGGCTTGAGCGTGGAACCGGCCTGGCGCAAGGCCATGACGCCATCGACATCAGCCGCTTGCGACAGCGCGCCGCTGGAACCGACCCATGCCAGCACGTCGCCCGAGGCGTTGTCGATGACGATGACCGCGCCGTCTTCAACATGGCGGTCGCGCAGTTCGGCCAGGTGCTGGCGCAGGGTGTCGCGGGTGAAGCGTTGCAGGCGGGCATCGAGCGTGCTCTTGACGGTGATCGACACGCCCGAGTTGGCCGAGGCCGCGTTCATTTTCAGCAGGCGGCGGGCCAGGTGCGGGGCGATCTGGCGATCAGCATCAAGGCGCTCGGAGGGGCGGCTGGCCAGGACTTGCGCGGTGTAGGTGGACAAGAACACGCACTCTTTGGCGCGGCCTTGCGCGGTGAGGATGCCGCAGGCGCGGTTGGCCACGACCACCGGCTGAGCGTTGGGGGCGCGCACCAGGGCAGCAGCGATGGCGGCCTCCTGCGCATTCAGGCCGCTGGGGTATTTCTGGAACAGCCTGGCCGACATGGCGCCAATGCCGACCAGCTCACCCCGAAAGCCGACCAGGTTGACATAGGCCTCCAGGATCTGGTCCTTGCGCCATTGGCGCTCCAGTTGCCAGGCCGTGCTGACCTGGCCCACCTTGGCGACCACCGAGCGGCCACCGCGCGTGGCCAGATCCTGGTCCAGCAGGCCAGCCAGTTGCATGGTCACGGTCGAGGCGCCGCGCGTGCGGGTGTTCCACAAATTGGCCCAGGCGGCCGCACCGACCGAAGACCAATCCACCCCGCCGTGCTCGTAGAAGCGCTTGTCTTCCGAGAACAGCAAGGCTTGTCGGAATGCGGGTGAGACCTGTGCCAGCGGCACCCAATCGGCCCGCTGAGCGCGGGTGTCGGCCCGCAGCTGCTGCACGGGCTCGCCATGGCGGTCCAGCAGCACAGCATCTGACGAGCGGTAGCTGGCTTTGACCTGTTCGAAGCTGGGCAAGGCCATCGCGGCCGTGCAGGCACATGCCAAGACACTGGCCAACAAGCACACCCATGATCGACGAGTAGTCATCATCACCTCAAGGCCCCACCGCCACCGGCGCGTTGGGGAACTCGCCGAACATCTCGGGCGCGTACATGGCCTCGACCCGCGTTTGCGGCAGGCCAAAGGTGCCCGGGTTGTTCAGGCGCACGGTGTACTCCAGCACCAGTGGGCCCTTGGGCAGGTAGCGGTAGTAAGAGCGAAAGGCTTCGAAGCTGCGCTCTTGATACGCCAGCCAGCCACGGCTGTCCTGCCGCTCGTCGGTGGTGCTCATGGCATCGTCGCGGCCCAGGCCGGAGCCGAGCAAGGTGGCGCCACCGGGGATGGGGTCGTTGACCACCACCCAGGTCATGTCGGCCTGCGCATCGATCGCCAGGTGCACGCGCAGCACATCGCCACGGCTGTACTGGCCCTTCACCTTCTGCTCAACCGGCGTGATCGTTTTGGTGATGCGGTAGCCGCTGCTGAAAGGCGTGGTCAGGCGAATGGCGGCCTTGCTGGTGAAGGTAAGCCAGGGCTTGCCGGTGCCTTCGTGCGTGACTTTGACGTTGCTGCCGGGTGAGGCCGAAGCGCTGCTTGCGGCCGGGGCCTTGGGCCAGCCCAGCGCCACCTTGCCGCCCTCGGGCGACTGGCTCCACAAGAAGCTTTGAGGCGCAGGGCCCGGCTCGAAACCCACACGCGACGTGCCCGTGACGGGATCACGCTCGAAGCGCTTGGAGAAGGCCTCGATCGCGACCGAGCCCCAGGCGTTGGCCACCGTGGTCGACCAACGGCCGCGCTGCTGGCGTTGCAAGGTGCCGGTGACCAGGCGCGGCAGATCATCTTTCCACGCGGCCTTGGGCAAGGTGGCCAGGATCATGCGCACGCTGTTGACGTCGCCATTGGTCATCAGCCACCACCAGTTGTCGTCACGCTCAGTGGAGAAGCCCAGGCGCGTGCCCTGCACGTTCAGGCGCGCACGCAGGATCTGCTCGGCCTCCATGATGCGTTTGTCGCGGTCAGGGATGTCCTTCACACGGTCCTGGATGGCCATCCAGTCAATCACGGCGCTGGTGGGCCACTGGTTGGGCAGGAGCTGCACCGAATCCAGCATGCGGGCCTGGGCCTTGCCTGTGCGCGACAGGGCCTCGATCGCGGCCAGCTTGCGCACGTCCAGGTCGCCGTTCTTCAGGAAGGCGGGCGCCCAGAAGTCGCGCTTGATGCGGCCTTCAACAAACGCGGCCAGGCCACGTTCCATGCGCAAGCGCGTGTCATCGGGCAGGCTGAAGTCGTAGCCCAGCTTGCTGGCTTCGTCGCTGATGGCCAGCAGGTAGGCGGTCAGGCTGTCGCTGCCGGTGCGGCCAGCGCTGGCCGAGGGTGGAAAGTAATGCGCCAGGCCATCGTCGTCCAGGTAGAGCGGGATGCGGCTGGCGAGGCTGCGCCAGGCATCGACGTCACGCAGGCCGATGGCGATCGAGGCGCGTTGCTCCAGGCAGTCCCACAAGTAGCGCTCAAAGAAATCGCGCACGCCCGGCAGGCCATCGGACAGCTTGGGCTTGAACGCGACTTCGATGCCGCCGCGTGGCACGCCTTGCGCGTCGGCCAAGGCGCTGGCGGGCATGCCGATGGGGATGCTGACGCTGCCTTTGTCGAGTTGCACCAGCGTGGCTTGCTGCACGGTCACGGGCACGGCCTCGGCCACCTTCTGCGTGATCTTCATGCGGTCGCGGGTGGTGCCGGACTCAGCCGACACGGTCCAATCCTGCTGCTTCACGTTGAAGGGCACGGTCACGTCCCAGCCGGCTTCGGCCGCCGCGTTGGGCTCGATGCGGATGCGCTGTGGCGGCAAAGTCTCGGTGCCGACCTGGGCGGTGAAGGCGGCGTCCATGGACTGGGCAGTGGTGTTTCGCAGGGTGAACATGGCGCGGTAGCGGTCGCCCTCGCGCACCAGGGGCGGGACGCCCGAGACGATCTGCAAGTCCTGCGTGGCCGCGATGCTGGCACGGCCGGTGCCGAACAACCCAGCGTTGCCACCCTGCACCGCATCGGCAATGACAACGATGCGGAAGGACGTGAGCGAGTCATTCAAGGGCACCTGCACCAGCGCTTCACCCTTGGCATCAAGCACCACGCGCGGGTTCCACAGCAGCAAGGTGTCGAACAGTTCGCGGGTGGGGAACTGGCCGCCACCGCCGCCTGGTGGCGCGGCCTTCTTGCCAAAGTGCCGCTTACCAATGATCTGCATCTGCGCCGTGGCGGTATCCACTCCGTAGCCTCGGTGGCGCACCATGGCGCCCAGCAGGTCCCAGCTGTCATTGGGGCTGAGTTCCAGCAAGGCTTCGTCCACGGCGGCCAAGGCCACCTCGGTGCCCGCAGGCACGGGCTGGCCATTGGGCAGGCTCACCTTCACGCGCACCTGGCTGGTGGCACGGATGGGGTAGCGGGCCTTGTCCGGCTGCACCGTCACCTTCAACTGGTGCGACGCCGTGCCCACTTCGATCTCGGCAATGCCGTACTTGAAAGCAGGCTTGGACAGGTCGACCATGGCCGTCGGCGCCTGGTAGTCGCGCCCATCGTCGTTGAAGGCCTTCCACCATTCGGTCGGCGAGCGCCAGCCCCAGGTGAAGAAGCTGTACCAGGGCACGTCGTGCACGCGGCCGCGCACGGCCAGCACCGACACGAAGACATTGGGCCCCCACTCTGCCTTCACCTCCAGCGAGATGGTCGGGTCCTTGCCATTCAGCTCGACCGTGCGGGTTTCGATGATGCCGTTGCGCTCGATGGCGACCAGCGCCGTGGCGTGCCGGAAGGGGCTGCGCACCTGGAACCGGGCGGTCTGGCCAGGCTCGTAGTTGCGCTGCTCGGGGATCACGTCCATTCGGTCCTGGTTGTCACCCCCAAACCAGAGTTCGCCCTGGCGCGTCACCCACACCGAGGCGGCCGAGCGCGCGGTGTTGCCGCTGGCATCGTTGGCCTGCGCGATCAACTCGATCTCGCCGGCGGACTTCATCTCGGCTTCGCACAGCACCAGGCCGCGCGCATCGCTGGTGCCGCTGCACACCTGGCCCAGGTCTTCTTCGGCGCTCTGGTTGTCGTAGGCGTAGAAGCCACCCACCAGGCGCTTGCGCGTGGAGTTGGTGCGGTGGGCCAAGGCGCGCACCGCCACGCTCACACCGGCCTTGGGCTGGCCACTGGTGTCCAGCACCACGATCTGCGTGGCCACCTTCTGCTTGACCGACACCCACTCTTCGGTGCGCACCCCCAGCACCAGGCCAGCGGGCCACACGGGCACGGTCTGGCTCAAGGTCTGCACCTCGCCATTGGGATCGGCGTAGGTGGCCTGCACCAGCATCTCGCGCGGCACCTTGGTGGCGGGCAGCTTGGGCAGCAACACATTGCCCGCGCCGTTCTTGTCCAGTGTCACCGACAGCTTGTCGGCCACCAGGTTGGCGCGGTCTTCGCGGCTGTAGATGGCGGAATCCTCATCGCCCTCGTCCACGTAGTCTTCCGAGAAGAAGGACTTGGCATTGGGATCGCGCGATTCGCGCGGCGGGTTGAAGCGAAAGCCCGGGTAGCGCTCGGTGCGCAAGGCGCTGGCCAGCTGGGCATCGCGCCACTGGGCCGACACGCGCACCGGCAAACCGGCAGCGCCACCGCCATTGCCGTAGTTGATCTGCAAGCCCAGGCTCACCTCCTTGGGTTGGATCAGCACTGTTTTGGGCGGAATGATGCGGCCCGTCATGACTGGCAGGCGAAACTCTTCGACGCGGAAACTGCCCGTGTTCACGCGCTGGCCTTCGCTGACCAGTTGCACGTTGTAGACACCCAGCTTGGCGTCTTGCGGGATGGCAAAGGTCGAGTCGGCATGGCGGCCGCGCCAGCTCAAGGCTTGTGAAAACTCCTGGCCCGTGCCTTCGTGAGTGATGGTGAGCGTGGGCGGTAAATCACCGGCATCCACCAGGCCCAGGCCCGTGAGTTTTTCAAGCCGCGCATGGTGCTGCATCGACACGGTCTGGCCAGCGCGCAGCAAGGTGCGGTCCAGCACCGAGTGGTAGATGGTGGACGATGCCGTGTCGGACCCACTGGTGTCCACGTGGAAGCGCCACGGCTCGATGCCCTGGTCCCAGGTGGACCACACAAAGGCCATGTCGGCACGGCTTTGTGCATCGGCCTTGCGGGCGCTGACGAAGTAACCGGTCTCGTTTTCGTTGCGCGCTCCACGCTGGCAGTAGTCCCACATCAGGCGCGGCAACTCCCGCTTCACCATGGCCAAGCCCTGCTTGTCAGTGCGGCCTGACCACACCGGCTCGCCCAGGCAATCGGAGATCTGCACTTGTGCGCCTTCCACCGGCTTGCCCTTGTCCAGCGTGGTGACCCACACCAGCGAGTTGTTGGCACTGGTCTTGAAATGCACGCCCAGGTTGGTGACCAGCACGCTGGTGCGCACGTACATGGGCGCGTTGCGGTCCAGCAAGGCTTGGCCCAACTTGGCCGATTCAACCTCGACCACATGGAAACCAGGCTGAGGCATCGGGATGCCAATGACCTCGAAAGGCCGGGCATCCACCTTGGCATCGTTGGACGGCAGGCTCAGCTTCTTCGCACCAGATTCGCGGTTCAACAAACTCACCGTGCGCGTCTGCACCACGTCGGGCGGGTCTTCGTGGTCCTGTTCACCGTCGGGCACCTCTTCGCCATAGCGCTTGGCCTGGCGTGCCGGCTTGGCCCGCTTGACTGGCGGCGGCAGCTTGATGCCCAACTCAGATTGCACCTCATCACGCGGCAGGCGGCCTTCGTTGTAGCGCTTGACCTTGCCCAACCAGTCGATGATGGCGCGGTCATCGGCCAGCTTCAGGTCACGCACCGCACTGCCCGGCGCAGCCAGGCCTTTGACCTTCAGATCCCCTTCGATGCGGCGCACCGTCAAAGGCAGCATGGGCTCGGCGTTCAACTCCAAGATGCCGAAGGTGGCGGCCGGGAACTTGGCGAGGGCCGGAGCTTCTGCCGTGCGCGTTTTCAATGGGAAGGCGCTGGCGTTGCTCAGCACCCGGCCCGCGTCATCGCGCAAGTCGGCGGGCAACTCAATGCGGATGTCGGCGCTTTCGGGCAAGGGGCCTTTGAACTGCACCGCGCTGATGCCGCTCTCGGACGGATCAATGCCCACCTCGCCCTTGCTGCGGCTGAACAGGTAAAAGAACTTGCGGATGCCGTTCTGCACCACGGACAGCAGTTGCTCCTTGACCTCGCCGCGCTGCTGCTCAAGCTCGGGCTTGTGCGTGCCATCGGGTGTGATCAGCACGATGCGTTCGGCCAGCTTGCGCGGCACGGGCGACGAGAACTCAATGCGCATCGGCCTGATGGGCAGGCAGTCAGCCCGCGAACTGGTGCGCTCGCACGTGAAGCTGGCGCTGAACGGCGCACGCACGGTGTAGTCCAGGCTGCGGTCGGCCGAATTGGCCACACCGGAAGGCGTGGCAATGCCGCGCCCCCACACCACCTGGGCCCGCGCATCATTGGGCAAGGGCCGTGCGCATTGCACTGCCACCACGCGTGCTTGCTGCGGCACCAGGTCAACGGCTTTCAGGATGGCCTCGCGCACCGGGCCCGTCACCACCTTCAAAGGCAGTTGCTCACCCAAGCCGGCCACTTCGCAGCGGCCATGTTGCTCAACGCTGGCCGCCGTGGCCGCGCCAGTCAGCAGCAGCGCAAAGACCTGCTCTTCCTCAATCCGGCTGCCTTCACCCGCCGAAGGGTAGGCCCGCACGATCGATGGGCCGCCCGTGCTGAAGTCATAAGCGACGGGGCCTTGAACCGACTCACCCGCCAGCGTCTTCAAGCCCGGCTTGAGTTTGAAGCTGCACTGGGTGCCCGCTGGCACGTCCTGCGTGAAGTCGTGCACCCAGGTCTTGTCGTCCACCCAGCGGCCTGAACCTGCGGGTGGCGTGCTGTTGGCGCAGGCCAGGTCAAACGGTGATGGCAACTTCGGATCGCCAAAACGCACCATCGATTCCGTGAAAGTGGCCCGCGCCTGGCGCACCTTGGCCACCTCGCCCTGCGGCGAAAAAGTCTGCACCGTGGCGGCGGACAACACCCCCGTGGTCAAAGCCAACGCCGTCCAGACCAAAGCCCTGGGCATGCGGTGGCGAAACCAATCTTGACTCATGGGGGCATCCTCTGCTTTGTTGTCCTGGCAGAGACGATATCAGCCTTCCGACCAGGCCAGCGGCCACCCCTTCTCATGCAGGCGCCCTTGCGTGATGCGGATGCGCAGCAGGCGCAATGCGCCCTCGTGCTCAGCCTGCTCCGGGCTGTCGTGATCGACGTGGGCCCAGCCTTGCAACCACAACAGCGCGCCACTGGCAAAGTCGATGAACAACAGGCCCACCTTGGGATTGCTCACGATGTTGCCCAGGGTGTTGAACATGAAATTGCCGGTGTAGTCGGGCACGGTCAAGCAAGTGCCATCGGCTTCTTCGCGCACCTTGACGAAACCTGGCGACCCACCTCGGTGCGACACGTCCACCCCCTCACTGCTCGCCATGTCGCCATCGCCTGCGTGCAGCGAAGCCGAGGCGATGAAAAAGGTATCGGCTTTCTGGATGATGGCCATGGCCTGCGGCGGCAGGTCGAGACCTTCTGCACGCACCTGAGGCGCCTCCTTGGGCAAGCCATCCCCACCCATCCACACCGCCTGCCGCGGCTGGATGTACTTGGGGCAATTGCCAAAGCTCTGCCGCACCGCCACCAAGGCGCCCCCCTCATCCACCTGGGCTAACACGCCATTCATCCGATTGCGCCGTCGCGTGTGCGGCTGGATGCCCAGCAAACCCAGGGGTGCACCGGCCTGCCAACTCGGCGCCAGGGGATCCTCGGCCAACAGCCCGGCGTTCAAACGCAGCACCTGCGGGTCGGGCGAATCCATGAACCCCGGCGGGCCCGCCATCACGGTGGCCCACGGGTGCCCCTGCGCGTCAAGCGCCCCGATCACGATGAAGGGCAAGGCCGCGAAGAAATCGCGGTGCTGATCGGGCATGTGATCCCGGATGACCTGGCGCCCACGCGCCTCCATCACCTCGCGGACGCCCACCAGGCTCTGCATGGCTTGCTCGCCAGCATGAAAGGGCGAGGGGCTGGTGTTCATGCCGGCTTCTTGAAGGGCTGGGTTGACGGCATGGGCACGAAACCTGGCAGGGCTTCCAGCTCGGACAACCAACGCCGCACATGCGGGTACGCCTCCAGCGACATGCCGCCTTCGGGCGCGCGCACTGTGTAGCTGTAGAGGGCGATGTCGGCCACGGTGGGATGCCCCTCAGAGGCCAGAAAGCGCTGACCGGCCAGATGCTGGTCCATCACGCGCAGTAATTGCACCGCCGTGTCGATCACCGATGGGTCGGGCGTGCCGCCGGTCAGGCAGATCCAGCGCGCGCGGGCCGCGCCTTGCGCCAACTGCCCTGCCGCCACGCTCAGCCAACGCTGCACCCGGGCGATCTGCACTGGCGACTCGGGCCACCATTGCCGCGACGGATCGTGCTTCAAAGCCAGGTAGATGTTGATGGCATTGCTGTCGGACAGGATCACGTCGCCATCCTCCAGCACCGGCACCTGGCCAAAGGCGTTCAGGGCCAGGAATGGCTGGCCTTTGTGCTCGCCTTTGAGCATGTTGACGGGCACCGTCTCGAAGGGCAAACCCAGCAGCGACAGGAACAGGCGCACCCGGTGAGCGTGGCCGGACAAGGCAAAGTCGTGCAATCGGATCGACATGGTGATGGCTCCTTGGTTTGAACAGTACGCTCACCTTATTCCCACCAGATGACGCTGTGAATCCCCATGCATAGAAAATCATCGTTGCAAATTGCGCAACAATGAACCCATGGACCAGCTTGAATCAATGCGTGTATTCGTCGCCGTGGCCGAGGCCCACAGCTTTGCGGGCGCCGCCCGTTTTCTGAAATGCTCGCCCGCGGCCGTCACCCGTGCGGTGGCCGCCCTGGAGTCCCACCTCGGCGCGCGCCTGCTGCACCGGACCACCCGCAGCCTGCGCCTGAGCGAGGCCGGCGAGCGCTACGTGGCCGACTGCCGCCGCATCCTGAGCCAACTGAACGAGGCCGATGCCGTGGCCAGCGGCGCGCACGTCGAACCCCAGGGCTACCTCACGGTGACGGCGCCAGTGCTGTTCGGCCGCATCCACATCGCACCGCTGATGCTGGACTTCCTGAAAGCGCATCCGCGTGTGCAGGCCAAGGCCTTTTTCGTGGACCGCGTGGTGCACCTGATCGACGAAGGCATGGACGTGGCCTTGCGCATCGCGCACCTGCCCGATTCGTCCCTGAGCGCGGTCAAAGTGGGCACCGTGCGGCGCGTGGTGGTCGCCTCACCCGATTACCTGGCCCAGCATGGCGAGCCTCTGACACCCGACGAGCTCGGCCAGCACGACGCCATCGGCATCTCGACCTCAGGTGGGCCTTTCACGCCCTGGCAGTTCGCCCGCCCCGATGATCCCAGGCGCGAATTGCGCCTGGCGCCCTCACCCCGTGTGCAGTGGACGGTCAACAGCAGCGAGGTCGGCATCCTGGCCGCACGAGCTGGCCATGGGCTGGCGCGGGCCATCTCCTACCAGGTGGCCGAGCATGTGGCCTCAGGCCATCTGCGCATCGTGCTGGCGGCTTACGAGCCAGCCCCCGTGCCTGTGCACCTGGTGCACCCCGAGGGCCGACATGCCGCCGCCAAAGTGCGCGCCTTCATCGACTTTGCGGTGGCTCGCTTGCGTGCCCACCCTGCGCTCAACGAGCTTGATCCGTCCCGTTCACCGTGATCCCGACATAGGCCACCCTGACCTCTTCAACACCGTGCAGGCGCTCCAGCCGCCGCACGATGAAGTGCCCACGCGCCATGCACTGAAAATGCTCCATGAACAAGGTGTTGATCACCGCGCCGCCCACGGCCCCCACGATCGGCACGGCCTGCGCCATCACCTTCTCGGACACGTTCACTGAGAAGCGCGAGGCCACTTGCGCAATGAGCTGAACCAGCGCCGTCCCCTTGCGCTGGACCAGGCCTTTTTGCGCCACCTGCCGGGCAGCCTCGGACACCGCCTGGGCCATGGCCGCGCGGGCGGCAAAGTAGCCCGTCTCGGCCGCATCGTCTTTGTGGGATCGGCCGCCCAGTGCCAGCACCTGCACGCACTCCAGCTGAGACTCGGGCGTGCTCAGATCTTCGCCTTCACTGCGAGCCACATCGGCGATCGAGCGCAACATGATCGTCGTCGACACCGGCAATTCAATCAGCAAGGTGGACAGGCCAAACGCGCCACCAACAGCGCCACTGGCCCCCACCGCCAGCTTGTGCCAACCGTTGGACGAATGGTTGGATGGCAAGCTGTTCATGGTGCTCAAGGCCACGTCCATGGCCTTGGCAATGGCCTTGCTGGCAGCCTCGTTGACCATCGCGCCCCACTTTTTGGGAAGCATGCCGAAACCTTTTTCAAGCGGCGTGCCCAGCACATCACTGATCCTGGCCACCAGGCCTGGGTTTTCAAGCAGCGCCTTGGCTTGGCGAAGGTCGCCCATGTCGGCAGATGAAAGTGGCATGTTGTGGTCCTCAGGTTGGATCTTCACCAGCAAATGATGCGCCCACGCCAGGCCATCCGCAGGGCCAAGTGAAAAAAGGTATTCTGCGGACCATGCGTGAACGACGTGCCCACCATCACCTTGCTCTGATCGCGACCACCATCGCGGCCCTGCATGGCGCGTCCGCCAACGCCGAGTCCCTGCGATGCAACGGCAACATCGCCGCCGAAGGCGATTCCCGCATGTCCGTTTTGTACAAATGCGGCCAACCCGTGCTCACCGACAGCTTCTGCGCGCCCGTGTACTACGCCCCCTCGCTGATGCCCGTGCCCCAACCCTTTGCCAGCGTGGTCATCCCTTGTCAGCAAGTGGAGGAATGGCTTTACGACCGGGGCGAAGGCAACCTCATGGCCACGGTGCGCTTCAGGTCAGGGGTGGTGCAGTCCATCACCTACGGCCGCTCCCCACGCTGACCCAACCCCAACCGCACGGCCAGACGGTGAAAGTTGCTGCGGTCCATGCCCGCTTCGCGCGCGGCGGCTGCCATGGCGCCGTCATGCTTGGTCAAAACCGCTTCGATCCACCGACGCTGAAACGCATCCGTGGCGGCACGCAGCCCCGCCCCGTCAACCATGTCCGAAGGCGCTAGAACTTCGGCGCCTGACGCCATCGGCGGCGTGAAATTACTGCCCGACTCGCCCAAGTCGAGGTGAGCCGGCTCAATGGCCACCCACCTCGCGGCCCGGCCTTGCTCGGACAAGGCGCGCAAGGCAGCCCGATTGATCAGATGCTCCAACTCGCGCACATTGCCAGGCCAGTCATAAGCCAGCAGCGCGGCCTTGCCCTGCGGCGACAAGCGCAGGTTGCGCGCACCCAGGCGGTGCTGGTTTTCCTCCAGAAAACCGCCGGCCAAGGTCAGCACATCGCGGCCACGCTCGCGCAATGGCGGCACCAACAAGGGGTACACGGACAAGCGGTGGTACAGATCAGCCCGAAAACGTCCTTGTGCCACCTCCTGCTTCAGATCGCGGTTGGTCGCGGCCACCACCCTCACGTCCACCCGCAGCGCCTTGTCGCTGCCCGGCCGCTGCAACTCACCGCTTTGCAGCACGCGCAACAATTTGGCCTGCACAGAGGGCGACAACTCGCCCACCTCGTCCAGAAACAGGGTGCCCCCATCGGCCAGTTCGAACTTGCCCACGCGGTCCTGCACGGCGCCGGTGAATGCGCCCCGCTTGTGCCCGAACAACTCGCTGTCGGCCAGGTTCTCGGGCAAGGCCGCGCAATTCAGCTGGATGAGGGGGCGATCCCGCCGCGCGGATTGAGCATGCAGCTGCTGCGCCACCAGCTCCTTGCCCACACCGGTCTCACCCAGGATCAGCACCGTCAGGTCTGAAGAGGCGACGATGTTGATTTCGCCCAGCAACTGCTGCAAGGGCGGGCTGTGGCCCAGCAAGCGCCGGGGCTGCTGACCAGTTTGCAGCAAGGCCCGCGACACGGCCTGCTCGCGCTCGGCACGCTCGGCCAGCGCCCCCATGGTGTTCTGCTTTTCGATGCCGTCTTCAAACAGGGCGGTCAACGCTCGCAACTGGTCAGGCGAGACATTGGCCAGCGCCCCAGGGGTCAAGGCATCCAACGTGATCAGCCCCCACAAGCGACCATCCACCACCAAGGGCGCGCCCATGCAGTCGTGCACCGGCAGGATGTCCGGGTGGCCCGCCACCAGCCCATCGTAAGGATCAGGCAGATTGCAATCGGGTGGAAAACGCAGGCCCTGCCCGCTTGAAAGCAATTGCGCCAACCTGGGGTGCTGCGCCACGGCAAAGCGTCGGCCCAGCGTGTCTTCGCTCAAGCCATCAATGCCCACAGGCACCAATGCATCGCCCTCCAACCGAAGCAGGGCCGCAGCATCGCACTGCACCAGGGCTCGCGCTGCGGAAAGAAGCCTCCGATAAGGTGGCTCCGGGCTTTGTTCAGTCAATTCGACAACATTCATGTCATTAAGACAACAATTTTCATGCTGTCATTTTAACAACAAGACAACGCGCGCATTTCAGATCAAGCACTTGCGAGCGGCGAGGGGCTGGCACGGTAATTGGATTGAACTCATCAAGACGATCAATCAACCACCCTCAGGAGCCCTTCCATGTTTTCAGCCCAGACCATCGCCCTCATCAAGGCCACCGTACCCGTGCTTCAGCAGCACGGAGAAGCCATCACCACGCACTTTTATCAGTTGATGCTGCGTGAGCATCCCGAACTCAAGGCCTTCTTCAACGAGGCCCACCAGGCCCACGGCACGCAAGCACGTGCGCTGGCCGGCGCCGTGCTGGCCTATGCCGCCAACATCGATCGCCTGGAAGCCTTGGCTGGCGCCTTGCCGCGCATCATCCAAAAGCACGTGTCCCTGGGCGTCGAGGCCCAGCACTACCCCATCGTCGGCCAATGCCTGCTGCGCGCCATCAAGGAAGTCCTGGGCGATGCAGCCACCGACGACATCATTGCCGCCTGGGGTGAGGCCTACACGGCCTTGGCCAACATCCTGATCGCCGCCGAAGAACAGGTCTACCAGGACAACGCTGCCAAGTCAGGCGGATGGCGTGGCACGCGGGCCTTCAAGGTGGCGCGCAAGGAGCCCGAGAGCGAGCTGATCACCTCCTTCTACCTGGAACCCACCGATGGTGGAGCGCTGCCCGCCTTCCAGCCCGGCCAATACCTGACGTTGGTGCTCAATGTGAAGGGGCAGGAACTGCGACGCAACTACTCGCTGTCTGATGCACCAGGCAAGCCCTGGCTGCGCATCAGCGTCAAGCGCGAAGCTGGTGGGCTGGCGTCCAACTGGCTGCACGATGACGTGCAAGTCGGCCAGGAACTGCAGGCGCAGGCCCCCGCCGGTGACTTCGTGCTGGACGAAGCGACACGACCGCTGGTGCTCGTCACCGGTGGCGTGGGCATCACGCCCGCCATGAGCATGCTGGAAGCCAACGCCGCCTCCGGCCGCCCCATCCACTTCATCCACGCGGCCCGCCATGGCGGCGTGCACGCCTTCCGCGATCGGGTGGAGGAGTTGGCAGCCCAGCATGCCAACGTCAGTGCCACCTATGTCTACGAGCAACCACGCGGCACCGAGCTGCCCCACACCGCGGGCCGCGTGAACCAGGATTTGCTCGGCCAACACTTGCCGGCCGACCGTGACGTGGACGTGTACTTCATCGGCCCCAAGCCCTTCATGCAGGCCATCTACCAGATCGGGCGAGACCTCGGCGTGCAATCCAACCGACTGCGCTACGAGTTTTTTGGCCCCATGGAGGTGATTGCGTAGCCCCAGGGCTGGCACAAAGCATGCATCCGCGTTGTCCCCGGGAGACAACCCGTGGACAGACGACGCGAACGGCGCTTGCAGCCAGACCATTTGTCGAGTGCCCCGCCCCTGCCCGGTGGGGATGTAACCCGGATTCGGATCACGCGGGTCAATGCGCGCGTGCCCATGAATCGTGCGGAACAGAGGGTGGCGCTGCTGATCTGGGTTTGCTCGATCTGCATAGCCCTGCTGACTCTTTTTGAAATCTGCGCGGCGGTCTACCTGGCCATGCCGTGAGTCACACGATGCCCCAAAGAAAAACCCCCTGCAAGTACAAGACTTGCAGGGGGATCTCTGTTTTGGCGGAGATGGAGGGATTCGAACCCTCGATACGCTTTTGGCGTATGCTCCCTTAGCAGGGGAGTACCTTCGACCACTCGGCCACATCTCCAGCACAACTGGCATTATAGCCGTGAAAACGGCGCCAACCCTCGCGCTGAGCTCAAAACAACGCGGCCTTGATCAAGCTGCGCGGGCTTCTTCCAGCCCAAACGCCTTGTGCAGCGCACGCACCGCCAACTCCATGTACTTCTCGTCAATCACCACCGAGGTTTTGATCTCGCTGGTGGTGATCATCTGGATGTTGATGCTCTCTTCCGACAGGCAACGGAACATCGTGCTGGCGATGCCCACGTGGCTGCGCATGCCGATGCCCACGATGCTCACCTTGCAGATCTTGGGGTCGCCCACCACCTGCTGAGCACCCAAGGCGGGCACCACGCTGGTTTGCAGCAACTCCATCGTGCGGGCGTAATCATTGCGGTGCACGGTGAACGAGAAGTCCGTCTTGCCGTCGTGCGACACGTTCTGGATGATCACGTCCACGTCGATGTTGGCGTCGGCCACCTTGCCCAGGATCTGGTAGGCGATGCCGGGAGTGTCGGGCACGCCGACCACGGTGATTTTGGCTTCGTCGCGGTTGAAGGCGATGCCAGAGACAACGGCTTGTTCCATTTTTTCATCTTCCTCAAAACTGATCAGCGTGCCCGATGCGGCTTCCACATCGAGGTCAATGTCCCACGGGGTGAAGCTGGACAACACTCGCAGGGGCACACGGTATTTGCCGGCGAACTCCACCGAACGGATCTGCAGCACCTTGGAGCCCAGGCTGGCCATCTCCAGCATCTCTTCAAAGCTGATGCTGTTCAGGCGGCGCGCCTCGGGCACCACGCGCGGGTCGGTGGTGTAGACACCATCCACATCGGTGTAGATCAGGCATTCGTCGGCCTTCATCGCAGCGGCAATCGCCACCGCCGAGGTGTCCGAACCGCCCCGGCCCAACGTGGTGATGTGGCCGTTGGGATCCACACCCTGGAAACCGGTGATGACCACCACTTTACCCGCGGCCAAGTCCGCACGCACGCGCACATCGTCGATGCTTTCGATGCGGGCCTTGCCGAAGGACGAATCGGTCTTGATGGGCACTTGCCAGCCAGCGTAGCTCACTGACTCCAGGCCTTCGGCCTGCAGTGCGATGGCCAGCAAACCCACTGACACCTGCTCGCCGGTGGAGGCGATCATGTCGAGTTCGCGGGGGCTGGCGCGGTCGGAGATTTCCTTGGCCAGGCCGAGCAGGCGGTTGGTGTCGCCGCTCATGGCCGAGGGCACGACCACCAGTTGATGGCCAGCCCGCACCCACTTGGCCACGCGCTTGGCAACGTTGCGGATGCGCTCTGTGGAGCCCATCGACGTGCCGCCGTATTTGTGAACGATCAGTGCCATGTCAGGATGAAGTTGAAGGGTAACGGTTACTCGGTCGAGCCTTCGATTTTAGCCCGTTCAGTCACCGCTGCCCCACTTCCCACGATCGAGACACGTTAAATTGTCAGATTGGGCACCCAAATCAGGGTGACTTGCGGCTCGCCAGGGGCGGCCAAAACCCGTGCATCCATCCCCAAGCCCCGAGCGAAAACCAGCTCGCCGTGGGCAAACACGATGGGGCCAGAACGCTCCCACTCGGGCACGGCCAGCGCCTGGAACTGCTTGCGCAAGGCGCGCGAGGGGCGGTTGGGGCCCAACTGGAAATCCTCGCCGCCTTCCCTCGAACGGATCTCGACCTGCGCCAGGCGAGACAGGGCCACCCCACCGCTGTCGACCACCGACACCACCAACTCACCGCCCCAGGCTGGCAAGGCATGACGCCCCGGCCCCTCAATGCGCAGCAACACAGGTGCCAATGCCTCGGTGGATGAATGCCCAGCCAGCGCGGCAGGCCGGCAAACCAACACACCACGGTACAGACAGACATCGAAAGCGCCTGCCCGCCACAAGATGGACCGGCCGGTGTCCACCAGCGAAGGCAGCTCTTGCGTCAGGCGCGCCACGGCGCTGGCCGGCAGGTGCCGATCAGTGCGGGTGCTGAACCAGTGCCGAAGCAGTTCCCGCTGCTGCGGTAGCGGCAGCGCCAGCAAGGCCGGCGCGCTCAAGGCGTCCGCCTGGCCGGGCACCAGCAAGCTCACCAAGGACTGCGCCAACCAGGCCTCCAGGCACGCCCGGGCATCGGCAGCCCTGCCCGCCGACTGCGCCAGCGACACATCGGCCTGCTCAAAAGCGGCCTCCAGTGCAGGCCAAACCGTCAGCCGGACACGGTTGCGGGCGAAACGGGGATCGGCGTTGCTGTCGTCTTCGATGTGCGCCAGGCCGTGCTGGGCCACATAGGCCTCGATGGCGCGACGGGGCTGAGACAACCACGGCCTCTCCCACCGGATGCCATGGCGATCGGCGCTTGAAGGCATCGCCGACAAACCCGCGATGCCCGCACCACGCAGGGCTTGCAGCAAAAACGTTTCAGCCTGATCACGGCGGTGGTGGGCCAGCAGCACGGTGTCGGCACCGGCCTCTAGCGCCATTTCGGTCAAGGCGCGGTAACGCGCATCACGCGCCAGCGCTTCAACACTGTCGCCAGCGGTTTGATTCAAGCTGAGCCGACGCCAGACCAGGCTGACGGGAAGACCTTGCCGGGCCCAAGCCTCGCACTGCGCCTGGGCATGCGCCAACCATTGGTCAGCATGGGCACTCAAGCCGTGGTGAACATGCAGCGCCACCACGCGCAAGCCGGGCTGCTCAAGCGCTGCCACGGCGGTGGCGTGCAGCAAGGCGGTGGAATCACGCCCGCCGCTGTAGGCCACGGCAATGGTGCAGCCGCCCTCGCCCACAGCGTTCATGAGGCTCAATGCTCTTTGGTGTCGTTGTAGCGGCCGTAGCTTTGCAGCCGGTCATAGCGCTGCTGCAGCAACTCCTTCACCTTCAGGTCGCTGAGCTGGCGCATGGCATCGTTCAGGCCACGCTTGAGGTTGGCGGCCGCCTGCTTGTGGTCGCGGTGCGCGCCACCCACCGGCTCGCTGACGATCTTGTCCACCAGGCCCAGGGCCTTCAGGCGGTGCGCCGTGATGCCCAGCGCTTCGGCCGCCTCTTCAGCGCGGTCCGCCGTCTTCCACAAGATGGAGGCACAGCCTTCGGGCGAGATCACGGAGTACACCGAGTACTGCAGCATCAGCACCTGGTCGGCCACACTGATGGCCAGCGCGCCGCCGGAGCCGCCTTCACCAATGATGGTGGTGATGATCGGCACTTCCAGGCGGGCCATCTCGAAGATGTTGCGGCCGATGGCTTCAGATTGATTGCGCTCTTCGGCGCCAATGCCGGGATACGCCCCGGGCGTGTCAACGAAGGTGAACACCGGCAGGCTGAATTTCTCGGCCACTTTCATCAAACGCAAGGCCTTGCGGTAACCCTCTGGACGCGACATGCCGAAGTTGCGCATCGCGCGCTCTTTCGTGTCCCGGCCCTTTTGATGGCCCAGCACCATGCAAGCTTGGCCATTGAAGCGCGCGAGCCCCCCCACGATGGACAGGTCATCCGCGTAGTGGCGGTCACCGTGCAACTCCTGGAAATCGGTGAACAGCTCGTTGACGTAGTCCAGCGTGTAAGGCCGCTGAGGATGGCGCGCGATCTGCGTCACCTGCCAGGGCGTCAGGCTGGAATACACGTCCTTGGTCAGTTGCAGGCTTTTCTTGCTCAGCCGGTCGATCTCTTCCGAGATGTCCACGGCCGATTCGCTTTGCACGTAGCGCAGCTCTTCGATCTTGCTTTCAAGCTCCGCGATGGGCTGCTCGAATTCCAGAAAATGTCGTTTGCTCATGGCAGGTTGTCCTCAATCACGCGCAACAGGTTTTTATGATGCCGCAGGCAGCGGGTCAAGGCTGCGCCACAGATACCACGTTCCCACTGTGCGATAGGGGGCCCAGGCTTCCGCGATGTCGCGCGCCTCGGCACGCGACACGGGTTCGCCACTGAAATAACTTTGGCTGATCGCCTTGATCAAGACGGTGTCATCCAGGGGCAGCACATTGGGCCGCATCAGGTGAAAAATCAGGAACATCTCGGCGGTCCAGCGGCCAATGCCGCGGATGTCCACCAGTTCTTCGATGATGGTCTCGTCCTCCATGCGCTCCCAGTGGTTCACATGGACACGGCCTTCGGCGAAATGCTTCGCCAGGTCTTGCAGGTACTCGGCCTTGCGCACAGACAAACCCGCCGTGCGAAGCTGCTCAACGCTCATGGCCAGCACCGCTTGAACCGACAGCGGCGCACGGAACTCGGGCGGCTGCTGCCCCATCAAGGTCAACAGGCGCTCCCAGACTGACTGCGCCGATTTGGGCGAAATCTGCTGCCCCACGATCGAGCGCGCCAAGGTGGTGAAGGCATCGCGGCGGCTGTACAAGCGGCCCTGCCCGTAGTCGGCCACCAGTTTGCGCATGACCCGGTCACGCTTGGACAGGTGCTTGCACGCTTCATCCCAATAGTGGGGCGTCACCAAAGCGATCGGCAACGGCGCGGCAGCGGCATCGGCCGCCGAGAAGGAGGCTGAAGACGGCATCAGGCTTTCACCCATGTCGTGCCTTGCGGGCTGTCTTTCAGCACGATGCCTTGCTGGGCAAGCTCGTCTCGGATGCGGTCGGATTCTGCGAAATTTCGGGCCTTCTTGGCGGCCGTGCGTGCCTCGATCAATGCCTCGATGGCAGGAGCCTGCAGACCACCGACATCAGCGCCGCCCTGCATGTAAGCCTGGGGGGACTGTTGCAGCAAACCCAGAACACCCGCCAAAGCCTTGAGCAGGGACGCGGCCTCGGCCGAGCCCGAACGATTCACTTCTGCCGCCAGGTCGAACAACACCGCCACCGCGATCGGCGTGGTGAAGTCTTCGTCCATGGCCGCTTTGAAGCGAGCGGCCTGAGGATGCTCCCAGTCGATGTCCCTTGAGGGCACATCGGCCACGGTGCCCAAGGCGGTGTACAGCCGGCGCAGGCCATTGCGGGCATCATCCAGGCCGGCATCGCTGTAATTGAAGGGGCTGCGGTAGTGCGTGCGCAGCATGAAAAAGCGCACCGTCTCGCCGTCGTAGCGCTTGAGCACGTCGCGGATGGTGAAGAAGTTGCCCAGCGACTTGGACATCTTCTCGTTGTCCAC
>CAZKPN010000050.1:0-7476 GCA_964554655.1 uncultured Aquabacterium sp. | reverse complement strand
GCTTTCCAGAGCACAAAGTCCAGCGGATCCAGCTTGCCATCGGCAGCGCGGTTGCCGGCCCCGTTCAGCTCGCGCTCACCGGCCCGCAGCTGATCGATCGACTTGCCCGACAGCTTGCCGTAGCCCTCGAACTTGCGCACCGCGTAGTTCACATCGCCATTGGTGGCCTGATAAGCCAGGCCATTGGCCTGCAACTTGCCAATCATGTCGAGCATTTGCGGCACATACTGGGTGGCACGTGGCTCGTGCGTGGGCGGCTCGATGCCCAGGGCACCGATGTCCTGGTGCATGGCCAGGGTCATCTCTTCAGTCAACTGGCGGATCGTGATGCCCCGCTCCACAGCACGGCGGATGATCTTGTCGTCGATGTCGGTGATATTGCGCACGTAAGTGACCGCCAGGCCCGAGGCCTTGAGCCAGCGCTGCGCCACGTCGAACGACATCATCATGCGGGCGTGACCCACGTGACACAAGTCATAAATGGTCATGCCGCACACGTACAAACCGACCTGGCCAGGAACCAGGGGGACAAACGACTCGACCTGCCGCGACAGGCTGTTGAAAATACGCAAGCTCATTGGAGAAAAATTCTGGTCAAGCGCCCAAGGCCACATCCGGTGTCGGGCGACACGGGTCATGCGGTACTTGCGGCAAAGCAACAAGTGCGCGGGGCATGCACGGGCCCCATCAAACTTGCAACGCTCAGATACAATCCAATGAGTATAGCGGCCCGCCCACGCCCAAGGATGACAGACACTTTTGCGGTCCGTGGCCGGCTGGTATCCTCGAAAAATGGCAGGCTTTTTTCTAGCCGCTTTGTGTGCCCGACACCATCAACACAAACCCATCGGATAAATACCACTCATGCAAGCTGTTGCGCCTAAGTTTGGAATCCGCTTCACGGCCATGGCCGCCAAGTGCCTGGCCATTGCCGCCCTGTCCATGACCGCTGTTGCGGTTCGTGCTGACGAAGTTGGCGATGTGCAAAAACTGCTGTCCGCCGGCAAAAACACCGAAGCCTTGCAGAGGGCCGACCAGTTCCTGGCCGCCCGCCCGCGTGACCCCATGATGCGTTTCCTGCGGGCCATCAGCCTGTCGCAGGCCGGTCGCATCCCCGAGTCGATCACCGCGTTCACCAAGCTGACCGAAGACTATCCGGAGCTGCCCGAGCCGTTCAACAACCTCGCCGTGCTTTACGCCCAGCAAGGCCAGTACGACAAGTCGCGCAATGCGCTTGAAATGGCCATCCGGACCAACCCCAGCTACGCCACCGCCTACGAAAACCTCGGTGATGTTTACGCCAAGCTGGCCAGCCAGGCCTATTCCAAGGCCCTGCAAATCGACACCCGCTCCGCCGTGGCCCCCAAGCTGGCGATGATCCGCGACCTGTTCCCCAAGGAACGTGGTGGCACGGCCGTGGCTGGTTTGACCAACAGCAACACGCCCACCACCACGCCAGCACCGGCCCCAGTGCCGTTGCCAACCCCGGCTCCCGCCACCAAGCCAGCGCCCGTTCCGGTGCCAGCACCTGCGCCCATCAGCAAGCCCACGCCACCTGCACCAGCCCCCGTGGAAGCCAAGGCTGAAGCAGCGGAACGCGAGGTCGAATCGGCCCTGCAAGCCTGGGCATCGGCCTGGAGCAAGAAAGACCTCAACGCCTACTTCGCCGCTTACAGCCGCGATTTCAACGGCGGCAAGTCGCGCAAAGCCTGGGAACAGGAGCGCCGCGAGCGCATTCAGGGCAAGCGCAACATCTCGGTCAAACTCTCCAAGATTGACGTGTCCATCAATGGCAACAAAGCGACCGCTCGTTTCCGCCAGGACTACAAGGCCGACAGCCTGGACATCAGCAGCGGCAAGCGTGTGGAGCTGGTGCGCACCGGTGGTGAATGGGTCATCGTGAAGGAAAGCGCCGGTTCGTGATATGAGTGGTCATTTGGGCCGACCGCCGCACCCTGCGGCAGGTCGGCGGTTGTCCATGCTCGTCAAGAGCATGTTGCTGGCGAGTGCCATGGGCCTGAGCCTTGTCGGTGCGGGGCCTGCCCATGCCCTCAAGCCAGATCAGCAAAGCCAGCCTGCCGAGGCGCGCCTGCTTGAAATCTACCGCTTGATCGGGGCCGGGCAAGGCAAACTGGCCCTGAAAAAGGCCCAGACGCTGGTCGAAAACGTGCCCAATTTTCAGTTGGCACAGATGGTTTACGGTGATCTGCTGCTGTCTCAAACGACCCCACTGAAAGCCATGGGGAGCGCCCCCGCCGACTTGACCGAACGTGCGCCCCAGCGGATTGAACAATTGCGCACGGAAGCCGAGCGCCGGCTCTTCGCCCTGCGCGAACGACCGCCTGCTGACGCGCTACCCGCCCAGTTCATCGAGACTCCACCCAGCACCAAGCACGCCATCGCGGTGGACGCCAGCCGCTCGCGCCTGTACCTGTTTGAAAATGGCCCTCATGGCTTGCGCGTGGTGGCCGACCACTACGCGTCCATCGGGCGTCTGGGCGCCGAGAAGGCCGCCCAGGGTGACCAGCGCACGCCTTTGGGCGTGTACTACATCACCAGCCGGCTGGATGGCAAACAGCTCACCGATTTCTACGGTGTGGGCGCCCTGCCTTTGAACTACCCCAACGAGTACGACCGCCGCCAGGGCCGGACCGGATCAGGCATCTGGCTGCATGGCGTGCCAAGCGACAGCTACGCCCGCAGCCCCAACAGCACAGACGGCTGCGTGGCCTTGGCCAATCCGGAGCTGAAAAGCATCTTGGAAAGCGTGCAACCGCGCACCACCCCGGTCGTCATTGCCAAAAGCCTGACCTGGGTGCCCGCCAAATCCGCCGAACATGAGCGGCGCAACATGCGCAACCTCATTGAGGGCTGGCGCGTGGCTCGGGCCAGCGGCGACCTGAGCCGGTTGATGTCCTTTTATTCCAGCCAGTTTTCCAACGGCACCCGCGATTTCAATCAGTGGCGACAATGGCTGGAAAAAGAAGTGGTCAGCCAGCGTGGCAAGTCCTTGCAACTCAAGGATCTGGCCATCCTGGGCTGGCGTGACAAGGGCGAGATCCTGGTGGTGACCTTCGGAGAAGTGTCCGACGGTCAACGCACTGGCGTCGTCAAACGTCAATACTGGGGTAAAGAAGGCGGCCTTTGGAAAATATTCTATGAAGGAGTGATCGGATGACTTACCTGCACAAACTCGTCAACGTGGGCTTTGTGGCCACAGCACTCAGCTTCGCCACGCTGGGCTCTGCGTTTGCACAGACAGTGAAATTGTCTACCAGCGAGGGCGACATCGTCGTTCAACTGGACGCCGCCAAGGCGCCCAAAACGGTGGAGAACTTCGTTCAGTACGTGAAATCAGGCCACTACAACGGCACCGTGTTCCACCGCGTGATCAAGACCTTCATGATCCAAGGCGGCGGCATGACGCCTGACATGAAAGAAAAAACCACGCGCGCGCCCATTCCATTGGAAAGCCGCAACGGCCTGAGCAACGTGCGGGGCACCCTCGCCATGGCCCGTACCAGCATTCCCGACTCGGCCACCGCGCAATTTTTCATCAACGTCAAGGACAATCACTTCCTTGACTCGGCCCAATCCCCCGATGGCAACGGCTACGCCGTATTTGGCAAAGTCGTGCAAGGCATGGACGTGGTCGACAAGATCCGGATGGTGGAAACCGGCCAGAAGGGTCCTCACGGCGACGTGCCCCTCAAACCCATCGTGATCAAACAAGCTACCCTGGAGAAATGACATGACCAAAACCGTTGAACTGCAAACCACGGCAGGCGTGATCCGCCTTGAACTGGACGACGCCAAGGCGCCCGCCACCGTCGAAAACTTCCTGAACTACGTTCGCGCCGGCCACTACAACGGCACGATCTTCCACCGCGTGATCAAGGGCTTCATGGTGCAAGGTGGTGGCTTCGAGCCTGGCCTGAAGCAAAAGCCCACCACCGACACCATCCAGAACGAAGCCAACAACGGCCTCAAGAACGATCACTACACCGTCGCCATGGCCCGCACCAGCGCACCCCATTCGGCCAGCGCTCAGTTCTTCATCAACACCACCAACAACGATTTCCTGAACTTCAAGTCGGAAACCGCCAGTGGCTGGGGCTACGCGGTCTTCGGCAAGGTTGTCGCTGGCACCGAGATCGTCGACCAGATGGAAAAGGTCAAGACCGGCCGCAGCGGCGGTCACGATGACGTGCCCGTGGAAAACCTGGTCATCACCCAAGCCACGGAAGTGTGATGTCGTGACTGGGGACACCCTCCCCTTTCCTGCGGCCGACGCGCTCAATGCACCGCCCTCGTGGCGGTGCATTGATTTTGTGTCGGACCTGCACCTGCATGCTGGCCTGCCGCGCACTGCCTCGGCGCTGGCCCGCTATCTACAAAACACGCCCGCCGACGCCGTCCTGATCCTGGGCGACCTGTTCGAAGCCTGGGTGGGCGACGACATGCGCCATGCCGGCTTCGAGGCCGATTGCACCGCTTTTCTGGCCGAGGCCGGCCAACGCCTGCACCTGGGCCTGATGGTGGGCAACCGCGATTTTCTGCTGAGCTCTGACATGGTGACCGCCTGCCACGCGCACGCCTTGGCCGACCCCACCATCCTGAACGCCTTTGGCCAGCAGGTGCTGCTCACCCACGGTGACGCTCTGTGCCTGGCCGACGAGGAATACCTTCGTTTTCGCGCCCAGGTTCGCAACCCAGCCTGGCGTGATGCCTTCCTGGCCAAACCACTGGCAGATCGCCTCATGGTGGCGCGCCAGATGCGCGAAGCCAGTGCCGCGCACCAGCATCAACAAACGCCCGAGAACTGGGCCGATGTCGATGAAGCCGCCGCACGCTCATGGATGCAGGCCGCCCACACGCCCGTGCTGGTCCATGGCCACACCCACCGCCCCGAAACAGCGCCCTTTGGCATGCATGGCGGCACCCGTCACGTCTTGAGCGACTGGGACCTCGACGGCGCCCATCCGCGCTGTGAAGTGCTGCGCCTCACCGCCCAAGGCTTCGAGCGCCTGTCTTTGCCACCAGCCACGGATTGAAAAAGCCGAAGCACAAACAACAAGGACCCAGCCAAAGCTGAGCCCTTGTCCGATCTGGCCTGGCCAAAGCCAGACGAAGATCACTCGGCCGTGGCGGCCTCCGCCTTGGGCTTGTCGCTCTTCTTGTTCGGCTGGATGTCCAACTTGACTTCCATCTCGCCTTCGGCACCTTCAACCACGTCCACCGTCAGGCGGCCGCCATCCACCAGGCGACCGAACAGCAACTCGTCGGCCAGAGCACGACGGATCGTGTCCTGGATCAGACGCTGCATCGGACGTGCGCCCATCAGCGGATCAAAGCCCTTCTTGCCCAGGTGAGCACGCAAGGCGTCGGTGAAGGTGACTTCCACCTTCTTCTCGGCCAGTTGGCTTTCCAGCTGCAGCAGGAACTTGTCGACCACCCGCAGGATGATCTCTTCGTCCAGCGCCTTGAAGCCAACGATGGCATCCAGACGGTTGCGGAACTCAGGCGTGAAGACACGCTTGATGTCTGCCATCTCGTCGCCCGCCTGACGCTGGGTGGTGAAGCCAATGGTCGATCGCTGCAAGGTCTCGGCACCCGCATTGGTCGTCATGATGATCATCACGTTGCGGAAGTCGGCCTTGCGACCGTTGTTGTCCGTCAGCGTGCCATGGTCCATCACCTGCAGCAGGATGTTGAAAACGTCCGGGTGGGCCTTTTCGATTTCATCGAGCAGCAAGACGCAGTGCGGCTTCTTGGTCACGGCTTCGGTCAACAGACCACCCTGGTCGAAACCAACGTAGCCCGGAGGCGCACCGATCAGGCGGCTGACCGCATGGCGCTCCATGTATTCCGACATGTCGAAACGGATCAGCTCGATGCCCAGGATGTAGGCCAATTGCTTGGCCACCTCGGTCTTGCCCACGCCAGTGGGGCCGCTGAACAGGAAGGAGCCGATCGGCTTGTCTGGCTTGCCCAAGCCCGAGCGCGACATCTTGATCGCGGACGACAGGGCATCGATGGCCAAGTCCTGACCGAACACCACGCTCTTCAAGTCGCGGTCCAGGCTCTTGAGCTTGGAACGGTCGTCGTTGGACACGCTGGTTGAAGGCACCCGTGCAATCTTGGCAACGATGTCTTCCACCTCAGCGCGCGTGATGGTCTTCTTCTGCTTGCTCTTGGGCAGGATGCGTTGTGCCGCACCTGCTTCATCAATCACGTCAATCGCCTTGTCAGGCAAATGGCGATCATTGATGAACTTGGCGGACAGCTCGGCCGCGGCTTGCAAAGCGCCCAAAGCGTACTTGACGCTGTGGTGCTCTTCAAAGCGCGACTTCAGGCCCTTGAGGATCTCGATGGTTTGTTCAACCGAGGGCTCGACCACTTCCACCTTCTGGAAGCGACGCGACAGGGCCGCATCCTTCTCGAAGATGCCACGGTATTCCGTGAAGGTGGTGGCGCCAATGCACTTGAGCTGGCCCGAGCTGAGCGCGGGCTTGAGCAGATTGCTGGCATCCAGGGTGCCGCCAGAGGCCGCACCGGCACCGATCAGGGTGTGGATTTCGTCGATGAACAGGATCGCACTGGGCTGCTCTTTCAGCTGCTTGATCACAGCCTTCAGGCGTTGCTCGAAGTCACCACGGTACTTGGTGCCGGCCAGCAGCGCGCCCATGTCCAAGGCATACACCTCGGCATCGGCCAGCACGTCAGGCACGTCTTTTTGCGTGATGCGCCAGGCCAGGCCCTCGGCGATCGCGGTCTTGCCCACGCCAGCTTCACCCACCAGCAGTGGGTTGTTCTTGCGGCGACGGCACAGGATCTGAATGACCCGCTCCACCTCGTGGTCACGACCGATCAGGGGATCGATCTTGCCTTCACGGGCCAGCACATTGATGTTCTGGGTGTATTGCTCCAGCGGCGAAGCCTTGGGCTCGCCACCTTCTTCCTTCTCGGTCTCAGGGGGGCTGGACTCTGAAGAAGACTTGATGGGCTCAGGAGGATCGGCCTTGCGGATGCCATGGGCGATGTAGTTCACCACGTCCAGGCGTGTCACGCCCTGCTGGTGCAAGTAGTACACCGCGTGCGAATCCTTCTCGCCGAAGATGGCCACCAGCACATTGGCACCGGTGACTTCCTTCTTGCCACTGCCCGAGGATTGGACATGCATGATGGCGCGCTGAATGACACGCTGGAAGCCCAGGGTCGGCTGGGTATCGACTTCGTCGGTACCGCCCACGGTGGGGGTGTTGTCACGCACGAACTGATCAAGGTTCTTGCGCAACTCTTCCAGGTTGGCCGCACAAGCTTTCAACACCTCGGAAGCGGAGGGGTTGTCAATCAAGGCGAGCAACAGGTGCTCAACGGTGATGAACTCGTGGCGTTGCTGACGGGCCTCGACAAAGGCCATGTGCAGACTCACTTCCAACTCTTGCGCAATCATGCGGTCTCCAGAATGCACTG
>CAZKPN010000049.1:0-28391 GCA_964554655.1 uncultured Aquabacterium sp. | reverse complement strand
GGCGGTTAGCGAGGTGGGAGGCGTCCATACCATCTCAGCACCAAGCCAGGCGCCCTGCCGGAGACCACCCCAGCCCTTTTTCGCCCCGCTGGTGGCACGCCACGGTTCTTATTCGTGCCACGCCACCAGCGAGGCGATCAGGGATGAGCCGGTGGCTGGCAGGGCGACGTCGGGGGCGTCGAGGCGCGCAGGGGTGAGGTGGGCGCGCGCAGCGCGCATCGTCAACTGACTTGCTGTGGCTGTTTGAGCGCAGCGGCCATCAGGCCGCGCAGCGAGTTCCACAGCACCACCTCGACCCGAGCACCGCAGAGCAGTCCGCCGCAACGCGGTGGACCGCCACCATCGGAGCCCTGCCAGCCACCGGCGATTCCCCGCCTCGCGCTCCCCGACAAAGCGCTTGAATCAGGCCTTGCCCTGGCTCGCCACCGCGGCCGCCGCCTTGGCGATCAAATCCGCATCACCCAGGTAGTAGCTCTTGATCGGCTTCAGATCCGCATCCAGCTCATACACCAACGGAATGCCGTTGGGGATGTTCAGGCTGACGATGTCAGAGTCACCAATGTTGTCCAGGTACTTCACCAAAGCCCGGATGCTGTTGCCGTGCGCCGCCACCACGATGCGCTTGCCCGCCTTGATGGCCGGGGCCATGGCCTCGTTCCAGAAGGGCAGCACCCGCTCCACGGTGTCTTTCAGGCATTCGGTCAGCGGAATCTGCTCGGGCTTGAGCTTGCTGTAGCGGATGTCCTGGCGTTGGCCACGCGGGTCATCGGCAGCCAGCTCAGGCGGCGGCGTGTCATAGCTGCGGCGCCACACCAGCACCTGCTCGTCGCCATACTGCTTGGCGGTTTCGGCCTTGTTCAGGCCCTGCAAGCCGCCATAGTGGCGCTCGTTCAGGCGCCAGGAGTTGACGACGGGCAGCCAGGGCCGGTCCATCTCGTCCAGCGCATGCCACAAGGTGTGGATGGCGCGCTTGAGCACCGAGGTGTAGGCCACGTCGAATTCGTAGCCCTCGGCTTTGAGCAGGCGGCCGGCCTGTTTGGCCTGTTCGACGCCCGTGGGGGTCAGGTCCACATCGGTCCAGCCGGTGAAACGGTTTTCGAGGTTCCAGGTGGATTCGCCATGGCGAATCAGCACAAGCTTGTACATGGCTTCAAGTCCGGTCGCGTAAAGGGAGTCGGAGATTATAAAATCCCATGTTTGCTACCCACACGAAAGATTTTCCATGAGCTATCTGCTTGAGAACTGGTACTGGCTTGTCGCAGCCTTGGCCTCCGGGGGCCTGCTGTTGTGGCCCCAGATCAAGGGCGGTGCCAATGGTGGCGTGACCCCCGTGAACGCGGTGCACCTCATCAACCGCGAAAAAGCCCAGGTGATCGACGTGGGCGACGCGACCGAATTCGCCGCCGGCCACGTGGTGGGCGCCAAGAACATCCCCCTGGACACCCTGACCGACAAGGTCAAAGGCCTGCCCGGCAACAAAACCACGCCTTTGGTGGTGGTGTGTGCCACCGGCGCGCGCAGCACCAAGGCCGTGGCCCAGCTCAAAACCATGGGCTACGAGAAAGCCCAGGTGCTGGCCGGTGGCCTGAAAGCCTGGCGCGAAGCCAACCTGCCGGTCGAAAAATCGGCCTGATGCCACACAAGGGGCGCCCGGTGGGTGCCCCCACAGGTCAGACGGTCATGCCAGGCGCAGGACAATGTCACCTGGATTGAACTCAAGCCTTAAGCCGAGCCACCATGCAAGCCGTCAAGATGTACACCACCCAGGTCTGCCCCTACTGCAACCGGGCCAAGATGCTGCTCAAGCAGCGCGGTGTCGAGCACATCGAAGAAATCCGCGTTGACCAGGACCCGGTGCAACGCCAGCACATGATGGACATCACGGGCCAGCGCACCGTGCCGCAGATCTTCATTGGCGACACCCACGTGGGCGGCTGCGACGATTTGATGGCCCTGGACCACCGGGGCGGTTTGATGCCTTTGCTGGGCGCCTGAAGCCTCACCCCTCACCTGAGGGGGTGCAGGGAGAAGGGCCGCCGTGCTTAGGGAATCCACGGGATGCCGTGAACCACCCAGGGCGTGAATATAGTTCTATTACATAACTATCTCACACCCACCATGCGCAGCTCCTCCCAAACCTTCTCCGCCGTGGCACTGGCCACCGGCCTGTTCTGCGGCGCCGTCTCCTCGGCCCATGCCGGCCTGTTCGCGCCCAAGCCCACCGAGGCGCAAACGCGCTACCCCATCGTGCTGGTGCACGGCCTGATGGGCTTTGACGACATCCTGGGCCTGGATTACTTCTACCAAATCCCCGCCGACCTGCGCAAAAACGGTGCCGTCGTGCTGGTGGCCAAGGTCTCGGCCGTCAACGACAACGATGTGCGCGGCGAACAATTGCTCAAGCAACTCAAGGCATGGCAGGCCGCCAAGGGCTACACCAAGTTCAACCTGATCGGCCACAGCCAGGGCGGCCCCACGGCACGCTATGCCGCCGGCATCGCGCCCGGATTGATCGCCAGCGTGACCACGGTGGGCTCGCCCCACACCATCCCGGTGGGCGGCCGCGTTGATGCCATTGGCACCTTGCTGAACAACTACGTCGGCGTGGTCTCGTTCCTGGGCAATTTCGTGGACTGGGCTTCAGGCCACAAAGACCTGCCGGTTGACGAAGCCGCCCTGAAAGCCTGGTCCGAGAACACCGCCGCCTTCAACGCGCGCTTCCCCGCCGGCATGCCCGCCACACCGTGCGCCAGCGGCCCGGCACTGGCCAGCAATGGCGTGGTCTATTACTCGGCCACCGGCAACGTGCCCAAGACCAATGCCTGGGACCCGGCCGACCTGTTGATGGCCGCCGGTGACGTCCCCAGCGATGGCCTGGTGGGTGTGTGCTCGGCCGCCTGGGGCCAGGTGCTGCGCAACGACTACCCCTGGAACCACTTCGACGAAGTCAACCAGGTTCTGGGTTTGATGGGCAAGGGGGTGCCTGACCCGGTCGCCTTCTACCGCCAGCAGGCGGCCCGCCTGAAAGCTTCGGGGCTTTGAGGCAGATGGCGCGGGGCCCACAGGCCCCGCGTTTAGCTTACTTCAGCGCACTGCGGGGCACCAACGGCAACACCAGGCTGGAGGGCCGACTGGGGTCGTTGTAGATGGTGCTGACATTGCCGTTGGCCTTCAGCTGCTGCGGTGTGGCCCAGATGCCCTGAGCCTGGTTGCTGGCACTGATGGCGATGCGCAGCTTGTGGCCCTTGCGGATCAGCGCAGCGGCCGGGAACACTTCCACCGGCACCAGCATGGCTTGGCCAGGCACCACGGCTTGCTTGGTGGCCAGGGTGAAGGGGTGCCAAGGCTGGACCATCACGCCATTGATGTAGCGCGAACGGCTGGTGTCCACCGCGCGGTGGCTGGCCGACTGCAGGCCGGTCGAGATGGGGGTGGCATTGCCCCACACATCCACGTCATCGATGCGAACCGCCACGGCCGCTTCGGTGTTCGTGGCCGACATCCAGATGTCCGCCTGCATGGGGCCGTTGATGTACATGTCTTCGGTCAGCGGCGCGGTCTGGTAGATCAGCGCTTTCTGCTCTTTTTCGACGGTGTTGCTGTTGGTGTAGCAAAGCTTGGGCAACAAGCCGCCAATGCCCAGCGACCATTGCACGTAGCTGGACGAGCAATCGCTGCCATCGTTCAAGGTCACCTTGGCCTGCACGGTCTTGCCGGTGTCGCTGACGTTGTACGTGATCGCGGCGCCTTGGGGCTCGGCGATGGTGTGGCTGGCTTCAGGCAACCAGGGTGCCTGGGTGGTCAACTTCATGTTGCCGCGCAGGTAGAAGCGCTGCGGTGTCGCCTTGGGGTGGGGCCAGTCGGTGGTGCTGGCAAAGCGGTTGCCCAGGATGCCGTAGCCCTCCACATACTGCGTGACGTTGGGCAGCGTGGCCGCGCCTGTGTTCATGCCGCGCAGGTATTGGTCAAACCACTGCAGCATCAGGAACTTGGTTGGAGGCGCACCGTTGGCCGTGGCGTTGTTGGCGTCGTTCTGCGCGGCCAGGATGGCCTGCAAGTGCGCACCCGGTGTGATCAGCAGCTTGGTGGTGACCTTGTTCTTCAGTTGTTCATACAACAAAGGCTCGTCGCGCTGAAAAATGTCGTTGGTGCCGCCCACGATGAAGGTGGGCACCGTGATGCTGGCGGCCTTTTCCAGGGGCGAGCGGGTCGACCAGAAATCGCCGTCGTCGGTGGCAAAACCCGTCAAGCCCGCCAGGGAGTTGTTGACCGTGGGCAGGTACCAGCTGTCGATGGCAGCAATGTGCTCCTGGTTGGCGGCTTCAATCTGTGTCGCAAAGGTGGGGTGCAGGCTTTTGGCGATGTCGTTCTGAACACTCAGCGTCTGCGTCAGTGGCAGCCACAGGCTGATGAATTGGGCATTGAGCAAACCACCCACACCCACTGTGCCACGGTAAGCGTCGCCCATGGGCACTTGGGCAAACACGGCCTTCACGGCGGGGTTCTGCTGCTCGGCGGTCAACAGGCTGGTGATGCCCAGGTAGGACGTGCCCGCCAGGCCCAGGTTGCCGTTGAACCAAGGCTGTTGGGTCACCCACTCCACGGCTTCACCATAGGCGGCCTGTTCGGCCTCGCCCAGCAAGGCACCTTGGCCATCGGACATGCCAGAGCCCAGCACGTCCACCGCGACCGAGATGTAGCCCCGCTTGATCATGAACTCGTCTTTGCCACCCACCAGCAGGGTGTTGCCGGTCACGGCAAAGCCGCCCAGCAGTTGGCCCAGGTCAATGCGGTAGGCCGTTTGCGTCAGGACTGCCGGGAAGGCGCCCTGCACGGGGTTGCCCTTCGCGTCGGCGGGCACGGACACCAGCACGGCCAGCTTCTGGCCATTCTTCATCGTGATGAACTGCAGCGGCAAGGTGACGGCCTTGGGGTACTCCTCGGCGCGCGAGTAATCTTTCCAGGCGCCATTGGCATTGGCCGTGATCGCCGGGTTGGCCTGGCTGAGGCTGCCGCGGGTACCCAAGGTGGTCGTGGTCGCGGCCAGCGCGCTGGTGATGCCTGCGGTGAGAAGAACGGCGGCCAGACTGCTGAGGGCGAAGGCCTGCACGCCTCGGGTGGATCGTTGCATGGTGGAAGTCTCCTGTTTGGATCCAACAAGCGTAGGGCCCGGTAGCGCGGCAGGCATTGACTTGGCCGGCCACTTATTAACCCACAGGGGTGCTTTCTAGGGAAAGCCCCGACCATTGCAGTCGCGCTGGCGCATGGAAAACCCCCAGACTGCACCCCCATGCGAATCTCTCCCATCAACCTGAAGATCCTGGCCTACGCCCTCGATGTGGAAGGCTTCAACTCCAGTGCCGCGCTGCGGCGATGCGGCATCGAATCGGCCGACGATCTGCAGGAAGAAGGCCCCTGGGTGCCGATGGAGCTCTTCGACCGCCTGATGGCCGCCGCCATTGAAGAAACCGGCGACTCGGCCTTTGGCCTGGTGGTCGGCAAAAGCATCGCGCTGATGCGCTATGGCGTGCTCACCCCTTTGGTGCTGGTCACACCCAGCCTGCGGCAGATGCTGGCTGACATCAGGCGCTTTGCCGTGCTGGCCCTGGAGCGGTCCGAAATAGAACTGGCAGAGGCTGGGGCGACTGCCCGCCTGGTGGTGCAGCCAGCGGTTCAAAACGGCTTGAGCGGCCACTTCCGGATGGAACAGGTGGCGACGAGTTCCATTCAGATGCTGAGGTTCGCAGGCGCCGGTCAGTCTGACATCCACCACGTGACCTTTCCGCATGCCCCCCGAGCGGAGCATGAACAACGCTATGTAGCCACCTTCGGGCAGCGCCTCAGTTTTGGGCAGAAGGAATGCGCCATCACCTTCAACCCGACTTTGCTGGACGCCAAGCTGCCCACCCACGACCCCGTCGCCTATGTGGCGGCCAGAACGCGGGCAGACTCGCTGCTGACTGCGATGAAGGCGGGCTCCGACATGGCGAACACCGTGCGGGCCTGGTTGCTGAGCGCGTTTCCACGACAGCCCACGGTGGCGGAAACGGCCGAGCACCTGGGCATGAGCGAGCGCAGCTTTCGCCGGCACCTGGGCATGCTGGACACCACGCATGCCGAACTGGCCCAGGAGTGCCAGCGCCTGACGGCAGAACGCCTGCTGGCCGAAGGCAAGCTGCCTCTCAAGCAGATCGCAGAGGCGCTGGGCTTCTCATCGGTCCACAGCTTTCACCGCGCCTTCAGAAGGTGGTCGGGTTTGACGCCGTCGGACTGGCGGGAGAGCCGCAATGCCAAGGCGCAGCCCTGAGGCTACTTGGCCGACTGCAGGTGGTGATGAACCAGAACCTCACCCACCGAACGCGCGCCGGGCGCATGGATGGCCAAGCCCCAGCCCACCGCCGCCAGAAACACGGCGGTGATGCCGAAAGGCACGATGGTGCTGCGAACCGCCGTGCCCAGCCAGTGGTTGTCGTCTTGGCCACGCAGATGGCGATACAGCGTGAACGACAGCACGCCGTCGAACAGCAGTTCGGCCAACAGGCTGGGCGCCAGGTAGACCACGTAAAACGACGCCAGTGCCAGGCCAATGACCACGGCAATCACGATCAGCGGGACGGCCAGTTCGTCGGCGTCCAGGCTGGAACCTGCCGAGTCACCCAGTTTTTGCAACGACGAGGCTTGGACCTCGGGCAGGCCGGACGCGCCGATCTCGTCAAAGGAGGCCGTGGCGCCACCACCGCCGAAGTCACCACCGCCGCCGCTGGAAAACGTGGGGGACGCGCCCGGGCAGTCCGAGCTGGGCAGGCCACTGCCGCCAACGGACAGGTCCGGGATGTCTGCGTAGTCTTCGGCCTTGGTGCGCAACCACAGCCACAGCAAGGCCAGAAAGAACAGGTATGCCAGGCCCAGTGCCAGCGGGTAGCGCAACACCATGCTGTCGATGCCCGCGTGCAGCAGGGCGAATGACAACAACAGCCCGACCAGGCCCGTCAGCCCCACGATCAAGGCCATCTGCAGGCGCGGGAAGGAGTCCTGTTCAAGCTGGTGGCGCAGTTGAAGGATGGCGTGCGAGCGGGTCAGGCGCAGGCGACGAAGGTGGCGCGGCGTCTTCATGGCGACAGGCTCACGCCTTCTTGATGAACTCCGACTTCAACTGCATTGAGCCGAAGCCTTCAATCTTGCAATCGATGTCGTGGTCGCCCTCGATCAGCCGGATGTTCTTGACCTTGGTGCCCACCTTGACGACGGAGGACGAACCTTTGATCTTCAAATCCTTGACCACGGTGACCGAGTCGCCATCTTTCAGCACATTGCCGTAGGCGTCTTTCCACACGCGCACCTCGGTCGCGGCCACGGCGGCGTCCTGACCCCATTCATGGGCGCAATCCGGGCAGATGAACAGATCGCCATCCGCGTAGGTGTATTGGGAGTGGCATTGAGGGCAGGGCGGCAGATCGCTCATCGGGTTCCTTGTTGGATTACCAGGTATTGTCAGGGAGATGGCACGCCGGGCAGGTGCCGCATGCGCTTGATGTCACGCTGCGGCGGTGCGCCAAACAGGCGGCTGTAATCGCGGCTGAACTGCGAGGCGCTCTCGTAGCCCACGCGGGCCGCCGTGGTGCTGGCATCCAGGGCCTGGTTCAACATCAGGTGACGCGCCTCTTGCAGGCGCAGCTGCTTTTGGTACTGCAAGGGGCTCATGCCCGTCAGGCCGCGAAAGTGCTGCCGGAAGGTGGAGGGGCTCATGTGCACCGTCGCCGCCAGTTCGTCCATCAACACATCGCCGCGGAAGTTCTGCTTGAGCCAGGCCATGGCCCGCGCGATCTGATGGCTGGGCGAGCCCGCCGCCAACAGGTGCCGCAGGTAGAGGCCATGCGGGCCCGTGAGCAAACGCACCATGATCTCTTGCTGGATCAGGGGCGCGATGTGGGCCAGGTGCTGTGGCTCGTTCACCAGTTGGACCAGGCGGAGCACCGCGTCCAGCAAAGGCGCTTGCAAGGCGCTCAGCGAGATCGCGCGCGGCGCCTGCTCTCGCAACAGGGGTGGCAGGTCCATCTCGGAGGCCAGCTGCAGCAGGGCACGCGCATCCAGCGTCAACAACAAGCCCAGGTAGGGCTGGGCCAGGCTGGCGTGGGTGACATGGGCCACCACCGGCAAATCCACCGTGGTCAACAAGGATTGCCCGGGCCCATAAGCCAACACCTGGTCGCCAAAGGTGACCTGTTTGTGGCCTTGGGCCGGGATGGCCAGCCCCAAGGCGTAAAAGCAGGCCAGGGGATCTGTCTTCACGCTGCTGCGGTAGACCGAGAGTTGCGTGATGCCTGTGGGGTGGCTACCATCAGTTTGGGCAATCTGTCCCAGCGCGTTGGCCAGGGCTTCGAGCGTCATGGCCAGCCTTTCAGAAAACATGAATCACTTTACAACCGGCACGCCTGAGCAGTTCAGCGTTTGATGAAGTCTCGTTGAAAAAGGCAATACAAAAACCAAAAACGGCAAGCTCGTCACGGGGCTGGCATGCACACTGAACCCACCCCAAGGAGAGATGACCACCATGAGCACGCTCAACGTCAACGGCCAAAAGCACACGGTCGACACCGACCCCGCCACCCCCATCCTCTGGGCCTTGCGCGACACGCTGGGCATGACCGGCACCAAGTTCGGTTGCGGCGCGGCCTTGTGCGGCGCCTGCACCGTGCACCTGGATGGCCAGGCCACCCGCTCCTGCATCACCCCCGTCTCGGCCGCCGAAGGCAAGAAGATCACCACCATCGAAGCCATCACCGATGGTCGTGACCGGATTGGTTCGGCCGTGCACGCGGCCTGGGTCAAGCACGATGTGGCGCAATGTGGCTACTGCCAAAGCGGGCAGATCATGAGCGCGACCGCCTTCCTGAAATCGCTGCCCAAAGGCAAGCAACCCACCCCCGCCGAGATCGATTCGGCCATGGTCGGCAACATCTGTCGCTGCGGCACCTATGCCCGCATCCGCGCCGCGGTGGCCGATGCCGCCCGCACCCTGGCTTGAAGGAGCTGCCGCCATGCTGAACAACCTCGATCACCGCGACATGCCCCGCGCTCTGCAACACATGCTGGCCCGCAGTCAAGCTGACACCAACGCAGCCACGATGCCACGCCGCAGCTTCCTGAAGCTGGCCGGTGCGGGTGGCCTGGTGCTGGGCGCGTTTCCCCACCTGGCCCTGGCCCAAGGCGCCAGCGCAGACACCGCCCTCAAGCCCACGCAACAGCCCTCGGCCTTTGTGCAGATCGCGCCCAATGGCGAGGTCACCGTGGCCATCAACCGGCTGGAGTTTGGCCAAGGCGTGCAAACCGCCTTGCCCATGATCCTGGCCGAAGAACTCGATACCGATTGGAGCTTGGTGCGCAGCCGCCATGGCAACAGCGATCCGGCTTACGCCGACCCCCTGTGGGGCATCCACCTGACCGGCGGCTCCAACTCGATCAAGCACAGCTTCACGCAGTACCGCGAGCTGGGTGCGCGGGCCCGGGCCATGCTGCTCAGCGCCGCCGCCACGCGCTGGAACGTGGACGTGGCCACTTTGCGCACGCAATCTGGCACGGTGATCGGCCCAGGCGGGCTCAAGCTGGGTTATGGCGAGTTGGCCGAGGCCGCCATGGCCCTGCCCGTGCCCGAGAAGGTCGTGCTGAAAGACCCGAAAGATTTCCGCCTCATCGGCCGGCCCACCAACCGCCTGGATGCCAAGGCCAAGAGCAGTGGCCGCCAGGACTTCGGCATCGACACCCACCTGCCTGGGCAACTGACGGCCGTGGTGGCCCACCCGCCGGTGTTCGGCGCGCGCATCGCCTCGCTGGATGACAGCGCCGCCCGCGCCATCAAGGGCGTGAAAGCGGTGCTGCGCGTGCCGTTGGACCGGGGCGCCGAAGGCGTGGCCGTGGTGGCCGATGGCTACTGGCCCGCCAAGCAGGGGCGCGATGCCCTCAAGGTGGAGTGGGACGCCTCCAAGGTCGAAAAGGTGGACAGCGACAAGCTGCTGGCCCAGTACCGCGAGTTGGCCAAGCAGCCCGGCCCGCGCCAGTTCGACGCGGACATGGCGCCCCTGGCCACCGCGCCCAAACACATCGACGCCGAGTTCATCTTCCCCTACCTGGCCCACGCGCCCATGGAGCCCTTGAACTGCACCGTTCAGTTGTCCGAGGGCAAGGCCGACCTGTGGATTGGCACCCAGTTCCCCGGCGTGGATGGCGCGGCCGCGGCGCGCGTGCTGGGCCTCAAGCACGAGCAAGTGGCCATGCACGTGCAGATGGCCGGCGGTGGCTTTGGCCGACGCGCCGTGGGCAGCAGCGACTACGTGGTCGAGGCCTGCGAGATCGCCAAGGCCGCCCGCGCCGCAGGCCTGAACGCCCCCGTGCGCATGGTCTGGAGCCGTGAAGACGACATCAAGGGCGGCTACTACCGCCCCATGCACCTGCACCGCGCCCGCATCGGCTTCGACGCGCGCGGCCAAGTGCTGGCCTGGGACCACGTCCTGGTCGGCCAATCCATCACCGCAGGCACGCCCTTTGAAGGCGGCATGATCAAAAACGGCATTGATGCCACTGCCGTTGAAGGCATGCGTGATCCCTACGCCCTGCCCATGCGCCTGACGGTTCACCACCCCAAGGTCAACGTGCCGGTGCTGTGGTGGCGCAGCGTGGGCTCCACCCACACGGCCTTCGTGATGGAAACCTTGATCGACGAGATCGCCCGCGCCACCAAACAAGACCCGGTGGCCTACCGCCTGGCGCTCTTTGGCGACAAGCACCCGCGCCACCGCGCTGCCTTGCAACTGGCCGTCGACAAGAGCGGCTATGGCAAGAAGCGCTTGCCAGCGGGCCGCGCCTGGGGCGTGGCGGTGCACGAATCCTTCGAGTCGGTGGTGGCCTATGTGGTCGAGGCCTCGGCCAAGAAGGGCAGCCCCGTGCTGCACCGCGTGACGGCGGGCGTGCATTGCAACCTGGTCGTCAACCCACGCACCGTGGAGGCGCAAGTGCAAGGCGCTGCGCTGATGGGCCTGTCCATGTGCCTGCCGGGTGCGGCCATCACCTTGAAGGATGGCGAGGTGCAGCAGAGCAACTTCGGCGACTTCGTGGTGCCCCGCATCACCGACATGCCCGAGGTCGCCGTGCACACCGTGCCCAGTGCCGACCCACCCACCGGCATGGGCGAGCCCGGCCTGCCACCGTTGGCCCCCGCCTTTGCCAATGCCATCGCCAAGCTGACCGGCAAGCCGGTGCGCCAATTGCCCTTCAACCTGGCTTGAGTCCCCAACCCATGGAAGACCTCGACACCCTGGTGCTGCGCACCGCACTGCGCTGGCAAACCGCTGGCCTGCCCGTGGTGCTGGTCACCGTGGCGCGCACCTGGGGCTCTTCACCCCGGCCGGCCGGCTCGCTCATGGCCCTCAATGGCCGGGGCGAGGTCGTGGGCTCGGTCTCGGGTGGTTGCATTGAAGACGACCTGATCCACCGCATCCGCGAAGGCGGCATGCAGGCGGCCTGCGCCACCGACGCCCCCGCCGTGCTGCGCTATGGCATCTCGGCCGACGAGGCGCACCGCTTCGGCCTGCCCTGTGGCGGCACGGTCGAGCTGGTGCTGGAGGTGCTGGCCCCCCACAGCCGCCTGGCTGAACTGCTGCAGGCCTGCCAGCAACGGCGCAGCACCGAGCGGGTGCTGGACCTGCGCACCGGCCACGTCACCTTGCACGCCGTTGAACGAGGGGGTCGGCACGATGGCGTGCCCCAACTCACTGGCACCCAGCTCACCACCTGCCTGGGCCCTCAGAACCGCCTGATCGTGATCGGTGCAGGCGACCTGTCGCGCTTCTTGTGCCAGATGGCGCTGAGCCTGGGCTTCGAGGTGGTGGTGTGCGACCCGCGCGAAGAGCACCGCGCCAGTTGGGGCCTGGACGGGGTCGAGATCAGCCACGAGATGCCGGACGACCTGATCCTGCGGCTGCGGCCCGATGCCCGCACCGCCGTGGTCGCGCTCACGCACGACCCCAAGCTGGACGACCTGGCACTGATCGACGCCTTGCAGTCCGAGGCTTTCTACGTGGGCGCCATCGGCTCGCGGCGCAACAGCACGCTGCGCCGCGAGCGCCTGCACGAACACTTCGATGTGCCCGAGGCCGCGCTGCAAGCCCTGCATGGGCCCGCCGGGCTTTACATCGGCAGCAAGACCCCGGCCGAGATCGCCCTGTCAATCATGGCCGAGGTGGTGGCCGTGAAGAACGGCATCCACCGCCCGGTGCCTGCGCCGGTGGCCCTGGGCAAGCATTTGCATGGCCACGGCCAGGATCATCCCGGCAGCGCGGCCTTGACCGCTCCCAGCTGCCTCGCCTGACCTGACATGAGCCCGACCACCGTGCCGATGGCGGCCACCATCCTGGCCGCAGGCGTGGGCCGACGCCTGGGCCACCGCCCCAAAGCCGCACTGCAGATCGGCGGCACCAGTTTGCTGGAACGCCTGATCGGCGCATTGCGTGGGGCGGGTCTTGAGCACGTGAGCGTGGTGATCGGCCCTTACGTCGAGACCTTGCGGCCCATCGCCCAGCGCTGCGGCGCACACACGCTGGCGCATGGCCGGCCCGACACCAGCCTGGTCGAATCACAAAGGCTGGCCTTGCAAGCGCATGTGGACCAAGGCCATGATCACGACTTGTTGATCGTGCTGGCCGACCTGCCCTGGCTGGACAGCGCGCACATCCTGTCGCTGAGCGAAGCCTGGCAACGGCGCCACACCACCATCCATGCGCAAATGCCCCTCGTGGAGGGCGTGCGCGGACACCCGCTGATCTTGAGCTGCCATGCCGCGCGGCAAGTGCTGGCGACGCCACAGCACCTGGGCATCCGCGACTGGCTGGCCCAGCACCCCGACCTGGTCCAGCCCGTCCCTACCGGGCAACCGGCCCATGTGACCGACCTGGACACCCCCGACGACCTGGCGGCCCTGCAAGCCCACTGCCACCCCACACCCGTGGCCTGGCCTTCGACTTGGGAATGACACCGGGCAACTTCAGTCGGCGCCACAAACCTGGCGAACACACCCGCGCAGCCAACGGTGAGCCGGATCGCCGTCCATCCTGGGATGCCACAGCAATGACACCGTGATCTCGGGCAGGGACAGGGGCACCGGCAAGGCAAAGCTGTGCAGGCCATCGCGCAAGCTGCCGGTGTGCCGCTCAGGCACCGTGGCCACCAGGTCGCCAGCCCGCGCCAAGGCCAGTGCGGCCGAAAATCCGCTGACCACCGTGGCCACGTTGCGCACCAGGCCCAGCGGCGCCAAAGCCTCGTCGATGGGGCCTTGGCCCAGGCCCCTGCGTGAGAGACCGATGTGGCGGGCAGCGGCATAGCGCGCGGGTGTGATGTGGCCCTGGCTCAGCGGATGCCCGGCCCGCACCACGCCCACGAAGCGGTCTCGGAACAAGGCTTGCGCACGCACCTCCGGGCCGGTGGCCTTGCCGATCACGCCCGTTTCCAGGTCAACGCTGCCGTCGCGCAGCGGGGCGCTGTCCTTGTCCAGCTTGGGCAGGAAGTGCAGCCGAACGCCGGGCGCTTCCTGGCTCACCAGCGCGATCAAGGGGGCCCCGAAGTTTTCGACAAAGCCTTCGCGGGTGCGCAGCGTGAAGGTTCGCTCAAGCTGGTCGAGCTTGAGCGCATGGGCCGGGCGCAGCGCGGCTTCGGCGTCGTGCACAAGCTGCTTGACGCGATCGCGAAGCTCCAGCGCCCGGGGTGATGGGACCAGGCCGCGCCCCGCCCTCACCAACAGGGGATCACCGGTCACCTCACGCAAGCGGGCCAGCGAGCGGCTCATCGCGGAGGGGCTGAGCCGCAACCGGCGAGCGGCCCCCGCCACGCTGCCTTCGGCCAGCAGCACGTCCAGGGTGAACAACAGGTTGAGGTCGGGTCGAGACATGGCGTTAAATGCATGAATGAAGTACAAATCATGCGCCTTCCGCCATGCCAGGCAAAGCACTATCTTTGAGAGGACGCCATTTTCGGGTTGCCAGACAGACGAGGTTCACGTGAAGATTTCAGGCAAAGAAGGCGACTCACCATCGGTCGGCTGGGTGCTGGCCAGCCTGGCGCTGTGCATGCTGCTGCCCTCGCTGGGCACCAGCATCGCCAATGTGGCACTGCCCACCTTGGCCGAGGCATTTGACGCGTCGTTTCAGCAAGCCCAATGGGTGGTCCTGGCCTACCTGCTGGCCACCACCGCGCTGATCGTCAGCGCGGGCCGGTTGGGCGACATCGTGGGCCGTCGGCGGCTGCTGATGGTGGGCATCGGCCTCTTCACCGTGGGCTCCGCCCTGTGCGCCACCGCGCCGGGCCTGGGGTGGTTGAGCGCCGCCAGGGGTGTGCAAGGCGTGGGGGCGGCCATCATGCTGGCGCTCACCATGGCCCTGGTGGGGGAGGCCGTGCCGACATCGCACACCGGCCGCGCCATGGGCCTGCTGGGGACCATGTCGGCGGTGGGCACGGCACTGGGCCCGTCGCTGGGCGGTGGGCTGGTCCATCAATTCGGGTGGCCCTCGATCTTCTGGGTCAGCGTGCCGCTGGGTGGGCTGGCACTGGTGCTGGCCCGGCGTTGCCTGCCCGCTGACCGCCAGACCTTGAAGGCAGATCAGGCCCGCTTCGACCACCTGGGCACCCTGCTGTTGGCGCTCACGCTGGCCGCCTACGCGCTCGCGATGACGGTGGGGCGCGGCCACTTCGGGCCGCTCAATGTGGCGCTCCTCCTGGCCACGCTGGGCGGATTGGGCCTGTTCGTGTGGGCGCAGGCGCATGCCCAGTCACCGTTGATCCGATTGGAAAAATTCCGCGATCGGGCGCTGACCACCAGCCTGGCCATGAGCGCGCTGGTCGCCACCGTGATGATGGCCACGCTGGTGGTCGGGCCGTTCTACCTCGCGCACGCCCTGGGCCTGGGCACGGCGCTGGTCGGCGTCATCCTGTCAGTGGGGCCGGTGGTCGCCGCGTTCACCGGTGTGCCTGCCGGACGCGCGGTGGACCGATTTGGCCCACACCGCACCAGCGCCGGTGGGCTCATCGGCATGGTGCTGGGGTGCCTGGTCTTGTGCCTGGCGCCAGCCGCGCTGGGCATCGCCGGCTATGTGATCCCCATCGCCCTGATCACCGCCGGCTATGCGTTGTTCCAGGCGGCCAACAACACCGCCGTCATGGCCGAGGTGTTGCCCGAGCAGCGCGGTGTCGTTTCAGGCCTGCTCAACCTGTCGCGCAACCTGGGTCTCATCACCGGCGCCTCGGTCATGGGCGCGGTTTTCGCCACCGCCTCGGGCACGGTGGACTTCAGCACGGCGCACCCGGATGCCGTCGCCATCGGCATGCGGGTCACGTTCGCAGTGGCGGCCGCTTTGGTGGCCGTGGCCCTGGCCCTGGCCATCGCTTTGCGCCGATCGATGTCGCCCCAGCAGCGGCTCACCAAGGCGGGGTCGATGCCGGGTCAAAGCGCTCCACCATGAAGTCCAGGAAAGCGCGCACCTTGGCCGACATGTGGTGCCGCTGGGGATAGATGGCGTGGATGTCGGCCATGTCGCCCACCCAGGGCGCCAGGATGCGAGACAAGCGGCCGCTGCGAAGGTAGGCGGCCACATCCCACTCCGACCGAAGCACGATGCCATGGCCGGCCAGCGCCCAATCCACGGCCACCTCGCCGTGGTTGGTGCTCAAGGGGCCCCGCACTTTCACCATGCGCTTGTCCTGCCCGTTGCTCAGTTGCCAGTGGTTGAAGGTGGCGGTGCTCTCGCGGATGACGATGCAGCGGTGCTGGGCCAGCTCTTGCGGCGCGGTCGGCACACCGAATTCAGAAAGGTAATTGGGCGAGGCGCACAACCAGCGCCGGTTGCTGGCCACACGCCGGGCCAGCACCCGCGCATCGGGGGGCGTGCCGAACTGGATGCCCACGTCAATCGCGTGTTCGATCAGGTCCAGGGGGTGGTCGGTCAAGGTCAGGATCACTTCCACCTGCGGATAGCGCAAGGCGAAGTCGGAGATGGCGGGCGCCAGGTGGCGCCGCCCAAAACCAAAGGTGGCATTGACCCTCAGCAGGCCCTGCGGTGCCTGGCGGTCGGCCGCCAGCGACTCTTCCAACCCCTCCAGGTCACGCAGGATCTGCTCACCTTCGTTGAGGTAGCGCTGCCCTTCGGCGGTGAGGCTCAAACGGCGGGTGGTGCGGTTGAGCAGCCGCAGCCCCAGGCGCTTCTCCAGGGCGGCCAGCCGGCGGCTGACATTGGGCGGGGTGATGCCCATGTCCTGGGCGGCCGCGGCCAAGCTGGACTGGCGCGCCAGGGCCACGAAGAAAGCCAGGTCGGAGACAGTGTTCATTCGTGCGCCAGCCGCAATGATGAAATGCGTTCATGTCGATTGTATTTATATTTCGCACCAATACCATGCAGGGCATGCTTGCCACTGCCCACCTGCTCACCGCTTTGCTGATCGGCGCCAGCCTCGGCTTCTTTGGCGGCGTCTTCGGCATCGGGGGCGGCATCATCGCCGTGCCTTTGCTGGTGCTGGGCTTTGGCATGGAGCAACCCATCGCGCAAGGCACGGCCCTGGTGCTGATGGCGCCCAACCTGCTGGTGGGCTGGTGGCGCTACCACCAGCGCCATCCCATGCCATGGCAAGCCATCGCCGCCATCGCCGTGTCAGCCGCGCTGACGACCTGGCTGATCGCCCATGTCGCCACCCGGATGGACCCGCAGGTGTTGCGGGCCATTTTCAGCGTCTTCATGGTGCTGCTGGCTGTTCGCCTGCTGCGCACCGCCCGACAACAACATCATCAAGCCTCACAGGATGAACGCCGCTTGAACTTGCGCATGCTGCCTCTGGTCGGCATGGTCGGCGGCTGCAGCATGGGGCTGCTCGGCATCGGCGGCGGCCTCATGGCCGGGCCGTTGCTGTCCGGCTGGATGGGGCAGCGCCAGACCACCGCGCAAGGCTTGTCCCTGGCCCTGGTCGCGCCCAGTTCGGTCGTGGCTTTGGCCACCTATGCGGGCGCCCATCGCGTCGATTGGGCCTTGGGCTTGCCCATGGCTTTGGGGGGTGTGCTGACGGTGTCGGCGGGGGTGGCACTGGCCCACCGCTTGCCAGAAAAACCCATGCGTTTGTCGTTCGCGGCCATCCTCGTGGCCACCGCGTTTTGGTTGGTCGCGGGCCCACAGCCGATACACTGACCAACCAGGCCAAGCTCGGCCTCCTCGGCGCATCGTCCTTGCAACATGAATCCTGAAGATCTGCAAAAGCTGGTCACCATGACCATGCCCTTCGGGAAACACAAAGGCGTGCTCCTGGCTGACCTGCCTGCAAACTACCTCCACTGGTTTGCGCGCGAGGGCTTTCCAAAAGGCGAAATGGGCCGCCTGCTGGCCCTGATGCACGAGATTGACCACAACGGGCTGAACGGACTGCTCAAGCCCCTGCGGCGCTGAGCGCACGCGAGAGAAGAACACACATGAAAACTTACGACATCGAAATACAGCGCCTGAAATCGGCAAAGCACTACAACGGCCTGATTGAGATCGGTGTCGATGTGTTGGTTCAAGCGCGGCCGGCGCGTGATGAACACACCGGCACCACGTGCCTGTCTTTGCCGGTTGATGACGCGCGCACCTTGCTGATCCTGCTCAAGCAGCAGATCACCGAACTGGACAAATTGCAGCCGCGCAGCCGGCGGTCGGGGCGGTGCTGAGAATCGATTGAAAGCACACGCCCTGCGGGCCGATGTCCTGGCCGGCATCACGACCTCTTTCGCCCTGGTGCCCGAGTGCATCGCCTTCGCCCTGGTGGCCCACCTCAATCCGCTGATGGGCCTGTACGGAGCCTTCATCATCTGCACCCTGACGGCCCTGTTCGGCGGCCGACCCGGGATGATCTCTGGCGCCGCCGGCTCCATGGCCGTGGTGATCGTGGCGCTGGTGGTGCAGCATGGCGTGCAATACCTGCTGGCCACCGTGGTGATGGGCGGGCTGCTGATGATCGCCTTCGGCCTGCTTCGCTTGGGCAAGCTCGTGCGCATGGTGCCGCACCCGGTGATGCTGGGCTTCGTCAACGGTCTGGCGATCGTCATCGCGCTGGCGCAGCTGGAGCACTTCAAAGTGGGCCAGGCCTGGCTGAGCGGCCCACCGCTCTACCTGATGATCGGCCTGGTGGCCTTGACGATGGCCACCGTCTACCTGATGCCGCGCCTGACCCGCGCCGTGCCGCCTGCGCTGGTGGCCATCCTGGGTGTGGGCCTGGCCGTCAACCTGCTCGGCCTGCCCACGCGCACCCTGGGCGACATGGCGCACATCGCCGGCGGGCTGCCTGACCTGGCCCTGCCCCAAGTGCCCTGGAACCTGGACACGCTGAGCACCATCGCGCCCTACGCGGTGCTGATGGCCATGGTCGGCCTGCTGGAAACACTGCTCACGCTGAACCTGACGGACGAGATCACCGAAAGCCGTGGCTACCCCGACCGCGAGTGCGTGGCCCTGGGTGCGGCCAACGTGGTGTCGGGCGTGTTCGGCGGCATGGGCGGCTGCGCCATGATCGGGCAAACGGCGATCAACCTCAGTTCTGGCGGGCGCGGGCGGCTGTCTGGCGTGGTGGCCGGGGTGATGATCCTGATGTTCGTGTTGCTGCTCTCACCGCTGATCGAGCGCATCCCGCTGGCCGCGCTGGTGGGCGTCATGTTTGTGGTGGCACAGCAAACGTTTGCCTGGGCCTCGCTGCGGGTGCTGAACAAGGTGCCGCTGAACGATGTGCTGATGATCATCGCGGTCACGGTCATCACGGTGTTCACCGACCTGGCGGCCGCAGTGCTGTGCGGCATCGTCATCGCGGCGCTCAACTTCGCCTGGCAGCACGCCCGCGAGCTGCACGCCGACCAACACCTTGAACCAGATGGCAGCAAGCTCTACCGCGTGCATGGCACCCTGTTCTTCGCCTCGGTCACGCCCTTCCTGAACCGGTTCGACATCGCCAACGACCCGGCCCACGTGACGCTGGACTGCCGCCACCTGAGCTTTGTGGATTACTCGGCGATTGCCGCGCTGAAGACACTGCGTGAGCGGTACGACAAGGCGGGCAAGCACTTGCGGGTGCTGCACTTGTCAGACCGGTGCAAGCAGTTGCTCAAACGCGCTGGCGTGCACCCGGGCTGAGTTGGCCAAACCCGACTTGTCGGACTGAGCCTACGCACGGGGTCGGCCCTGGCTGGCTGTGTCGCGGCCCAGTCAGGGACACCATGGCGGTACACACACCTGTCCACGGAAGCGCCGAGCATGTCCACCAGCCCCGCAGTTGCCGCCATTTCGCCCGATGCCGAGAACCCGCCGTGGTCCCTGACCGCCCCATTGTTCGTGGTGTTGAATGGCGGATCGGGCCACGTCGAAGCCCAGGAAAGGGTGGACACGGTGAAGCGCGTCTTCCAAGCAGCCGGCCGGCGACACGAGTTGCTGGAAGTGAGCGACCCCAAGAACTTGCCCCAAGCGATTTCACGCGCCATTGAACTGGCACGCCAGCACCAGGGTGCCGTGGTCGCGGCCGGAGGCGATGGCACCATCAACGCGGTGGTGCAACAGGTGCTGCCCACAGGCCTGCCGCTGGGCATCCTGCCGCAAGGCACCTTCAACTACTTTGGGCGCCACCACGGTGTGTCCTCGGACATTGAAGAAGCCGCCCGCTCGCTGCTGACCGCCCACATCAAACCGGTGCAAGTGGGCCTGATCAATGAGCAGGCCTTCATCGTCAACGCCAGCATGGGCTTGTACCCCACGATGCTGCAAGACCGCGAAATTTTCAAGAAGCGCTTTGGGCGCAGCCGGGTCGTGGCCTTGTTCGCGAGCCTGGCGACCATGCTGCGAGACCACCGCGACTGGGTCATCAAACTGACGCTGGACGACACCACCCACACCATCGTCACGCCCACCTTGTTCGTGGGCAACAACGCGCTGCAGATGGAGCAGATCGGCATCCCCGAAGCCCCCGCCTTGCAAGATGGACAACTCGTGGCCATCGCCGTCAAGCCGGTGGGCAAACTGGCCATGCTGGGTTTGCTGTTGCGCGGGGCCTTGGGCCAGCTGGGCGATGCCGACAAGGTGTCCAGCTTTGCCTTCACCAGCCTGACCGTGTCACCCCGACGCCCTCACCGGCCCAAGCGGTTGAAGGTGGCCACCGATGGCGAAGTGATCTGGATGGACACGCCCCTGCACTTTCGGCCGTCGCCTCAACCTTTGCAGTTGCTGGTGCCCACGTGAGTGTGTTGCTGCAAATCTCCGACCCGCATTTCGGGACTGAACAAGCGCCCGTGATGGCCGCTTTGCTGAGCCTGGCCCAGGCGCAGCGGCCCGACATCGTCGTCTGGTCAGGCGACATCACGCAGCGGGCGCGGCATTCGCAGTTTGCCGCCGCGCGCCGCTTTGCCGATGAGGTCAAAGCACCGCACCGCCTGGTGATTCCCGGCAACCACGACATCCCCCTGTTCAACCTGGCCGCCAGGTTGCTGGCGCCCTACGCCAACTTCCGCCGGGCCTTCGGCCCTGAGCTGGAGCCTTGCATTTCAACCCCGCAGTGGCTGGTGATCGGGGTCAACACCACACGGCCCTGGCACCACAAGGATGGCGAAGTGTCGGCCGATCAAATCGACGCTGTGACCGCCCGGTTGGACCAAGCACAAGCTGGACAGGTGAAGGTGGTGGTCGTGCACCAACCGGTGTGCGTGACGCTGGACAAGGATCGCGAAAACCTGCTGCGCGGGCACGAAGCCGCCCTGTCGCACTGGGGCCAGGCGGGTGTCGATCTGATCCTGGGTGGCCACATCCACCTGCCTTACGTAGTCCCCCAGAAGACCATCCGCGGTGGTAGCCAGCATCCGTTCTGGGTGGTACAGGCCGGCACGGCTTTGTCATCCAGGTTGCGAGGCGACACGGCCAATTCAGTGAACCTGATCAGGCGCCCCGCCATACCAGGGCAGCCCTTGTCGATCGAGCGCTGGGACTTCAACGCAGAGCACGCGGCCTTTGCCATGGCCAGCAAGCTGCACGCAAGCGCCTGACCAAGCCAGCCTGAACAACCGGCTGGCTACCGACCCTGCTGCAAACGCCCCAGCAATTCTGCCGTGGGATGGCCATCTTCCGGCCATCCCACACTGCGTTGAAAGGCCCGCAAGGCCTTGCGCGTGGCCGGCCCCATCTGGCCATCGGGTGTGCCGCTGTCAAAGCCACGCCGATTCAAAGCAGCTTGCAAGGCCAGCATTTCGCCCCGGGTCAAGGCGCGCAGATCCAGAGGCCAGGCGGCTTGAACACCCGGGCCACCGCCGATGCGTTGCGCCAGCAGGCCCACCGTGAGCGCATAGCTGGTTGAGTTGTTGTAGCGCAGGATGGCGCGGTAGTTGCGCCCCACGATGAAGGCAGGCCCACGCGCACCTGCCGGCAAAAGTATCGAGGCGTCGGCCAACATTGGCCATGGCGCATCACCCATGGCCCGCACACCTTCAGCAGCCCATTGCGACGAGGTTTGCTGCACGGTCGGGTCGGCACGGGCCGGATCGAAACCCGCCGGCAGCTGCACTTCCAGGCCCCAAGCCTCATCAGCCCGCCAGCCTGACTTGGCCAGGTAGTTGGCGGTGGAGGCCAGCACATCGGCCATGCTGCCCCAGATGTCCCGGCGCCCGTCGCCATCGGCATCCACCGCCCAGGCCAGGTAAGACGACGGCATGAACTGCGTCTGGCCCATGGCCCCGGCCCATGAACCGATCATGCGGCTGCGCTCGATGTCACCGTGTTGCAGGATCTTCAACGCCGCCAGCAACTCGCCGCGCGCCCAGGCTTCTCGCCGACCTTCGAAGCCCAGCGTGGCCAAGGCATCGATGACGGGCACATCACCATAGTTGCCACCGTAGTTGCTTTCAATGCCCCACACCGCCATCAGGATGGGGCCAGGCACGCCATACCGCGTGCTGGCCGCATCGGCCTCCACGCGAAGCTCCACCAGCTTTTGCTGGCCCGTGGCCACGCGCTGCGGCGTGACGACGCCGTCCACGTAATCCCACAAGGTGCGTGTGAACTCGGGCTGGGCGCGGTCCGCCTCCACGGCGCGATGGCGCAGTTGCACGCCATCCAGGGCCGTGTGCAAGGTGGCCTCGTCGATGCCAGCGGCGCGGGCCGTTTCACGGAAGTTCGCCACCCACTGCGCGAAGCGCTGTTCGATGGGCGCTTCGACGTCGCTGGGGGCTTGGAGTGGGGCCTGAGTGGCAGGGCCCGAGGCGCAGCCTGACAGGACCGCCAGCGCCAGTAGGGCAGACCGGATGTGAAGCGAAAGCAATGGCATGAGAACTCCAGAAAACATGCCCAGTCTACTGAACCGATAATGACCCCATGGACTCCCTGATCGCTGCGGCCGCGCGCGCCCTTGCAGCGGGCGATGCGCTCGGCGCCCTCAAGCGCGTTGCTCTGCGCGACGACCCACCCGCGCTGGCCCTGCGCGGCATCGCCATGGCCCAACTGGGCGAACACCCGCGTGCCCGCGAACTGCTGCGGCTCGCCGCCCGGGGCTTTGGGGCCAAAGAAGAACTGGCGCGTGCGCGTTGCATCGTGGCCGAAGCCGAGGTGGCGCTGGCCATGCGCGACCTCAGCGGCCCCGCCAGCTCACTGCGCGCACTGACCGCCGCCACCGCCACCTTAGAAGCCCGCGCGGACCATGCCAATGCCCTGCAAGCCCGTTTGATCGCCGTGCGCCGGCTCTTGCTGCTGGGCCAGCTCCACCAGGCCACCGCCACGCTGGCCTTGATCCACACGCCGGGCTTGCCGCCCGCACTGGCCACCGTGGCCGAGTTGGCCACGGCCGAGCTGGCACTGCGTTCGCTGAGCATGGCCCCCGCGCAAGCCGCACTGGCCCGCGCTCACGACGCGGCCCTGCGCGCGGGCGTGCCAGCCCTGCTGGCCGAAGTGGCCGAGATGCAAGCCTTGCTGGAGCGCCCCGCCGCCAGGCGCCTGTCGCCCCAGGGTGAACAGCCCCTGCGCCTGGGTGAGGTCGCCGCCCTGGTGGCATCGAACGCCTTGGTGCTGGACGCGTGCCGCCACGGCCTGCGCGCTGGCAACGTGATCGTGCCACTGGCGCGCCGGCCGGTGCTGTTCACCTTGGCGCGCGCCCTGGCAGAGGCCTGGCCTGGCGACGTCGATCGGCAAGCCTTGATCGAGACGGCCTTCCGCACCCGCCACCCCGACGAAACACACCGAGCGCGCCTGCGGGTCGAAATGGGCCGACTGCGCGCGCTGGTCGCCGGGCTCGCGGGCATCGAGGCCACCGCGAAGGGCTTCGCCCTCAGGCCTTGCGATGGGCGCATGGTCGTGGTCCTGGCGCCGCCCATGGATGGCGATCAGGCCTCGCTGGTGGCACTGCTGTCGGATGGCGCCGCCTGGTCAACCTCGGCCCTGGCATTGGCCCTGGGCGCCAGCCAGCGCACCGTGCAGCGCGCGCTGGCCGAGCTGCAGGCGGCCGGTCAAGTCCGCGCCATTGGGCAGGCGCGTGCGCGCCGCTGGTTGTCGCCCCCGCTGGCCGGATTCACGACAATCTTGTTACTCCCTGCTGCGCTGTCACTTGACTAGAGTTGCCTCCATCGCGCCACATCAAAGCGCATCACCAGGAGCCCAGAGATGACCACCCAGACCCTCCCCCGCACTGCCGAGATCGTGCGCGAATACGGCCCTTTCGCGGGCAGCGACCGCATCCATGGCGTCACCCACGACGGCCACCGTGTTTGGGCCGCCACGGGCGCCAAGCTGGTCGCTTTCGATCCGGAGCATGGCGAGACCACACGCACGCTGGACGTGGCCTGCGATGCCGGCACGGCCTTCGACGGCACCCACCTCTACCAGATCGCCGAGACCCGCATCGACAAGATCGACCCGAGCACCGGCCAGGTCGTGGCCTCCATCCCCGCGCCCGTCAGTGGCAGCGATTCAGGGCTGACCTGGGCCGAAGGCAGCTTGTGGGTCGGGCAATACCGCGATCGCAAGATCCACCAGGTCGATCCGCAAACCGGCAAGATCCTGCGCACCATCGAATCCAACCGATTCGTCACCGGCGTGACCTGGGTGGATGGCGACCTGTGGCACGGCACCTGGGAGGGTGACGAAAGCGAGCTGCGCCGCATCAATCCTGAAAGCGGCGCGGTGCTGGAGCGACTGGCCATGCCCAGCGGCACTGGGGTCAGTGGGCTGGAGTCTGATGGGGCGGGGCTGTTTTATTGCGGTGGCGGCCCAAGCGGCAAGGTGCGCGCCGTGCGACGCCCCCAAAGAGCGGCCGAAGCAAACGGATCGTGATCAGGCATGACCTCGCGGGGCGCTTTGGATGGGGTCACAGCCCAGCTGCTAGTTGGCGAATGCCCCAGTGCACCACTGCTGTTCGCACGGCACGCCATCGTGATTGCCATCCATGGCTGCGCCTGGGCAGTGATTGATGAACCACGTCGCCTCTTGGCAAGAAGTCATCTGCGAACAGTGGGTTCGACCGTCGCAGCGAAATTCGCTGGCAGCGGCCTCCTTGTCCACCAGCGGCGTGGGCTGGTTTGGCGCGGGTGCCGCCACGGGCGGCGTGCGCTCAAGCTCTAACCGGTGCGAGTAGCCCCTGTACTGCTTGATGCCATACGCGCCCAGCGCCATCAACAGCACCATGGCGATGGCCTTGCCTGCTAGACCTTGGCGGGTGGTGCCAGGACGAGTGGGCTGCTTGGGCGGCAGCTTCTGGATGCCCACCGCCTGTCGAACCACCCGCACGGCTTGTGATTTCCCGCCGCTGCCCGCTTCTACCTCGTAGGAGAGGGTCTCCCCGGCGGTGGGCCGCGAACCATCCCGAGGGAAGGCACTGATGTGCACGAACAATTCGCGGCCACCTTGGCTGGGTGCGATGAAGCCAAAGCCTTTTTCGTCATGCCAAGTGCGAAGAATCCCTGAGTGCTGGCTTGCCAAGTTCATTGCTCCATCGCTGGGTTTTGAGTGGAGTGCGCCGCAGGTGACGGCCCACAAAACATGCATCAGTCATCCAGGGCCAGCATGTTCAAGTCCCCCTGGTTGTAGGTCACTCTTTTACCTTGAACGATCTTGTACCGCTTTGAACCGGACTTGATCAAACCATGGTGGTGGACCAACTCGTAGGGTCTCGACAGGGAAAAGGTGTGTGAGGTACCGCAGTATCCCTTCACAAAGCCGATGTCCATCTTCATCGAATGAGCCTTCTCCACGAACCTCTCCAGGAAGTCAGCTCGGCCGACATCGCAGCTCTTGAACATGAGGCATCCTGCCTTCGTGAGCCCCCACCGAGAAAGGGCAACCGCCAGATCGTGCACCTCCTTTTCGGCAACCGTCGTCTTGGTCCCGTGGGCCACGATGATCACCGTATCCTCCAGCGTCACACCTTCGAGCACGCCGGTTCTCAAGGTCGTCCAATTCGAATCCGCCTTGCCTGAGGGGTGGTTGTTATCGGGCGCCACAAATTTGAAGTCTTTGGCGAGGCTGTAATATTTTCGATAGGTGGTCGCCGACTCGTTAATGATCGAATCAGGGCTGAGCTTCAGCAAGTAGGTATTCGGCATGATGTGCACCGCAGTTTTTTAAAAGCGCCGATAGACAGCCGTCAGCGGTGTGCTGGGGTCATGGACTTCCAGGCGACTGTCGCTCAAGCAATACTTGTGGGGCTTTGCGGAGGACTGGATCGAAAGCAAAGAGCATGCGCCTTCCACCGACGAGACGACATACTCTTTGACTTCATGATCGTTGACACCCTCAATGGTCAATGTGATGCGTTGACTGTCGATTTCGAGTCGGCCGTTGCTGAAGGTTTCCTTGATGGCCTCGATGTCGCGGCTGGATGCTTTCAAGCTCTGGGCTTGCTGGATCATGGGCTCCAAATCGATGGCCCATTTGCCTTCGATGGACGAGGCCTTCTTCGAACAGCCAAGCGCCGATGCGACGGCCAATGAGATGGCCATGGCGATGAATTGACGATTCAAGTTTTTCTCCCTTTGCGTTGCGTTTGATTTTCGATCCCAAGAAGCATTGTTGAATGGTCTTCATCTGCGCGAAGTTCAATGGCCACGATTTGTGTTTGCATCAAACCCAAGGCCAGGTTAAATCGACGGAATGCAGAGTAAATGTCAATCGTCGTCGGCCACGCTCTTTGCGCTTGAGCCAAGCAAGCGGCGCAAGGCGATCGCTCCGATGGTCGCGGCGAAAATCGCGGCCAGCCACCAAGGTGCTGGAATGGCAGAAGGGGTCAAACTCGCTTCAGCTTCCTTGGGTGCAACCCATAAAAAGACAGTGCCGTTGATCGCTGCGTGCAGGGCAATGCAGGGAATCAGTGAACGAGATCTTTCATAGAGCCATCCCATCAACAGCCCAAGCAGAAACGCCAGGAAGAACTGGTAGATGTTCAGATGAGCGGCCCCAAAGTACAGAGCCGAGTAGCCAATGGCCAAGCCACGTGGGTACCGATCAAGGAAAGATCGCAGCAGGATGCCGCGAAACAGCATCTCCTCCACCACTGGCGCGATCACACAAGTGGCAATGAACGCCGGTAACGTGGGCCTGACCATGGCGGCGAATGCTTGCTGCTCCCAGGCAGAAATCGGGAGCACAGATTCAATGGCACTGATCAGTGAAACGTCCAACAGCACGACGCACGGTATGAGAAGAAGTATTGGGGGAACCAGGAAAATGAAAACTGACCAAGGCGACACTTTGCTCGGGTGCACAAGTTCGCGATAGCCCATTCCCCGAATGTGCATGGCTGCGGTGATCAGAATGCCGTTGGCCAACAACATGGCCAGCGCCAAGAGTTGCTCGTCGGTGAGGCCAAGGGCATCGCGAAAGTCATACAGCGCCGCGCCCAGAATGTATTGAAGAACAAATCCAGCCAACAGCAGGAAAGCCGCTTGTGGGGCAGAAGGGAAGGTTGTTCTCTCAGGGGGCATAGGGTGCTCAGGCTTCAACCGATGGTCCGCCGCAGCGCGACCATGGTTGACGGAGAGAAGCCATGCTTTGCATAGAAGCGCTGGGCTGACGTGTTCTCGCGATCCGTGAGCAAGGTGATGCGTTTGACGCCGTGAAGGCGAGCGAAATCCATGGCGTGATTCAGCAAGTCCGATCCCACACCCGAGCCACGTGCGCTGGGGGACACGACCATGTCCTCGAGAAGCGCGACACGCTCACCGATTGCCGTGGAGACGGTGAACAGCAGGTTGACCATTGCCAAGATGGTGGAGCCTTCACGAGCAAGCAGGATGACGCCAAGATCAGGGTTGCCGATGATGGCTGACAAGCCTTTGCATTGAGCTGCCTCGTTTGGCTGGAACTCAATTTCTTGGGCGAACAGAACCGATAGCAACTCACTGAGTGCGGGGATGTCTGCTGCTGACGCTCGTTCGAAGATTGGCACGGTGTTCTTCTTGTGATTTGCAAGCTCATGCTTGCTCATGACGGTTGACCGGTGCGCGGTTGATTGAGCTACTCAATTTCAACATGATCAGTTGAAGCGTAGATGCGAAGCCTTGCTCATGGTACTTGTTCAGGAAACCTTGAAAGTACTGGGCGATCTTCTCTTGCGTGCCGAATACTTGGAGCGCGCCTTCCGCGTTCAGCGATGTGTACGGAGTCGCATAGCGTTGCGCAATGAGGGCGCCATCGAACTCAGCAAAGGCAGTGCAAAATGCTTCAAAAAACCGCTGCATGTCACCGGTCATTTCAGATTCATTCAGCATCGTGACTGCACTCATCGTGTTGCACTTGCTACTTGAGGCTGGGCTGGGGCGAGAAGGACCGGCGGGTGAGCCAAAACAAGTTTCGCTCACGCCAGAGCATCCGCCTGAAGGTGGGGCATGAAAGGGATGTCAGTGGCGCCCACATCAAGGCCCAGTTGGGTTAGCAAGGTTGTAACTTGCCCACGGTGATGTGTTTGGTGATTGAATGTGTGGGTAACAAGCATCCATTTTGGGAACGTACGAACAAGGCCATCAACTTTGCTTTTATATGAGAGCGTCTCGGCCAGCCATGTTGGTGACAGCGTTTCAGACCATTCCAACATCCTTGTATCGAGCTGCGCACGTTCAATGCGCAAGCGCTCAAAGCCACCAAAAAGGTCTGCATCGATTTCGGGTACGACGGCAGGATTTCCTGTGAACCGGCTAAGGAAGGCAAGGTCCGCGTACATGATGTGATTTAGCGTGCCGTAGATGGATTTGAAAAATGCGCCTCTGTCTGCGTAAAGATCAGAGGGGGGCACTTTCTCGCAGATGGCATAGAGGCGAGAATTCATCCAAACGTTGTACTGCGCCATCATGCAGCAATAAGCGGTGGTGATCATAGGAAGATGCCTTTCAGGCC
>CAZKPN010000048.1:0-28515 GCA_964554655.1 uncultured Aquabacterium sp. | reverse complement strand
GCGCAAAGGCGTGTCGGCGGGCACATCGGGGATCTTGCTGGCCGCGCGCTCGCCGAAGAAGGCATGGCGCTGCGCCCGCGCCTGATCGCTGGTGACGATGCGCTCGAACACATCGCGCTCGAACTTGATGCCCGCATCCAGGTCGGTCAGGCTGACCGAGGCCTCCACGCAGTCCACGCAGCGCTGCGGCGCTTCCAGGTTGCGGCGGCTCTTGGCCAGGGCGGCGCGGGTCTTGGTGAAGAGTTCAGGGTCGGCGGGCGCGGTTACTTTCAGATCACGCACCGATGGCAGCGGACGCGCTGCGGCAATCTGCTTGGCGAAGATTTTGGCGCCGGCCAGCAGATCCCCATCGACCAGTTGGCTGAACAGCTTCTGCCCAGGCGCCACGATCAACTTCTCACTGGGCACCGAAACACCGGTGGTGATCATTTCAAGGGCGGTTTCCACGCCCAGCACGCGCGGCAAACGCTGCGTGCCACCGGCGCCCGGCACCAGGCCGATGTTCACTTCGGGCAGGGCCACTTGGGTGCCGGTTGCCACCACGCGGTAGTGGCAACCCAGGGCCAGCTCCAGCCCGCCGCCCATGACCACGCCATGGATGGCGGCCACGACCGGCTTGGCCGACTGCTCGACTGTGGCGATGGTGAGGTGCAGATCAGGTGCAGCGGAAGCCTTGGGCGATCCAAACTCGCGAATGTCGGCCCCACCGCAGAAAACCTTGCCCGAGCCCATGATGACGACAGCCTGCACGGTGGCATCAGCCTGCGCCTGCTTGATGCCATCGACGATGCCAGCGCGCGTGCTCTGGCCCAGGCCATTGACAGGGGGATTTTCCAGCGTGATGACGGCGATGCCGTCGGCGACTTGGTAGGAGGTGCTCATGCCAATCTCACTCGTATGGGTAATCTGAAAAGAACCATTGTAAGAATAGCTGCATTAACCCTTGCAGCAACACTGCAACCCCAAAAATCACACCTCCAACCATTCCTTGCGGACATTGCAGTCGGCCTTCAGCTCTTCAGGCGTGCCCTGAAAAACCACTTCGCCGTGGCCCATCACATAGCACCGCTGCGAGATGTCCAACGCGATGGTGAGCTTTTGCTCCACCAGCAGCACGGCCAGGCCGCGCCGCTTGAGTTCCTTCAAATACTCACCCACCAACTCGACGATCTTGGGCGCCAGGCCTTCGGTCGGCTCGTCGATCATGATCAGGTCGGGGTCGCCCATCAGGGTGCGGCACAGCGTCAGCATCTGCTGCTCACCGCCCGACAGCACGCCAGCCTCGGTGTGTTGGCGCTCCTTAAGGCGCGGGAACATTTGGTACATGTCGTCCAGCGCCCAACGCCCGGCCTTCTTGCCCCCACGGCCCGGCTGCTGGCCCAGCAACAGGTTCTGTTCCACCGTGAGTTTGGGGAACACATCGCGGCTTTCGGGCACATAGCCCAGGCCGCGCCGCGCGATGTCGTAGGTCTTGTGGCCCAGGATGTCCGTGCCGTTCCACGACACCTTGCCCTCGCCATGCACCAGGCCCATCACGGCCTTGATGGTGGTGGAGCGGCCCGAGCCATTGCGGCCCAACAGGGCCACGATCTCGCCGGGGTTCACCTCCAGGTCAACGCCATGCAGGATGTGGCTCTTGCCGTAATAAGCGTGCAGTTTCTGAATGGACAGCATGGTCAGACTCCGGCTTCAGCCGTTTGCTGGTCGGCCAAAGTCGACCCCAGGTAGGCTTCGCGCACACGCTCGTTGCCGCGGACTTTTTCAGGTGTGTCAAAGGCGATCACCTCGCCATACACCAGCACCGCGATGCGGTCGGCCAGGCCGAACACCACGCCCATGTCGTGCTCCACCGTGAGCAAGGTTTTGCCCACCGTCACTTCGCGGATCAGCTGCACGAAGTTGGCGGTCTCGGACTTGCTCATGCCCGCCGTGGGTTCGTCCAGCAGGATCACCTTGCCGCCGCCCGCGATGGTCACGCCGATCTCCAGCGCACGCTGCTCGGCATAGGTCAGGGATGACACACTGACATCGCGCTTGCGCTGCAAGCGGATCATGCCCAGCACCTCTTCGGCGCGCGCATTCGCCGCGTCCAGCTTGGACAAGAAGCGCCAGAAGGCATAGCCCTCGCCCATGGACCAGAGCACCGCGCAGCGCAGGTTCTCGAACACGCTCAGTCGAGGGAACAGGTTGGACACCTGGAAACTGCGAGCCAGACCACGGCGGTTGACCTCGTAGGGCTTGCGCCCATCGATGCGCTCGCCGTTCAGCAGGATCTCGCCGCTGGAGGGCGCCATGCGGCCGCTGATCAGGTTGAACAAGGTGGACTTGCCCGCGCCGTTGGGCCCGATCAGCGCCACGCGCTCGCCTTCCTTCACCTGCAGTTGGGCACCGCGGATGATCTCTGTCTTGCCAAAAGATTTGCGCACATCGCGCAACTCGAGGGCAAAGCCACCCGATGAAGCGCTGCTGGATTGATTGGGATTACTCATCGCTTGGACTTCAGGTTCGTGGGTTCACAGCGCATTGCGTCGACGCAATTCGGCCTCGATGTCGTCCTGCACCGCGCTCCACCGGATGACGAACCGGCGGCGAGCCACCTCAAACAGACCGATGCCGACCAGCGCGAGCAGGCCCGCGCCCACCCAGGCCCCCGTGCTGTCGATGTTGATCTCTGCCCGCCAATAGGTCATGGTTGGGCCGAGCGCCACGTTGAGCTTGCGGTGGTAAATCATCTCGACCATCACCGAGATGCCCACCAGCGCCGTGAAGCCCGCGCCGAACAAGGCCAGGTACACCGCCCAAAGGCGCCGCATCATGCCGAAGGCGGCCACGCGCACGTTCATCATCAACAGCGCGGCAAAACCACCCGGGGCATACATCACCATCGCCAAAAAGCCCACACCAAGGTACAGCAGCCAGGCCTTGGTCATCTCATGCAACAACACCTCGGCCAGCACCATCAAAATGGCGCCGATGATGGGACCGAAGAAAAACAGCGCCCCGCCGATGAAGGTGAACAACAGGTAGGCCCCCGAGCGCTCGGCGCTCATCACCTCGGCCGTCACGATCTCGTTGTTCAGCGCCACCAAGCCGCCCGCGATGCCCGCGAAGAAGCCCGCCACCATGAAGGAGATGTAGCGCACGCGCTGGGTGTCGTAGCCGATGAACTCGACGCGCTCAGGGTTGTCGCGCACGGCGTTGAGCATGCGGCCCAAAGGGGTCTGCGTGAAAGCGAACATCAAGGCGGTGGACACGAAGCAGTACAGCGCGATCAGGTAATACACCTGGATCTGCGGGCCGAAGGTGATGCCCATCACCGACTCGCCAATGACCCGGTTGCTGGAGATCCCGCCTTCACCGCCGAAGAACTCGGGCAGCATCAAGGACATCGAGAACACCAGCGCCCCGATGCCCATGGTGATCATGGCGAAGGTGGTGCCTGATTTCTTGGTCGTGACCGCCCCCAGCAGCGCCGCCACGATCAGGCCCGACACGCCGCCCACGATGGGCACCAGGCTGACGGGGATGGGCAAGCTGCCCGCCGAAGCAAAGTTCAGCGCATGGATGGCCCCGAAAGCCCCCAGGCCGGAGTACACCGCGTGCCCGAAGCTGAGCATGCCGCCCTGCCCCAACAGCATGTTGTACGACAGGCAGACGATGATGCCAATGCCCATCTGCGAGAGCATGGTCATCGACAGGCTGCTGGTCCACAGCAGCGGGGCCACCATCAGCACCAGTGCGAACAACGTCCACACGATCCAGCGGCCGAGGTTGTAAGGTTTGAAGCGGTAAACGGTATGGGATGACATGGCGGTTTACTCCTCGCGTGTGCCCAGCAAGCCCTTGGGCCTGAAGATCAGGATGAGCACCAGCAGGAGGTACGGGAGGATTGGCGCCATCTGCGACACCGAAATCTTGAGGAGCGGATAAGCCCAATGATCAAAGCTCACCGGGCTGCCCATGTTTTGCATCACCGAGGCGATGGACACGTCCACCACCACCGCGAAGGTCTGCATCAGGCCGATCAGGATGGACGCCAGGAAGGCCCCCGCCAGCGAGCCCATGCCGCCCACCACCACCACCACAAAGATGATGGCGCCCAGCGAGGCCGCCATGTTGGGCTCGGTCACGAAGGCATTGCCGCCGATCACGCCGGCCAGGCCAGCCAGTGCACAGCCTCCGCCGAACACGCCCATCATCACGCGGGGCACGTTGTGACCCAGCGCTTGCGCCATGTCGGGGTGGGTCAACGCCGCCTGGATGATCAGGCCCACGCGGGTGCGGGTGAGCAGCAGCCACAGCGAGCCCAGCATGAACAAGGCCACGATGGCCATGAAGCCGCGGTACAGCGGGAATTGGGTGCAGGAGTTGCCGGAATCCGGCGCGCAAATCGCGGCATCGCCCGCCCCCCACAACCAAGCCAGGCCTTGCCCCTGCACATTGGCCACGGTGAACAGCGGACCACTCAGCAGTTCGGGCACGCGGTAATCCACATTGGAGGGGCCGAAGTAAAGCCGCACGACCTCGACGATCACGTACGACAGGCCGAAGGTGATCAGCAGCTCGGGCACATGGCCGTAGGCGTGCACCTTGCGCAGGCTGTAGCGCTCGAAGGCCGCGCCGAGTGCGCCCACCAGGATCGGCGACAGGATCAACGCGGGGAAGAACCCGACGTAGCCGGTGATCTCATACGCGAAGTAAGCACCCAGCATGTAGAAGCTGGCGTGGGCGAAATTCAGAACGCCCATCATGCTGAAAATGAGTGTCAGCCCGGAGCTGAGCATGAAGAGCAGCAGCCCGTAGCTGATGCCACTCAAGAAGAAGACGACAAATGTTTCCATGAGAGAGCGACCGTGGCGCTGAAGTCAGTCAACCGTGAGGCTGACGAGAGGCCCCTGCCGCGGTGACCGCAGACAGGGGGGCGCTCAATGGCGTTGATCGGATCACCACGCCAAGCGATCCGGCCGTACTGCTGACTGCAAGGTGCGGCGGCGCCTGATGTCAGGCGCCGCCTGGCATCACGAAGGACGCTTCATCTGGCACGAAGTAGGCGTGCTCGACACGTAGGCATCGTAAGACTTGACCGCGGTGAAGGTCATGCCCGTCTTCTCGACGTCGTAGGCGTTCTTGGCATCGACCTTCTGCCACTTGGTGATGAAAAGCGGCTGTTGCAACTGGTGGTCGGACTTGCGCATTTCCACCGGGCCATTGAAGCTGGTGAACTTCAGGCCCTCCATCGCGGCGGCCACCTTGACCGGATCGGTCGACTTGGCTTTGGCGATGCCATCGGCCAGCAGAGCCATGGCTGAGTAGCTGCCTGCCGAGTAGAAGTCGTCGTTGAAACGCTTCTTGAACTCGGCCAGCATCTTGCCGTACTCGCCGCCCAGGTTGTAGTGGCTGTAGCCCACCTGGAAGACACGGCCTTCGGCGGCGGCGCCCAGCGCGGTGGGCGTGCCACCGAAGTTGGCGTAGTAGGTGTAGAACTTGGCGTTCAGGCCGGCGTCATTGGCGGCCTTGACCAGCAGCGCCAGGTCAGAGCCCCAGTTGCCGGTGATGATGGTGTCTGCGCCAGAGGCCTTGATCTTGGCCACGTAGGGCGAAAAATCACGCACCTGTGCCAGCGGGTGCAGGTCGTCACCCACCACTTGGATGTCCGGACGCTTGCGGGCCAGGTTGGCCTTGGCGAACTTGGACACTTGCTGGCCGTGGGCGTAGTTCTGATTGATCAGGTAAACCTTCTTGATGTCGACCTGGTCTTTCATGAAGGTGGTCAACGCTTCCATCTTCATGGAGGTGTCGGCATCGAACCGGAAGTGCCAGTAGCTGCACTTGCTGTTCGTCATGTCCGGGTCTACCGCTGCGTAGTTCAGGTAGATCACTTCCTTGCCGGGGTTGCGCTCGTTGTGTTTGTTCACGGCGTCCATCAGGGCCAGGCCGGCGCCCGAACCCAGGCCTTGCACCACATAGCGCACGCCTTGGTCAACAGCCGACTTCAACGCATTGAGCGTTTCGGCGGGGCTGAGCTTGTTGTCAATGCTGATGATCTCGAACTTCACGCCAGCGGCGTTCTTGGCATTGAGCCTCTCAGCGATGTACTGGTAGGTCTTGAGTTGGTTCTGACCGATGTTGGCCATCAGGCCAGACAAAGGGTCGATCCAGGCGACCTTGACGGTTTCACCCTTTTGGGCCATGGCGGCACCAGCGCTCAGCGAGGCGGCCACGAAAATACTCAATGCTCGGCGTTGCAGATTCATGCTTTTCCTCTGTGGGGTATCGACCAGACACCGAGATTACCCCCCCAAACCCGGGGGTTCATTCAGGGATGACCCGAATCCTGAACAAAACTGAAATTTATCTGCCATTGACTCTGCAATCAATGCCGCGAGTTGTTGCATCGGCCACAAAAAAGCGCCTCGAAAGGCGCTTTTGCATTCAAACCATTAAACCGTGGGCAACTTGTGGTCTTTGAACTGCTCTCGCAATTTCAACTTGTAGATCTTGCCCGTGGCGGTGTGCGGGATCTCGTCGGTGAAGACCACGTCGTCGGGCAACTGCCACTTGGGGATCTTGCCGTCGTAGAAGGCCAGGATCTCTTCGCGGGTGACCTCAACGCCCGGCTTCTTGACCACGACCAGCAGCGGGCGCTCGTCCCACTTGGGGTGGAAAGCGGCAATAGCCGCAGCCTCGTGCACGGCGGGGTGGCCCATGGCCACGTTTTCCAGGTCGATGGAGCTGATCCATTCGCCGCCCGACTTGATCACGTCCTTGGAGCGGTCAGTGATCTGCATGTAGCCGTCGGCATCGATGGTCGCCACGTCACCGGTCGGGAACCAGCCATCGTGCAAAGGCGACCTGTCGACCTTGAAGTAGCTGCTGATGACCCAGTGGCCACGCACTTCCAGGTCACCAGAGGTCTTGCCATCCCACGGCATCACTTTGCCTTCGGCATCAACGATGCGCATGTCCACGCCGTAGATCACCTTGCCTTGTTTTTCCAACAGGCGATGCTGGGCCTCAACCGGCAAATCGGCATGCTTGGCCTTCAGGCGGCCCAAGGTGCCCAAGGGGGACATCTCGGTCATGCCCCAGGCGTGGATCACCTGCACGCCGAACTCGTCTTCCAGCGTGCGGATCATGGCGGGCGGGCAAGCCGCGCCACCCACCACCGTGCGCTTGAAGGTGCTGAACTTCAAGTTGTTTTGCTTGACGTGGTTGATCAGGCCCAGCCAGATGGTGGGCACGCCAGCACTGAAGGTGACCTTCTCTTTTTCGAACAGCTCGAACAGCGAGGCGCCGTCCAGGTGATGCCCTGGCAGCACCAGCTTGCAGCCGATCAAGGCGCCAGAGTAAGGCAGGCCCCAGGCGTTGACGTGGAACATGGGCACCACGGGCAACACGGTATCGACCGCGGCCACCGACATGGCATCGGGCAGGGCTGCCGCGTAGGCGTGCAGCACGGTCGAGCGGTTGGAGTAGACCGCTCCCTTGGGGTTGCCGGTCGTGCCCGAGGTGTAGCAGATGCTGGCGGCGGTGTTCTCGTCGAACTGCGGCCAGGTGAAGTTGCCGTCTTCAGCGTCGATCAGCTCTTCGTAGCACAGCAGGTTGGGGATGGCCGTTTCGGCCGGCATGTGCGAGCGGGCCACCATCACGATCACGGCCTTGACCGTGGGCAGGCTGGGGATCAGCTTCTCGATCAAGGGCAGGATGTTCAGGTCAACGAACAAGACCTTGTCTTCGGCATCGTTGATGATCCAGGCCACTTGCTGCGGGAACAGGCGCGGGTTGATGGTGTGGCAGACCAGCTCGGAGCCCGACACGCCGTAATAAATCTCCAGGTGGCGATAGCCGTTCCAGGCCAAGGTGCCGACACGCTCGCCCGCCTTCAAGCCCAGGCGAGCCAGCGCCTGCGCCAGCTTGCGCGAACGCAACTCGACCTCGGACCACGTCGTGCGGTGCATGTCACCCTCGACGCGCTTGGAAACAATCTCGACGTCACCGTTGTGCCTGGCCGCGTGCGTCAGCAGCGACGAGATCAACAAGGGCATGTGCATCATTTGGCCCATCAGGCTCATTGGCGGCTCCAGAAATGTGAGGACAGGAAATTCAGACAATGATCATAGTCAAATTTTGCACCGCCAGCGCGAAGTCGGCGGGCAAACTGGTTGGGCGGCGCGTGACGCGGTCCACGTACACATGGACGAAGTGCCCGCTGGCCGCCGACAAGGGCTGGCCTTCATCGAACAAGCCGATCTCGTAGCGCACGCTGCTGCTGCCGATCTTGGCCACGCGGATGCCGACATCGACATTGCGCGGGAAGGCCAAAGGCGCGAAGTAGTTGCAGTGGGTCTCGACCACCAGGCCGATCACGCTGCCCTCGTGGATGTCCAAAACACCGGCTTCAATCAGGTAGCGATTCACCGCCGAATCAAAATAGCTGTAATAAGTGACGTTGTTGACATGCCCGTAAATGTCATTGTCCATCCAGCGGGTCGAGATGGTGTCAAAGTGCGCGTAGGCGCTGCGGGGTTGAGGTTGGGCGCGTTCCATGCCAATGATTATTAACGCTACATTACTGACCAGTCGGTCAGTTACTCACTTCAGCCCTTGCCTGCCATCAAACCATCCTGTCCTGTGACCTCGCTGATCCAATCGGTTGGACCAGGTCGTCAGCGCCGCAAGGCGGCTCGGCCCCAAGAGTTGCTGGAGGCCGCCTTGACGCTGTTCGTCGAGAAAGGCTTTGCCGCCACGCGCACCGAAGAAGTGGCCCGCCTGGCCGGGGTGTCCAAAGGCACCTTGTACCTGTACTACCCCAGCAAGGAAGAGCTGTTCAAGGCCGTGGTGCGCACCCACCTGGTCGAAGTCATCGCCGAGGGCAGCGGCATTGTCGAGCAGTTTGAAGGCCCCACGTCCGAGCTGCTGCACCTGCTGGCCCACACCTGGTGGTCCCGCGTGGGTGCGTCCAAAGCGTCCGGGATCATGCTGGTCATCATCACCGAGGCCAACAACTTCCCCGACCTGATCCAGTTCTACATGGACGAAGTGGTCGCCCCCGCGCACGCCATGCTGACCAAGGCCGTGCAGCGCGGCATGGACCGGGGCGAGTTCCGCGACATGGATGTGAGCGCCGTGGTCCATGCCTTGATCGCGCCCGTGCACTTCCTGGTGCTTTACCGGCATTGCTCGGCGGCCTGCTCGGTCAACCCGGTGCCGCTGGATCCCCCCCAGTTCATTGCCACGCAAATCGAGCTCTTGCTTCGCGGTTTGGTGAAATGACAAAAAATGCGCAGCGTTTTCCGTTGTCCGGGCACTGCAGTTCTTAAAATCCCTGCTTTTTCCCAATATTTAACTTCTCCGACTGCCCCTAGGATGTCCCCATGAACGTCGAACAAGCCCGCTTCAACATGATCGAACAGCAGATCCGCCCCTGGGATGTGCTGGACAGCTCCATCCTGTCCCTGTTGTCCGTCGTGCGCCGTGAAGACTTCGTGCCCGAAGCGCATCGCTCGCTGGCCTTCATGGACCTGGAAGTGCCCTTGTCGGGCGGCCGCGCCATGCTGGCTCCCAAACTGGAAGCCCGCCTGGTGCAAGACCTGAACCTGAGCAAGCGCGACACCGTGCTGCACATTGGCGCAGGCACCGGCTACGTTACCGCACTGTTGGGCCACAAGGCCCAACGCGTCATCGGCCTGGAAGCACAGGCCGACCTGGTGCAGCTTGTCCGTGCCAACCTGCGCCACGCCGGCGTCAACAACGCTGAAATCGTGCAGTCTGATGGCGCTGAAGGCCTCATCGCCCAGGCTCCCTTTGACGCCATCTTGCTGACAGGCTCGGTCGCCAAGGTGCCGCAAGCCTTGCTGGATCAACTCAAGGAAGGTGGCCGCCTGCTGGCCATCGTGGGCGACGAGCCCATCATGCGTGCCCGCTTGTTCACTCGCCTGGGCAACGGCCAATTCAGCAGCGAAGACCTGTTCGACACCACCGCCCCTCGGCTGGCAGGCTTTGTCATTCCCAGCCGCTTCCACTTCTGACAGGATTCAACAAGATGTCCCCGAACTCGAAACGCCCCGCTCTGCGCCCCGTGGTTTGCGCAGCGGCCATTGTGCTGATGAGCATGTCCGGATGGGCCACCGCTCAAGCCCAGCAGGCGCGAGCCCAGTCATTGGTGGAACTCTTTCAGGCGGCCAAAAGCTATGACGCCGCCTACCTGTCGGCCAAATCGGAAGCAGACTCCGCCCAATACAAAGCCGCCCAGGCCGATGCCTTGCGCCTGCCCACCGTGGGCATGAGAGGCACCATCGACCGCACGAAGCTCGACTCCAGCGCACCAGGCGTGCAAGGGGTGCTGTCCAGTGGCTATAGCACCAACAAGAGCCTGGGCATCTCGGCCAAGCAACCGCTGTTCAACCGCAGCAATGATGCCGATGTGGGCAAGGGCCAACAGGCCTTGGTCGCCGCACAAGCCAGCCTGAAGTCGGCCGAAGACGACCTGGTCGTCAGGCTCACGCAGGCGTACTTTGATGTGCTCGCAGCGCAAGACATCCTGGCCACTTCGCAGACCAACAAGAAGGCCCTGGCCGAACAGTTGGCTGCGGCCAAGCGCAACTTTGAAGTCGGCAACGCCACCATTACCGACACCCGCGAAGCCCAGGCCCGCTACGACCTGGCGGGCGCCCAGGAGATCGCCGCCACCAACGACCTGCGCGTCAAAGGCCTGTCACTGGACCAGTTGGTGGGCCAGATCGATGTAAAACCTCGGCCTTTGATGACCCCTGTGAACCTGCCTGTGCTCATGCCTTCGTCCGTGGATGAATGGACATCACAAACCGCCCAGTCACCCACGATCCGCAAGGCCGAAGTCGCGCTGGCGCTGGCCAAGCTGGACACCGCCAAGGCCAGGGCTGGTCACATGCCCAGGCTGGACGCCACCGCCTCCATCTTGCGCAACGACGTCGACAGCAACGCCCCAGGTGCCACAGCCGCCCAGCTCACGGCCAAAGCGGGCACCACCACCGCCGTCGGACTGGAACTGAACGTCCCCATCTTCGCCGGCTTTGCCGTGCAGAACCGCATCAAGGAAACACTGGTCGGCGAAGAGAAAGCCGAACACGATCTGGACAACGCCAAACGCACCATCAATTTGGGCACGCGTCAGGCCTTCCTGGTGGTTCAGTCTGGCATGGTGCAGGTCAAGGCCTATGAAGCCGCTGAAAGCTCGGCCAAGCTGGCACTCGAAGCCACGCAGCTGGGCTACCGCGTTGGCGTGCGCATCAACAAGGATGTGCTGGACGCGCAGAACCTGGTGGCCAACACGCAGAAGGACCTCTACAAGGCCCGGTACGACGTGCTTGTGGCCAGCATGCGGCTTCGCCAAGCCAGCGGCACCCTCAAGCCCGAGGACCTGGACACCTTCAACAAGCTGCTGGCACCACAGTGAACCGGTAACGCTTTTAGCAATCAACAAGCCCGCCTCGTGCGGGCTTTTTCTTGGCCCCTAGTTTGCTGGCCCCCGCCCCCTAGCCCTAGGGACCGGAATGAAGTTAGGGGTATGTCTCTCCCTGGAATGACCAGACATTGCGGCCATCCGATCAAGAAACCGGTCGGTGTCACACAGCCATCAGTCAAGTCATCAAAGGAGCACACCATGAAACATCCCTGTCAACGTCTCGCCGCAGGCGCCCTGTTCAGCCTGGCGGCCATCACCAACGCCATGGCGTTGGACGGCGTCGAAGTCTTCACCAGCGGCAGCAGCTTCTTCAAGCGCGTGGTCACCAACACCAACCCGCAAACCACGAGCACCACCGTGTTCCAGGATCTGCCCTCAGCAGGCACCACGATCTTCGTGCCACCCCAAACCGCTGTGCTCGTGAGCGCACGGTTTGACGCCGAAGCTCGCTGCAGCAACACCGGCAGCACAGCGCAAGACTGGTGCGAAGCGCAAATCCTGATCGGTGGTGTCGAAGGCAGCCCTCAAGCCAGCACCTTTGGCCCGGACACCTATGCGGTCAAGAGCACGAACGCCGGCGCTGAAACCACCGCCTCCTGGGCCGCGCAAAGCTTCAGCCGCCATCGCTGCATCCGCAACACCTCCACCGCCCCCATGGCCGTGAACGTGAAGGTGCAATGGAAGGTGACCAACTTTGGTGGCGCTGCGGCCGTCCCGGATTTCTGGATTGACGACTCCGCGTTGGCCATCGACATGTCGCGCGACTGCACCGTCACTTCACCCACCACCCCCGGCACCTTCGGCGCAGCCGCCGCCAAGGGCACCACCGCCTCCGACGCTCAATCCAACGCCAGGTAAACCATCATGAAACACCACACCACACACCTCCAACGCTTGGCCGCCGCTTCGCTGCTGGCCATTGCCGCCACCAGCGGCGCCCACGCCGCCAACGTCACCCTCTTCGGGGACCGCACGGCCTTCCTGACCGCCATTGGCGCAGCGCCGGTGGTCACGCAAGACTTCGAGTCCTTCGCCGATGGCACGAACATGGCGGGCGTGGACATCCTGCCCGGCATGACCGTCTCCACCAACCTGGCCAACCTGAAGGTCTTCCAGGGCTCCGGCGACAAGGAGCTGTTCGCCACCACGCGCGATTTTCCAGAGGCCGAGTACCACATCAACATCAACAGCGCCTACAAGTCCATTGGCTTTGACATTGATGCCTTCGACCCTGGCACGCCTGGCCCCGGCTTCCTGGATTTCTATTTCGCCGATGGGGACACCACCTACCAAGGCATCCCCGTGCTGCCCTTGAACGCCACTGAAAACGACCCCTTGTTCCAAGGGATCATCAGCGACACCGCCATCACCAAGATCGTCTGGCGCGAAGGCCCCGAAGTTGGTGGCATCAACTGCTGCGAAGAGACCGCGCTGGACAACTTTGTGGCGGTGCAAGCTGTGCCGGAACCCAGCACGACCTTGATGCTGCTGGCTGGCCTGGGCATGGTGGGCCTGCCGGCTGTGCGGCGCAGGATTGGCCTGATGCGCTGAGCACGCCATTTGGCCATGCCATGAGAAAAGCCTGTGTTGTCATTGCTGACATCACAGGCTTTCTGTTTTGGTGCCGCTTGTCGGATTCGAACTGACGACCTACCGCTTACAAGGCGGTTGCTCTACCAACTGAGCTAAAGCGGCGAATAACTGGCAAGCGCCGCATTGTACTGCGCCGCCCACTTCAATTTCACTTCACTCGGCGCAAAGCCGGACGACCCGCACCCGAAGGCGGCGGCGAATCCGGAGGAGGCTCATCACCTTCGGAGCTGACGATGCTGACCGGTGACAAGGCCTTGGTGGGACTTTTGTCTTCCGCCTTGGAGGATGCCTTGGTGCTGGCACGCTCCTTTTCTTTCGCTGGCGCAGGACGTGGGGTTCTGGCCAAGCGCAAGGGCGACGCTGAACGGTCTGCACCATCAGCGGGGGCATCGCCACTCGTCACATCGTCAATGGCCTGGTCGCCATCCACACCATCCGACACGGTTGGAACGGGGAAGGCCATGCCTTGCCCATTTTCGCGCGCATAGATGGCGATCACATGGTCCACCGGGACCGAAATCTCACGGGCAATGCCGCCGAAACGCGCCTTGAACTCCACGAACTCATTGCCCAGCTGAAGCTGGGTGGTCGCCTCGAAACTGACGTTGAGGACGATCTCGTTGTTCTTGACGTATTCCTGCGGCACCTGCACCGAACGATCCACATACACGGCCAGGTAGGGCGTGAAGCCATTGTCGGTGCACCAGTCGTGCAGAGCCCGAATGAGGTAAGGCCTGGTGGACGTGCCCTGGCTGTCTGAATCGATCGGCGTCGTGGTCATAGGATCCGGTGGCAAGTGATGATCACTTGCGCATGACTTTCTCGGACGGGGTGAGCGCCTCAATGTAAGCCGGGCGCGAGAAGATGCGTTCGGCGTACTTTAACAAGGGCAAGGCGTTCTTCGACAACTCGATGCCGTAGTAATCCAGTCGCCACAGCAGCGGTGCAATGGCCACGTCGAGCATCGAGAAATCGTCGCCGAGCATGTACTTGTTCTTCAGGAAGATGGGTGCCAGCTGCGTCAGGCGATCGCGGATTTGCGAACGGGCCTTTTCCAGTTGCTTGTCGTTGCCCTTGATGCCACGGCCTTCCAGCACGTTGACGTGGGCGAACAACTCCTTCTCGAAGTTGAGCAGGAACAGGCGAACCCGGGCGCGCGCCACCGGGTCACCCGGCATCAACTGAGGATGCGGGAAACGCTCGTCAATGTACTCATTGATGATGTGCGATTCGTACAGGATCAGGTCGCGCTCAACGAGGATGGGCACCTCGTTGTACGGGTTCATCAGCGCGATGTCTTCCGGTTTGGCGAAAATATCAACATCCCGGATCTCGAAATCCATGCCCTTCTCGAACAGCACAAAGCGGCAGCGGTGCGAGTAGGGGCAGGTCGTTCCGGAGTAAAGCACCATCATGGCGGAGGACTCCTCAGTGACAAAAAACTAGTGGGGTGCAAGCACCGAAAAAATGAGCAAGCGCAGTGGTCGCCGATCAGGACAACCACTGCGCCCAAGGCGGTTAACGCTTTACTTCACGTCTTTCCAGAAAGCCGCGTTCAGGCGCCAGGCAATGACGAAAAAGATGCTCAGGAAAATCAACACGCCCACACCGATGCGAACGCGCTGACCCTGGATGGGCTCGCCCATCCACTGCAGGTAGGCCACCAGATCGGCCATCTCGCTGTCAAACTCCTGGGGCTTGAGCTTGCCATCGGTCAATTGCTCGAAGCCTGCGAACTTGTGGATTTTCTTGGCAGGATCGTGCGGATCTTGCTCTTCCACGAACTTCGCTGCGCGCTGGCCCTGCAATTCCCACAAGACGTGAGGCATGCCCACGTTGGGAAACACGATGTTGTTCCAGCCGGTGAGGCGGGCATCGTCACGGTAGAAGCTGCGCAGGTAGGTGTAGAGGTAGTCGGCGCCCGTGCCTGCATGGCTGGCCCGCGAGCGGGCCACCAGGGTCAGGTCGGGCGGCGTGGCGCCAAACCAGGCCTTCGCGTCCTTGGCGTCCATCGACACCTTCATGGTGTCGCCCACTTTGTCGGTGGCGAACAGCAAGTTCTCCTTGATCTGCTTTTCAGTCAGACCAATGTCGCGCAGGCGGTTGTAGCGCATGTACGCAGCAGCGTGGCAGTTCAAACAGTAATTGACGAACAGCCTGGCGCCATTTTGCAAGGCTGCCAGATCGCTCACCCGTTCTTGAGGAAACCGGTCCAGCACCATCGCGGTGTTGGCATGTGCGCCGCTCATCAGGGCGAACACGGCCAGCAAGGAAGCAAGGATTTTCTTCATGTTGTGTCTCTCCTGCAGGCGCTCAGTGGGACTCGAAGGTCACGCGGTCAGGCACCTTCTTGAAGGTACCCAGCTGACTCCACCACGGCATCAGCAGGAAGAAGCCGAAGTAGAAGATGGTGCCGACTTGGGCCACGCGCGTGCCGACCACCGACGGTGCCTGGATGCCCAGGTAGCCCAACACCACGAAGAACAGCACGAACACGGCGTACAGGTATTTGACAAAGGCGGGACGGTAGCGGATGGACTTGACCGGGCTGTGGTCCAGCCAGGGCAGGAACACCAGGATCACCACCGCGCCACCCATCACGACCACGCCCCAGAACTTGGCATCGAAGGTCTTGAGCAGGAAGATGCCGATGACGGCCGCCACCAAGGCCACGACCTTGGCCTGGATGGTGCCCCTGCCTTTGAGAAGGTTCAACACCGCCGCCAGCCCAACGATGACGCACAACACATTGACGAGGTCGTCGGTGGTGGCCCGCAGCATGGAATAAAACGGCGTGAAATACCAAACCGGCGCGATGTGCAACGGCGTCTGGAACGGATCAGCCGGGATGAAGTTGTTGTATTCCAGGAAGTAGCCACCGGCTTCGGGCGCGAAGAAGATCACGGCCGTGAAGACGATCAGGAAGCCAGCGACTCCCATGATGTCGTGCACAGTGTAGTAAGGGTGGAAAGGAATGCCGTCCAGGGGGCGACCCTTGGCATCCTTCTTGGCCTTGATTTCAACACCATCGGGGTTGTTGGAGCCCACTTCATGCAGCGCGATCAAATGCGCCACCACCAGACCCAGCAGCACCAGGGGCACGGCAATGACGTGCAGGGCGAAGAAGCGGTTGAGCGTGGCATCACCAACCACGTAGTCACCGCGGATCAGGATGGCCAGGTCAGGCCCGATGAAGGGGATCGCGGCGAACAGGTTGATGATCACCTGGGCGCCCCAGTAGGACATCTGGCCCCAGGGCAGCAGGTAGCCCATGAAGGCTTCGGCCATCAGGCACAGGAAGATCAGGCAACCGAACACCCACACCAGTTCACGCGGCGTGCGGTAAGAACCGTAGATCAAGCCACGGTACATGTGCAGGTAGACCACCACAAAGAAGGCCGACGCACCAGTTGAGTGCATATAGCGCACCAACCAACCCCAGGGCACATCGCGCATGATGTACTCAACCGAGGCAAAGGCCGTGGCCGCATCCGGCTTGTAGTTCATGACCAGGAAAATGCCGGTCACGATCTGGATCACCAGCACCAGCAAGGCCAGCGAACCGAAGAAATACCAGAAATTGAAATTCTTGGGGGCGTAGTACTCGGCCGCGTGCTCGTTCCACAGCTTGGTGGCCGGAAAACGATTGTCGACCCAGTTCATCAGCTTGGCGCCAGCACTGGCACCAGCAGGAGCTTCTTTGAATTCAGCCATCTCGACCTCTCCTGTCAGGCTTTTTTGTCTTCACCAATGAGAATCTTGGTGTCTGACAGGTACATGTGTTGCGGCACTTCGAGGTTGTCCGGCGCGGGCATGTTCTTGTACACGCGGCCGGCCAGGTCGAAGGTTGAGCCGTGGCAAGGGCACAAGAAACCGCCCGGCCAGTTGTCAGGCAAGGATGTTTGCGGCCCCGCCTGGAACTTGGAAGTGGGGGAGCAGCCAAGGTGCGTGCAGATGCCCACCGCCACGAACACGTCGTTCTTGATGGAACGGTGCACATTGCGGGCGTACTCGGGGGTGAGTTCGCTGGGCTTGCGTTCGGAATTGGGATCGGCCAGCTCAGCGGCCAGTTTGTCCAGGGTCGCGACTTGCTCGGCCGTGCGGCGAACGATCCAGACCGGCTTGCCACGCCACTCCGCCGTCATCATGTCGCCGGGCTTGAGGCCACTGATGTCGACTTCAACCGATGAACCCGCCGCGAGCGCACGCTCGGACGGCTGAAAGGTGAGGGCAAAGGGCACGGCGGCGGCCACGCCGCCTGCTCCACCTGCGACACAGGCGATGGTCACCCACGTCCGGCGGCTTTGATCCACTGGCTGATTGCTCATGGTTTGGATGGCTTGAGTTTGGGGGTCAACCTCGCATTCTAGCGGACGCCGCAGCACCAACGTTGACATGGCGCGGTTTCCGTCAATACTCCTAGCCTGTTCAACAACACATCCCGAGCAAGGGAAGGAGAATATCGATGGGTTTCATCAGTGAATTCAAGGAGTTTGCCGTCAAGGGCAATGTGGTAGATCTTGCGGTGGGTGTCATCATTGGCGCCGCCTTCGGCAAGATCGTTGACTCCATCGTCAACGACTTGATCATGCCCCTGGTCGGCAAATTGGTCGGCGGCCTGGATTTCTCCAACTACTACATTGCGCTGGCAGGTCAGACACCCGGGCTACCACTGGTCGAGGCCAAAAAAGCCGGCGCGGTGTTTGCCTATGGCAATTTTCTGACGGTGGCCCTGAATTTCATGATCCTGGCTTTCATCATTTTCCTGATGATCAAGCAGATCAACCGCCTCAAGAAGGAATCGGAACCTGCGCCTGCACCCGCGGCCACGCCCGAAGACATTGTCCTGCTCCGCGAGATTCGTGACAGTTTGAAACAATAGCGAAAGAAGGGGCCGGAGCGGTCGATATCCAGAGATCAAAAGAAGTCCCTTTCTGGGACAGTGGTGGCGTAGCCAAGCTGCCAATTGATTGAACTGACTGGATCTGACCCGTGACCGACCCCCGTCTTGAACCCGTTTTGCAGGCATCGCTCAGCCGCATCCAGGTGGCGATGGCGGAGGCCGTGAACAAAGCCAGCAGTCAGATGGGGCTGTTGGCAACCACCTCCACCAGCAACGCGCACCGTCAGTTGCTGATGACCGCCGAATTCGACCTGCAACGCAAGACGTCGGCGCTCAACATGGCCTTCATGGTCGAGATGCGTAAACGCGTCAACAAAGATGCCCGACGCAAAACTGCTACCGGCACGGCTTATGCAGAAACCGACTGGGGCGCACTCAGCCTGGTCGACAACGCCGAGGTGGAGCGCAATGTGGTCGCCGAACGACTCGCCCAAAGCCTGGGCCAGGACTGCGAAACCGAGTTCAAAGCGGTTCACGACCACCTGAGCCCACTCCTGGATGACGCTCTGGCCGAACACAACCCGCTGCGCCCACAAACGGTGAGCGGCGCCTTGCTGGAAGCCTTGACCGAGGTCACCACTGACCCGGAAGTGAGCACCCTGCTGGCCCAACAAATTGGCCGTCACCTGGCCTCCGGGCTCAAGAACAGTTACGAGATGACGGTGACGGAACTGCGCTCGCAAGGCGTGCGCCCCGTGGACCCGGTCAGTGCCAGCAAATTCCGCACGTCCACCCAGGGCGGCCGAACCACCAGTCCCGGCAGCTTGGCTGGGACCTTGCCCACCCAGCCAGGCGCGTTCAACGACACGGCGCCAGGCCACAGCGGCAACACGCCATTGCAGGCACACCAGCGCGCTGTCAAGGCCCTGAGTGAGATGTTTGGCATGTCGATGCCGGCATCGGCATTCAACGCCCCCATCCCAGGCGTGCACTCCGGCATGGGCAGCATGGGTGGCGCGCACCCCGGAGGACAAAACGCCGCAGGCGAGTTCAACTCCCTGATCCGCCGGCTCAACAGCGTGCCCTACCTGCAGGGTTGGGGTGGCGTGGACGCGGGCTCGGTCGCCTCGGCCTCCGACTTTGCGGGCACCTTCCCTGGCGTGCCGATCGACGGCGCCGTCCAAGGCGGATTTGCCGGCCCGATGATGGCCGTGAACATGATCCGCGCCCACCGCGAGGAACTGGTTCGTGCCAGTGGCGGCGCGGCGCTGGACCAGATGGTCATCGACATCGTGGCCGCCTTGTTCGACCAGGTGCTGTCGGACCCCAAGGTCTCGCCACAGATGGCCCGCCAGATTGCCCGCCTGCAATTGCCCGTGTTGCGCGTGGCCTTGCAGGACATGGGATTTTTCAGTTCGCGGAAACACCCGGTGCGGCGTTTCGTGAACCGCATCGCCAGCCTGTCTGCGACCTTTGACGACTACGAGCAAGGTGTGGGGCAAGCCTACCTGGCCCGGATCACGGCCCTGGTGGACGATGTGGTCGAGGGCGACTTCGACCGGATGGAGTTGTACGAGGCCAAGCTGACGGAGCTGGAAGCCTTCATCGACGAGCAGAACCGCCAGGAAAGCGCAGAGAACGCCGCGGTGGCGGCCCTGCTCAGCGGCAAGGAAGCCGACTTGCGCGTGCAGCAGCGCTACATGCAGGTGCTCAAGAAGGAACTGGCGTCGGTAGAGATGCCGGAGTTCGTCCGCGACTTCCTGACCCAGATCTGGAGCCAGGTGCAGGTCATGGCCAGCGCCCGGGACGGTGCCCAGTCGGCCATGGCGCAACGGGTCAAGAAAGCTGGCCACAACCTGGCCTTGAGCGTGCAGCCCAAGGGCAGCCCGCAGTTGCGCAAAGAGTTTCTGATGAAGCTGCCGCAGCTGATGAAAGACCTCAACGAAGGCCTGGCGATGATCCAGTGGTCTGAAGAGGCCAAGCAGGATTTCTTCTCCAAATTGCTGCCCTCGCACGCGGAGTCGCTCAAGGCACAGCCTCAGCATGACCTGACCGTCCGCATGCTCGAAGCACAGCTGACCAAGGTTGAAAAGATCACCATCCCTAGCCGGGAGGAGGCCGCCAACGACCCGTTGCCCGCGTCGCTGGACAACATCGCCGAGATCCCCACGCTGACCGTGGTGACGGCCTTGAGTGCCGCTGAAATCAAACAGGCCGGCTTCATGCCCGAGGCCGCGCTGGCCAACGAGCCGCTGGACATCGACCTGGACGCAGCGGGCCCCAATGATCCCAGCCTGCTGGACATCGACATCAACCTGGATGCACCGCCGGTGCCCTCGGCCGGCGCCCAGTTGGTCCACCACATCAACAAGGGCACGGCCTACCAGATGCTGATGCAGGGAGAGTGGAAGCGCGTGCGCCTGACGTGGATCAGCGAAGGCCGCAGTTTCTTCATCTTCACCCAGGGCCACCAGTACAAGCAAACCATTTCGCTGACCTCGCGAACACTGGCCAAGATGTGCGATTCGGGTCGCTTCAAGGCGTTTGAGCAATCCGAGCTGATCGAGCGCGCCACGATGCGCGCCCGCCGTCAGCTGGCCGCCCTGGCTGGCAACAAATCGGCCGCTTGAACAGCGCTAAATAGCGCCCTGCCCGTTCACCAGTTGGCGCGCCATGCGCCATGCTTGCAACAGGCTGGAGGGATCGGCTCGGCCCGTGCCTGCCAGGTCAAATGCCGTGCCATGGTCCGGGCTGGTTCGCACAAAGGGCAGGCCCAAAGTAACGTTCACGCCGTGGTCCAAACCCATGTATTTGACGGGGATCAGGCCCTGGTCGTGGTACATCGCGATCACCACGTCGAACTCGCCGGGATGGTCCAGCGCGTGGCGGGCGCGCATGAAGACGGTGTCGGGCGCCAGGGGCCCGCTCACGTTGATGCCCAGGGCGCGTGCCGCCTGGATGGCTGGGCCAATGATGTGGATCTCTTCATCGCCAAACAAGCCGCCCTCCCCCGCGTGCGGGTTCAAACCGGCCACGGCGATGCGGGGGCGCTCGACGCCCCACAGCTTGGCGCTGTCGTGGGTGATGCGGATGGTTTCCAGCACAGACTCGAAAGTGACCGCGTCGATCGCCTGCCGCAAAGCCATGTGGATGGTGACCAGCACGGTCTTGAGCTGGTCGTTGGCCAGCATCATGCGCACAGGCGCCAGCGGCTGCCCCCGGGGCGCACCTTCGGCCTGCAGAAGCTCGGTGTGGCCAGGATAGGGCTCGCCGGCCAAGGCCAGGGCCTCTTTGTTCAAGGGTGCGGTGACGATGCCGGCGACCACCCTGGTTTGCGCCAGGCGCACGGCCGCGCGGATGCAGACGGCAGCGGCCCGCCCGGCACGCAGGTCAACCTCGCCGACAGGCGCGTCGATCAAGTCTTCTGGCATGCCCGGCGGCGCCCACACAGGCATCGCGCCCGCAGGCACATCGGTCCATTTTTTTGGATCGTGAACTTCAAAAACCACCGGCGCCTCGCCTCCTCGCGCCTGGGCCACCCATTGGGCCGCCCGGCGCATGACCTGCGGAGAACCCAACACCAGCGCCTGCGGCATGGCTGAATCCAACCAGAGGCGCGCGATGATTTCAGGGCCGATGCCACAGGCGTCGCCCATGGTCAGGGCCAGCGCGGGCCCTTGTTGGAGGTGAGAGGTCAGCATGACGGCATTGTCCCAGCAACGCCCTGGCATTGCGATTGCTACACTATCACCCATGAATTGGTTGGATGACATTCGCTGGGATGACCAGGGCCTGGTGCCCGTGATCGCGCAAGAAGCCAGCACGGGCGATGTGCTGATGTTTGCATGGATGAACCGTGAGGCCCTCGCACGCACCGCTGAACTTGGCGAGGCCGTGTACTGGAGCCGCTCGCGGGGCCGTTTGTGGCACAAGGGCGAGGAATCCGGCCACACGCAAAAAGTGCAGTCCATTCGCCTGGACTGTGACAACGATGTGGTGCTCTTGAGCGTTGAGCAATTGGGGCACACGCCCGGCATCGCCTGCCACACCGGCCGCCACAGCTGCTTTTTTCAGAAATACGAGCAAGGCCAATGGGTGAGCGTGGACCCCGTCCTCAAAGACCCCGAGCACATCTACAAGTGACTGCCCTCTTCCCTGATGCCTCATGAGTGAACCTTTGGCCACCACCGCCGACGTCCTGCTGCGCCTGGCCGCCGTCATCGAATCCCGCAAAGGCGGCGATCCGGACAAGAGCTATGTGGCGCGCCTGTTCCACAAAGGGACGGACGCCATCTTGAAAAAAGTGGGCGAAGAGGCCACCGAAACCGTCATGGCGGCCAAGGACGCTGCCGCTCAGCCCAGCCCCGAACACAGCAAGGCCTTGGTGGGCGAATTCGCCGATCTGTGGTTTCATGCCATGGTGGCGATGGCCCATTTCGGGCTCAGCCCCGCCGACGTGGTGGCCGAGCTGGCCCGCCGCGAGGGTTTGTCTGGCTTGGAAGAATTTGCCTTGCGCAAGGCGCCAACGCGTCAGGCCAGCGAAGGCGACAACATGTAGTCATCAATCACAGGCAAGATGGCCTGGATTGATTTTTTGTTTTTTGGTCGAAAGACCGGTTTAGGAGAGCGACATGGGTTCATTCAGCATTTGGCACTGGTTGATCGTGCTGGTGATCGTGATGATGGTTTTTGGCACCAAGAAGCTCAAGAACATTGGCGGCGACCTGGGTTCCGCCGTGAAGGGCTTCAAGGACGGCATGAAGGACGGCGGCACGACCGACGCATCCGCTGCCCCCGGCTCGCCCGCTTCGCAGCAAGTGACCAACCATGCCAAGACCGACGCCAACACCGTCGATGTCGAAGCCAAGACCAAATCGTGATGCTGGCGTCCGCTGAGGACCGTTGAGCCATGATCGACTTTGGCATCGACAAACTCGCCCTGATCGGCGCCGTGGCCCTGATCGTGATCGGGCCCGAAAAACTGCCGCGCGTGGCCCGCACGGTGGGTTTGCTCCTGGGCAAGGCCCAGCGCTATGTGTCGCAGGTGCAGTCCGAGGTCAACCGCTCCATCGAAATTGAAGAACTCAAGAAGGTGAAGAGCGGGTTCGAGGACGCGGCGCGCAATGTGGAGCAATCGGTCTCGGATGGCATCAGCCACACCGAGGGCGAGATCAACTCCGCCCTGGGCAGTGGCCAATCGGACAGCTATTACAACGACCTGCACCAGACGTCCTACAACAGCTTCGCGCCCAAGCCTGTGCGCAAAAACTGGCGCCTCAAGCGCGCGGCCATGCCGACTTGGTACAAGCAGCAAAACGGCGTGCGACGCCATGTGCAATCGGGTGCAGCCCGGGTGGCGCGGTTCCGCCCACCTTCCGCCGCCAGCACCCGCCAACAACCTTGATGTGACCCCTTTGTGAGCGACAACGATCCCAAGCCCGGACTGGAGGGCGCCGAGCAGCCCTTCGTTGCCCACCTGATTGAACTGCGCGACCGACTGATCCGCGCCGCGCTGGCCATCGGCCTGGCCTTTGCCATCCTGGCGATCTACCCGGGCCCGGCCAGCCTGTATGACCTGTTGGCCGCGCCGCTGGTGGCCCACCTGCCCAAAGGCGCCACCTTGATCGCCACCAGCGTGATCTCGCCCTTCATGGTGCCCATCAAGATCACCATGATGGCGGCCTTTTTGCTGGCCCTGCCGGTGGTGCTGTACCAGGTCTGGTCCTTCGTGGCACCTGGGCTGTACACGCACGAGAAAAAGCTGGTGATGCCGCTGATCGTCTCCAGCACTTTGCTGTTCTTCCTGGGCGTGGCGTTCTGCTATTTCTTCGTGTTCGGGCAGGTGTTTGCTTTCATTCAAAGCTTCGCCCCCAAGAGCATCACGGCGGCGCCTGACATCGAGGCCTACCTCAGCTTCGTGCTGAACATGTTCCTGGCGTTTGGAGCGGCCTTCGAGGTGCCGGTGGTGCTGGTCATCCTGGCGCACATGGGCATCGTGACCGTGCAAAAACTCAAGGAATTTCGCCGCTATTTCATCGTGATCGCCTTCGTGATCGCGGCCGTGGTCACGCCACCGGATGTGGTCTCACAACTGGCCCTCGCCATCCCGATGTGCATCCTGTACGAGATCGGCATCTGGGCAGCGCAATGGTCGGGCAAACCCAAGGAAGAGGCTGCCGCTGACGCGGCCTCCTCCACCGATCACTCTTCCTGAGGGGCTTCCTGGCGGACGATCTCGTTGCGCGAGGCTTTGGGTCGCTGCGCGGCCACCACGTCCAGTGCCAGCATCTTGCCGGCCCGCTGCACGGTGATCTTGGCGGGCTCACCTGGCTTGAGGCTGGCCACTGCGTTGAGCAACTGCGAGGTATTGGCCACCGGGGTTTGCGCGATCTGAACGACCACGTCGCCCGGGTGCACACCGCCTTGGGCCGCAGGGCCATTTTGCAGCACCCCCGTGATCAACACGCCATCCTTGAGCGGCAGATTGAAGGTCTCGGCAATTTCGGCGGTCAAATCACGAGGCTCGACGCCGATCCAGCCACGGGTGACCTGGCCATCGCGGATCAGGCTTTCCAGCACATGCTGCGCGGTGGACACCGGGATGGCAAAACCAATCCCCAGGCTGCCCCCTGAGCGCGAATAGATGGCGCTGTTGATGCCCATCAGGCTGCCGCTGGCGTCCACCAAAGCACCGCCCGAATTGCCGGGATTGATGGCTGCGTCGGTCTGGATGAAATTCTCAAAGGTGTTGATGCCCAACTGGTTGCGGCCCAAGGCGCTGACGATGCCCGCCGTGACGGTTTGGCCCACGCCAAAGGGGTTGCCAATGGCCAGCACGGCATCGCCCACCTGCAGGGTGTCGGAGTTGCCGAAGGTGATGGCAGGCAAGCGGTCCAGTTCGATCTTGAGCACGGCCAGGTCGGTTTCAGGGTCGCTGCCGATGACCTTGGCGCGCGCCTTGCGCCCATCGGTGAGCATGACCTCGATGTCGTCCATGCGCTCGACCACGTGGTTGTTGGTCAGCACGTAGCCATTGGATGAGACGATCACGCCCGAGCCAATGCCCGATTGCGGCTGATTGCCCTGCTCGCCAAAGAAGTATCTGAACCAGGGGTCGTTTTGCCTGGTGCCTTGGCGCGAAGCCGCCTTGCTGGAGGTCATCACGCTGACCACGGCCGGCGCGGCGCGCTTAGCCGCATCGCTGAAGCTGAGCATGGGCGTGCCAGACAAACCACCGGTGGGCGTAGTGGCCACCGGCGCCGTGATGACCGTGGCAGGCTGGTGGGCCCGCCAAGGCATAGACTGTATCCACTGGGGCTTGAGCGTGGTCACCACGAACAACGCCGCCACGAGCACCGTGACGGCTTGCGAGAAAATCATCCAAAGTTTGCGCATTGATTGAACCCACAGACTCCAAAAGGGCCCGCCGTGATTGACCGAGACACTTTGCACCACCACCTCAACACCGTGCTGGAGGCGGCCCGCTTCAAGGATTATGGGCCGAATGGTTTGCAAGTTGAGGGACGGGGCCAAGTCGGCAAGATCGTCACCGGGGTCACGGCCAGCAAGGCCCTGATTGAAGCGGCCATCGAGGCGCAGGCCGATGCCATCCTGGTTCACCATGGGCTGTTCTGGCGAGGACACGACGGGCGCGTGACGGGGTGGCTGAAGCAGCGACTGGCCTTGTTGCTGGAGCACAACATCAGCTTGCTGGCCTACCACCTGCCTTTGGATGCCCATCCCACCTTGGGCAACAACGCCCAATGGGGCGAGCGCCTGGGGCTGGTCGCTGACGAGCGTTTTGGCGATCAGGACCTGGGCTTCACGGGCCCGGCACCCAGCGGCTTGACGCTGAACGGTTTGACCGGCCAGGTGGCGTCAGCGCTGGCCAGGACCCCGACCGTGGTGGCCGGCGATGGCCGACCGCTGAAGCGCGTGGCCTGGTGCAGCGGCGGCGCGCAAGGCTTCTTTGAAGAGGCCATCGCGGCCGGCGCCGATGTGTTTTTGACCGGCGAGATCTCGGAACCCCAGGCCCACTACGCCCGAGAAACCGGCGTGGCCTTCATGGCCTGCGGGCACCACGCCAGCGAGCGCTATGGGGTGCAGGCCCTGGGCGCAGCCGTGGCGCAGGAGTTGGGTCTGGCCCATCAGTTCATCGACATCGACAACCCGGCCTGACAGACCCCCGTCCGCAGCGCTGACACAGGCAACGTCAACGCACCAGCACGGCTTCCAACTCGGCAAAGCTGCGCGAATGCAGGTCGCTGCCAATGGACGTGCCCAAGGCCTGCTCCATACGGGTGGCGGAGAACAAACCGCGCAAAGTGGTCTGCCCATCCTTGAGCTGGGTGACCAGCAGGTAGCGCAAACCATGTTCGTGCATGGTGGCCACGATGTCACCCAGGCGGGCCGTGCGCACTTGGGACAGGTCCAGCACTTCCCAGTGGTTGATGGGGATCATCAAATCAGCCACGGTCAATTCTTTGTGCGCGACGTGGTGGTTGGACGCGCGAAGCACCGGTCGCTCACCTTGCAACAGGTCGGCGGTAACAACGCCGGCCAGGTGACCATCAGCACCCGACACGAACACCATGCGCACGCCCGCCCTCATCATCACGTGAAGGGTGCTTTCCAGGCTGTCGCGGTGGCTGGCCACCACGCAGGCGCTGTGGGTCAGGTCGGTGAGCAGGGCCAGCGCCGGATCTTCAGGGTGGGCTTGCCGGTGCGTTTGCGGCAAGCCGGGCGCCGTGTTCAAGGAAGACAACTCAAGGGGCTTGAATTTGGGGGCTAAAGCCATGTTCGTTCCCGGAAGTGACGATGGCTCAGCGTACGCTTTTCGCCCCTGGCACCCACGTGCTGATTTCATGGCCATTCGTGGAATGATGCCTACCCCTGGCCATGATCAGGCGCAGAGGTCCATAATCATGGCCCCGTCAAAGACGAACGGGGATGCCGCGCTGGTGCATGAGCGCCTTGGCCTGGCCCACGGTGTATTCACCATAGTGGAAGATGCTGGCGGCCAGCACCGCGTCGGCGCCACCTTGCTGCACGCCATCGGCCAGGTGATCGAGGTTGCCCACACCGCCCGAGGCGATCACGGGCACGCTGACCGCGTCGCTGACCGCGCGGGTCAGTTCCAGGTCGAAGCCTGACTTGGTGCCGTCGCGGTCCATGCTGGTCAACAGGATCTCACCGGCGCCGAATTCGGCCATCTGTGTGGCCCAAGCCACGGCGTCCAGACCCAGGTTCTTGCGGCCGCCATGGCTGTAGACGTCCCAACCAGGGCCGCGCGCGGCCAGGTCGTCGCCCACGCGCCGCTTGGCATCAATGGCGACCACGATGCACTGCGAGCCGTAACGGTCTGAGGCCGCGCGGATGATCGGCGGGTTGGCCAGGGCGGCGGAGTTGAAGCTGACCTTGTCGGCGCCCGCGTTGAGCAGGCGGCGAACGTCTTCGACCGTGCGCACGCCCCCACCCACCGTCAGCGGGATGAAGACCTGCGAGGCCACGGCTTCGATGATGTGCAGGATCAGGTCGCGGCCATCGCTGGTGGCGGTGATGTCCAGGAAGGTGAGTTCGTCAGCGCCTTGGTCGTTGTAGCGCGCGGCGATTTCCACAGGATCACCGGCGTCGCGCAGCTCGACGAAGTTGACGCCCTTGACGACGCGACCACCGGTCACGTCCAGGCAGGGAATGATGCGTTTGGCCAGCACGTCTTTGCCTTGCCTCAGCGAGCGCCGTTGAGCTCGTCAGCGCGGTTTTGGCCGGCTGCAAAGTCGAGGTCGCCGCTGTAGATGGCACGGCCGCAGATCACGCCCTGCACGCCTTCGCCTTCGACAGCGCACAGGCGCTCGATGTCGGCCAGGTTGGACAGGCCGCCCGAGGCGATCACCGGGATGGTCAGGGCCTGGGCCAGCTTGACGGTGGCGTCGATGTTGATGCCCGTGAGCATGCCGTCTCGGCCGATGTCGGTGTAGATGACACCTTCGACGCCATAGTCCTGGAACTTCTGGGCCAGGTCGATGACCTCGTGGCCCGAGAGCTTGCTCCAGCCGTCGGTGGCGACCTTGCCGTCCTTGGCGTCCAGGCCGACGATGATGTGGCCGCCGAAGGCGGTGCAGGCGTCGCGCAGGAAACCCGGGTTCTTGACCGCGGCCGTGCCGATGATGACGAAGGACAGGCCGTCGTCGAGGTAGCGCTCGATGGTGTCGAGGTCGCGGATGCCGCCACCCAACTGCACCGGGATCTCGTCACCCACCTCGGCCAGGATGGCCTTGATCGCGGGCTCGTTGACCGGCTTGCCGGCGAAGGCGCCGTTCAGGTCCACCAGATGCAGGCGGCGCGCACCGGCATCGAGCCAGCGCCGCGCCATGGCGGCCGGATCCTCGCCGAAGGTCGTGGAGGCCTGCATGTCGCCCTGCTTCAGGCGAACGCAGCGGCCGTCTTTCAGGTCGATCGCGGGAATCAGCAGCATGGCCGGCAGGGCAGCGGGTCGGTCAGGGACGCCAGTCGAGGAAATTGCGGTACAGGGCCAGGCCGTGCTCGGCGCTCTTCTCGGGGTGGAACTGGGTGGCAAAAATGTTATCGCGCGCCACCGCGCTGGTAAAGCGCGCGCCGTAGTCGGTTTCGCCGCTGC
>CAZKPN010000047.1:0-29787 GCA_964554655.1 uncultured Aquabacterium sp. | reverse complement strand
CCACACCACGCGCCCGGGGTGGCTGTGCGTGATGCGTGCGAAGAAGTTGGACCAGGCCAGCGAACCCGCGTAGGCGTTGGTGACGTTGATCTTGAGCTGCGAGATGACCACGAACAGGCAGGTGGCCGCCACCGCCCAGCTCAGGTTCGAGAACATGGTCTCGTACGCCAGCAGGTACATCTGGTTCGGATCGACCGCGCGGTCGGCGGGCACCGACAGGCTCAGCGCCAGGTAGGCCAGCACCGTGCCGCCCAGCATCTTGAGCACGCCCGGGATCACCCAGCCCGGCCCGCCCATGAACACGTTGAACCACCAGCGGGCCTTGTGTTTGGGCTGCTGCTCGGGCATGAAGCGCAGGTAGTCGGCCTGCTCGCCCATCTGCGTGATCAGGGCCACGCCCACCGTCATGGCCGCGCCAAAAGACATCAGGTTGAAACCGGGGGCCTGCCCCTGCGCACCGCCATAACCCACCAGGTCGCTCAGCACATGCGGGTTCGCCTTGAACACGTAGAAGTAGGGCAGCACCAGCATCACCAGCCAGATCGGTTGCGTCCACACCTGCAAGCGGCTGATGACGGTGACCCCGTGGGTGACCAGCGGCACCACCACCACCGCGCAGATCAGGTAGCCCCAGGCGGGCGGGATGTCGAAGGCCAGCTCCAGCGCGTAGGCCATGATCGCGGCCTCCAGCGCGAAGAAGATGAAGGTGAAGGTGGCGTAGATCAGCGAGGTGATGGTGGAGCCGATGTAGCCAAAGCCCGCGCCGCGCGTGAGCAGGTCCATGTCCACGCCATGGCGCGCCGCGTACACGCTGATCGGCCAACCGGCCAGCAAGATGATCAAACCAGTGGCCAGGATGGCCCACAAGGCGTTGATGAAACCGTGCTCCACCATCAGGGTGGCCCCCACCGCTTCCAGCACCAGAAACGACGCCGCGCCGAAGGCCGTGTTGGCCACGCGCCATTCGCTCCATTTCCGGAAAGACCGGGGGGTGAAGCGCAGGGCGTAATCTTCCAGCGTCTCGCTGCCGACCCAGGTGTTGTAGTCACGCCGCACCTTGACCACGCGCTGCAGGGCCTGGTCTCCCAGCAAATCGGCCACTGACTCGCCTTCAGTGGCGGGCGGGCCATCAATACGCCGTTCGGCGGCTGGACTCATTTGGCGTGTGTCTTGCATAGTGGGTACTTCATCAACGGCCGTTGCCGCAATTTCGGTGCCGAGAACAACAAATGGAACTGACCCCACGAGAGAAAGACAAGCTGCTGATCTTCACGGCCGCCCTGCTGGCCGAGCGCCGCAAGGCCCGGGGACTCAAGCTGAACTACCCCGAAGCCGTGGCCCTGATCACCGCCGCCATCATGGAAGGTGCCCGCGACGGCAAAACCGTGGCCGCTTTGATGAGCGAAGGCAAAACCGTGTTGAGCCGCCACGACGTCATGGACGGCGTGGCCGACATGGTGCCTGAAATCCAGGTGGAAGCGACTTTTCCGGATGGCACCAAACTGGTGACCGTGCACCAACCCATTGCTTGAGATCATTCAATCAGCCTTGAATTGCACCAATAAAGTGCAATCAAACCCATCCACGTCCCAGCCTGGATTCAAGAACATGCCGACAACCTCATTTCGCCGCACCATTGTGGCCTGCGCTCCCTGGGCCACCGGCCTGGCAGCGGCCACCTTGGCGTCCGTGGCGCAAGCCCACGTGGGCGCCGATGGCTTGGCCCACCACCACGGGGCCTTCGACAGCTTCACGGCGGGCGCCGCCCACCCCTTGACGGGCCTGGACCACCTGGCCGCCATGGTCAGCGTGGGCTTGTGGAGCGCCTTGAGCCTGGGGGGCAAAGCGACCTCATCTGCCGCCAGCGCCAGGCACCTTCTGTCTGCACCGCTGGCGTTTGCAGCCACCTTGCTGATCGGCGCCTTGATGGCCCTCAATGGCATCACTTTGCCCGGCGTTGAACCCATGATCGCCGCCTCGCTGTTGGCCCTGGGGCTGCTGGTGGCCACGCGCACCGCACTCCCAACCAGCCTTGGCGCTGCCCTGGTGGCCGGTTTCGCCCTCTTCCACGGATTGGCGCATGGCCAGGAGCTGGGCGGCCACGCCAGCGCCGCACTCACCGGCATGGTCCTGAGCACCCTGGCCCTGCACATGGCGGGCATCGGCTTCGGCCTGGCTTTGCGCCAACGCAGCCGCTGGCTGCCTCGCATCGCAGGCATCGGCGTCGCCACCTTCGGCCTTGGCCTCTTGAGCCCCGCCATCGCTGGCGTTTTCTGAGGAGCCCACCATGATCCCCGGCGAACTCTTCACCGATGGCCCCGACCATCCCATCAACCCCGGCCGCCGCACCATCACCCTGGTCGTCGAGAACGCCGGCGACCGCCCTATTCAGGTCGGCTCGCACTATCACTTCAGCGAAACCAACGCCGGCCTGCGATTTGACCGAGGCGCCGCCCATGGCATGCGCCTGAACATCGCCTCCGGCACCGCCGTGCGCTTCGAGCCCGGCCAGCAGCGCACCGTCGAACTGGTCGACTACGCCGGCGACCGCATCGTCTATGGATTCCGTGGCCTGACCCAAGGCCCGCTCTGATTTTTCCGAAGGATCACCCCTGATGGCAACCATCCAACGGCGCGCCTACGCTGAAATGTTCGGCCCCACCGTGGGCGACCGCCTGCGCCTGGCCGACACCGACCTGATCATCGAAGTCGAGCAAGACCTGACATTGCGGGCGGGCGGCTACGGCGAAGAAGTCAAGTTCGGCGGTGGCAAAACCATCCGCGACGGCATGGGCCAGAGCCAGCGCGTCAACGGCCCTGGCCCGATGGACGCGGTCGACTGCGTGCTCACCAACGCCCTGATCCTGGACCACTGGGGCATCGTCAAGGCCGACATCGGCCTGCGGGGTGGCCGCATCTTCAAGATCGGCAAGGCTGGCAACCCCGACGTGCAACCCGGCGTGGACATCGTCATCGGCCCCGGCACCGAAATCATCGCGGCCGAAGGGATGATCGTGACTGCGGGTGGCATCGACACGCACATCCACTTCATCTGCCCGCAGCAGATCGAAGAGGCGCTGATGAGTGGCGTGACCACCATGATCGGCGGCGGCACCGGCCCGGCCACCGGCACCTTCGCCACCACCTGCACGCCCGGCCCCGAGAACATCAAGTTGATGATGCAGGCGGGCGACGCCTTCCCGATGAACCTGGGCTTTCTGGGCAAGGGCAACGCGAGCCGCCCCGAGGCACTGCGCCAGCAGGTCGAGGCCGGCGTGATCGGCCTGAAGTTGCACGAAGATTGGGGCACCACGCCCGCCGCCATCGACACCTGCCTGAGCGTGGCCGAAGAGACCGACATCCAGGTGGCGATCCACTCGGACACCCTGAACGAATCGGGCTTTGTGGAAGATACCGTGGCCGCTTTCAAGGGCCGCACCATCCACAGTTTCCACACCGAGGGCGCTGGCGGCGGCCACGCCCCGGACATCATGAAGGTGGTGGGCGAGCCCAATGTATTGCCTTCATCGACCAACCCGACGCGGCCTTTCACCATCAACACCATCGATGAGCACCTGGACATGCTCATGGTGTGTCACCACCTGGACGCGTCCATCGCTGAAGACCTGGCCTTCGCCGAAAGCCGCATCCGCCGCGAAACCATCGCCGCCGAAGACATCCTGCACGACCTGGGCGCCATCAGCATGTTCAGCTCCGACTCGCAGGCCATGGGCCGCGTCGGCGAGGTCATCATGCGCACCTGGCAGACCGCCCACAAGATGAAGTCACAGCGCGGCAAGCTGCCCGGCGACACCGACCGCCACGACAACGCGCGCATCAAGCGCTACGTGGCCAAGTACACCATCAACCCGGCGCTGGCCCACGGCATCTCGCACGAGGTGGGCAGCATCGAAGAAGGCAAATGGGCCGACCTGGTGGTCTGGCGCCCGGCGTTTTTTGGCGTCAAGCCTTCGCTCATCTTGAAGGGCGGCTTCATCGCGGCGGCGGCCATGGGCGACCCGAACGCGTCCATCCCCACGCCGCAGCCGGTGCATTACCGCTCGATGTTCGGCTCACATGGTGGTGCCCTGCCGCGCACCTCGCTGACCTTCATGAGCCAGGCGGGTGTGGCTGCTGGCTTGCCGGCGCAATATGGCTTGAAGAAAACCGTGTCGGCCGTGAAAGGCTGCCGCAGCGTGAAGAAGGTGGACATGATCCACAACCACTATCTGCCGGTGATGGAGATCGACGCGCAAACCTACCAAGTGCGCGCCGATGGGCAGTTGCTGACCTGTGAGCCCGCCACGGTTTTGCCGATGGCGCAGCGTTACTTCTTGTTCTGAGCCTAGCCCGGCGGAAACACGATGAGGTGATCCATCTCCAGGCGCACGCCGATCGATTCGTTGAGCGCATGGTCGTGGTGCGAAGGCACCATCGACAGCACCCTGGCGCCACTGGGCAACTCCAGGGTGTAGAGGATCTCGGCCCCCCGGAAAGCCTTGTGTTTCACCAAAGCCCGCACCGGGCTGGCATCGTCGTGGACCACATCATCGGGCCGCAACAACACCTCAACCGTGCTTGCGGGCGCGCACGGTGCCAGGTCATTCGCATAGCAGATGGGCCCGGGTGAGATCACATCACCCAGTTCAATGCTCAAGCATTGCGCATCGCGCACCCGGCCCGACACGAACACGCCCTGCCCAATGAAGTCGGCCACGAAACGACTGCGAGGCCGGTGGTACAGGTTGTAAGCCGTGTCGATTTGCTGGATGCGACCATGATCCATCACCACGATCTGATCGGCCATGGCAAATGCTTCGTTCTGGTCGTGCGTGACGAACACCGCCGTGGTGCCCGTCGCTTTCAGCACACCACGCACCTCGGCGGCCAGTTGCTCACGCAGGGCCACATCCAGGTTGGAAAAAGGCTCGTCCAGCAACAGCAAGCGTGGCCGAGGCGCCAAGGCCCGGGCCAAAGCCACCCGCTGCTGCTGCCCCCCGGACAGCTCATGCGGAAAGCGTTTGGCGGCCGAGGCCAGGCCCACCGTGTCCAGCCATTGCCGCGCCGTTTGAAGTGCCTCCGCCCCACCCTTCAAGCCAAAGGCCACATTGCGTTCAACACTCAGGTGGGGAAACAAGGCGTAGTCCTGGAACACCATGCCGATGCGCCTGCGCTCAGGGGGCACATGCCGCCCCTGGCCGCTGACCACGTCGCCCTCCATGCTGATCGACCCTGCCGTCAGGCGCTCAAAGCCGCCCACGCACCGCAGCACCGTGGTCTTGCCGCAGCCTGAGGGGCCCAGCAAACAGCAGATGTCTCCCGCAGCGACCGACAGGCTCAACTGCTCAACGGTGGGCTGGCCCTCATAGGCGTGGTGGATGCCGTGCAATGCCAGCGATGGATGGGGTGGTGAATGAGTCATACAGGGCGGCACCTTACACTAGCCCGCATCCATGATGTCCTCCTACCCCCACCGCATTCGGCCCAGTGGGCTGACCCTGTTCGCGCTGCTCATCGCCGTCGTCATGGTCATCCCGCTGCTGTCCGTGGCCACCAATGTGTTCAATGCTGGCACCACCGGCACCTGGGCCCACCTGATGGCCACGGTGATGCCGGACTACATCACCACCACCGTGGTGTTGTGCCTGGGCGTGGGCATCGGCACGGCGCTGTTGGGCGTGGGCGCGGCCTGGCTGGTCACGCATTGCGAGTTTCCGGGGCGCCGTGTTTTTGAATGGGCCCTGGTGCTGCCGCTGGCCATGCCTGCGTATGTGATGGCCTATGCCTACACGGATGTCCTCCAGTTTTCAGGCCCCGTTCAAACCTGGCTTCGGGCCAGCTTCAACTTGACCCGCGCCGACTACTGGTTCCCCGACGTTCGCACCCTGGCCGGAGCCATCTTCATGTTCATCGGGGTGCTGTACCCCTATGTGTACATGCTGACCCGCACCGCTTTTCTGGAAAGAGGCGGCGCCGTGACCGAAGCCGCCCGCTCTCTGGGCTTGAGCCCGTGGCAGAGCTTTGTCCGGGTTTCGCTGCCCATCGCCCGCCCCGCCATCGCCGCCGGCATGGCCCTGGCTTTGATGGAAACATTGGCCGACTACGGCGCGGTCTCTTACTTTGCCGTTCAAACCTTCACCACCGGCATCTACCGAGCTTGGTTCTCGTTGGGCGACCGTGTGGCCGCCGCCCAATTGGCGATGTGCCTGTTGGGCTTTGTGCTGGTGGTCTTGAGCATTGAGCAAAGCTCACGCGGACGGGCCCGCTTCCATGGCACCGGCTTGCGCAAGCCCTCGCGAGCTCACCGGCTGCGCAAGTGGCCGTCGGGCCTGGCCGTGGTGGCTTGCCTGATCCCCATCCTGATCGGCTTCGTGCTGCCAGGCGGCGTGATGCTGCACATGGCCCTGACCGACGGCGATGCCCAGTTCGGCACACGCTTCCTCACCCTGGCACGCAACAGTTTTCTGGTCTCGGCCATGACCGCCGTGCTGGCGGTGGCGCTGGCCCTCATCGTGGCTTATGCAAGGCGCCTGCACCCCACGCCCTGGACGAGCATGGCCCACAGAGCCGTGGGCATGGGCTATGCCCTGCCGGGCTCCGTGATCGCCGTTGGCGTTCTGATCCCGGTCACCCAGTTGGACAATGCCCTGGTGTCAGCTTTGAAAGCGCACCTGGGTTGGCAAGGCGGTTTGATCCTCACCGGCGGCATTGCCGCCCTGGTGTACGCCTGCCTGGTTCGCTTTCTGACCGCCGCCCTGCAAAACGTGGACGCCGCCTTGCACCGCGTCACGCCCCACATGGACGACGCGGCACGCAGCCTGGGGCTGTCCTCAGGCAAGACCTTGCTCCGGGTGCACCTGCCACTGCTTCGCCGAGGCCTGTTGACTGCAGGACTGCTCGTGTTCATCGACGTGATGAAAGAGCTGCCTGCCACCCTGGTCATGCGGCCCTTCAATTTCGACACCCTGGCCACACAGGTCTATACCCTGGCCTCGGACGAGCGATTGAGCGAAGCCTCGACCGCGGCCCTGGCCATCGTGGCGGTGGGCCTGGTGCCGCTCATCATCTTGTGCCGACAGATTGCCGCCGAGCGGCAAGCTTGATTCAGCGCCAACCAGCGCGGTCGAACACCTTCTGAGCCAGCACCGCGTTGGCGCCCAGTTGGCCCACGGGCAGCGCATCAGCTTTGAAAGCCCCCAAGGACTCCAGCGCCGGGTTCTTGACCTTGGCCGAGCTGACCACGGGCCACTCGTTGTTGCCATCGGCAAAGTAAGCCTGGGCGTCGTCGCTGCTCAAGTACTCCAGGAAACGGATGGCCGCGTCGCGGTTCGGTGCGGTCTTGATCACGCCAGCGCCAGACACGTTGATGTGCGTGCCCCAGGACTTCTGGTTGGGCCAGGCCACGCCCAGGTCCTTGACCACCTGAAGGTCTTCGGGCTTGCTGGAGCGCATGAGCCGTGCCAGGTAGTAGCTGTTTGAAATGGCCACGCCGCATTCGCCAGACGCCACCGCCTTGATCTGGTCGGTGTCTCCGCCCTTGGGTGAGCGGGCAAAATTGGCCACCAGGCCCTTGGCCCACGCTTCCGTCTTGGCCTCGCCCAGGTGAGCGATCATGGCGCCGCCGAGCGACAGGTTGTAGGGATGCGAGCCCGAGCGCACGCAAACTTGCCCCTTCAAACGCGGCAAGGCCAAGTCTTCATAGGTCTGAACCATGTCAGGCTTGATGGTGGCCTTGTTGTAGACCACCAAGCGGGCTCTGGTTGAAAACGCCACCCACGTGGGTGTGCGCAAAGTGGCCGGGATGCGGGCTTCCAGCAGCTTGGATTGCCAGGGCTGAAACAGCCCGGCCTTGTCCGCGACCTCAAGGCGCGAAGCGTCCACGGTGATCAGCAGGTCAGCCGGGCCGTTGGCACCTTCATTCTTGATCCGCTCCAGCAGCTCATCCTCCTTGCCATCCAGGCGGTTGATCTTGATGCCAGTCTGTTTGGTGAAGTTGGCGTACATCGCCTCATCGGTTTGATAGTGGCGCGCCGAGTAGATGTTGAGCACGCCACCAGATTGAGCATGGGCACTGACCACGGCGGCCCCAGCAAGCACGCCGGTTAAAACGGATTTGACGAAGATATTCATGAGCTTTGAGGCCGGTTGGCGTCCAATTTATCCTTCAAAAATAATAACAGCAATGATTCTTATTTGCGGAATGCGGGTGTCACGTTTTTTGCTTACCATGGAGCCCATGCTGACTGTCAACAAACTCCTCCCCCAAGGCCAAGGCCTGGCCAACGCGCTTCTCAAGCGTGCTCACACCATTGAACTCGACTGGGATGTGCGCCAGAAGAGCCGCTTCGACGCCACCGACAGCGCCGGGCGCCAACTGGGCATTTTTTTGAGCCGTGGCACCGCCGTGCGGGGTGGTGACGTGCTGGTGGCCGAAGACGGCTCGCTGATCCGCGTCACCGCCAAGCCCCAACCCGTGCTGGTGATCACCCCCTGTGCGGAGCACGGCCACGCTTTTGACCTGACCCGCGCGGCCTACCACCTGGGCAATCGCCATGTGCAGATCGAACTGCAACCCGACCACCTGAAGATCGAGCCCGACCATGTGCTGGCCGACATGCTGCGTGCCATGCACTTGACCGTGGTCGAGGCCCAGGCCGCGTTTGAGCCCGAAGGGGGCGCCTATGCCGCAGGCGGTGGGCATTCACATGGTCATCATGACCAGAAGCACGATCACGGGCATGAGGGTCATTCGCACGACCACCACGACCATGCTGCTTCCAGCACGCCCGCACGCGGCAAGCCCATCGGCATCGCCGTGAAATCCGAAGCCAAGCCCCATGTCCACGGGCCGGGCTGCAACCACGGCCACGACCACTGATGTCTCGCGTACTGGGTGCCGCCGCGCCCCTGAGCGCCTCTGCCCGGCTGCAGTTGATGTGGCTGGCCTCACCGGCCTTGCCCGTTGGGGGTTTCAGCTATTCAGAAGGACTGGAAGCCGCTGTCGAGTTCGCGCTTATCACCAACGAAGCCACGGCGGGCGCCTGGCTGCGCGACCAGCTTCACCTGAGCCTCGCTCGATCAGACATGGCCGTGGTGGCCAAGGCCTTGCCCGCTTGGCAGCGCCATGATCTGGCGCGCATCACCGAACTGAACGACTGGATCGTGCACACCCGCGAGACCACCGAGTTCAAATTGCAGGCCGAGCAGATGGGCCGCTCGCTGGTGGAATGGGTGCGCAACCGTGGCGCCTCTGTGGCGCCGAACGACCCACGCCTGGCCCAGTGCGCGGCCTTGAAGCCCGCACCCACCTGGCCGGTGGCCTTTGCCCTGGCGGTGGCTCAGTGCCTGCCCGACAACCCGGCCAGCACGGCCCCTCACGGCCACACCGTCAAGGACACCCTGCTGAGCTTCGCCTTCGGCTGGGCCGAGAACATGGTGCAAGCTGCCATCAAATCCGTGCCCCTGGGCCAGAGCGCCGGGCAACGCATCCTGCAAAGCCTGATCGACGATATCCCCGCCGCCATTGACCACGCCTGGTCCCTGCCCGACAGCCAGCGCCAGGCCTTCACGCCCATGCTGGCCATCTTGAGCAGCCAGCACGAAACCCAATACTCACGCCTCTTCCGATCATGAGCAACCTCCACAACATCCCCAACCGCACCAAAAAACTGCCCCCTCTGCGCGTCGGCGTGGGCGGCCCGGTCGGCTCCGGCAAAACCACCCTGGTCGAGATGCTCTGCAAGGGCATGCGCGACACCTACGATCTGGTCGTCGTCACCAACGACATCTACACCAAGGAAGACCAGCGCCTGCTGACCGTGGCCGGCGCGCTAGAGCCCGACCGCATCATGGGCGTGGAAACCGGCGGCTGCCCGCACACCGCCATCCGCGAAGACGCCTCCATCAACCTGGAAGCCGTGGACCGCATGCTGACCAAGTACCCCAATGCCGACATCGTCTTCATCGAATCGGGTGGCGACAACCTGGCCGCGACCTTCAGCCCGGAGCTGAGCGACCTGACCATCTACGTGATTGATGTGGCGGCTGGCGAGAAGATCCCGCGCAAGGGCGGCCCTGGCATCACCAAGAGCGATTTATTCGTCATCAACAAGACTGATCTGGCGCCCTATGTGGGGGCCAATCTGGACGTGATGGAGGCCGACACCAAGCGCATGCGGGGCGCGCGGCCGTTTGTGATGAGCAACCTGAAGACCAAGGCGGGCCTGGATGAGGTGATTGCTTTCATCGAGACCAAGGGCTTGCTCAAGAGCTGATGGTGGCCCCAGCAGGAATCGAACCTGCATCTGCCCCTTAGGAGGGGGCTGTTCTATCCATTGAACCATGGAGCCAGACCGGCCATGATTGTGCCTCAGGTCTGACCTGCTTATTCGCGACCAGAAATGCACTCCCTGGTTTCATGCTCGTCCTTCAGCCCGACACCGGAGAGTTGCAGACGCCTGGACTCGCGCAGCAATTGCACCAGCTTACGCGCTGCCGCCTCATACCCCAACCCGGCAGGCCGCACATTGGAGATGCAGTTGCGCTCGGCGTCGGTTCGGCCCACGCGCGGCATCCAGGTCAGGTACAAGCCCATGCTGTCGGGTGAACTCAGTCCCGGCCGCTCTCCGATCAACATGATCACCAGGCGGGCGTCCAGCAGCTCACCGATTTCGTCCGCCACCGCCACGCGGCCCTGCTCGACGATGGCCAGTGGCGCGATCGACCAGGCCTCATCAGAGGCTTCACCGCTCGACAACAGCTCCAGCGCCATCTGAATCAAGGGCACGGCGTGCGTGCCAACCGCCAAGGCGGACAAACCATCGGCCACGACGAAAGCCAAGTCGTGGCGGCGCTTCTGCCCGGTGATCGATGGCACCACCGCCCCCTCAGCCTCGCCATCCCGCAGGGCCAGCAAGGCCTGCCGCGATGGCGCATCCAGCCTTCGCCCCAAGTCCGGTCGTTTCAAATAGACATCGCGGTCCATCGCCGCGCTGTGCAACATCAGGGTCTCGTGGCCCAAGGCGCTCAAAGCGGCTTGAAGCGCAGGCACGTCCAAGGCCAGGTGCACGGCATCCCGGGCCTGCGCATGCGCCAGTTGAAACGCCAACTGCGGCGCGGTCGGCAAACTCACGCCGGCGCGCCCCAGCGCAATGCGCGCCTGCGTGAACCGGCGCAGGGCCAGCCAGGGGTTGGAGGTGACCGGAGACTGGCTCATGGCGCACTCAGCAAGGCGTGCTGAAAGCCAGGCGGCAACGCATCAAGCAACCGAAACCCCGCGCCCTCGCCTTGCATGATCTGCATGCTTTGCAGCCACGCTTCGAACTCGGGCGCCGGGCGCAAGCCCAGTACCCGGCGCACATACAGCGCGTCATGGAAAGAAGTGCTTTGGTAGTTGAGCATGATGTCGTCCGAGCCGGGCACGCCCATCACGAAGGTGCAGCCCGCCGTGGCCAGCAAGGTGAGCAGCACGTCCATGTCGTCCTGGTCGGCTTCGGCATGATTGGTGTAGCAAACGTCGCAACCCATGGGCAAGCCCAGCAGCTTGCCGCAAAAATGGTCTTCCAGGCCAGCACGGATGATCTGCTTGCCGTCATACAAATACTCGGGCCCGATGAAGCCGACCACGGTGTTGACCAGCAAGGGCTTGAAGTGCCGCGCCACCGCATAGGCACGGGCCTCACAGGTTTGCTGGTCCACGCCGTGGTGCCCGTTGGCCGACAGCGCGCTGCCCTGGCCCGTTTCGAAATACATCACGTTGTCGCCCACCGTGCCGCGCTTCAGGGACAAGGCTGCCTCGCGCGCTTGCCGCAACAAGGCCAGGTCGATGCCAAAGCTCCGGTTGGTGGCCTCGGTGCCGCCGATGGACTGGAACACCAGGTCCACCGGCGCCCCCCGCTCCAGGGCGGCCAGGGTGTTGGTGACGTGGGTGAGCACGCAGGACTGGGTCGGGATGGCATATTGCTCGATCAGCTCGGCCATCATCGTCATCAGCTTGATGACCTGCGGTACGTTGTCGGTGGCGGGGTTGATGCCGATGACCGCATCGCCGCTGCCATACAGCAGACCATCAATCAGGCTGGCCGCGATGCCGCTGGCGTCATCGGTAGGGTGATTGGGTTGCAGGCGGGTTGACAAGCGGCCCTGCAAACCGATGGTGTTGCGAAAGGCGGTGACCACCCGGCATTTTTGACCGACCAGGATCAGATCCTGATTGCGCATGATCTTGCAAACGGCGGCGGCCATCTCGGGGGTGATACCCGACGCCAGGGCCGCCAAGGTGTCACTGTCGGTGTCGTCTCGCAACAGCCAGTTTCGAAAATCTCCCACCGTGAGGTGCGAAATGGGCACAAAGGCCTGCGCATCATGGGTGTCGATGATCAGGCGCGTGACCTCGTCCTCTTCGTAGGGGATCACGGCGTCGTTCAAGAAGGTGCGCAAGGGCAGATCGGCCAAAGCCATCTGGGCCAGCACGCGCTCCTGCGCGGTTTGCGCGGCAATGCCCGCCAGCAGGTCGCCCGACCGTGCGGGCGTGGCCTTGGCCATCAGGTCTTTCAAGTCGCGGAATGCAGGCATGGCAGGACGAATTCAGCCCAGACCAGCACAGTCTGCCTGATTTTGTCCAAGGCGGCACCCGCATTGCTGGCCTGATGGATCAAGCGCTTTTTTCAGACTGTTTCACATGCACATTGCCTGGTTCGTGTTGGTGGGGGTCGTGTTGATCGCGATGGCTTTTTCAAGCCACCTGGTCAAGCGGCTGCCCTTGTCACCGGCCATCCTTTACCTTGGCGTGGGCGCCCTGATCGGGCCGCTGGGCGCCAGCATGCTGGACCTGTCGCCCCAGGACAGCATGCCCTGGCTGGAGTTGCTCACGGAAGTGGCCGTGCTGATCACCCTCTTCACCGTGGGCATGCGTTTGCGCGTGCCGTTTTCGCTGTCGGCATGGGCCGTGCCACTGCGGCTGGCCACGGCGGGCATGGTGGTCACCACCACCTGCATTGCCTTGATTGGTTGGCTGCTGCTGGACCTGCCCTGGCCCGCCTTGTTGCTGCTGGGCGCCATCTTGTCGCCGACCGATCCCGTGCTGGCCTCCGAGGTGCAGATCCGGCACCCCGATGACCGGGACGGCTTGCGGTTCTCGCTGACTGCCGAAGGAGGTCTCAACGATGGCATGGCCTTTCCGGGGGTGATGCTGGCGCTGGGCTTGATGGGCCTTCATGAGATCGGCGACCTGGGCTGGCGTTGGTTGGCTGTGGATCTGGTGTGGGCAGTGTCTTCGGGCCTGCTGTTGGGCTGGCTGTGCGGCTATGCCGTGGGGCGGGCGGTGCATGCCTTGCGGCAAAGCGGACACCCGCTGGAGGCCGAAGAGTTTTTGGCCTTTGGGGTGATTGCCCTGGTGTACGGGGCCGCTTTGCTGGTCCACGCCTACGGCTTCCTGGCGGTGTTCGCGGCGGGCGCCGCGCTGGCCCATTGCGAACGCTCCCTGCGGGCCGACAAAACGCCGCATCAGGATGGGGCGCACTCGGCCCGATTGATCCACTTCAGCGCACAGAGCGAGCACCTGGCCGAGGTGGCGATCGTGCTCGTCATCGGGGCGTCGCTGGCCTCGGTCGATTGGGACTGGGCCACCGCGCTGTTTGCCCTGTTGGTGATGGTGGTGGCGCGGCCCGTGTCAGTGCTGGCCACCGTGCCTTTGCGCTTGATGGCGCAACCCCAGCGCCAACTGGTGGCCTGGTTCGGCATCCGGGGGGTTGGATCGGTGTACTACCTGGCCTATGCCATCAACCATGGCATCGACGGTAGCGCTGCCCGCACCTTGACCAGCGCGGTCATGATCGCGATCTTCATGTCCATCCTGGCCCATGGCATCACGGCCACACCGCTGATGGGGCGCTACATGAAGCTGAAGAAGCGCAGGCCCCGCTCAGAACGCAGCTGATCGATGGGGGCCTCTTCAGCGCTTGGAGGCGACCAAGGGCTCTTTCTTGCGGCAACTGCCCGGGCCGTCGGGCGCTTTCTCTTGCACCAGGGGTAGCAAGGCGGGCGCAAGCGACTTGAGCACCTGGGCCGACAAGGCACTGGTGAAGGTGTACTTGGCCGCGTAGGGCTCATGCACATAGGCGGTCAGGGTGCCAAAAAAGCGGTCGCCAATCAGGAAGACGAACGTGGCCGATCGGTTGACCACGCGCGATGAAATGAGCCCGCCGCCGGGGCCATGAACGTCGAAGCGATGATCCCCCGTGCCCGTTTTGCCCCCCACCTCGATGACACTGCCATCGGGCCTCACAAAAGCACCTTTGAGGCGCTTGGCCGTGCCGCCCTCCACCACGATGAGCAGGGTGCGGCGCACCACATCAGCCACCTCTTCGGGCAAGACACGCTCGGCCTTGGCGGTGGTCTGCTCAAGGCGGGTTTCAAAGGGTGTCCCAGCGCCAAAGTCCAGGCGTTGCAGCCTGCTGACGGGCATGCGCATGCCCTTGCTCACAATGATGCCCATCAGCTCGGCCAAGGCCGCCGGGCGGTCGCCAGACGCGCCCAAAGCCGTGGCGTAGGAAGGGGTCAGCGTGGCAAACGGGTAGCCTAGGCGACGCCAGTCGCGGTTGAGGTCGGTGAAGGCGTCGCGTTCCAGCAGGTTGCGGATGCGGGAATCCTGCGCGGTCTTGTGGCGGGTCTTGAACAGCCAGACGTAGACCTCTTGGCGCTGGTCGCGGCTGGCGTCCATCACCTCGGTCAAGGTGGCCTTGGGGTGGGCCGTCAGGTGGCCGACCAACCACAGGTCGAGCGGGTGAACACGGGCAATGTAGCCACGGTCGGCCAGGGAGAATTTTTCAGGCGCGTAGTCGTCGTACAAGCGCTGCAGCTTGGCCTCACCCAACTCCTTCTGAGGCAACTGCTCGTTCATGAAGGCCGTGAACTCGGCCAGCGTGGCCTGGGGACGAATGCCGCGGTACATGGCGGCCAGCCGCGAGGGCGCGGAATTGGCACGCTTGGTGAGCAGGGCCAGGGCCTCTTCGGGCGACTTGCCTTTGTACTTCTTGTAGAAACGGCGCAGGAACTCGCGGCCCTCGCTGTCCGCGAAACGGGCCAGGTACTCCTGGCGGCGTGGGTCATCCGGATCTTCCAGCAGGTCGCTGTCGGCCTTGCTGTTGTTCGCCATGTAGGTGTAGATCACATCGCGCATCAGGCGGATGAACACCAGGTTGACGGAGTGCTGGAAGGCCTCGCGAAGGTCCATGACCCGGCCGTCTTCTTCAGATTCGAAGTTGTTGAAATGGTGCGCGCCGCCACCGGTGAAGAAGGTCTCGCCCGGGCTGGCCGAATACTTGCGGTCCATGGCGGCCTCCAGCATGGGCGTGAGGCTCTTGTCCTTGGCATCCAGCAGGTAATCGCGCGCCCAGCGGCGCAGCACATCTTTGCGCTGCACGGGCACGGCGGTCAGGTCCTCTTCGCTCATGGGGCTGTACTGCCCGTGCAGATCGGCGATGACTTTGAGGTAGGAGATCAGCGTGCGCAGTTTGGCGGTGGAACCCAGGTCGAGCTTGGCCCCCTCGTTGATGTCGAAGGGCTGGTCCAGGTTGTCGCTTTGCACGCGCAGCAGGTTGGCTTGGCCGCTGCGTTCAAACAGCGTGAAGCTCAAGGTCAGCTTGCTGGGGTCATCGTTTTCCTGCAGCATGTGGTAGCCGTACAGGCCCTGGGCCTTGGCCAGTTTGGGGTCCTTGAGGTCGCTGAGCAGGCGCGTGGCCGTGCGCTGCAAGTCGCCATCCAGGGTGCTGTTGGTCTTCAGATCCAGGCGGTCCAGGTCGTACAGGCGCGGCACCTTCAACATGGTGGACAGCGTGGAGCGCATCGCGGTGATGGCCTTGCGGTCCACGAAGGACACCGGCCGCTCGGTGGGTTGCACAGGGTGCAGCTTGAGCTTGATGGGCAAGGCCGCATCGCGCAGCGCGATGGGGATCAGATTGACGCTGGCCAACAAGCGCAGGTGGCTGTCAGCCAGCCTTTGCAGGTCTTCATGACCCTCCACCAGGTAATGCGAAGGACGGCGCTGGGCGATGAACAAGGACAACACCTGCTTGTAGGCCTCGGCCTGGCGTTGCAGTTCGGGGCCCGGGGCGGCAGGCGCCTTGACGGCAGCGTTCAGCAAGGCGTTGACCTCGGTGAAATCACGGCCATACCAGGCCCACAGGCCGTCGCCCACGCCGTGGACTTCGCCCACGCCCGGCTTGGCGGACAGGGGCACGGAGTTGACGTAGTCGAGCACGATGCGGCGGCGGGCACCTCGAGTGTCCTCACCGTCCAGGTAGGCTCGCACCGAGGCGGAGGCCACCTGGCGCAGCTTTTCTTTCATGGACGAGGTGCGGCCATCGGGCGAATGCCGGTATTTTTCGATCTGCGTGGCCAAGGTGCTGCCGCCAGCCGAGCCTTGCGCGTCGCTGACATGCCGGGCAACTTGGCTGATCACAGCCTTGCCCAAACGGCTCCACTCGATGGCCGGGTTGTGCGTGGGGTAGGTGGCGTCGAGCAGTTCGCGGTTTTCGATGAACAGCAAGGCATCGACCAGGGGATCAGGGATCGCCTCAAAGCGCGGATAGACACGCTCTGGAAAACGCACCGCGTACATGGCCTGCCCGCTGCAATCCAGAATCTGTAAGCCGGCTTGCGAGGGCTCGTGGTAAGCGGTGAAAATCCCCTTGTCGGTCACGCGCAGCAGGTCATCCGACATGCGTGCCTGGGCGCTGACCTGGTAACCCTGCACGCCCAACCGCTTGACGAACTCGGGAATGTGGCTGTAGCCCAGTCGGTCGTCATAAGGCCCTGGCTGGGGAAAACTGAGCGCCTTGCTGGGACCGGGCTCGACTTTGTAAGTCAAGCCATGGGCTAAACCACTCAGGTAACGGGCCTGCAGCCGAGAGGTTTGAGCTTCGTCTGAAACGAAATACGCGCCCGCCGCGATGACGAGCACCACGACGCCGCCGATGAGCAGCCGCTTCAATAGTCTGGGGGGCTTGGTGGGAGAATCGGTCAAGGGTCACTCAGCTGGGAAAACAGGCCACCGGCAAGCGGTCAACACAGGGCAATTCGCAAAATCCAGCATAAAGCGGATCGGCCTTTTTCATCATTAAAAATGGCTGTGGCTTTCACGCTTCTTTCGTGTTGCGACGCACGATGTGTGTTGGGCGCAACGGCCCACCGCTCAGATAACCCTCAAGCGCAAGTTCCGGTAGACGGATTCGTACCGGGAAGCACTGCATGACCAATCGAGCGACTGGCCCATGCCGCCCTGAACCAGCCGATCCCAGGCGGCGGGATCACGGTAGCGGCTGAAGGCCCGCGCGATGGCTTCGACCAGTGCTTCAGCCGTGGGGGGCGTGAAAACAAAGCCGGTGACCTCGTCCACCACCGAATCGGCCAGCCCGCCCGTGGCATGAACGAGAGGCGGTGTGCCGTAAACGAGGCTGTAGAGCTGGTTCAGGCCACAGGGCTCGAACCGGGACGGCATCAGAAAGCAGTCCGCGCCGGCCTCGATCAGGTGGGCCAGGCTTTCGTCAAACCCGATGCTCACGTGGACGCGCCCCGGGTGCTGCTGGGCCATGGAGCGCAGCGCGTTTTCCAGGTCGGCATCGCCTTTGCCCAGCATGACCAACTGCCCCCCCTGGGCCATGATGTCAGGCACCGCCTGCACGATCAGGTCGCTGCCTTTCTGCTCGGTCAAGCGGCTGACCACGCCGAACAGCATCGCCTGTGGATCGAGGTTCAGGTGGCACCGCGCTTGCAGTGCCGCCTTGTTGGCCCGTTTGCCGGTTTGCACGGTTGAGGCGTCATAGCGTTGAGGGATGAAGGTGTCCACGGCCGGATTCCACACTGCCGTGTCGATGCCGTTGAGGATGCCCTGCAGGCGGTCGGCGTGGTCGCGCAGCACGCCCTGCAATCCAAACCCCAGCGGCTCTTCCTGGATCTCGCGGGCATAGGTGGGGCTGACAGTGGTGATGGCATCCGCGAACTGCAGGCCGCCTTTCATGAAGGACAGCTGCGACCAGTATTCCAGGCCTGTGACCGTCAGCCACTCGTCCGGCAGCGCCAGCCTGGCGGCCTCGCTCAGGGGGAAAAGACCCTGGAAAGCCAGGTTGTGGATGGTCATGACGCTGGCGGCCCGGCCTGGCAGGCGGCTCAGGTAAGCGGGCGCCAGGCCCGTGGGCCAATCGTTGCAGTGGACGATGTCGGCCTGCCATCCCGGCACGGGGCTGAGGTCGCTGCCCAGGCGGGCCGCGACCTGGCTGAGCCAGCCAAAGCGGACGGCGTTGGTGGCGTGGTCCTGGCTGCTTTCGTTCTGGTAGGGGCCGCCGGCCAGGTCATACAGTTCCGGGCAGTCCAGCAGCCACAGCGTGAAGCCGGCGGTCTGGCAGACCGATGGCGCGGCCTGCACCAGTCGGGCAGCGGGCCACGCGCCTTGCGCCGGGATGTCGGCCAGCACCTGGCCCTGGTCCAGCAAGCATTGCAGGCTTCGGTAGGCCGGCATGAGTACCTTGACGTCATGGCCCCGTTCGGCAAGGGCTTTGGGCAAAGCCGCTGACACCTCGCCCAGACCACCCGTTTTGACCCAGGGGGCGCACTCCGGGGTGACAAACAAGATCTTCATGTCGGGGTCGACGCCTGGTCGGCCGGCACCAGCACGGCGGCTGGCCAGTGGGCGAACAGGTCGGCCATCGGCAGGCCACCGTCCGGTGCGTCGGTCGCCTCCAGGATCCGGCCCGTGAGGACATCACGCCACCGGCCAGGCGCATCGACCGGCAAGGCAACACGCGTACCGCTCCAGCATCCAGGTCCTGACAAGGCCTTGTGATCGCCTTGCGTCAGCGAATACAACAAGCGGCTTACCACGGTGATGCATTGCTGGCCATCCAGGGCCCTGGCGTAAGCCACCACATGCCGGGCGGCCGACCCCAGCACCGGCAGCGCCTGGTAAGCGCCTCGGCTGAACAGTTCAGGATGGCGAGCGCGCAATTGCAGCAGGCGCCAGGTGAACAGCATCTTGGGGCCCCCGTCACGCCAGTGATCGCGCAGGTGTTGAAGTGATCGCTCATCGGCCTGGCCACCGGCGAACAGCGATTGCACCTGGGCGTGCCGAGCCTGCAAGGCTTTGAAATCCACAGGACGGCGGTTGTCGGGATCCACGAGGCTGAAGTTCCAGGTCTCGCTGCCTTGGTAGATGTCCGGCACACCCGGCGCTGTCAATTTGAAAGCCACCAGGCCCAGGCTGTTCAGGGCACCAAAGGGCGCGATCTGGTCCACCAGGGATTGCAGGTCTTTCAAGAAGGGATTGGGCTCCAGTTGCCCCAGCAGTGCATCGATGAAGCGCGCCAAGGCGTCTTCGTAAGCCTGGTTGGGATTGACCCAACTGGTCTGCTCTTTGGCCTCGCGCACAGCTTTGAGCATGTAGGCCTGAACGCGCTGCCAAACCTCGGCCAGGGACTGACTGGTGACCGGCTCCAGGGGCCACACGCCCACCAGGGTCTGGTACAGCAGGTACTCGTCGTTGCGCGTGGGGGCGAGCACACCCTCGATGCGGCTGGTGCGCTTGTGGTTCATGGCCTGCCACCGCTCGATGGCGCCTTGCCACACCTCAGGCATTTCCGACAGGACATCAATGCGGGTGCGCACGTCTTCCGAACGTTTGGTGTCGTGGGTCGAGGTGGCCAGCATGTTGTGAGGCGTGAAGCGGGCACGGTGCTGATTGGCCGCGTGGAAGGCATTGACCGACAAGCCAAAATGGCGTGGGTCGCCCCCCACATCGTTCAGCGAAGCCAGGCGGTGGTATCGGTAAAAGGCCGTGTCTTCCATGGACTTGGCCATGACCGGGGCGGTGAACTGCTGCCAGCGGTAGACCAGATTCAGCATGGCTTGGCGGCGATCGGGATCGGGTTCGGTCGGCGCGCCCAGCATGATGTCGCGCAGGTAATCAATGACGCTGACCTCGGAGGCACGACTGCGGCGTTTGGCGCTGGCAGTGGCCCAATCAATGTGCTGCCGGTCGGCATCGCTGAAGCCTCGCTCGCCAATGTAGGTGCGGTACACCGGGAAGGCCGCCGCCACGGCGCGCAAGGCCACGCGCAATCGGTTGCGGGTGAAATCGCAGGTGCGTCGGTCGCCCAAGGCGATGCGGTGCAGGGCCTCGGTCAGCACCTCCAGGTCACTGGACAATGAGGTGGCGATGATGTCGAGCTTGGCCTGGTGCAACACGTCGTCAAAGACCAACTTGTGTCCGATGAAGTCGGCATAAAGGCGATCGAAGTGTTCCTCGTGCTCGCCATCGACGAACAAGCCGTTGACCAGGTTGGAGAAGCGGTAGCCGGTGCCGCCATGCACAGGCCAGTCCGGCGGCAGGCGCTCGTGGTCGGCCAGGATCTTTTCCACGGCCAGGAATAAAGCTTTGGGCGTTTCATCCAGCTCGTCCGCCGACTTCATGGTGCTGAGGTAACGCGATTGCAGCCGCGTGAAATAGGCTTGTGGGTCGCACAGACCGTCGGGGTGGTCGATGCGCAGGCCCGACACCTTGCGTGCTCGCAACCACTCGAAGATGGTGTGGTGCGTGGCCTCGAACACCGTTTCGCGCTCCATGCGCACGGCGGCCAGGGTGTTGATGTCAAAAAAGCGGCGGTAGTTGATGTCGTCACCCGCGACGCGCCAGAAGGCCAGGCGATAAGCCTGCTGCTTGATCAGCGCATCGAGCGGGTCAAAGCTGGTGGCATCACCCGGCGTGCCGTTCATGACGCTCAGGCAAGCATCTGCCCACAGGCCCAGCCAATTGAAGCGGCCGGCCAGTTGGGCCAAGCGCTTCTTGTGGAGGGCCTTGTCGCGGTGCCGCACCGCGCGCTGCTCCGCCGACAAATCACCACGCGGCGGCAAACTGGCCAGGGCGTGCAACAGCGACTGAACGATGGGGACCTCCTCGCTGGCAGACTCGTCGGTGGGCACCGGGGCGGGCACCACTGCCATGATGTCGGCGTAGTGGCGAGGGTCGATGGGAAAACGGTGGTCGTGGTAATGGATCCAGAACTCTCCGGCCGAGGCATCGAATGAAAGCTTGAGTTCGCCAGCCTCCAGCACCTTGCCATAGTGGTCACCCAACACCGCCAGCAACACCTGGCCCGACAGCTCTGGCGCGGGCGGGTTCCATTCGATGTCAAAGGTCTCGGCGTGCACGGAGGCTGGGCCGCTTTCCAGCACGTCCAGCCACCAGGCATTGTCGGCTTGCAGCACGCCCATGTGGTTGGGCACGATGTCGATCAACTGGTGCATGCCATGACGCGACAGGCTTGCACACAGTTGCTCAAAGTCGTTGTCGTCACCAATCTCGGGGTTCAGTGCGCTGTGGTCGATGATGTCGTAGCCGTGGGTGCTGCCAGCTCGGGCTCGCAGGTAAGGCGAGGTGTAAAGGTGGCTGATGCCCAGCGCATCCAGGTAGGGCACGATGTCCATGGCATCGCTGAAGCGAAAGCCCTTGTGCAATTGCACCCGGTAGGTCGCGCGGGGAATCACGGCGGTGGCCAGCGCCGGCAGTTCCTCCATGGGCCGGTGTGGCGCCACATCGCTCGGCCGCGCGCGCCGCAAAGCCTCGGTGACAGACTGCAGGCGGGGGTCACTGGCCAGGCTTTCCAGGGTGATGTTCAACTTGCGCCGCCAGTTGGGGAACTGCGATTCACTGGTGCCCGGAATGTTGACCTGGATGAGCTGTTGCGTGACGTCCTCCAGCTGCACACCCACCAGTTGCGATGGCGTGCGCCCCAGGAAGCTGTAGACCGCATCCGTGAACGCTGGCGAGGTGTCGTCCGTCATGGGCGGGTGCACGCTGGCATCCTTGGGCGTGACGCCTTCCTGCTCCAGGGCCAACAGCAATTGCGCCCGATCTTGCGCGCGCCCCACCACCTGTTGGGCCCGCACTTCATCGCTGGGGAACAGGCCAAGCTCGGTCCGCAGGTCCACGTCCTTGCCATTCCAGAAACCACGCAGGGTGGGCAGATCGTGGGTGCTGACCACCGCCAAGGCATGCACTGGCCAATCGACGGGCGGCTTGAAGCGACCATCATGTGTCCGCTCAAAGAACAGCGGGCAGTAAGACAGCAGGTATTGCTCACGCATGGCCTCACGCATGCGCGGCGGCACGGTGCCCAGGTCTTCGCCAATGACGAGGCAGCGGTGCCGGTGGCTCTCCAGCGCCAGGATGCCCATCATCTCTTCGAAAGGGTAGTTCATGTAGGCGCCCGACTTGGCCCCATCTTCAGGGTGGATCCAGAACAGCCGCATCAAGGCCATCACATGATCGATGCGCAAGGCACCCGCGCAGCGCATGTTGGCGCGCAAGGTGTCAATGAAGGGCTGAAAATCCTGATCGCGCAAACGCGACGGGATCATGGGCGGCAACCCCCAGTCCTGGCCAGCCAGGTTGTACTCTTCTGGCGGCGCACCCACGTGCAGGCCCATGGCGTACAAGCTTTGACGGGACCAGGTTTCCGCCCCACCCTCGTTCACACCCACGGCGAGGTCACGGTACAGGCCGATGGCCATGCCCAGGGACTCGGCCCGCGCTTGGGCAGATTGCAATTGCACCTCGGCCTGCCACTGCAGGTATTCGAAGAACTCGACGTGGGCTTCGTGCTCACGCTCAAAATCCGCCACGGCAGGCGATTGAGGGTCGCGGTAGGCAGGCGGCCACAAGGTCCAGCCCCACACCGACGAGTCTTGCGCATGGAAGTGCGCCTGCAAGGCCTCGAACAAGGCCTGGCATCGCAACTCGCTGCCCCGCTCTTTTTGGTAAGCCCGGAAGGCGCGGCCTCGGCGGGTGTCGGCGGACAGATGGCGCAGGTGGAAGTGCTTGAACAGGATCTCCAGCACCTCGAACTTGGCCGCGGCCACACCTTGGTAGTTGACGATCTCGGGTTCACGCAAAGCCTGCAAGCGCTGCTGAAACGCCACGCTGTTGACCAGGTCGAGTGCAAAGCGGCATTCGGGAAAATCAGGCACGGTCGTCACGTCGATGTACAGCACGTTCATGGCGTTGCGGCTGGACGGGCTGTAGGGGCTGGCCCGTTCTGGCTCGTGCGGGAACAAGGCGTGCAGCGGGTTCAGCCCGACAAACGAGGCGCCCTGCCCGGCCACGATCTCCAGCAGGCGTTTGAGGTCGGAGAAATCGCCGATGCCCCAGTTGTCGTTGGAGCGCAGGGCGTAAAGCTGGACGCTTGGCCCCCACAGCCGCTCCCCCTGCTTCAGCACCTTGGGCTCGTGGCACCGAGGCGGGCAGACGATGACCCGCGTGCGCGCCATTTCGCCTGACACCTGCGCAGCCGACCGAAGGGTGAGTTGGTGATACCCCAGCGGCAAAGCCTGCGGCAGATCAATGCGCAGGTGGGCCGGCTCGAAACTGCCATCCGCTCGCGCGAACATCAGGCCCCCAAAGCGTTCGGCGTTGTCGCACTCCAAGGTCCAGGTGTAGCGCTTGTCCGATTCTCCAGCCGGCCCCTGGTTGGGCAGCGTGACATTGATGCGCGTTGGCTGCCCCTGGCGCAGCACCAGCACGGCAGGCAGGACCCGATGCTGCTCATGGGCCTTCAGCCTGGACAAGGTGCCTTGCGCTGCCTCATCGCTGTCAGCATCCAGGCCCATGGCCTTCAGCATTTTGCGCAGTGAGGCCTCAGGGACCTCGCGGGCATGCCCCCAGAAGTCGTCATAGCGGTTGGTCAAGCCGACGTGGGCACACAAGGCCTCCAGGCCAGAGGGAGTTGACATGTTGTCCATCAGCTTGCGGTCCGATCGATCCACCAACAACCCGCCCAAGGCCCCATCTCACGAGCGGACACCTCGCCCACCACGAGCAGCACATCGGCCACCGGCAACGCAGGCGCAGAGGCGGGCAGCGCCAAACTTTGATCAGCGAGGTTGACCACCATGTGCAGCGCTATCCCGCTGCCAAACGCCCAACGCACCCACAGCGCACGCTCGCCGATGCGCTCCGCCTGGTGCTGGCCAGTCAGCAGCATGCTCAGATGGGGGACGATCCTCAAGCGGCGCAAACCCAGCAGTTCGCGGTAAAGGCTCAGCCAGCGCTGCCCTTCGGGCTGGCTCGCGGTGGCCCAATCCAGTTTGCTGCGTTGAAAGGTACCCTCGTCACAGGGGTCGGGGATCAACGCCCTTGTTTCGGCGTTGGAGAACTGCGGAAACAGCGCGAATTCCTTGCGCCGGCCTTCCGTCACGGCCTGGCGCAAATCACCACTCCAATCGCTGAAGTACAGAAACGGCGTGGCTGCACCAAACTCTTCGCCCATGAACAGCAGCGGTGGCGCCGGGTTCAGCAAGTGCATGGCGGTGACCAGCCGCAAGGCCGGCTCCCTGACCAATTGACCAAGGCGATCGCCCATGGCCCGGTTGCCCACCTGGTCATGGTTCTGCAAGAAGTTGACCATGTTCAACAAGGGCTGGGGCGATGTCGTGCGGCGCCTTGGTTGGGCATGCGCCCAGTTGTGGGGGCCACCCTGCCACACCAGCCCATTGGTCAAGCTGGTGGCCAACTGCCCCAGGGTGTCTTCCGCGTATTCGGCGTAGTAGCCATCGTGCTCGCCGGTCAACAGCACATGGACCGGATGGTGGAAATCACCATTCCACTGCCCTTCAAACCGGCCCGGTGTGGCGGGTTTGTCCAGGCGAGCAGCATCATTGCTGTCGTTCTCCAGCACCAGGTGAATGTGGCGCTGCGGAAAGGCCTGACGCACCCGAACCGACAGCGCAGCCATGATGTCAAGGCGAGAGTCGTCAAGCATGGCGTGCACGGCATCAAAGCGCAGCCCGTCGAAGCGGTATTCGTCCAGCCAGTACAGCGCGTTGTCGATGAAAAAGTCGCGCACCGTGGCGCTACCAGGCCCATCAAAGTTGATGGCTGCGCCCCAGGCTGTGTGGTGTTGCTCAGAGAAAAATCCCGGCGCGTAGCGAGGCAGGTAGTTGCCATCCGGGCCAAAGTGGTTGTAGACCACATCCAGCATCACCATCAGGCCCAAGCCATGGGCCGCGTCAATGAAGCGCTTCAAATCGTCTGGGGTGCCATGGCTGCACTGGGGCGCGAAGAGCAGCACGCCGTCATAGCCCCAACCAAAGCGTCCGGGGTAACTGGCTTGCGGCATCAGTTGAACGGCGTTGATGCCCAGCTTGGCCAGGTCTGGCAAGCGCGCCTGCGCGGCGGCATAAGTGCCTTCGGGCGTGAAGGTGCCCACATGCAACTCGTACATCACGGCCTCGTGCCATGGCACGCCCTGCCATGCCTTCGAGTTGGCCCACTCAAAACTCAAGGGATCGACGACCTCGCTGAAGTCGTGTACCCCATCGGGGTTGCTGCGGGAGGCCGGATCCGGCACATCCAGCTCGCCATCGATGCGCCAGCGGTAACGGCTGCCCGCCGTGGCCTCGGGCACGTACAGCTCGTACCACTCCCGGGCAGGGTCCTGATCCCCCGGGCAGGCGTTGCCATGCACCTCAATGAAACGTGACCCATCGCCCTCGGCCACCTGGATCTTCAACACCAGTTCGACACGCTGGGCACCGGGCGCCCACAAGCGGAAATCGACCCCTCCGCCTTCGCGCAGTTGGGCGCCAAAGCGCATCGCATGAGCATGCCGATCGCTCATCCCGGTTCCTGTGTGAACACGACCATGGACCGTGCTGCCAAGGGATACACCTCGCCTGCCCGCCAGGCCTGTTGATCGGGCCGGCCGTGGTCATGGCTGGTGTCAAAATGCGCGGTCCAGTCCTTTTGACCGTAGTGCGGCGGCAAGGTGAACGGCACATCCTCGTGGTGGCCGTTGATCAGCATCAGCAGTGTCTCGGCATTGGCGCGGCGGCCATGTTCGTCGTACTCACCGGTGTGACGGCCGCAGAACATCGAAGCCACGGTGCGGGCCTCTGGCTCTTCCCAGGCCTCCGTCGTCATCTCGCGGCCTTCGGCGTCGAACCAGGTGACATCACGGTGACCATCTTCGTCAATGTGGCCATCCAGGAAGTCAGTGCGGCGCAGGCCAGGCTGGGCCTTGCGAAACTCGATCAGGCGCTGCACGTACGACAACAAGCCTTGCTGATCAGGCATCAGGTTCCAGTCAAACCAGCTGATCTCGCTGTCCTGACAGTAACCATTGTTGTTGCCCCCCTGCGAGCGCCCGACCTCATCGCCGCCCAGCAGCAAGGGCGTGCCTTGCGACAGGAACAAGGTGGTCATCAGATTGCGCTGCTGCTGCAGGCGCAAGGCGCGGATGGCCTCGTCGTCAGTCTCGCCCTCTGCCCCGCAGTTCCAACTGCGGTTGTGGCTTTCGCCATCGCGGTTGTCTTCGCCGTTGGCCTCGTTGTGCTTGTCGTTGTAGCTGACCAGGTCGCGCAAGGTGAAGCCGTCGTGCACGGTGATCAGGTTGACGCTGTCCGTCGGGCAGCGCCCCCGGTGTTCGTACAGGTCACTGGAGCCACACATGCGGCGCGACAACTCAGCCACCGTGTGCTCTTGCCCACGCCAGAAGTCGCGCACGGCATCGCGGTAAAGGCCGTTCCACTCGACCCAACCTGGCGGAAATCCGCCAACTTGGTAGCCGTTGTCGCCCAGGTCCCAGGGTTCGGCGATCAGCTTGACGCGTGACAGCACCGGGTCTTGTGCCAGCGCGGCAAAAAAGCTGCTGTGGTGATCAAAGGCCGACGCACTGCGGCCCAGCGTGGTCGCCAGGTCAAATCGAAAACCATCCACGTGCATTTGTGTGACCCAGTAGCGCAGGCTGTCCATGATGAGGCGCAGCACCACTGGGTGGTGGCTGTTCAGCGTGTTGCCGGTGCCGGTGTAGTCCACGTAATAGCGCGGGTCTTCGGGGCTGAGCCGGTAGTAGGTGGCGTTGTCGATGCCCTTGAAGCACAGCGTGGGGCCCATGTGGTTGCCCTCGGCCGTGTGGTTGTAGACCACGTCCAGGATCACCTCCAGCCCGGCGGCGTGCACATCCTTGACCATCTGCTTGAACTCGTTGATTGAGCCCGTGGCGCTGTAGCGCATCTCGGGCGCAAAAAATCCAATCGTGTTGTAGCCCCAGTAGTTGCGCAGGCCTGATTCGACCAGCCGTTGGTCATCAACGAAGGCGTGCACCGGCAGCAGCTCGATCGACGTGACGCCCAGCTTCTTCAAGTGATTCAACACCGGGGGGGACGCCAAGCCGGCGTAGGTGCCTCGTTGGGCCTCGGGCACGTCAGGATGACGTTGGCTCACGCCTTTGACATGAACCTCGTAAAAGATGGTGTCGCGCCAAGGCACTTGCGGCGGCTGGTCATCGCCCCAGTCAAAGGATTCGTCCACCACTTGCGACTTGGGCATGCCTGGCGCACTGTCGTCAGTGTTTTGCGCCAGGTCCTCGTCAACCGTGTCCAGCTCATGGTCATAGTGAGCTGGGGACCAGTCCACCGGCCCGACGATGGCTTTGGCGTAAGGGTCAATCAACAACTTGCTGGGATTGAACCGCTGCCCGTCTTCAGGCCGATGCGGGCCATGCACACGGTAGCCGTACAAAGTGCCTGCAGGACAACCCCGCACATAGCCATGCCACACGTGGTGCAACCTGCGTGTCAATTCAAACCGGCGTATCTCATGGCCATCAGGCGCATGGAAGCAAAGCTCCACCTTGTCCGCCGTGCTGGCGTACAGGGCAAAGTTGGTGCCATTGCCATCAAACGAGGCCCCGAGCGGATAGGCCTGGCCGGCCTCCAGATGCCAGGTATGTGCCCCATGAGCTGGCCGCTTTTCTCCCGATGATTTCTTCATTGTTCAGGCGTGCCGGCTGGTGACGTCACGCTCCACCGGAACGGTGCCTGAAAAGTAGCCTCGGGGCACAACCACCACCCCGCCCTCGCTGACATGGAAGCGTTGGCGGTCTTTCTCCAGGTCATACCCAATCAACTCGCCCGGCGGGATGTGGTTGTTCTGATCAATGATGGCGCGCCTGATGCGCGCACCAGCGCTGATCACCGAGCGCTCCATCACGATGCAATGCTCCAGTTGCGCATCGGGTTCAACGATGACCGAGCGGCGCAGCATGGCATGGTCCAACCTCGCACCATTGATCACACTGCCTGATCCCACCACAGAGCGATTGATCAAGCCATTCTCGATCTGTGCCGATTCAGCCGAATCGTTGCTGGAATAAATCGGCCACTGCGGGTTGCTCATGCCAAAGCGCGGCTTGGCCCCCAAGGTGTCAAAGTGCGCCTCGAAATAGGCATCGATGGTGCCCACATCCCGCCAGTAGGCCGCTTCCTCATGAGGCTGCGTACCGGGCACCTCGTTGGTGGCGAAGTCGTACGCCACCAGCTTGTGCGTCTTCATCATGCGCGGCAGGATGTGCTTGCCAAAATCGCTCTCGCCCAACTCTTTGGCACGTTTCAGTTCCCGTAACAGCACCTCGGCCTTGAAGATGTAGTTGCCCATCGAAGCCAGCGCGTGCCCCGGCCGGCCCGGCATGGCCTTGGCGGTGGGCGGTTTTTCGATGAAGTCGACCACGCGGTGCTCGTCATCAATCTCCACAATCCCAAACGACGAGCTTTGCGAAACCGGCACCGGCAAGGTGGCCACGCTCACATCAGCCTGGGTCTTCAAATGGAACTCAACCATCTGACGAACATCCATGCGGTAGATGTGGTCAGCCCCAAACACCGCCACCAAGTCGGGCTGAGCGCTCTCGATCAGGTGGATGTTCTGAAAGATGGCGTCGGCCGTGCCCTGGAACCACTCTTTGCCGGAGTGCATCTGCGGCGGCACCACGGTGATGAAATGGTTGGGGATGAACCGGCTCATGGTCCAGGACTGGCGCACATGCTCAATCAAGGATTGAGACTTGTACTGCACCAGCAAGTACACCGAGTAGATCTCGGAGTTGACCAGGTTGCTCAGCACGAAGTCCACGATTCGATGCTTGCCGTTGAATGGCACGGAAGGCTTGCAACGATCTGCCGTGAGCGAATGCAGCCGCGTGCCCTCACCGCCCGCCATGACGAAAGCCAGCACATTCTTGCCGGCGATCATGGCAGCCTCCGCCGGGGCTGCTTGTGGTTTGGGGTCATGGCCAGGTCCTTGAATAGATCGATGCTCTCCTCGGGCAAACAGCGTGCCCATTCATCGATCTCTTCAAACCTGGAAACTCAGGGCTGGCGCGTGTAAACCTGTCGCAAAGCCTTGTAAAAGCTGCGCGTCAAATTAGCCGGCGAGCTCTGGCCTGGTGTTGACCGGCCAGCACAACGCCGCCGTGAGCAGGGCCAGGACCACGTGGATGAGGTAGATCGGCTGGAAATCGGCATGCTGCACGCCCCCATGGCCGATCAGCACCACCGTGATCGCCACCCCCAGCACCGATCCAATCTGCCTCGTGGCCTGGTTGACGGCACTGCCCACCGCGTAGTGCTGCGCGGGCAGCTTGTTCACGGCCGCGGCCGACAAGGATGGCAACACCATGCCCACGCCCACACCACTGAGCAGCAAGCCCGGCAGCCAGTCGCGCAGGTAGTTCACCTCGGCACCGGGCACCAGCAGAAACCACAGGCCACTGGCCGCGTAGATCAACCCGCCGCCCACCAGGAAGGGCCGGTGCCCCAGGCGCGCAGCCAGCCGCCCAGTGATGATGGCCACCGGCATGACCAGCAAAGGCCCGGGCGTGATCGCCAATCCGGCGCGCGGCAGCGTGTAGTGCCAGACCCCGGTCATGTAGAAAAAGAAGGCGAAGAACATCATCGAGAACGCGA
>CAZKPN010000046.1:0-30038 GCA_964554655.1 uncultured Aquabacterium sp. | reverse complement strand
CCCTCCGAAGGCAGGGGTTGCTGGTTCGATCCCAGCCGGGCGCACCAAGGTTGACTTGACCAGTCCACCCACCGCTGCAGACAATGAAGCCCGACAGGAGGGGCTTCATTTCATGAACTTGCAGGATTACGCCACCACGATGGCGCACTACAACCGGTGGATGAACGAGAAGGTCTACGCGGCTGCGGCAACCTTGACCGACGCACAGCGCAAGCAGAACCAAGGCGCCTTCTTCGGTTCCGTCCACCGCACCTTGAATCACATCTTGCTGGGCGATCAGGCCTGGATGCAGCGCTTGCATGGTGAAAAGGTGTTGATGACGTTGCCGGGCCAAGAGCTGTTCAGCGACTTTGAGGCCCTGCGCGCGGCCCGCGCCGAGACCGATGCGCGCCTGCTGGCCTGGGCGCAGTCACTGGACCCGGCCAGCGACACCGCCACCCTGACGTTTTTCAGCGTCACTTACCAAAAGCAGCGTACCCTGAGCCATTCGGTGGTCGCCATGCAATTGTTCAACCACCAGACCCACCATCGGGGGCAGGTGACCGCGATGCTCAGCCAACAAGGCGTGAATGTGGGCGTCACCGACCTGCCGTGGATGCCGCATCTGGACGACTGAGCCTCGATATTTCCGGGATTCATCCGATATCACTGGCATGTGGATGAAGGTGCAGTGGTGATGTCGACAGAAACCGAACGTTTGGCGGCGGTGCGTGCCCATGAAATTCTGGACACGGCGCCCGAGGCTGAATTTGACGCCTTGGCCAGCTTGGCCGCGCAAGTGGCCGGTGTGCCCTTGGCCTGGGTGGCCTTCATCGGTGAAAACCGGCGGTGGTGCAAATCAAGCGTGGGCCTGGATGACAGTGAATGGCACCAAGGCTTGAGCTTGGGGGGCGTGGATGAAGCCCTGGCGTGCGAAGACCTGAAGCGCGATGCGCGTTTTGTGCACCACCTCTGGGTGGCTGGCGAGCCGGGCTTGCGGTTTTACGCCGGTGCGCCCATCGTGGATGCGCACGGCCATGCCCTGGGCACGATCGCTGTCGCGGACATCCACCCCCGGGCCTTCACTGACGGGCAAAAAGCCGCCTTGCACGACCTGGCCACGCTGGCCATGGCCGTGCTGGATGGGCGCCAGCGCGCGCGCCAACTCAGTCACCTGGCCAAGACGGACCACCTCACGGGCGTGGCCAACCGCGCCCAGTTTGACTTGGCGCTGGACGTGGAGATGCGCCATTCCATGCGCGCTGGCGAGCCTTTCACCGTGTTGTGCATGGACCTGGACGGCTTCAAGGAGATCGTTGATGGCTTTGGCCACGCGGCGGGCGATGCGGTGCTGTGCGAGGTCTCGCGCCGCCTGAATCAGCAAGTTCGCCTGGGCGACGTGCTGGCCCGCCTGGGCAGCGACGAGTTCGGCGTGGTGATGCGCCATGGCGCCAAGGATTCGGCCGAGGTGCTGGCCAAGCGCATCGTGCGCTCGGTGTGCCAGCCCATCACCCTGCCCACTGGCGACACGGTGGGCGTGGGGATCTCGGTGGGCATCGCGGCCTACAACGACTCGGTCGAATCGGTGAGGTCGCTGCTGGCCCAGGCCGATCAGGCCCTGTACGACACCAAGAAGCAGAACGAGCGCCGCTGGAAGATGTTCGTCGGAGGGCGCTGAGCGCGCCCTCCTGCTTCAGGCTGCGATCCGGAACACGCTGACGACCTCGGCCAGGCGCGAAGCCTGGTGCTTCATGCTGTCGGCGGCCGCTGCGGCTTCTTCCACCAGGGCGGCGTTCTGCTGCGTGACCTGGTCGAGCTGCTGAACGGCATCGCCCACTTGCGAGATGCCGTCCGACTGCTCCTTGCTGGACACGCTGATCTCACCAATGAGGCTGGACACGCGCGTTACCTCGGTCACGATGTCGCCCATGGTCTTGCCCGCGGCGGTGACCAGGGTGGCGCCCGCTTCCACCTTGTCCACGCTGTGTCCGATCAACTGCTTGATCTCCTTGGCGGCCTGCGCGCTGCGTTGCGCCAAGGTGCGCACTTCGCTGGCCACGACCGCGAAGCCCCGGCCTTGTTCGCCTGCGCGGGCCGCTTCCACGGCAGCGTTCAAGGCCAGGATGTTGGTCTGGAAGGCGATGCCATCGATGACGCTGATGATGTCGCCGATCTTGCGCGAGCTGTCGCTGATGTCGTTCATGGTCTGCACGACCTTGTCCACGACTTCGCCGCCTTGTCGGGCCACGTTGGCTGCGGTGGTCGCCAGTTGATTGGCCTGGGCGGCGGCCGCAGCGTTCTGCGTGATCGTGGCGGTCAATTGCTCCATGGAGGCGGCGGTTTGCTGCAGGTTGGAGGCCTGCTCTTCGGTGCGCTGGCTGAGGTCGGCGTTGCCCATGGCGATCTGCGCTGAGGCGGTGCTGACGGATTCAACGCCGCTGCGCACCTCTGACACCACCGAGCGAAGTTGCGCGACCATCTTGCCCAGGGCTCGTTGGAGTTGGGCGACTTCGTCCTTGCCGTTCGCTTGGGTCTGGCGCGTCAGGTCACCGGCGGCCACGGCTTCGGCCAGCTTGACGGCATCCTGCAAAGGGTTGGCGATGGCGCGCGAGATGAGCCAGCCCAGCACGATGGCGATGGCCATGGCAGCAACCACCAGGGTGCCCATGCTGATCAGTCCTTTGCGCAGTTCGGCTTTCACTTCCGCGCCGTCGTGCTCGGCCTGGTCGCTGTTGTAGGCGGCCAGCGCCTTGAGCGCATTGGAGGCCACGTCAAAGGCTTTCAGGCCTTCAACGCCGACGACCACCTTCACCTGCTCGAAGTCGCCGGCCAGGGCGGCTTGCGCGCCCTTGTCCGACATCAGCAGATAGTCCTTCCAGGCGAGCATGGCTTGGTCGTACAGCGCACGCTCGTGGCCATCGGCGATGGCTTGCGCGTAGCTGGCGCGGAATTTCTCGAAGTCTTCCTTGCCTTGCTTGAGCCGGTCGATGGCCTTGGGTAAGTCCTTGGGGTCGGTGATGGCCACCCGGAAATCACGGGTGCGCAAACGCGTGGCGGCTTCGGCCATGAGCAGGCTGTCGCGCACACCGGTCATGCGGATCTCGACCAGCGTGCGGGCCTTGTCGTTGATGCGCCAACCTTGCACGGCCGCCACCGTGGCAATCAGGGCCATCAGCACCAGCACGGTTGAAAAAGCAAAGGCCAGTTTGCCTCGCACGCTGAGTTGTTCGAGTATCTTCATCGCTGAATCCCTTGGCAGATGGGTGATTGACCAGGCCTGATAGCCTGGGTTCAGGCGGTTCGGCAATGCCTCAGTTATCGGGCATTGCCAGAGTTAGTAAAGCCGGACAATGTGTGGTTTTCACGGTTAATTTACACGTAAGCTTACGCGTAAACTAAAAGACGACATGCGGACTTCAGTGACGAGCAAAAAGAAAGCGGCCACTGTGCGCCCAGCGCCCAAAACCGCGCGGGTGCGCCGTGGCAGCGTTCAGGACCAGGATGCCTTGCGCGGCCAGGTGCGTGATGTCGCCATGGCGCTGTTCAAAGCGCACGGTTTGGCGGGCGTGACGATGCGGGCGGTGGCGGCCGAGGTGGGCGTGTCGGCCATGGCGCTGTACCGCTACTTTCCCAACAAGGCAGGTTTGCTGCGGGGGCTGTGGGAGTTCGCGATCACGGAGCTGCACCACCAGATCCAGGCCTCGGTGGCGCAGGCCGGACCAAGTGCGCGGGCCAGGCTGCGGGCCGCGATGGATGCCTTCCTGGCCTATTACGAGGCGCGGCCCGATGACTACCGCCTGATTTTCATGACGGAGCAGGCTTACGCCGAGTCGGTGGAGGCGCGCTGGGTCGAGGCGCCGATCTACCGTGAGATCCTGCAGTTCGCAATGCAGTTGTCCACCGAGCTGGCGATCGAGTTGGGCGGCGACGTGAGCAGGGCGCGCCTGTCATCCGACTTGCGCTATGCGCTGTGCCTGGGCTACCTGCACGCCCGGTTGATCAATGTGCGCTACCCCTGGGTTGACCTGGTGGCCCTGCGCGCCCAAGCGCTTGAGCAGATCGCGGTGGCCGTTGAGAATTGCTTGCTCGGCGACGGCCCTGGATGATCCATCAGCGCGCGGCCTGGATGGACGCGTTACCAGCGGCGATCGGGTCGCCCGTGCGGTTGAAGGTTTCCAGCCACACGCCGTGGCCGTGCAGATGGCCGGTTTGCCAGGGGTGGAAGCCGGGTTTGAAATAGGCCATGAAGTGACCCAGGATGGGCATGTACAAACCGCCCGGCTTGTACAACCACCACAGGCCCTTGGCCATCAGCCCCGTCCGTTTGAAGATGCCGAACCCGTCGGCCTTGAGCATGCGGTTGATGACCAGGAAAGTGCCGATCGGGAAACCGATGGTGGCCAGGATCAGCGCAAACACGCGGCGCACATAGCCCACCTTGGCGACCTTCTGCATCACATCAAAGGCCACGGCCTTGTGCTCGACCTCTTCGATGGCGTGCCAGGTGTACATGGCACGGATGCGCGGGTCGGCCTTGTCCATGACCTTGGCGGCCTCGAAGCCGTGGGCCATCAGCGCGGTCATGTGCTCGAAGGCGGCGGTCAGGGCCAGCGTGGCTTTTTTGGGCATGACGCGGCGCAGCACCTTGAACAGCACGAAGACGGTGATGCCTTCGATGCGGTCCACGTCCACGCCCTGCGCCTTGACGCGGTTGTTGAACTGGCGGTGCACGATGCCGTGTTGGCCTTCCTGCCGTGTGAAATCCCTGACCTCGGCCAGCAGCTTGGGGTCGGTGATCTGGTCGCGGAAATCGCGTACACACGAGATGAAGAAGCGCTCGCCTTCGGGGAAGAAGGTGGACATGGCGTCGAAGAACCGCGACTTGAACGGGTCGTTGTCGAGCCAGAAGCGGGGGATGTCGCCATCAAGCCCGAAGTCGAGGTTCTCGCGCGGAACGATGGGGTGTTCGGTCGGGCTGGTGTTCTTCATCACAGGCCCAGTTGCTTGGCGATGATCTCGTTCATGATCTCGTGCGTGCCGCCCCCGATGGACAGGATGCGGTTGTCGCGGAACAGGCGCTCGACCAGCGATTCGCGCATGTAGCCCATGCCGCCGAAGATCTGCACGGCCTCGTAAGTCACGTAATCGGCCACGTCGGTGGCGAAGTTCTTGGCCATGGACACTTCGGTGATGGCTGGCTTGCCTGCCTGCATCTGGGCGGCGCAGCGGTACGAGTATTCACGCGCGATGTTCACGCGCGTGGCCATTTCGGCCAGCTTGTGGCGGATGACCTGGTGCTTGGCCAAGGGCTTGCCAAAGGTCTCGCGGGTCTTGACGTAGGCCAGGCATTCTTCCAGCGCCAGTTGCGCGGTCATGTAGGCCATCACGGCCAGGGACAGGCGTTCGGCCTGGAAGTTCATCATGATGGTCAGGAAGCCCGAGTTCTCGGGGCCGAGCAGGTTGCCCACGGGCACGCGGCAATCGCTGAAGAACAGCTCGGCGGTGTCAGAGGCCCACCAGCCCATCTTCTTGAGCGGCTGACCCACCGAGAAGCCAGGCGTGTCGCGGTCGATCAGGAGCAGGGAGACGCCCGCGTAGCCGGCCTCGCCGGTGCGCACAGCCACGGTGTAATGGTCGGCTCGGGTGCCGGAGGTGATGAAGGTCTTGGCGCCGTTGACGATGTAGTGGTCGCCATCCTTGACCGCGCGGGTGCGCAGGTTGGCCACGTCGGAGCCACCGCTGGGTTCGGTGATGGCCAGGGCGGCGATCTTGTGGCCGCTGAGCACGCCGGGGACCACGCGCTGTTGCAGTTCTTTGGAGCCCACGCGCCACACGGGTGGCAGGCCGATGTCCAGGGAACCCAGGCTGGCCACCAGGCCGCCGGAGCCGCTGCGCATCAGCTCTTCGCTGACGGCGAGCTTGAGGAAGACATCGTGCTCGCCGGTGCCGCCCCAGGCTTCGGGGTGGCCGATGCCCAGCATGCCCAGTTCAGCGATTTGTTGGTACAACTCGCGTGGGAAGGTGCCAGCCTCTTCCCACGCGTTGATGTGAGGTTTGATGGCTTGGTCAACGAAGCGCTTGGTGGCCTCGCGGGCCTGGCGGTGCGTGTCGTTGAAGTAGTCGACGAACAGGGAGGCGTCGGTCATGGTGTGATGGTCCAGGGCTGGCGGGTCTGATCGCCAGTGAACAAGGGGTGTTGTTGCGCTTCGGCCAGGGTCAGCACCGGTGTGACGCAGGCGTCGATGTCGGCGAAGCGTTCGGCCCATTGCGCCAAGTTTTGCGTGGCGATCAAGGCAGCGACCTGATCGCGCAATGCGTTGGATTCAGGTGAGTTGGGCATGAGGCCGCGTTGCCAGTGCTGCATGACCCAGGCGGGGCGGCCCAACACCTCGCAGGTGGCTTTCCAGAACTTGTGTTCCAGCGAGCCGATGGCCAGCGATCGGCCATCTTGGGTGGTGTAGAGGTTGTAGCAGGGCAGGGCGCCGTTGAGCAGGTCTTCGCGCGCGCCAGGCAGCTTGCCCAGCATCGGGGCGAGCATGGCGCCGGTGGCTTGCGGCATGACCTGGTGGGCCCACAGGCCGTGGGTCATGCTGACATCGACATGGCAGCCTGTGCCCGTTCGCTGCACGCTGAACACCGCCGCCAGGATGGCGATGCAGGCCATGGCGCTGCCGCCGGCCAGGTCACCCCACTGGATGTTGGACAAGGTGGCCTCGCCTTGCGCGCTGCGCATCTGGTCCAAGGCGCCGGACATGGCCATGTAGTTCAGGTCATGGCCCGCGCGGTGCGACCACAGGCCTTGCTGGCCATAGCCGGTGATCGAGCACATGACCAGGCGCGGGTTGATTGATTTCAGGCTGCCGAAATCCAGGCCCATGCTGGCCATGATGCCGGGCCTGAAGCCTTCCAGCAGCACGTCGGCGGTGGCCAGCCAATCGCGCAGTTGCGCGCGGTCGGCCTCCACCTTGAAGTCCAGCGTGCGGCACTCCTTGCCATCGTTCAAGGACTTGAACAACGGCCCCAGCGCGCGGGCTGGGTCGCCTTCGGGTGGCTCAACCTTGATCACCTCGGCCCCCAGGTCCGCCAGCATGCGCGTGGCGAAGGGGCCGGGCAGGTTGCGCGTGATGTCGATCACGCGCAGGCCTGACAGCAGGTGGCTGCTGCCGATCATGCGCTGGCGTCTTCCGAGTCTGTGAATCGACCGCCTTCTTGCGCCTGCTTGACGACGATGGCCGCAGGCTCAAAGCGGGGGCCGTACTTCGCGGCCAGCGCGCGCGCACGTGCCACGAACTGCTGGGCGCCCACGGCGTTGATGAACTGCAAGGCACCGCCCTGGTGGGGCGCGAAGCCCCAACCGAAGATCGAGCCGATGTTGGTGTCGGCCACCGAACGCACGACCTTCTCCTCATAGCAGCGGGCGGCTTCATTGGCCTGCGCGTACAGCATGCGGTCCACCAGTTCTTGCTGTGAAGGCTGATCGGCCACGAGCGGGTAGACCTCCAACAGGCCGGGCCACAGGGACTTCTCCTTGCCGTTGTAATCGTAGAAGCCCTTGCCAGCCTTCTTGCCGATGCGCTCGTGCTCGCCACCGATCTTCTGCACCACGGCAAAGCCCGGGTGCACGGCGGGCAGCGGGCCGCCTTCGGCGATCAGGTCTTTCTTGGTGGTTTCCGCGATGTACAGCGACAGGCTCAGGGAGACTTCATCCTGCAAGGCCAGCGGCGGCATGGGCATGCCCGCTTTCATGCCGGCCACTTCGATGGAGCGCGGGTGGATGCCTTCGGCCAGCATCGCCATGCCTTCCATGATGTAGGTCGTGAACACGCGCGAGGTGTAGAAGCCGCGCTTGTCGTTGACCACGATGGGCGTCTTGCCGATCTGCAGCACGTAGTCGAAACCACGTGCCAGGGTCTCGTCCGACGTCTCCTTGCCGACGATGATCTCGACCAAGGGCATCTTGTCCACCGGCGAGAAGAAGTGCAGGCCCAGGAAGTTGGCAGGTCGCGCGCTGGCCTTGGCCAGGCCGGTGATGGGCAAGGTGGACGTGTTGGACGCGTAAACGGCGGTGGCCGGGATCACGGCCTCGGCCTTTTGCGTGCAAACGGCCTTGATGTCGCGGTCCTCGAACACCGCTTCGACGATCAGGTCGCAACCGGCCAGGTCGTCATACGAGGTGGTGGTCTGGATGCGGGCCAGCAGCGCGTCGCGCTTGTCCGGGGTGCTGCGGCCACGGGCCACGGCCTTGTCCAGCAGGCCTTGCGAATAGGCCTTACCCTTGTCAGCGTTGTCTTGCGTGGTGTCCAGCAGCACGACATCGATGCCGACCTTGGCCGACACGTACGCGATGCCCGCGCCCATCATGCCGGCGCCCAGGATGCCGACCTTCTTGACCTTGCTTTCGGCCACGCCCTTGGGACGCGACTGGCCCTTCTTGATGGCGTTGAGCTGGTGCCACAGCGTGCCGATCATGTTCTTCGACGTCTGCGACACGACGCAAGCCGCGAAATAGCGCGACTCGACCTGCGAGCCAGCATCGAAGTCCAGCAGGCAGCCTTCGAACAGGCAGGACATGATGTGCGTGATGGCCGGGTAGTTGCCATGCGCCTTGGCATTGGCCATGGACGGCGCGATCGCCAGCACCTGCACCACGGCCGGGGTCTTGCTGTCGCCACCGGGGATGCGGAAGCCTTTGTTGTCCCAGGGCTGCGAAGCCTTGGGGTTGGCCGCGCACCAAGCGCGCGCCTTGGCCAGCAGTTCGTCGCGCGACGAGGCCAGCTCGGTCACCAAGCCCATTTCCTTGGCCTTGGCCGCGGTCAGTTCCTTGCCTTGCGTGATCAGCTCGAAGCTCTTCTGGATGCCGATCATGCGCGGCAGGCGCTGCGTGCCGCCGCCACCGGGCAGCAGGCCCAGCTTGACTTCGGGCAGGCCCAGCTTGAGCTTGGGATCATCGAGCGCGATGCGGGCGTGGCAGGCCAGCGCGATCTCCAGGCCGCCGCCCAGGGCCGTGCCGTTGAGCGCGGCCACCACGGGCTTGCCGCACTTTTCCATGCGGCGCAGCATGCCCTTCAGGTCTTCGCAAAGCTTGAAGGCTTCTTCGGCGTTGGTGATCTGGGTGAGCTGGTCGATGTCGGCGCCGACGATGAAGGTTGGCTTGCCCGAGGTGATGACCAGGCCCTTGAGCGCCGCGTCGGTTTCCAGTTGCTGGACCAGCAGGGCGAAGGGCTCGACCAGCGTGGGGTTGAGCACGTTCATCGCGCGGCCGGGCATGTCGATGGTGACCAGGCCGATGCCGTTGGCATCGATGTCAAAAGTGAAGGCTTGTGATTGAGTCATGGTGTGTGCCTCCGGGATCAGACGCGTTCGATGATGGTGGCGATGCCCATGCCGGCACCGATGCACAAAGTGGCCAGCGCGGTGGACTTGCCGGTGCGCTCCAGCTCGTCCAGGGCCGTGCCCAGGATGATGGCGCCGGTGGCGCCCAGCGGGTGGCCCAGGGCGATCGAGCCGCCGTTGACGTTCACGCGGTCGAGCGGCACGCCCAGGTCGCGCGCCGTCTTCATGGGCACGGTGGCGAAGGCCTCGTTGATTTCCCACAGGTCGATGTCGCCGGCGGTCATGCCCAGCTTGTTGAGCGCCTTCCTGCAAGCAGGCGTCGGACCGGTCAGCATGATGGTGGGCTCGGAGCCGATGACCGAGCACATGCGCACCCGCGCCCGTGGCTTGAGGCCCGCCTTGATGCCGGCTTCCTTGCTGCCCAGCAACACCAGGGCGGCGCCGTCGACGATGCCCGACGAATTGCCCGCATGGTGGCTGTGGATGATCTTCTCGATGGTGGTGTACTTGTCCAGCGCGGTGGCATCAAAGCCCATGGCGCCCATCATCTCGAACGAGGGCATCAGCTTGGCCAATGATTCGACCGAGGTGCCGGGGCGCACGGTTTCGTCACGGCCCAGCATCAGCAAACCATTCAGATCTTTCACCGGCACGATGGATCGGTCGAAGCGGCCCTCGGCCTGCGCCAGGGCGGCGCGGCGGTGGGACTCGGACGCGTAGGCATCCAGGTCGGCGCGGCTGAAGCCTTCCAGCGTGGCGATCAGGTCGGCGCTGATGCCTTGCGGCACGAAGGCGGTGCCGCTGTTGATGCGCGGGTCCATGACCCAGGCGCCACCGTCGCTGCCCATGGGCCAGCGGCTCATCGATTCAACGCCACCGGCCACGATCATGTCTTCCATGCCCGAGCCGATGCGCTGGGCGGCCTGGTTCACGGCTTCCAGGCCGGAAGCGCAAAAGCGCGACAGCGTCACGCCCGAAACGGACTGGGCCCAGCCTGCGTCCAGCACGGCGGTGCGCGCGATGTCGGCGCCTTGTTCGCCCACCGGGGTCACGCAACCCAGCACCAGGTCATCGACCAGCGAGGTGTCCAACTGATTGCGGCTTTGCAGCGCCTGCAGCAGCGTGCGCAGCAGCCACACGGGCGTGGCCTGGTGCAGGCTGCCGTCTTTCTTGCCTTTGCCGCGCGGCGTGCGAACGGTGTCGAAAATGTAGGCTTCGGTCATGGAAGCTCCTTGGTGTGAGGGGTGCTTGGAATGAGGTGAGGTGGCCGGCTCAAAGGAAGCGCGAAGCCAGCTCTTTCATGATTTCATTGGTGCCGCCGTAGATGCGCTGCACGCGCGAATCGGCCCACAGGCGGGCGATCGGGTACTCCTTCATGTAGCCGTAGCCACCGAAGAGTTGCAGGCATTCGTCCACCAGCTTGCACTGGTTGTCGGTGATCCAGTACTTGATCAGCGCGGCGCGGTCCACGCCCAGCTTGCCTTGCAGGTGTTCGACCATGGCGGCATCCACCAGCGCGCGCGAAGCCAGCAACAGGGCTTGGCATTCGGCCAGCTTGAAGCGCGTGTTCTGGAAGCTGAAGATGGGCTTGCCGAAGGCCTTGCGCTCTTTGGTGTATTCGAGCGTGACCTTCATGGCCAGCTCCATGGCGGCGATGCCGGCCAGGGCCACCAGCATGCGCTCTTGCGGCAACTGCTCCATCAGTTGGAAGAAGCCCATGCCCTCGTTGCCACCGATCAGGTTGGAGGCGGGCACGACCACGTCGTCGAAGAACAACTCAGAGGTGTCCTGCGCGTCCATGCCGATCTTGTCGAGGTTGCGGCCACGGCGAAAGCCCGGCGCTTCGTCGGTCTCCACCACGAACAGCGAGATGCCTTGGGCGCCCTTGTCCTTGTCGGTTTTGCACACCACGATCACCAGGTTGGCCAATTGGCCGTTGGTGATGAAGGTCTTGCTGCCGTTGATCTTGTAGGTCTGGCCGTCTTCGGATTTCAACGCCAGGGTGCGCACGCCTTGCAGGTCGGAGCCGGTGCCCGGTTCGGTCATGGCGATGGCGCTGATCAACTCACCCGTGGCCAGGCGGGGCAGCCAGCGCTTTTTCTGCTCTTCGCTGCCGTAGTGGAAGATGTACGGCGCGACGATGCCCGAGTGCAAGGAGCCGCCAAAGCCGCCGATGGCCGCTTCGCCTTGCGCCAGCACCAGCGCGGCTTCGTGGCCGAAATCGCCACCGCCGCCGCCATATTCTTCAGGCGTTGAGGCGCACAGGAAACCGTTGGCACCGGCATCCCGCCAAGCCTGGTGGTCCATCACGCCGGCATGGCGCCAGGCTTCGTCCTTGGGGCCCCACTGTTCGGTCATGAAACGTTTGGCCGATTCGAACACCATCTTGTGCTCGTCGGTCATCCAGGTCGCGGGGAAGTTTTGAATCGCCATGTGGTGTGTCCTCGGTATCTCTGTTTGGTAATTAAAATTACCGTTTGTCTTGTGGGCGCGGAAGGGTTGGAAAACGACATGCTTTGCAGTCGTGTCGCCAGGGAATCCTCTTGTGATCGCGCATTCCAAAGTCTGCAGATGTTGGCCTCAGCCTCCTGCCTTGGCAAGGGGGAAAGGCTTGGATTCCCATCAATGGCTTCATTTGGTAATATTGATTTCCATGCCGGAAACCGCCTGCCCCATGAGTTCAACCACCATCCCGCCCGCCCAGGCCCCTGCTGCCGACGACCGCCAGGCCATCCTGGCCACGATGCGCCCTGACACGCTCAAGCGCATCGAGAAAGCCGTGCTGGACCTGTTCTCGCGCCAGGATTTCCACGATGTGAGCCTGCTGGACGTGGCCAAGGCGGCCAATGTGTCGCTGCAGACCATTTATAAGTATTTCGGCAGCAAGGAAACCCTGGTCTACGCCATGCTGGACGTGATGCTGGGCCGCCTGGCCGAACGCATGATCGACCACCTCCAGGGCATCGACGACGCGCGTGAGCGCCTGCGCAAAACCTGCTGGGTCACGCTGGATTACATGGACAAGCACCCGGCCGTGATGCTGTTGCTGTTCACGGCGGTGCCTGTGTCGCGGCACAAAAACATCCGCATTTACGAAAGCCCGGAGCTGATGGGTGCTTTTCTGGGCGTGTTCAAGGACGGCCAGCAGCGCGGGGTGCTCAACCACCAGGTGTCCAGCAAGATCCTGCTGGACGTGTTCATGGGCATCATCGGCCGCGTGGTCCTGATGCACATCGTGCGGCGCGAAGACCGCTCCCTGATCGACCAGTTCGACGAGCTTTTCAACATCTTGTGGCGGGCCATGTCCTTGCCGGAGTAGCCGACCGCGTCGTTTTTCCCGCAGATGCGGGCAGATACTCGTCAAGCGGGGCGTTTCATGAATAAAATGTAAGCGCTTGCCTTCGCTTTACAAGGGTAATCCCATGAGCCGCTTGCCCCCTCTGGCCAACGACCAGCCCGATGCCGCCGACGCGGCGGGCACAGCGTCCAGCCGACGGATTCATGCTCGGCTGGCCATCAGGCGGCCCATTGGCCTGATCATGGCCGATGGCAGTGTGCGTTCGGCCACCACGGTCGATGTCAGCCAGGTGGGTTTGTCCATGACCACCGACAAGCCTGTTGCCCCGGGCAGCAAATGCCAGGTGCGCCTGGAATGGCGTTCGGGCGGCGCCTTGCAGTCGGTGGAACTGGCGGCCAAGTCGGTTTATTCCTCTTACACCTCGCCCAAGAACTTTCGAATCGGCCTGCTCTTCCTGGAGACACGAGGGGTGGATTTGTTCCTGCGGGAGTTGGCCGGTTCGGTGGTCAATCCTGCATTCAAGAACACGCTCGACAAGCTCTGACTGGCCAGGGCCGCCCGGAGCCCGGGCTGAAGAACACCACTGCCGACATACAACACACCCCATCGCTCAAAGCGAACAGAATGGGCTGAAAATTGCACGGTGGTTTTCAACCTGAGAGGGCTTATGCCAAACGACACCAACCACGCCCCGATCACTGAAGTGGGTTTGCGATCGCTCAAGCTGCGCCCTGGCTTGGCCCTGCAGACGCAAGGGGTCAAGCCGGGTTCACCCAAGCTGGAGGCGCAGTTCCTGGCCGCCATTGAAGGCAAGGGCGTGATGGTGGGGCCGCATGCCGCGTCCAGCGGCAAGTCGCCCTTGAAGGCGGGCGACGAGTACACCGTGCAGGGATTCACGGGGCAGCACGATTTCTCGTTCAAGGCCCAGGTCATCCAGATTTTCGAAGTGCCCTTTGTGTACGCGCTGCTGGTCTACCCCAAGGTGGTCCAGGCACGTCTGGTGCGCCGCTCATTGCGGATGAAAACGTCGCTGCCTGCCAAAGTGTCATTGCCAGGTGGCAGCCACGCCACCAACGTCACATTGATCGATGTGAGTCCTTTTGGGGCCATGGTCCACGCGCCGAGTACCGTCGGGGTGATCGGTGACTTGGTCAACCTGGCGGTGGGCGTGGATTTTGAAGGAGAGGCGGTGAGCCTGGAGATCCCCGCCGCCTTGTGCCACAGCCACAAAGCCGACGCGGGCGATGGGGTCCATGTGGGCATGTCTTTCAAGACGGTGTCGCAGCGCGACAGGCTGATCCTGCACTACCTGGCCCAGTCATCGACCGAGCCAGCGTGAGTTTTTTCAGGGGGCTTGCACCGCTTCCACCTGGATGCGCAGGCTCACGTCCATCTTGAATCCATAGGGCTTGCCGGCATCGATGCCAAAGTCGTCTCGGTTGATGGATGCTGAGGCATCGGCGCCGCACAGCTCACGCTTGAGCATGGGGTGCGGGATGCACTTGAAGCTGTTGATCTTGAGCGCCACGGGCTTGGTCACGCCATGCAAGGTCAACTCGCCCACCACCTGGGTGGGTGCCCCACTGATGAAGCCATCCAGCTTGCCCTTGTAGCGGGCCTGGGGGTACTTGGCGGTGTCGAACAACTCGGCGCCTTTGGCCTTGTCGTTCATGATTTCCAAACCAAAGTCCACGCTGTCGGCATCGATGGTCACATCGATCGTGCCGGTGCCTTTGGCCTTGTCCAGAGTGACCTGGCCGCTGGTCTTGTTGAACTTGCCGCGCCACACCGAGATGCCCATGTGGTCGGCCTCGAAGCTGGGGAAAGTGTGGGTGGGATCGATGGTGTAGGTGACGGGTGCGGCCGAGGCTGCACCGATGGCCAGTGTGCTCAGCAGCACGCCAATGAGCTTGTTCATGGGAGTCCTCTTTGTGGATGACGGCCCCCAGTTTAAGCATGAAGAGACCCCCCATCCCTCTGAAGTGGGCAGGGGGCAAACCCCATCGAAACAATTGCAACACAAGCGCTCCTTGGATGAAGCACTGCTGAAACGAGGCCCGCGCAAACTTCTTTTCATCGGAACACAAACCGCTCCGATGTCCCCCGGGACTTCACCGCGTTCGCTGTCGCCCGCTCAAATTCTTTGACCTTTAACTGGACATCTCATGAAACTGAAATCACACGCCCTGCTCGGTGCAGGCGCATTCCTCATCAGCGGCTTGACGGCTGCCTTCATTCCCGCCACCGCCATCGCGGCGGCCACGTTGCAAATCGTTGAGGGCAGCGGCGAGTTCCAGTTCCTTCAAACCGCGATCACCGTGGTCAAGCCCCAGATCGTGACCCTGCAATGGACCACCGACCAGGCCGCCACCGCTGGCACCTGGCAGGTCATCAACGCGGCCAACCAAGTGGTGGCCAGCGGCGAGTCCGTGGCGCCCACAGCCGGTCACTTCCAACGCTTCAGCTTGCCGGCCAATGCCTTCTTGATCTCGCCGACCGTGGCTGCGCCCACCAAGTTCAACATCAAGATCACTCCGCACAACGCGGCCAACGCGCCCTTGGGCACTGCATCGCCCAGCGTCGTGGTCACGGAAGTGCCGGATGTGGCTCAGCCGCCCATTGTGTTTGGTGAGGCGGCCAAGTTCCCCAAGGTCGAGATCATCAACTACGACGAGAAGATCGGCGTGGTCCCCTTCACGCAGATCCACTACGCGGGTGCTGATGTGACCTTGCGGGTGAGCAACAAGACCAGCCAGGCCACCGATCCGATGTGGTTGTCGCTGAAGGACTTCAATGTGCTGATGCGCCAGACCACATCGCTGGTTGCCATCCCGGCGTTGGCGGCGGGCGCTTCGCAAACCGTGACGGTGCACCTGGACGCGGTGTTGCCACCTGCCCAATCGCAACTGCCGCAAGACCTGCAGTACTCGCAATGGAATCAGCAGTACCGCGCTGCCTGCGGCATTCAACTGCGCAGCGTGCTGGACTGGCGTGGCCCGCAAGCCAACACGCCGATGGGTGATCACCTGGAATCGTTGTTGGTCAAAGAGGGCTGGAGCGACTATGCCAAGGTGCCACCCAGCGTGCCCGTGTGCAACGGCAAGGCGTGCGTCTCGGTCTGCGAGATCGACAAGAAGCTGCGCGCCCAGTTGGATGGCAAGGTCACTGGATATTCCTTCTTTGTGGGCAACTACCCCAAGTTCGGCAGTGGGGGGCAGGCACGTGTCACGGCAGACGGTGCATTGCCTTTCACCTCGTCCACCAAGATCACGGTGGCCAGTGTCAGCAAGTTCGTGACGGCGGTGGCGGCGGTTCGCATCCTGGACCAGGCTGGTGTCAGTTTGGACGCGCCGATCGGGCCTTACCTGCCGGCTGACTGGTCGTCGGCCAGCAACTACGTCAAGGGCATCACCTTTTCGCAACTGCTGGGTCAACGCAGCGGGATCAAGGACTACGGCAATGTCTCGCAAGACTATGCGCAATTGAAGAAATTCTTCACGGCGAGCGTCAACCCCAGGGGCGTGACCACCTGCCAAGGTTCGGGCGTGGTCAACCCCGCGAACCCGATCAACATGACGGACATGGGCTGGTGCTACAGCAACTACAACTTCGCGATCATGCGGGTGTTGTTGCCCAAGGTGGCTGGTTACGCTGAAGACATCAACCTGCTGACGCGTCCTGTAACCCTGGCCAACCAGTACGTCAAGCTGGTGCAGCAAAATGTGTTTGACCGCGTGGGGCAAACAGGCGTGACCTGCAAGCCGCCGGCTTCCAACAACCATGCCTATGCCTACAAGAGCGCGGGCGCCAATGTGGCCGGCACTGACTTTGGCGATGTCTCGCTGATCTGCGGTGCAGCGGGCTGGTACCTGTCGGCCGAAGACCTGGCCAAGGTGATGTTGAGCCTGAATGCCAAGGACGGCAAGATCCTGGCGGCCACGGCGACCAAGGACCTGTTCGACACGATGCGCAAACGAGGTTTGGGCTGGGATGTGGTCTTGAACACCGAGCTGGAGAAAAACGGTGGCTGGGGTGCCAACTGCAATGGCGCCAATGTGTGCGACAACATCAGCACCTCGGTGGCCTTGTTTGGTCCGGTGGTGGGCCCTCGCTTGCCGGGTGTGCTGTTCCTGAACTCCAACATCACCGGCGGCGGCGGTGCGAAGGGTGTGCTTGAGAAGGCGTACAACGACTCGATCTACACGATGCCCTGATTTCCCAAGTTCTCATGGCGTCACAGTGGCCTGGATCGATGCAAATCGGCCCAGGCCTTTTTTGTTCGGTCACTGAAGCCGGCGGGCACGTTGATTGCCGTGCAGGGCGGGAAAGCGGGGCTTGATCCACGCCCATTCATCCCTATATGCTGGTGGTGCCTTCGCACGTTGTTCAACAGGAGTTGTCAGCCATGACTCAGCCATCCCCCAGGGCCGGTTCCGCCCAGTTGTCGATCATTGAAACACTGGCCTATGCGTTGGAGCGCGTTGAGCGCGGCTTCAGTTCGGTCAGCGCGCTGCAGTACCAGCAGTTGACGGCGCGCCTGGGCGAGGCGCTTCGCACGGCGGGGCCGGGCGTGTCGCTGCAAGCCTTGCTGGATGCGTTTCCCGCCACGGCGGAGCTGTACGAGAACGTGAATTACGACCGCGCCGGCCTGTGCCGCTCGCCCTTGCAAGCCAGCTCGGATGCCGAGGTGATGGCGCGCACGGTTTTGGCCCGGGCGCGTTGCGCCGAAGGCTGCTGATCAGCGCGGTTTGGCTTTTGACGACGCGCGCTTGCTGTCCAGCATCTGGCGGCTGCGCTCGTTGATCAGCCGCAGTTCGGCCAGCGAGGTGTCGATCTCGGCGCGCTTGGCCTCCAGATCCCGGATGGCGGCATCGGTGGTTTCAATCACGTAGGTGAGTTGCTGCACGCGGCCTTCGCCCTGGTCGCCATACATGTCGAGGTAAGTTTTCACTTCTGACAGCGGCATGCCCAGCGATTTGGCGCGCAGGATGCGCGACAGGCGGGCGCGATCCACCTTGGAGTACACCCGCGTGCCATTCAGGCGGCGCGGCGCCAGCAAACCCTTGGTTTCGTAAAAGCGCAGGGTTCGGGGTGAGACCTCGAAGGCCGCGCACATCTCGGCGATGCCCATCAGGGCCTCGCTGTCGCCAAGGGTCTTGTCTTCCGTCATCCGCGCATTATGGACGATGCCTTCCCCATGGGTTCGAGGGATTACCCAATGGTGTAGTTGATTGACGTTAACGTCAACATGGCCTACAGTTTGTGTTGATCCCTCAACATCAGCCCAGGTCATGACGCATTCTGCCGACGCCCCATCTCCGAAGCCCCGTCACTACGACAGTGTTCTCAAGCCTGGTTTGTTTCAGGGCGAGGTGCACGTCATCACGGGTGGGGGCAGTGGCATCGGGCGCTGTGTGGCGCACGAGTTGGCGGCCTTGGGCGCCACCGTGGTCATCACCGGCCGCAGCGTTGAAAAGCTGGCCAAGGTCACGGCCGAGATTCTGGAGGATGGCGGCCAAGTTGACTCCATCGCCTTCGACATCCGTGACGAAGAAGCCGTGAAGAACGCGGTGAAAGAGATCGTGGCCAAGCATGGCCGCATCCATGGCCTGGTCAACAACGCGGGCGGCCAGTTTCCTTCGCCGATGGAGGCCATCTCCAAGCGCGGCTTCGAGGCCGTGGTGGCCAACAACCTGACCGGCGGTTTCCTGATGGCGCGCGAGGTGTATTTGCAGTCCATGCAGAAGCACGGTGGCGCCATCGTCAACATGACGGCCGACATGTGGAACGGCATGCCGGGCATGGCGCACTCGGGCGCGGCGCGTGCGGGCATGGTCAACCTGACGAAGACGGCGGCCTTTGAATGGGCCGGCGCGCGGGTGCGCGTCAACGCGGTGGCGCCGGGCTGGATTGCATCGAGCGGCATGGACGCGTATGGTCCGGCCATGGCGCCCGTCATCCGCGGCCTGAAAGACAACCTGCCGATGCGGCGCATGGGCCTGGAGGCCGAGGTCAGCGCCGCCATTTGCTTCCTGCTGAGCCCGGGCTCGACCTTCATCACCGGCATCACCTTGCCCATCGATGGTGGCGCGCCTTTGCACAGCGCCACTTGGCCGTCGATGGGTGGCCAGCCCGCGCCAGCCTTCGATGGCTTCCACCGATCCAGCGTGCCCAAGGTGCTGCAGGAGATCGCTGCGCAAGACGCCCAAGATCAATCCAAGAACGGGAAAGCCTGACATGCCAGCTCTGCGTTCCGCCTTGAACCCCAAGGCCGAGGCCTTTCAGAACAATGTGAAGCGGATGAGCGAGCGCCTGGCCGAGGTGCAGGCGCTGGAAGCGCAGGTGCGCCGCGAATCGGCCGCTAAGCGCGACAAGTTCGACAAGCGCGGGCAGTTGCTGCCGCGTGAGCGTGTGGCCCGTTTGCTCGACCGTGATTCGCCTTTCCTGGAGTTGAGCACGCTCGCCGGTTTGCGCATGCACGATGACGACGGCAAGAAGAACGTGCTGGGCGGCGGCACCATCATCGGCATCGGCCTGGTGGGCGGCAAGCGCTGCCTGGTCACGGCCAGCGACAGCGCGCTCAAGGGGGGCACGATCTCGCCCATGGGCTTGAAGAAAGCACTGCGCGCGCAAGAGATTGCCCGTGAGAACAAGCTGCCCATCATCTGCCTCGTGGAAAGCGGCGGCGCCAATCTGATGTACCAGAGCGAGATCTTCGTGGAAGGCGGGCGCAGCTTCGCCAACCAGGCGCGCTTGTCGGCCATGGGCATCCCGCAGATCGCCGTGGTGCACGGGTCTTCGACTGCCGGTGGCGCTTACCTGCCGGGCCTGTCGGACTACGTGATCCTGGTGCGAGACCATTCCAGCATCTACCTGGCAGGCCCGCCTTTGGTGAAGGCGGCCATTGGTGAAGACACGACCGACGAAGCCCTGGGTGGTGCCCAGATGCACGCCGAAGTGACCGGCCTGGGCGAGTACCTGAGCGAGGACGATGCGCACGCGCTGGCCTTGTGCCGTGAACTGGTCGACAAGCTGCAATGGGACAGCGTGCCTGCTGCCGTGCCGGTGCCCGCGCCCTTGTTCGATGAAGAAGAGCTGCTGGGCTGCATCCCCGCCGATGACCGCGAGCCCTTCGACACGCGCGAGGTCATCGCCCGCATCGTCGATGGCTCCGACTTCCTGGAGTTCAAGGCCAACCTGGCGCCCGAAACCCTGTGCGGTCATGCCCGCATCAATGGGCACCTGGTTGGCATCCTGGGCAACAACGGCCCCATTCAGCCCAATGGCTCGACCAAGGCGGCGCAGTTCATCCAGCTGTGTGATCAGAGCGGCACTCCGCTGCTGTTTTTGCAGAACACGACCGGCTACATGGTGGGCTCCGCAGCCGAGCGCGCGGGCGCCATCAAGCACGGGGCCAAGATGATCCAGGCCGTGGCCAATGCGCGCGTGGCCAAGTTGACCATCGTGCTGGGCGGCTCGTTTGGCGCGGGCAACTACGGCATGTGCGGCCGGGGTTTTGATCCGCGCTTCATCTTCTCGTGGCCCTCAGCGCGCACGGCGGTGATGGGCGGCGCTCAAGCGGCCAAGGTGATGGACATCCTGACCCGCAGCAAGCTGGAGCGCGCTGGCCACCCGGTCAACGAAGACATGCTCAAGGGCATGTCTGATGTGCTGCGCGACAAGCTCGATCAAGAGTCGGCCGCCCTGTTTGGCACGGCCCGGCTTTGGGACGACGGGATCATCGATCCGCGTGACACCCGGCGGGTGTTGTCGATGTGCCTGGACCTGGTCAAGGAAGCCTCGCAACGCTCATTGAACTCGAACACCTTTGGCGTGGCACGCCTGTAAGCCTTCATCCGAGGAGACACCAAATCATGAAATTCACCCCCGAACACATCCAGCTGGCCGACACCGTCAAGCGCTTCTGCGAGCAAGAGATCAACCCCCACGTCAAGGAGTGGGAAGCCGCCGAGATCTTCCCGGCGCACGAGGTTTTCAAGAAGATGGGCAACCTTGGCTTGTTGGGCGTGAAGTACGACCCGGCCTATGGTGGCATGGGTTTGGATTTCTCGTATTCGATGGTGGTGGCCGAGACCCTGGGCGCGATCCCTTGCGGCGGTGTGCCCATGGCCATTGGCGTGCAGACCGACATGTGCACCCCGGCCCTGGCCCGCTTTGGCTCTGATGAACTCAAGCGCGAGTACCTGGCGCCTGCGATTGCTGGCGACATGGTCGGCTGCATCGGCGTGAGCGAAGCTGGTGGCGGCTCCGATGTGGCAGCCCTGAAGACCACGGCGCGCACCGATGGCGACGACTACGTCATCAATGGCTCGAAGATGTGGATCACCAATGCCATGCAGGCCGACTGGTGCTGCCTGCTGGCCAACACGTCGGAGGGCAAGGTCCACGCCAACAAGTCCTTGATCATCGTGCCGATGGACGCCAAGGGCATCGAGAAGCAGAAGATCAAGAAGATCGGCATGAACTCGTCGGACACCGCGCAGATTTTCTTCGACAACGTGCGCGTGCCCAAGCGCAACCTGATTGGGGTTGAAGGTACCGGCTTCATGATGCAGATGCTGCAGTTCCAGGAAGAGCGCCTGTACGGCGCCGCCAACTCATTGAAGATGCTGGACAACCTGATCGACAAGACGATTGAGTATTGCAAAGAGCGCAACACCTTTGGCAAGCCCCTGATCGACAACCAGGTCATCCATTTCCGCCTGGCTGAATTGCGCACCGAAGTTGAATGCTTGCGTTCACTGACCTATCGCGCGGTCGATGATTACATCGGCGGCGCCGACGTGACCCGCCTGGCCTCGATGGCCAAGCTCAAGTGCGGCCGCCTGATCCGCGAAGTGGCCGACAGCTGCCTGCAGTACTGGGGCGGCATGGGCTTCACCTGGGACAACCCGGTCTCGCAGGCCTACCGCGATGGTCGCCTGGTGTCCATTGGCGGTGGCGCCGACGAGATCATGCTGGGCATCATCGCCAAGCTTGAAGGCACCTTGCCCAAGAAGGCCCGGTAAGCCATGACGATCGCTTCCACGATGAACACGCTGCTCTTGCAGCAATCGGGCGGCGTGTTGAGCATCACGCTCAACCGTCCTGAGGTGCGCAATGCCATGTCCCTGGCCATGGTCAATGAACTGATCCAGGCCTTGGCCCAGGCCGAGCAGGACACTGGCGTGCGCGTGGTGGTGCTGCGCGGTGCCGGTGGCCACTTCTGCGCCGGTGGTGATTTGCAGGACATGGCCAAAGCCCGCATGGCCTTGCCCGAGCCGGGTGTGGACGCGGCCGCCGAGGTCAATGCGCAGTTCGGCCGTTTGTGCCTGGCCTACGCCCGTTCCAGCCTGCCCATCATCACCGTGCTCGAAGGCACCGTGATGGGCGGCGGCTTTGGCCTGGCCTGTGTGTCCGACGTGACCTTGGCCTTGGGTAACGCGGTGTTCCGCTTGCCCGAGACATCACTGGGCGTGATCCCCGCGCAGATTGCACCCTTCCTGGTCGAGCGCCTAGGTTATGCCGAGGCCAAGCGCTTGTCGGTGACGGGCGGCAAAGTCGAGGCCGGTGAAGCCTTGGCGATCCGCCTGGTGCACGAGGTGCATGCCGATGCCGCTTCATTGGATGCCGCCCTGCGCGCAGTCATCGACCGCATCATGGGCTGCGCGCCGGGCGCCATCGCAGCCACCAAGACTTTGCTGGCCCGCACGCGTTTCGAGCCGCCACAGGACCTGATCCAGGACGCGGCCGCGATGTTCTCGCGCGCCGTGCAAAGCCCCGAAGGGGTGGAGGGCACAACGGCCTTCATCCAGAAGCGCAAACCCAACTGGGTTCCGCAAGCGAGTTGAACAGGTCATTGATCGAGACACCATGCTGAACAAAATCCTGATCGCCAACCGCGGGGAAATCGCCTGCCGCGTGATCCGCACCGCGCGCAAGCTGGGCTACCGCACGGTGGCCGTTTACAGCGATGCCGATGCGCAAGCGCCCCATGTGGACCTGGCCGACGAGGCCGTGCACATCGGTGGTTCGGCCGCCAGCGAGTCCTACCTGCGCATCGATGCGATCCTCGATGCTGCGAAGAAGACTGGCGCTGACGCCATCCATCCCGGCTACGGTTTCTTGTCCGAGAACGAAGCCTTTGCGCAGGCCTGCATTGACGCCAACGTGACCTTCATCGGCCCGCCGCCGCAAGCCATCCACGCGATGGGTGACAAGGCCAGAGCCAAGAAGCTGATGATCGACGCCAAGGTGCCGACCGCACCCGGCTACCTGGGCGAGAACCAGGATGATCAGCACCTGATCAGCGAAGCAGAGAAGCTGGGCTACCCCTTGCTGGTCAAGGCCGTGAGCGGCGGTGGGGGCCGGGGCATGCGCCTGGTCCACGCCAAAGATGAATTGGCCCAGGCCATCGTCAGCGCCCGCCGCGAAGCGCAAAGCGCTTTTGGCGATGGCACCCTGATGCTGGAGCGCCTGATCGAGAACGGCCGCCACATCGAGATCCAGGTCTTTGCCGACGGGCACGGCAACGCCGTCTACATCGGTGAGCGCGATTGCAGTGCACAGCGCCGCCGCCAGAAGGTGATCGAAGAAGCGCCATCGCCCATCGTCAGCGCCGAGATGCGCGCCAGCATGGGCCGCGACGCTGTGGCGGCTGCATTGGCCATTGGTTACCATGGCGCGGGCACCATTGAGTTCATCGTTGATGCCGATTTGAACTACTACTTCCTGGAGATGAACACGCGCCTGCAAGTCGAGCACCCGGTCACCGAGATGATCTCGGGCCTGGACCTGGTGGAGTGGCAATTGCGCGTGGCCGCAGGCCAGCCTTTGCCGCTCAAGCAAGACGAAATCGTGCTCACTGGCCACGCCATCGAGGCTCGCCTGTACACCGAAGACCCTTACGCCGATTTCGCACCGCAGACTGGCCCGATCCGCTGGTGGCGCCCGGAACGCGCGCTGCATGAGGGCGTGCGCATCGACGGTGGCATCCGCGAAGGTGGCGAGGTCACGCCCTTCTACGACCCCATGGTGGCCAAGCTCATCGTGCATGGCCGCGACCGCGACGACGCCATCCGCCGCCTGATCGCCACGCTGGACGACGCACCCCTGCTGGGCTTGCGCAACAACAGCCGCTTCTTGCGCGACCTGATCGACAGCCAGCCCTTCCGCGATGGCGCCATGACCACGGCCCTGATCGACCAATGGGGCTTGGACAAGCACGCCATCCTGGACCGCCCGGTGGCCAGCAACGAGGCCTGGCTGATCGCCGCTGCCGCGCACGCCTTGAAGGGCCGCGACGACTCGACCGCCAAGACCCTGCGCTCGGCCAGCGTCACCGACTACGAACTGCAACTGGCCTGCGATGGCGTGCAGCACCGTCTTCACATCCGACCCGGCTCGCAAGGCGCGATCACGCTGAACATCGACAAAGACCCGACCGCGCACACCCTGCGCGTCATCGCCCACGACGATGGCACCCTGCGCTATGAGATCGACGGCGTGCGCAAGCGCGTGCTGGCCGTGTGGGTCGACAGCGCGCTGCACCTCGTCATCCAGGCCGCGACCTTCGTGTTCACCGAAGTTTCGCCCTGGCCCAGCAAGGACGTGGCCAACGACCCCAGCCGCGCGGTCTCGCCCGTGGCCGGCGTGGTGGCGCAAGTGCTGGTCAAACCCGGTGACGTCGTCACCGAAGGCCAGCCGCTGCTCAGCGTTGAAGCCATGAAGATGGAAATGTGGCTCAGCGCGAAGGCGCCAGGCGTGGTCAAGGCCGTTCACGTTGCCGTGGGCGAGCAAGTGCAATCCCAGGCCCTGCTCCTTGAGCTGGACCTGACCGCTACCGACTCAAAGGAATCATGATGGACAAAGCCATCCTTACTTGCGCGCTCACCGGCGTGTTGACCGACCCCGCGCAGCATCCCGTGCCCGTCACGGCCGCCGAGATGGCCGCCGCCGCGCGCGAGGCCTATGACGCGGGCGCCTCGATCATGCACGTTCACCTGCGCCAGCAAACGCCCGGCATGGGCCGCTTCCCGAGCTGGGACCCAGAGGTCGCCGCCGAGATCGACACCGCCATCCGCGAAGCCTGCCCCGGCGTCATCATCAACCTCACCACCGGCGTGATGGGCCAGGACATCTCCGGCCCGGTGGCCTGCATTCGCCGCGTGCGCCCCGAGATCGCGGCCTGCAACGCCGGCAGCCTGAACTACCTGAAGATCAAGGAGAACGGGCAGTGGGCCTGGCCGCCCATGCTCTTCGACAACACGGTCGACAAGATCAAGGGCATGCTGGATGTGATGCACGAGACCCACACCCGCCCCGAGTTCGAATGCTTCGACGTGGGCATCGTGCGGTCGGTGGGCATGTACCGCAAGGCCGGCATGACCGAGCACCTGGAGTACAACTTCGTGATGGGCGTGGCCTCCGGCATGCCGGTGGATGCCGACCTGCTGGCCCTGCTGGTCAAGTACCGCGAGCCTGGCACCGTCTGGCAGACCACACTGATTGGCCGTGAAGAGATCTGGGCGGTTCACCAGGCCACGGCCGACCTGGGCGGCATGCTGCGCACCGGCGTGGAAGACACCTTCTACCTGCCCGGCGGCGAACGCACCACCGGCAATGGCCCGCTGATCGAAGCCCTGGCTGCCTGCGCCAAACGCGCTGGCCGCGAGGTCGCCTCACCCCAGGAAGCCCGCGCCATGCTGGGCCTGCGCGCCCAGGCATTGCACGGCGCGCACCTGACCGACGCCACACCGGCGTGAGGGTTCCGCGCCGCCGCACTTGACGGCGGCGCGGCGCTCAGGTCAAGTCACCGGGTAGGCTCGAAATAAGCCCCCGGCTGTCCGATATTTCCAGGTTTAGGCTTGGCCGCGCTGGGGTCCAATGAGGCAAATCCTCTTGAAGATTGCGCGCACCCCATGTCGGCCACCCCGTCTGCCCCTGAAGTCTCGGGTGAAAACCCCGCCGTCACCCTGGACTATCTGCTGCGGCGCATGCGCCACAAAAGCGATTTCCCGACCTTGTCGGCCTCGGTCTCGCGCATCCAGTCTCTTTCAGAATCCGAAAACGAAAGCCTGGGCGGCCTGTGCGATGAGATCCTCAAAGACGTTGCGCTGACCCAAAAATTGCTGCGCCTGATCAACACGCCCCACTACCGGCGAGGTGGCGGCGACGCCATCAGCACCGTGTCGCGGGCCGTGTCCCTGATCGGCCTGGCCGGCGTGCGCAACCTGGCCCTGTCCCTGATGCTGGTCGAGCACATGGAGGACAAAAAGCACGCCCAGCAGCTCAAGGAAGAGTTTTTGCGCACCGTGATGGCCGGCACCCTGGCCAGCGAGCTGTGCACCAATCCGCGCGATGCCGAAGACGCCTTCATTGGCTCCCTGTTCCGCAACCTGGGCCGCCTGCTGGCCGAGTTCTACCTGCCCGACGAAGCCGTGGAGGTGCGCGAGCTGTCTCGCCCCGCCCCCGACGGCACCCCGGCCGGCATGACCGAATCCGCCGCCTCCGCTCAGGTGCTGGGCCTGCCCTTTGAGGACCTGGGCCAGGCTGTGGGCCAGACCTGGGCCTTGCCCGATCGCCTGCTGACCACCATGAAGGCGCCCACAGGCCACTTGCCCAACCGTTCGATGCTGGGCAAGCCCGAGCACCAATCCTGGCTGGCCACGCTGGCCAATGCCGCTGCCGATGCCATGCTGTTTTCACCGCCCGAAGAGCTGGGCAAGCGCCTGACCGTCCTCAACCAGAAATACGCCGCCTCGCTGGAGCTCAAGCCCGACGCCGTGCAGGAAGCCGCCGCCCGCGCGCGCAAACGCCTGACCGAGTTGACCAAGGCGCTCAAACTGGAGCTGCCCAAGAATGCCCAGGCCGAACGCCTGCTGGACCATTTCTACGTGGACGCACCCAACGCCGGCCAGACCGAAGGGCCCGGCCCCGAGGCCCTGGGGCTGGCCCACGCGGACGCCGAAGGCGAGCTGGACCGCGACCAGGTGGTCGTGGCCAAAAACTCGGCCGACCTGCTCACCAGCGGCATCCAGGACATCACCAACACCATGGTCGATTCCTTCAAGCTCAACGACATCCTGCGCATGATCCTGGAGACGATCTACCGCGCGCTCGATTGCCGCCGTGTGATCTTCTGCATGCGCGACGCCAAGACCATGCAACTGATCGGCCGCATCGGCCTGGGCCATGGCGCTGACGGCATGAAGGCGGCCTTTCAGATCCCCTTGAAGCTGGCACCTGGCGCGCAGGCCGACCTGTTCACCGCCGTCAGCCTGAAGGGCGCCGACACGCTGATCTCCGACGCCAGCGCCGAGGCCATCCTGAACCGCCTGCCCGTGTGGTTCCGCGACCGCGTCCAGGCACCCACCTTTTTGCTCTTGCCCATGTCCATGAAGCACCAGGGCAAGGACATGGTGCTGGGCCTGATCTACGCCGACAAGGCCCAGGCCGGCAGCCTGCAGATCAGCGAGAAAGACCTGTCGCTGCTGCGCACGCTGCGCAACCAGGCCGTGATGGCCTTCAAGCAGACGACCGGGGGATAATCGCGGGCATATGTTCCGCATCGTCCTCGTCGAACCTGAAATCCCGCCCAACACCGGCAACGTGATCCGCCTGGCGGCCAACACCGGCTGCGAGTTGCACCTCATCGAGCCCCTGGGGTTTTCGATGGACGACAAGCTGCTGCGCCGCGCCGGCCTGGATTACCACGAGCACGCCCCCGTGCGCCGCCATGCCCACTGGCAGGCCTTCATCGACGCCGTGCAGCCCGACCGCTCGCGCATGTTCGCCTTCACCACGCGCGGCAGCCGCCTGTTGGGTGATTTTCAGTGGCAGCCCGGTGACTGGCTGGTGTTTGGCTGCGAGACGCGGGGCCTGGACCCGGCCCTGCGCGAGCAGTTTCCACCAGACCAGCGCGTGCGATTGCCGATGTTGCCCGAGCAACGCAGCCTGAACCTCAGCAATGCCGTGGCCGTGGCCGTGTTCGAGGCCTGGCGCCAGAACGGTTATTCGAACGGCGTCTGAAGAACCCGCACGCCAGCGGTTTCGGCCTTGGCCTCGCGGCTCATCAACTCGCCCACGGCCTTGGCCGGTGTGATGCGGCCTTCCAGCACGGCCACCACCGCTTCGGTGATGGGCATGGCCACGTCCAGCGCCTTGGCGCGTTGCAGCACCGTGGCGGCGCTGTACACGCCTTCGGCCACATGGCCCAGGTCGGTCAGGATCTGCGCCAAGGGCAGCCCTTCGGCGAGTTTGAGGCCCACGGTGCGGTTGCGAGACAGGTTGCCCGTGGCGGTCAGCACCAGGTCGCCCAGCCCTGACAGGCCCATGAAGGTGTCGGTTTGCGCGCCCAGGGCCACGCCCAGGCGGGTCATCTCGGCCAAGCCACGTGTGATCAATGCTGCGCGGGCGTTCAGGCCCAATTGCATGCCATCGACGATGCCGGTGGCAATCGCCAGCACGTTCTTGACGGCGCCACCCACTTCCACGCCGATCGGGTCGTTGGAGGTGTAGACGCGCAGGGTGTCGCTGTGGAAGGCGGCCACCGCCTGGTCACCCAGGGTGGTGTCGAAGCTGGCGGCCACGAGGGCGGTGGGCTGATTGCCGGCGACCTCATTGGCAAAGCTGGGGCCTGACAGCACGCCGCAACGCGCATGAGGCCGCAGCGCCATGGCGATTTCGTGGCCGAGGCGCCCGGTGCCTTTTTCAAAGCCCTTGCACAGCCACAGCGCGGCAACATCCTCGGGCAGCGATTTCAGCATGCCATCCAGCGCCGCCATGGGCGTGCCAATGATCACCAGGCCGCCATGCTGGCCTTGCGCACGCGAATGCACCACGGCCTCGTTCAGGTCGTGCGTCACGCGCAGGGCGTCGGGGAAGGGCGAATTCGGCAGGTAGCGGGCATTGCGCCGCGCAGCCTGCATGTCGCGCGCCTGGGCCTCATCGCGGGCCCAGAGCAGCACGTGGGGGTTGTGGCGGGCGGCGCTGATGGCCAGCGCCGTGCCCCAGGCCCCCGCTCCCAGAACCGTGAGGTTCATGCGGGTTAAGCCGAGATCAGGAATTCAGGGCTTGAGGCGCGCCAGCAGCGGCTTGCTGCAGCTGGGCTTCGTACATGGCCTGGAAGTTGACTTCGGTCAGGTGCACGGGCGGGAAGCCGGTGCGGTTGATGATGTCGGCCACGGTGGCGCGCAGATAGGGGTAAACGATCTGTGGGCAGGCGATGGCCACGATGGGTTGCATCTGTTCTTGCGGCACGTTGCGGATCTCGAACAGGCCGGCTTGCTTGGCTTCCACCAGGAACAGCACCTTGTCGTTGACCTTGGTGGTCACGGTGGCGGTGACGGTGATCTCGAACAGGCCGTCTTTGACTTCTTCAGCGTTCAGGTTGAGCTGCACGTCAACCTGCGGTTGGCCTTGCTCCAGCAGGATGGCGGGCGCGTTGGGCTGCTCCAGCGACAGATCCTTCAGGTAGATGCGCTGGATGTTGAAGGAAGGTTGGCCGTTGTTGGCTTGGTCGGTCATGGTGAATCCTTGGGATGAAGATGAGGGGCAGCCATTTTTGGCAGGCTGCGCCTGAGAATTGGGTGATCGGGCTGGATTATGGCCCAGGCTGATGACACCACTTCGGGGTGGATAACCCCCCCTGTGCTTGCCTTGTTGCGGTGCAAGCCGCTTGTAAAGCAATGATGTAATGTGCAATGATTGATTGTGATTAGGAGTAAATCAAATGGCATCACCCGACACCCGTGTCATGACGGCGCACATCCCCGCGCCTCTGGCCGCAAAAGTAGACATTCTGGCCGAGCGCCTGGAGCGCTCACGTGGCTGGGTGGTTAAGCAAGCCCTGGCTGCGTGGGTTGAGCAAGAAGAAGAGCGCTATCGCCTGACCTTGGAAGCCCTGGCCGATGTAGAAGCCGGGCAGGTGGTTGACCACGCCGATGTCAAGGCTTGGGCCGAAAGTTTGGGAACTGCCAAACCGCTATCGGTGCCTCAATGCAAATAAATTGGACCAGCAAAGCGCTTGGTGATCTGGGGCGTCTTCATGCATTTTTGGCGGAGGTGAATCCGCCAGCAGCCGCGAAGGTGGTTGTTTCCATCACAGATGCTGTGGACCGCTTGCCCCGCAATCCTCGGCTTGGCGTGCGCCTTGATGAGTTTGAACCTGAGGAAGTGCGCCGCATCATTGTTGGTCAGTATGAGGTTCGGTATTCGCTTGCGGATGGGGTGATCTATGTGTTGAGGATTTGGAGTACCAGGGAGGATCGGTGAGGGGTTTGCTTGGTTTGGTTCGAGCGTTTTCGACTATTTGGATTTGGCAGGCACGGGGCGACCAGATACATATCTCGATGAACTACAATTTCATACTCGCCCACATCCCCGCTGATGTGTTCCGGCCAGATCTCATATCCCGATGATCTAGACT
>CAZKPN010000045.1:0-30597 GCA_964554655.1 uncultured Aquabacterium sp. | reverse complement strand
TGTGGCGCAGGCGCTTGTAGTGGTTGTACACCGCCACCGACAGCGTGCGCTTGGCCGTGTCCTGGCCGATCACATATTGATCAAGCTGAGCCTTGATCTCGCCCGGGGTGGGCAGATCGCTCTTGGCGGGACGGGTGGTGTGCTCTGCCTCGGCGGCGACCTCATCGCGGATGATGTCGTTGCACAGGTCGATGCACTCGTCGCAGATGAAGACCGACGGGCCGGCGATGAGCTTCTTGACCTCGTGCTGGCTCTTACCGCAGAAGGAGCAGTACAGGATCTTTTCGCTGGAAGAGCCTTTTTTTTCGGACATGGGGCAGGCCTGTCAGTGAGTCAGCAAATGTTGGTGATGATGATAAGTCAAACGCCTCAGGAGGCGGCCGGTCGAAGAAGAAGCCTTTGCTGGGGCTTTACCTCGGATCCGGCCTGCCCAGGCATCAGGAAGCCGAGGCTTGGCGCTTTTCCAGCACTTTGTCGATCAAACCGTAGGCTGCAGATTCCGAAGCCGACATGTAGTAGTCGCGTTCGGTGTCCAGCTGGATCTTTTCCAAGGTCTGACCGGTGCGCTCGGCCAGGAGGCGGTTGAGCTGCTCGCGGGTTTTCAGGATTTCGCGGGCGTGGATCTCGATGTCCGTGGCCTGACCTTGCGTGCCACCCAAGGGCTGGTGGATCATGATCTTGGAGTTGGGCAGGGCAAAACGCTTTTCCTTGGCGCCTGCGGCCAGCAAGAAGGCGCCCATGCTGGCGGCCATGCCCATGCACAGCGTGGACACGTCGGGCTTGATGAACTGCATGGTGTCGAAAATCGACATGCCCGCGCTCACACTGCCGCCGGGCGAGTTGATGTACAGCGAGATGTCCTTGTCAGGGTTTTCGCTTTCGAGGAACAGCAGTTGTGCCACGACCAGGTTGGCCGATTGGTCGTTGACCGGCCCCACCAGGAAAACCACCCGCTCACGCAGCAAACGGCTGTAGATGTCGTAGGCGCGTTCGCCGCGGCCTGAGGTCTCGATGACCATGGGCACCAAGCCCAGGTTTTGTGTGTCCAGTGCGCTCATGTGCTTCCTTGTGGAATATTCAATGCGTGATTTGATTATGGCGCCTCGGAAGGCCCGCTAGAACGCCGGAAAAAGCGGGAGAGTGTCCTTGTCGTCTTTCCGTTGCTAGGACGCACATGGGGACGTTCCCACAAAATAAAAGGCACCTGCCTCCACTGGGGATTGGCAGGTGCCCATGCAGGGGTTGAAACCCCTGCGGGATGGGGCGCAAATCAGCCTTGCTGGCCCATCAATTCTTCAAAGCCCAGGCCCTTGTCCGTGACCTTGGCCTTGGACAGCACGAAATCGACCACATTGGCTTCGATCACCACGGCTTCAACTTCGGCCATGCGCTGACGGTCGCTCATGTACCAGGCCACCACTTGCTGGGGCTGCTCGTAGCTTTGCGACAGCTCTGCAATGTGCTCTTGCAATTGCTCGGGCTTGGCGTGCAGGTTATTGTTGCGCACCAATTCACCCACGATCAGGCCCAGGCGCACGCGGCGTTCGGCTTGAGGCGTGAACATTTCGGTGGGGATCGGGGCCTTCTCGGCATCCTTGACACCGCGGGCCTTCAGGTCGGCGCGGGCGCCTTCCACCAGGCGGTCTGTTTCGGCGGCCACCAAAGACTTGGGCACGTCGAACTCGGCGATCTTGAGCAGCGCGTCCATGGTGGCAGCCTTGTTGCGGCCGGCAACGCGGAACTTCACTTCACGCTCGAGGTTCTTCTTGATGTCGGCGCGCAGCGCTTCGATCGAAGACTCGGGCAGGCCCAGGCTGGCCACGAACTCTTCGTTCACTTCGGGCAGGTTTTGCGCTTCCAGCTTCTTGAGGGTCACCATGAAGTCGGCTTCCTTGCCGGCCACGTCTTTGCCGTGGTAGTCGTCAGGGAACTTCAGGGGGAAAGTCTTGGACTCGCCCGTCTTCATGCCACGCACGGCCTTCTCGAAAGCTTCGAGCATCTGGCCTTCGCCCAGCAGGAACTGGTAGCCCTCGGCCTTGCCGCCGTCGAAAGGAACGCCGTCAATCTTGCCTTCGAAGTCGATGGTGACGCGATCACCATCGGCCGCGACTTCGGTCGCAGCGCGCTGTTCGAACGTGCGACGTTGCTTGCGCAGGATCTCGACGGTGCGGTCGATGGCGGCTTCGTTGACTTCGGCGGTCACGCGCTCGACTTCTGCGGCGGCCAAGTCGCCGATGACGACTTGGGGATAGACCTCGAAGGTGGCGTCGAACAGCAGCTTGCCTTCTTCAGCGGCAGAACCTTCTTTTTCGGCGATGCGGGGCTGGCCAGCGACGCGCAGTTGCGCTTCGGCAGCGGCCTTGGAGAAGGCTTGGCCGACTTGGTCGTTGACGACTTCGTACTGGACGGAATAGCCGTAGCGCTGGGCAACCACGGTCATGGGCACTTTGCCAGGACGGAAGCCGTCAACCTTGACGGTGCGGGCCAGCTTCTTCAAGCGGGCGTCGACTTCGTTCCTGAGCACGTCGGCTGGCAATGACAGCGTGATGCGTCGTTCCAGCTTGTCGAGGGTCTCCACGGTGACAGCCATGTTATGTACTCTCAAAATTAGGTAATTGATAAAAGGCCTGGTGCGCGGGGGGGGACTCGAACCCCCACACCATTGCTGGCGTCAGGACCTAAACCTGGTGCGTCTACCAATTTCGCCACCCGCGCATCGACTTTGACAACCCAACTGCACGGATGCAGCCAAGTAGGCTATTTGGTCGGAACCGCCGATTCTACCGTGCCCGGCGCACAGTTTTCATCGGCGGCGACCCTCATGCGGGCCTGCGCACCCGGAACCAGGCCGCGTACATCGCTGGCAGGGCCAGCAAGGTCAAGGCGGTGGCCACGATCAGGCCCCCCATGATGGCGACGGCCATGGGGCCCCAGAACACGCTGCGCGTCAGGGGGATCATGGCCAGCACGGCGGCGGCGGCGGTCAGCACGATGGGGCGGAAACGGCGCACAGCCGCCCCGACGATGGCGTCCCAGTCGGGCACGCCCTGGGCGCGGTCTTGCTCGATCTGGTCGATCAGGATGACGGAGTTGCGCATGATCATGCCCATCAGCGCCACCACGCCCAGCAAGGCGACGAAGCCGAAGGGCCGGTTCAGCAGCAGCAAGGCGGCCGCCACACCCGCGATGCCCATGGGGCCGGTCAGGAACACCAGCAAGGCGCGCGAGAAGCTTTGCAGTTGCAACATCAGCAGGGTGAAGATGATGAACAGCATGGCAGGCATGTTGGCGAAGATCGAGCCCTGGCCCTTGCTGCTTTCTTCGGCCGTGCCGGCGAGCTCGACGTGGAAGCCGGGGGGCATTTTTTGCTGCAGCGCCATCATCTGCGGCCACAGGGCCGTGCTGACGGTGGGCCCCTGCGTGCCTTCGGTGACATCGCCCTGCACCGTGATGGCGAAATGACGGCCTTCACGCCACATCACGCCCGGCTCCCACACCAGTTGCGGCTTGCCGACCTGCAGCACGGGCACCATGCGGCCATTGGCGGTGGGGATGTAGGAGTTGTCCAGCGCGCTCAAGGTAGCACGTTCCGACAAAGGCGTGCGCATGACGATGTCGATGAGGCGGTCCTGATCGCGGTACTGGCCCACGGTGGTGCCCGAGGTGGACACGCGAACAGCTTGCGCGATCGACTGGGTGGTCACGCCCAGGGCCCGCGCTTTGGATTGGTCCACCACCAGGCGGATGGCCTTGACCTGTTCGTTCCAGTTGTCGTTGACGCCCGTCATGTTGGGATGAGCTCGCATCAAGGTCTTGGCTTCTTCGGCCCAATGGCGCAGTTGGGTGGGGTCTTCTCCCACGATGCGGAACTGCACGGGGTACGGTACCGGCGGGCCATTGGGCAGCAGGCGCAGACGGGCGCGAACCTCGGGGAACTCGGTGGCCAGCAACTCGGGCAAGCGGGCTCGCAGGGTTTCGCGAGCTTGCGCGTCGGTCGGCATCACGATCGCCTGGCTGACGTTGCTCTGCGGGAAGATCTGGTCCATGGGCAGGTAAAAGCGCGGCACACCAGACCCGATCCAGGTGCTGACGGACTTGACACCCGTTTCTTTCATGACGCGCGCCTCGAAACGCTTGGCCACGGCCTCGGTGGCGTCAAAGCTGGTGCCTTCGGGCATCCACAAATCAACGATCAGCTCGGGGCGGCTGGAATCGGGGAAGAATTGCTGCTGCACCTTGCCCATGCCCAGCACGCCCAGCACCAGGGCCAGGATGGTCAGGCCAATGGTGATCCAGCGGTGTTCCACGCACCAGTTCACCAGGGCCTTGAAGCGGCGGTAGAACGGGGTGTCGTGCAGATCGACCTTGGGGCTGCCATCGGCGGACTGGACCTTGGGCCGGGTCTTGAGCAGGTGCTGACCCAGGTAAGGCACGAAGTAGACCGAGACCACCCAGGACACGATCAGGGCGGCGGCCGTGACGGCAAAGATGGCGAAGGTGTACTCACCCACGGCAGACTGCGCCATGCCGATGGGCAGGAACCCTGCGGCGGTGATCAGGGTGCCGGTCAGCATGGGCATGGCGGTGATGTCGTAGGCGGCAGTGGCGGCACTGACCTTGTCATAGCCCTCCTCCAGCTTGTGCACCATCATCTCGACCGCGATGATGGCGTCGTCCACCAGCAGGCCCAGGGCAATGATCAGTGCCCCCAGCGAGATCTTGTGCAGGCCCACATTCCAGAAGTACATGATCAAAAAGGTGACGGCCAGCACCAGCGGGATGGTGATGGCGACCACCAGGCCCGGCCAGATGTCCAGCCGCAAGGGTTTGGTGTGCAGGCCCAGGCTGATGAAGCTGACGGCCAGCACCACGGCCACGGCCTCGACCAGCACGTGGATGAATTCACCCACGGAGTTGGTCACCGACTTGGGTTGGTCCTGGATCTGGTCCAGCTCAATGCCGACGGGCAGGTCAGCATGCGCCTTCTCGGCGGCGGCGGTCAGGTTCTTGCCCAACTGGATGATGTCGCCTCCCTTGGCCATGGAGATGCCGACCGCGATGATGTCCTTGCCGTTGTGACGCACCTTGGTGGTCGCGGGTGACTCGTAGGCGCGGCGGATGGTGGCCACATCGCCGAGCCGAGCGGTTCGGGCTTGCCCCGTGGCCGGATTGACGGCCCGGATGGGCATCTGGCGCAATTGGTCGATGGAGGTGAACGCACCGGTGATGCGCATCTGGATGCTGTCGTTCGCACCCGAATACACCCCCGCGCCCTCGATGCCGTTCTGGGCATTGAGCTGCTGGATGAACTGGCCCATGTCCAGTCCCATCTGCGCCAGCTTTTGCTGGGGCACCTCCATGAAAATCTTCTCGGGCTGCACGCCAAACAATTCGACCTTGGAAACGCTGGGCACGCGCAGGAATTGCGACCGCACCTTTTCGGCAAACTGGCGCAACTCTTCCGGGGTGAAGCCATCGGCCGACAAGGCATAGATGGAACCGTACACGTCACCGAATTCGTCGTTGTAGAACGGGCCGATCACGCCTGGGGGCAAGGTCTGCCTGATGTCGCCGACCTTCTTGCGCACCTGGTACCAGAGGTTGGGGATTTCCTTGGGCGGCGACGAGTCCTTGACCTGCATGAAGGTCAGCGATTCGCCGGGTTTGCTGTACGAACGGATCACGTCCGCGTAGGGCACTTCCTGCAGCGTGCGCTCGATTTTGTCGGTGACCTGCTCCGCCATCTCTTGCGCGGTGGCGCCTGGCCAATACGCCCGCACGACCATGATGCGGAAGGCAAAGGGCGGGTCCTCATCCTGCCCCAACTGGAAGTAGGCGGCCAGCCCGAGCAACATGAGCACGACCATCAAGTAGCGCGTCAGCGCCTGATGCTCCAGCGCCCAGCGGGACAGGTTGAAATGGCGGGCCGAAGGATCGGGCACTTTCTTGACAATGTCGGTCACAGCGGGCTCCTGGCGATCACTGCGAAACGGCAGGCTGGCTGGCCGCGGGGGCCGCCGGTGGCGCTGCAGCCAGGTCCAAGGCTGTTTGGTACCGCTTGACCTTCTGACCTGGCTTGAGCACATGCACGCCGGCCGTCACGATCTCCTGCCCGACCTTGAGCCCATTGGCCACGATCACGATGTTGCCGGTGACATCGGCGGTGACCACAGGCTGGGCCTTGACGGTCATGCTGGCGCCATCCAACACCCACACGGCCGACCGGCCATTCAGTTCGACCAGGGCCTGCAAGGGCACCCTCAAACCACCGGCAAAGCGCACGGGGGTGCTCAGGGCCACCGTGGCGGTTTGCCCCAATTCGTAGGCGCCCTGCCCCACGTCGGCTTTGACCAGGAACGTGCGGGTCACGCTGTCGGTGGCGGCCGAGACTTCACGGATCTTGGCCGGCAGCCATTCCTGCGTGCCCCAACGGCGCACCTTGATGGCACCAGGCTTGTTCAGCAAGGCTCGCATGGTGGGCGCCATGTCTTCAGGCACCGAGAACAGCGCATCGCGCGGCCCGTCCTGGGCCAAGGTCAGCACGGGCGTGCCGGCGTTCACCACCTGTCCGGGCTCGGCATCCACGGCGGTGATGACACCGGAGGCGTTCGCCGTCAAGGTGGCGTAAGTGGCTTGGTTGCCCTGCACACCGGCTTGGGCCCGCGCTTGGCGCAAACTGGCCTCGGCCGACTTCAAGGTGGTGCTGTGACGGTCCAACTCGGCCGCGCTGATGAAGCCCTGGCTCTTGAGCTCGTTGAAGCGCTTGAAGTCGGCCGCAGCCTGGGCTGCATTGGCCTCAGCAGCGGCCAGACCGGCACGGGCCGATTCCTGGGTCAAGGTCAGATCCTGGGGATCCAACTGCGCCAACACCTGGCCCGGCTTGACGGCCTGACCCAACTCGACCTGGCGACGCAAGACCTTGCCGGGCACTCTGAAACTCAGGCGGGACTCGATGCGTGCGCGGATCTCGGCCGAAAACTCCCGATCGACCACACCACCGGTTTCACTCAACACCAGGGTGCGCACAGCCCGGACCGGTTCTGATGCTGGCGGCGCCTTGCTGCAAGCGACCAAGGCCAGCAACAGGGGGGTCACCAGGGCAAATGCGAAAAGCCGGTTCCGGTGGGGCATGCTCATGAGGTCGCTCAATTGATGGAGGGCCATGGCAGCGGTGCATGGTTCATCCCTGTCATTGCCTGAATCCGCTGACTTTCAAGGCGCGATCGTAACTGACCAACGGGTCAGTAATATGATTTTTTATGAGCGCACGCGTCAATTGAGACAATGTGGGGTCTTTGTCCACATCCAGCCCATGCCTCCATCGCCAAATGCCCCCCTGCCCCTGATCAGGCCGGGCAGCAGTCTTTACTATGCACTGCAATCTGCCCCGTTGACGCTGCGTCCAGCACTGCAAGCGTGGGCCCATTGGTGGCACGAGGTCAGCGCCATTCCGCTGACCGTCCATGACCCCGGCGTGGCTCAGACCAAACTGGTCTGGTGGCACCAGGAAGTGCGCCATGGTTTCGAGGGCAAACCTTCACACCCCCTCACACGGCAATTGTTCCAGGCCATTGCACCACCAGGGCAATTGCCGCCGCTGGAGGTGTGGCTGGCGCAGGTTGAAGGAATGCAGGCCCTGGTAAGCCAAACACGTTGGCTGGACGAAGTCAGCCAAAAAAAGCATGCCCTGGCCACGACGGGCGCCGCCTGTGAGGGCGCCGCCCATCTGCTTGGCGCCCGATCAGACGCCGCCTTGTCGGTGGCCCATGAATTGGGTTGGGGCCTCCGCCAGGCGCACCACCTGGCCCGACTCGGGCAGGACGCACGGCTGGGCTGGCTCCATACCCCGGTCAACATCCTGCAGCAACACGACGTGAAGGCGCATGAACTGCTGCGCCCGGCACCAGGACAGGCGCCCGAGCACTGGCCCGCCCTCTTGACCTACTTGCACGCACAGGCCCGGCAAAGCTTGAAGGCATCGTGGCAGGCCATCGCCCAACTGCCCCGTGCAGAACGCCAGGCACTGCGCCCGCTGGCCGTGCTGGCGGCATTGCAGATCGCCTTGATTGACGAGATCGCCGCACATGGCGAGCGCGTTTTGCACGAACGAATCATGCTGACGCCGCTGCGCAAATGGTGGATTGCCACCCAGGTGCGCTGGGCTTGGTTTTCAGCGGCCGAACGGTGAGGCCAGGGGCTCGCCCACGAACAGACCTTGCTGAGGCCAGGCCACGCTTTTCCAGTAGGCCTCCAGGGCAGTGGCCCCTTGCAGGTAAAACCCGATCAAAGCCTGCGGGTGTGGAAACTTTTGCAGGTGGGCACAAGGCTCACTGGTCGTGCCATAGGTAGCAGTGACGCCAGCGTCAATCCAGGACAGCACGGTCATCTGCCCATGGGGCTTGTCCAGGATGCCGCCAAACGAAGTCAGGTGATCCCCCAGCGCCCCGGGCACAAACTCATTGGTGTCCAGGAAATCAACCTGGGCGCGCCCCGTTTGGTACAGCATGACCCGGTCGGCGTTTTTCAAGGCATCGGTCTGGTCCAGGAAGACATCCACGCCGAATGGCGGGTTGCTGCCTGCCGGTGGAAACAGTTGCTGGCGCACACTGCGAACGTTGTCCGAGGTGGTGACGAAATGGGCATTGACCGCAGGCGCACCGCGCAACCCCAAGGTACCGTCAGAGCGCACGCCGCGATCAATCAAGGCCTTGGCTGAATCGGCGTCCTTGGCGGCCAACAACATGCTCAGGCGCATGCGGTGGTCGGTGAAAGGCTTGGTAGAGCTGGACCCGAAATAGGTGGACGTTTTGGCCGGCACGGCACAGCTGTTGGAACACAACTTGGCGTCGTAGCCCATGGCCAGCGCGCCCGTGATGGAATTGCAGTTCACCCCGTATGGAAGTCGCCAGGTCAAGGCCAAGGCCTGCACCTTGGTGCCGAAAAAGTCGTCGATCTGCTTTTTGAAGGCTTCGAACTCGTCGGGCGCCAAGGTGGCTTTCATGGGCAAGCTGAGCCGAAGCACCCGGCTGGCCGGAATGGCGCGGGCCTTGGCGTAGTACTCCCCCACCTGGACGGAATAAGGGTCGTCGGTGTTGATGACCACGCCCAGGTCCTTGGCCGTGAGGTGCCCAAAAACACGCGGCATGGTCATCCAACGCCGCCCTGATGCAGCGGATGCACCGCTGGACGCTGCAGCCTCGCTGAACTCGGCAGCCAGTGAAGGCACCGCGGCGTTCACCGAAACACCACCCAGCAGTCCAGCCACCAATCCGCCGACCCAACCAGCCCGAATCAGCACTTCATGGATGAGATTTTTCATAAGGCGTTATCAAATCCCGGAAAGTGGGCTGATGTGCCCCTATATGGCCCTCAAGCCACTGATTATTTCGCCGAATGACGAGGGATCCCACCTTTCAAAATGGTTTGCCACAAAGGAAAACCCGATGAGTGAATCCACTTCGCCCTCCACTTCGATCCAGGTCATGGCCAGAATGTTCAGTCTTTTGGACACCCTGGCGCATGAAGGAGACTCCGTTTCGCTGAAAATCGTGAGCGAACGCACGGGTTTGCACCCCTCCACCGCCCACCGCATCCTCAACGATCTGGCGGTGGGTGGCTTTGTCGAACGATCCGGCCCGGGCACCTACCGCCTGGGCTTGCGTTTGCTGCAACTGGGCAACCTGGTCAAATCCCGCCTGGATGTGCGCGACCTGGCCATGCGGCCCATGCAGGAACTGCACCGCCTGACCGGTCAGACCGTGGCTTTGCACATTCGCCAGGACGATGAATCGGTTTGCGTGGAGCGCACCAGCAGTGAACGCAATGGCATCCAGGTCAACCGGGTGCTCGGCGCCCGCACGCCTTTGGTCGCCAGCGCGACAGGCAAGGTGCTGATCAGCCAGTGGACGGCGGCGCAGTTGCACACCCTGGCCCAGGCCAACGGTACCCGCGCTGACACACTGCACACCGAACTGCAAAACGTGCGGGCCAATGGTCTGGCGGTGGATGGTGATTCGGTGGAAGTGACCCAGCAACAGGCTGCCGCCCCAGTCTTGGACGACAGCGGTCACATCGTGGCCAGCCTGGCCTTGAACGCTTCCAGCTTGCGGCTGAGCGCCGAGTGGGCCGAGGCGCTGAAGAGTGCCGCCAGTCGGATTTCAACATCCTTGGGCTGGTCGGGACGCTGAACAGAGGGGCCCTCCCCGCCAGACATGGAAAAAGGCCCCAAGGGGCCTTTTCTTTAACCTGCCAAGCCGTTCAGGCAGGCAAGTGAGCCATCAGGACGTGACCTTGGGGATGGCGATCAGGTCGGCCGAACCACGCGGCACCGGAGGTGCGGTTTCAATCCAGCGGCGAACACGCTCAGCATCGGCCTGACGCGAATACTTGCCCGTCGAATCCAGGAACACCATGATCAGCTTGCGGCCGGCCATGCGGGCTTGCAAGACCAGGCAGCGGCCTGCTTCAACGATGTAACCCGTCTTTTGCAGACCGATGTCCCAATTGGGGTTGCGCACCAGGCTGTTGGTGGTGTGGAACTGCAACTGACGCGCGCCCAGGTGGACGGCGTACTCGCGCGAAGTGGACAACTCGCGGATCAAAGGTTGCTGGTACGCGGCCTTGACCAAGGTGGCCAGGTCGCGGGCGCTGGATTGGTTCTGGCTGCTCAAGCCGGTGGGCTCGACGTACTTGGTGTCGGCCATGCTCAGGAGCTGGGCCTTGCGGTTCATCGCCACGACAAAGGCCTGCATGCCACCCGGGTAGATGCGGCCCAGCGCGTGTGCAGCGCGGTTCTCAGAAGACATCAAGGCCAGGTGCAGCAATTCGCCACGGGTCAGCGTGGCACCCACGGCCAGGCGGGAACTGCTGTTCTTTTCCGTGTCCACGTCATCCGCAGTGATGGTGATGGATTCGTCCAGCGACAATTTGGCCTCGACCACCACCATGGCGGTCATCAGCTTGGTCAGCGAAGCAATCGGCAACACGGCTTCTGAATTCTTGGACAGCAGGACCTCGTTGGTGTCCTGGTCCATCACAAAGGCCACGCTGGATTTGAGGTACAGCGGATCAGGCGTGTGGTGCAGGCCATAAAGCTGGCCGAACGATGCCCCGGAAGCGGCAGACGTGCCAGCGACCGCACCAACCGCATTGGCCCGGATGACCGAGCCGCTGGCCGAGGTGGACAGCGGCGCCGCCATGGGCACGCGAGGCTTGGCACGCGCGATCTTGGCAGGGCCCCGCGCACGAACAATGCGGGATGTGCGCACATTGCTGGCCTTGACCCGGTTACCCTGAACGACACGTGTGGCCTTGGCTGTGGCGGTGGTGCGGGCCTTTGACTTGGTTTTGGCCTTGGCCTCGGCCACGCCTGGCGTGCTCAGGGCCAGACAGGCCACCGACAGCATCACCAACAACGTCAAACAACTTTTCTTGAACTTCTTGAGCACGACCATCACAGCCCTTTCGTCACAGTGCGAAGTGTAATTAAAAAGGCGCGCCAGATCAATGACTTACGCGCCTTTTGTAAAGTGACCTCGCCATTCAGGCCATCATGATCAAGGGTTTACCCCTGAGCAGCCACCCTTTCGGCCTTGCTGAGCAGCTTGTTCAAGGCTGACAGGTAAGCTTTGGCGGATGCCACCACGATGTCCGGATCGGCTCCGACCCCATTGACCACGCGTCCACTGTGTTGCAAACGAACGGTCACCTCTCCTTGTGATTCTGTGCTTCCGGACGTGATTGCATTGACGGAGTAGAGGACCATTTCCGCGCCACTTTTCACGACAGCTTCGATTGCCTTGAGACTGGCGTCCACCGGGCCATTGCCATCGCTCTCGGATTGGTGTTCAACATCACCGGCCGCGAAAACGACGCTGGCGTGCGGGCGCTCGCCCATTTCCGAGTGCTGAGACAGTGCCACCAGGCGGTAGTGGTCCTGCTCATGGGTCAAACTCTCGTCGCCCACCAGGGCGATGATGTCCTCGTCGAAGATTTCGCTTTTGCGGTCGGCCAGCTCCTTGAACTTGGCGAAAGCGGCGTTGATGTCGGCCTCGGAATCGATGGTGATGCCCAGTTCGGTCAAGCGCTGCTTGAAGGCATTGCGGCCCGACAGTTTGCCCAGCACGATCTTGTTGGCGGCCCAGCCCACGTCTTCGGCGCGCATGATTTCGTAGGTGTCGCGGGCCTTGAGCACGCCATCCTGGTGGATGCCCGAGGCGTGGGCGAAGGCATTGGCGCCCACCACGGCCTTGTTGGGCTGCACCACGAAACCGGTGGTTTGCGAGACCAGGCGCGAGGCCGGCATGATCTGCGTGGTGTCCACGCCCACGTCCAGGCCAAAGTAGTCGCGGCGGGTGCGCACCGCCATCACGACTTCTTCAAGCGCGGCGTTGCCAGCCCGTTCGCCCAAGCCATTGATGGTGCACTCGACCTGGCGCGCGCCGCCAATCTTGACACCCGCCAGCGAGTTGGCCACGGCCATGCCCAGGTCGTTGTGGCAATGCACCGACCAGATCGCCTTGTCGGAATTGGGCACGCGCTCGCGCAGGGTCTTGATGAAGTTGCCGTACAGGTCAGGGATGCCATAGCCCACCGTGTCAGGGATGTTGATGGTACTGGCGCCCTCGTTGATGACGGCCTCAATCACGCGGCTGAGGTAGTCCATGTCCGAGCGGTAGCCGTCTTCGGCCGAGAACTCGACATCGCTGGTGAGGTTGCGGGCAAAGCGCACCGACAGCTTGGCTTGCTCGAGCACCTGCTCGGGCGACATGCGCAGCTTCTTTTCCATGTGCAGCGCACTGGTGGCGATGAAGGTGTGGATGCGCCAGGAATTGGCACCCTTCAAAGCTTCGGCGGCACGGGCGATGTCGCGGTCATTGGCGCGGGCCAGCGAGCACACGGTGGAATCCTTGATGGCGGCGGCAATCGCCTTGACGGCTTCAAAGTCACCATTGGACGAAGCGGCAAAACCGGCCTCGATCACGTCCACCTTGAGGCGCTCCAGCTGGCGGGCGATGCGCAGCTTTTCTTCGCGGGTCATGGAGGCGCCGGGCGATTGCTCGCCATCGCGCAAGGTGGTGTCGAAAATGATGAGTTTGTCGGTCATGGTGGTCTCCGTGGGACAAGTCAAAGGGTCTGTTCAAACCTCAGCACTGAGGGCTGTTTTGGCTTGGCGACACTTGAAATGACTGCTACCAAACAAAACGGCCCGCGGGCAATGCTGGCGGGCCGTTTTGCGAAAGTTCGGATGTGTACTGTGTACAAACGAAAGCGATCAACGCGCCCGGGGCACTCCTAGAAGTAGTAGCAGGTTGGCGTTGAAGGTCGTCATGGAAAGCAATATAGCACGCTGCTCATGGCTTGATACCGGGCAAAAGCCCCGAAAAAGCGATCAGCGGTGCAGCCCTTCTTCATCGGGCTCGTCGGTCGAGGTGGAGATCACGCTCACTGGTTTGCCTTTGAGGCGCTTCCACACATAAACACCATAGCCCGACACGCCGTAGATCACGAAGATCGAGAACAGCACGCCGGCCGGGTGGATGTTGATCACCGCGATGCCCAGGGCGATGGCCACGATCACGATGAATGGCACCGTGCGCTTGAAGCTGATGTCCTTGAAGCTGTAGAACGGCACGTTGGTGACCATGGTCAAACCGGAATACAAGGTCAAGCCAAAGGCCATCCACACCAGCCAGGGTTGGGTGCGGGCCGATTCGCCCAGGTCGGTCACGACCCAGATCAGGCCCATGACCAGCGCGGCAGCGGCAGGACTGGGCAGGCCCTGGAAGAAGCGCTTGTCGACCACGCCGATGTTGGTGTTGAACCGGGCCAGGCGCAGGGCGGCGCAGGAGCAATACACAAAGGCGGCGATCCAGCCCCATTTGCCCAAGCCTTTCAGCGCCCATTCGTAAACGATGAGTGCCGGGGCGGCGCCAAAGGAGACCATGTCGGACAGGCTGTCCATCTGCTCGCCAAACGCGCTTTGCGTGTTGGTCATGCGGGCGACCCGGCCATCCAGGCTGTCCAGCACCATGGCGCAGAACACGCCAATGGCCGACTGCTCAAACTGCCCGTTCATGGCCATCACAATGGCGTAAAAGCCGCCAAACAGCGCCGCCAGCGTGAACAGATTCGGCAGGATGAAGATGCCCTTGCGGCGCCGGCGCGTGCTGGGTGAGTCTTCCGTGTCGTCCAGGGGCAGATCGACCACTCGGGTCGAGGCTGGGTCAGGTTGCGTCGTGGGTAATGTCATGTTCGGCGGAGGATACCTCAAGCGGCCCACGGACATGAACCACCCTTTGAGGATAGGGAATATCGACTTCCAACTGGTTCAGTGTGGAAAGAATGGCCAGGTTGACCTCTGATCGCGCGGCCAATTGGCCATTTTCAGGGTCGGCGATCCAGAAGGCCACGGTCAGGCCCAGGCCATCGGGGGCAAAGGTCGTCAAATGCACCGCCGGAGCTGGGCTGGGCAGGATGCGGGGCACCTTGGCCACGGCCTCGGCCAACAAAGGGCGCAGCCAGTCCAGGTCGGTGCCATAGGCCACTTGCACCTCGGTCATGAGCAGCAGCTTGTTGTCGGCCAGCGAGGCGTTTTCAACCCGCTGGGTGATCAGCATTTCATTGGGGACGATGGCTTCGCGGCCCGCCGACGAACGCAGCACGGTGTAGCGGGTGTTGATGTCGGTGATGCGGCCTTCGAAGTTATCAACCTTGACCAGATCGCCAATGCGCAGGCTGCGTTCGGCCAGGATGACAAAGCCGCTGACGTAGTTGGCCGCCAGCTTTTGCAGACCAAAGCCCACGCCCACACCGATGGCGCCGCCCAGCACCGACAGCGCGGTCAGGTCGATGCCCACGGCCGACAAGGCCATCATCAAGCCGACCGTCAGCAACAAGGCCCGGGACAGGTTGGCCATGATCTTGCGCAGCGACATGTTGTCGGTGGCGCCTTTGAGCAGGCGGTTCTCAATGGCCGAGGACAGCGACAACGACAGGATCAGCACCAGCACGGCGCTCAATGCCCCTTCGATCAGGTTGCGCAGGCTGACCTGGCTGGAACCAATCTTCCAGGTGATGCCGTCCAGCTCGTCCAGCACCAACGGCATCACGCCGATGATCCACAGCACGCTACCCGCCCAGGCCATCCAGGACACGGTGCGTTCGATGACACGCATGGCGGGTGCGTTGGGAAACACCACGCCCAGCACCTTGACGGTCAGGCGGATGACGGCGAGGGAGACCAGCACGGGGATGGCCACGCGGAACACGGCCAAGGGGATCTCGACACCCGCCAGGAAGCGGCGCGCGCCCAGTGCCAGCAGGAGCGCCAGGATGGGAAACAGCACGCCGTCCACCACATGCTGGCCGAACCAGATGGACTTGGGGTCGGCTTGCCGGCCACGCATCAAGCGCACGATCAGCCAGGCGCTGCCCAGGCAGGCGACCAAGAGGCCCAGCTCAGCCAAGGCCGTGGGCTGCTGCAATTGGGTCCAGAGTTTGGTGAGTTCTTCGGCCGTCAGGGGCTGGGCGGAGTGCAGAGAAGGTGTCGTCGGCATGGGTGAAAAGGTTACTCGTCGATCAACACGCGCAGGTGGGCCGCGACGCTGCGGCCCAGGGCGTCCAGGTTGTAGCCACCCTCCAGACAGGAGACGATCCTGCCTTTGGCAAAGCGCTTGGCCACGTCCATGATTTTGCTGGTGATCCAGGCGTAGTCGGCTTCGACCAGGCCCAGGCCACCCATGTCGTCCTCGCGGTGGCCATCAAAACCGGCTGAGATGAAAATCATCTCGGGCTGGAAGAACTCCAGCCGATGAATCCAGTAGGTTTCCACGATTTCGCGGATCAGCTTGCCATTGCTGCGGGCCGGCACAGGCACGTTGACCATGTTGGCCGCGTGGCACTCCTCACCGCTGTAGGGATAGAAGGGATGTTGGTAAAAACTGACCATCAAGACGCGGTCATCGTTGGCCAGGATGTCTTGCGTGCCGTTGCCATGGTGAACATCAAAGTCCACGATGGCCACCCGCTTGAGGCCCCGCACGTCCAGGGCATGGCGGGCCGCCACGGCCACGTTGTTGAACAGGCAAAAGCCCATGGTTTGCCGGCGAGTGGCATGGTGGCCGGGCGGGCGCACTGCGCAAAAGGCGTTGTCAAGTTGCCCATCGATGACGGCATCAGTGGCGGCCACGGCGGCCCCTGCGGCGCGCCATGCGGCGGAGCGGGTGCCCGGGCAAGCCAGGGTGTCAGGGTCCAGCGCACGGGTGTCGCCGGTGGCTTCCAACTGGTGCAGGAAATCGTCCAGTGTCGCGACGTAGTTGCTCTCGTGAGCCAGACTCAAGTCGGACAGCTTGGCGAGCGGCGCTTCACGCTGCAACATCAGGGCGTCCAGGCCCTGAACCCTCAGGTGATCGGCGATGGCGAGCAAGCGCTGGGGACACTCGGGGTGGCCTGGGCCCATGTCGTGGGCCAGGCAATCTGGATGGGTGAAATAACCGGTCGACATGGGTCAGTCCCGCGCGGTGTGGTCCGCCGGTTTGGGTTAAGGTAATGCCATGCTTCTTCGCACCGAACCGCTCCCCGCCGCAGCGTCAAGCGCCGCCGCCTTGAAAGCCTCGCAGATCACACAGCTCGTTGATCAGATTAGCACGATCATCGTGGGCAAACGAGAGCAGGTCACCCTCAGCGTGATCTGCCTGCTGGCCGGCGGCCATCTGCTGATCGAAGACGTGCCGGGCGTGGGCAAAACCACCTTGTCTCAAGCCTTGGCACGCTGCCTGGGCCTGAGCTTCTCGCGCATCCAGTTCACAGCCGACCTGCTGCCCTCCGACCTGATCGGGGTGAGCGTGTATGAACGCCAGCGCGAAGAGTTCGTCTTTCACCCCGGGCCTGTTTTTGCGCAGGTGCTGCTGGCCGACGAAATCAACCGAGCCGGCCCACGCACCCAGAGCGCCTTGCTAGAGGCGATGGAAGAACGCCAGGTGTCGGTGGAAGGCGAAACGCGCCCCCTGCCCTCGCCGTTTTTCGTGATCGCCACGCAAAATCCGTCTGAACAACTGGGCACCCACCCGCTGCCTGAATCTCAGTTGGACCGGTTTGCCATGCGCTTGTCATTGGGCTACCCCGATCCGGCCTCGGAGCGCGCCTTGCTGATGGGTGAAGACCGGCGTGAAGCGATTCAACACCTGCAGCCTTTGCTGTCGCCCAGCGAATGGGCGGCGTGGCAGGCCAAGGTGAGCACCATCCACGTGGCCGATGCTTTGCTGGACTACCTGCAGGCCCTGCTGACCGCCACACGAGACGGCCGTTGGTTCGCGCAGGGGCTCAGCCCACGGGCGGGCTTGTCCTTGCTCAAGTTGGCCAAGGCACGGGCCTTGTTCCTGGGGCGCGGGCACGTGTCGCCGGAGGACATCCAAACCTTGTGGGTGCCCACCGTGGCGCACCGCTTGATATCGCTGCCGCAATCAGGCCGCAGTGCCGCCGCCCAGGCGCGCGCACTGCTGGAGGCCACCCAAGTGCCATGAAAACCGGCTGGCGTCCCGGTCGTCTGTTGGATCCCTTCATGTGGCTGGTGCGGCGGCCACAGGTATGGTGGCGCCAATGGTGGGAGTCGCGCTTGCAACCGCGCGAGCAGGTCACCTTCACCCAGCGCAACTTGTACATCCTGCCCACACCGGCCGGTTGGGGCTTTGCCGGGGTCATCCTGGTGATGCTGCTGGCCTCCATCAATGAGCAGATCAACCTGGGCTATGCGCTGACCTTCATGGTCAGTGGCGCGGCCTTGATGACCATGCACATCACCCACGCCAATGTGCGCGGATTGAGCCTGCGCCTGCTGCCTTTGCGCAGCCTGCACGCCGGCGACGTGCTGCGGGTAGGCGTGGTCTTGGCCCACACGGGCAAACGCCGCGGGCGTTTTGGCCTGGAATTGAAAGTGACCCGGCCGATTGCCGCCGGCATCGCTTCGCACGAGGAGGCCAAGGTCGAGTGCGAGGTGGGGCCTGCCAGTGAAACCACCGTGGAGATGGATGTGCCCGCCGCCCTGCGTGGCTGGCTGGACCTGCCACGTTTGACGCTGCAAAGCCGTTACCCCCTTGGGCTGTTCCGGGCCTGGGGCTATTGGCGTCCCCAGGGCCGGGTGCTGGTCTGGCCCACGCTTGACCCTTTTGCCCCGCCCTTGCCCGACAGCGCCAGCGAAGTGCCGGACGCGCACACCGTTCGCCCCTTCATCCCGTCGGCCGAGATGCCCGAGGGTTTGAGGGCGTACCGGCGTGGTGACCCGCTGCGCTGGATTGCCTGGAAAAAATCAAGTCATGCGCTGGCCTCGGGCACGGGCCTGGTCAGCCGCGAACCGGCCGCCGGCCGCACACCCGACCTGTGGCTGGACTGGGACCACAGCCCAGGACTGCAAGGGCTGGACGCTGAAGCACGCCTGAGCCGCCTGGCCAGTTGGGTGATCCTGGCCGACCAGCAAACGGGCATGGCCTATGGGCTGAAATTGCCCGGCCAGACCATTGACTGTGGCCAGGGTAGCGCCCACCTCAGGGCCTGCCTGGATGCTTTGGCCGTCTGGGGCCTGGTGGCGCCCCCGCCTCGAAAGGTTCGCCGATGAGGCTCCCTCCACTGGCCATCAGCCGCGAAGGCCGCGACACCTTGTGGCTGTTGGCAACACTGGCCTTGATCATGGCCCCTCATGCCACCCGCTTGCCGCTGTGGTGCGCCGTGGGTGCCACGCTGGCCATGCTGTGGCGCGCCCACATGGCCTGGCGCGACAGCCGCCTGCCGCCACGCTGGGTATTGCTGGTCGCACTGGCCGCTTGTGTGGGGCTGACGTTGTTGACCCACCGAGCGCTGTTTGGCCGTGAGGCGGGCGTGACCCTGGTGGTCGTGTTGACCGGATTGAAGACGCTTGAGCTGCGGGCCCGCCGCGATGCCTTCGTCGTGACCTCGCTGGGATTTTTCCTGATCCTGACGCAGTTCCTATACTCGCAAAGCATCGTGCTGGCCGCCTTGATGGCGCTGGCCGTGTGGGGGTTGATGACCTCGCTGGTGCTGGCGCAGCGACCTTTGGGCCGACCACCGCTGCTGACCGTGGCCCGCGAGGCTGGGCGCACGCTGGTCTGGGGTGCTCCCTTGATGCTGGTGCTGTTTTTGCTGTTCCCCCGCATTGGCCCGCTGTGGGCCTTGCCCTCGGACGCGCAAGCTCGCTCGGGCCTGTCGGACAGCTTGACCCTGGGCAATGTGGCCGAACTGGCCCTGGATGACAGCATTGCCATGCACCTGCGTTTTGACAGCCCACCGCCCTCACCGTCGGAGATGTATTTCCGTGGGCCGGTGTTGGACGACTTTGACGGCCAAACCTGGCGCACCCGCCGCGCGCGCCGCGACGACGCCCTCGAAGACACCGAGCACGCGCCCGTCGACACACGTGGCCAGGCCATTCGCTACCAACTCACGATGGAGGCCACCCACGCCAGGATCTTGCCCCTGCTGGAAGCCACGCTGAAGGTTCAGACACCGGGGCAACAGGCCACCTTGCGATTGGAACGACAAGGCCTGGCCTGGACTCTGGGCAGCCCACTCCATGAGCGAATTCAACTCGATGCGCAAGCCTGGACACAGTTCCGTCACGGCGTGGACCTCACCCCGCAAGAGCTGGTCACCTGGGTGCAATTGCCGCGCGGATTCAATCCCCGCACCATCGCCTGGGCCCAATCCTTCCAACGCGATCCGGCCCTGGCGCAAGCCAACCCACGGCAACTGGTTCAAGCGGTGCTGGCCCACATCCGCCGAGAGAACTACAGCTACACCCTGGCGCCGGGCGATGAAGAAGCCTCACCAGATCAACCGAGGCCGCACCAGATCGACCGCTTCTGGCTGGACCGGCGCGCCGGTTTTTGCGAACACTTCGCCTCATCCTTCGTGGTGGTGATGCGGGCCATGGGCGTGCCCAGCCGCGTGGTGACGGGCTACCAGGGCGCCGAGCTCAACACCGTCAATGGCCTGTACATCATCAGGAACAGCCATGCCCACGCCTGGGCCGAATACTGGCAAGCGGGCGAAGGCTGGGTGCGCGCCGACCCCACCGCCGCCGTCGCGCCAGAGCGGATTGACCGCAGCCGCCCATTGGCTGCACCTCGCAGCGGACTGGCCAGTACCCTGCCCCAGTTTGACTCGCCTCTCTGGCGCCAAGGCAAAGCATTCTGGGAAGCCACCAACCACCGCTGGAATGTCTGGGTGTTGCAATACTCCAGAGGCCGTCAGCAGCAATTGCTGGGCAAGCTGGGCTGGGATGCCAACGACTGGACGGACATCGCACGGGCCTTGACCATCGCCTTGTCGGGCATTGCCCTGGCCGGCGTGGGCTGGCTGTGGTTGACCCGCGAACGCCTCCACCAATCGCCCTGGTTGCGCCCCATGGGGCAAGTCCACCGTGCCCTGGTCAGAGCCGGCATTCCGCCACCCGACGGTCTGGCCCCGGCCTCGGCACTGAACTGGGTGCGGTCCTTGCAAAACATGGGGCCCTCTGCTGACGAACGCCAGGTGAAGCTGGTGAGCCAGATGGTGTCCGCACTGCAAGCGCTGGATGCCCTGCGCTATGGACCGAACCTGGACGCCACAGGCCAGCCCCTCAAGCCACGCCAGCAGTTGGCCCAAGCCAAGCCCCTGCTCAGGTCCATCGAAGAGGGTGCCCGCCAGTGGCGCACCCTCCGGGCCATGGTGCGGCATCGGGCACACTGAGGTCCGAGGCGCCTGCATCGGGGCGCCACCAGACCTCACGCGCGCTCATGACGACATCGACCGACCTGTTTTTGCAACTCCGAGTTGCCCTGCCCTTGGCTCTGTTCATGGGCTTGAGCGGCTGCGCCAGCCCCCCCACGCCAGCGCCTGAAGTCGTCATCGCGGCACCGGCCTCGCCTGAGGTGCCCGATGGTCAATCCATTCCAACACCTGTGCTGGTGCAAACCGAGGTGGCCACTCCTGAACCTGGCAACTATGCCCAAAGAGACGACGCACGCCTGCTGGCCGACCGCCTGGCAACAGAGTTTCAGCTGGATCCAACCTGGGTCTTCTCGATGCTGTCCCAAGCCCGCTTCAAGGAGAGCATCACCAAGTTCATCATGCCCGCGCCCAATGGCACCGCCAAGAACTGGGCGGTGTACCGCAGCCGCTTCATTGACCCAATTCGCATCAAGGCGGGTGTGACCTTTTGGCGCACTTACGAAATGGACCTTCGACGCGCCGAAGCCCGCTGGGGAGTGCCCGCTAGCATCATTGCGGGGGTCATTGGCGTTGAAACCATCTACGGCCGCAACACTGGCAACTACCGCGTGCTGGATGCCTTGGCCACCTTGGGTTTGGATTTTCCAAAAGGACGCAGCGACCGCAGTGCTTTTTTTCAAAAAGAATTAGGCCATTTCCTGAAGCTGTGCAATGAACAAAACATGGATCCCACCACCGTGTTGGGGTCCTATGCCGGGGCCCTGGGTTTACCGCAATTCATGCCCAGCTCGGTCCGCAACTTCGCCATTGATTTTGATGGCAATGGCCGCATTGACCTGCTTCGCAGCCCGGTCGATGCCATTGGCAGCGTGGCCAAATATCTGGCTGAGCATGGCTGGCGAAAAGACATGCCCACATACTATGAAGTAACCCCCCCCACCGACGCCGATGCGCTGGCCAAATTGCTCGCCCCGGACATCGTGCCCAGCTTCAGCGTGGCCGAGATGCAAAGCATGGGCGCGATCCTGCCCGACGTGGCACAAACCCACATGGGTTTGCTGGCTTTGGTGAAACTCCAGAATGGTGATGCCGCGCCAACCTACGTTACCGGGACCGACAATTTTTATGCGGTCACACGTTACAACCAGTCCAGCTATTACGCCTTGGCCGTGATTCAACTGGGGCAGACCGTCTCCCGAGATGCCAGCAATTTGCCGTGAATTCCAGACAGGCAATTACCAAAAAAATCTTACCCTCTGATTTGCAAACCCAATATATTTGTGTTTAGAATTCGGCCGTGGCGTTTAACGCCCGGCTCTGATTCCCTCAATAAGTATTTAATGCCCCTGACCTCGGGCCACAAGGACTCTTCATGAGCAACTACCAAGATCTTCTGGCAAAAAAGGCCGCCCTCGAAAAGCAATCGGCCGAACTCGACAAACAATTGCAAGATGCTCGCCGCGCTGAACGTGCTGGCGTGATCGCCCAAGTCAAATCGCTGATGGCTGAACACGGCCTGACCCTGGCAGACCTGGGTGGCGGCAAAGCTGGCGGTTCGGGCAAGGCACCTTCTGCCAGCGCTGGCCGCAAGGTGGCTCCCAAGTACCGCAACACCGCCACCGGCGAAACCTGGACTGGCCGTGGCCTGCAGCCCAAGTGGGTTCAAGCCGCAGTGGCATCGGGCAAGAAACTCGAAGATTTCGCGATCTGAATTTGAATCAACCTTTGGTTGATTCTGCAAAAAGCCGACGCGCATGCGTCGGCTTTTTTATTGGCTTCACACTTGGATTCAAGCCCTCATGGGGTCTTGTCCTTGAAATCCCCGGCCAAACCAAACACAAATTGATCCGGCTTGAGATACCGCCTCAAGGCCTGATTCACCTGGTCCAAGGTCAAGGCTTCCAAAGCCGCGTCCACTTTGGCCGACACTTCGAATGTGCGGTCCAGGTAAAGGTTGCTGACCCAGGCTCCGGCCAAGCGCGCATCTTGCGCACGCGACAATTGCCTGAAATTCAAGAGCCCGCGTTTGCCTGACTCAAACTCGGCCTGCGTAAACCCTTGGGTCAGCACCTTGGCCACCTCCTCCCTGAAAGCCGATTCCACTTTGCCCCGATTTTGCGGCGCAAAAATGGCCGAGGCCACCCACTGAGAATTGGATTCAATCGAATTCCATTGCACCGCGCTGTAAACGCTGTACGACAAACCTTCCTTTTCACGGATGCGGTTCCAGAATCTGGAATCGCCGCCGGAGCCCAGCAAATGATTGGCCAGCATGAAGGCCGGGTAGTCCGAGTGCAAATCATTCAAAGGCAGATCTTGCAGCACCTGCATGGCCGCATTCTGTTTGTCGGGCGTGAGGAGCACCAGGCGGGCCGGCGGCACAGGTATCAAAGGTGACGGCACACGGGCGATCGCTTGTTGGCTGGACCAACCACCCAAGGCACGTTGCAAGGCCTGGGTCACGGCCTTGGCATCAAAATCGCCCACGGCCGCAAATTGGGCCTGGCTGGTGCCGACAAACTTGGCATGGAACTCACGCACCTGCTCAATCTTCACCGCGCGCCAATCGGCTTCGATCTCATCAAAAGTGCGGGCATGGCGAACATCGCCGCGCGGATATGGGTTGCCGTGGCGCGACAAGGCTTCGCTCAACACCGCCTGAGGTTCCTTGCGCTGCCCTTCCAAACCTGTCAGGGCCTGACGGCGAATCTCCTCCAGCGCATCGGCCGGCAAGCTGGGGTGGCGCAATAAATCACCCACCAGTTCGATCGCGGCGGGCAGGTTCTCACGCTTGGTCGAGATGCCCACGCTCAAAGTGCCATCATCGGCCTGGAAGGACACTTCGGCCTGCAAGGCATCCATCCGGTCCTGCACCTGCTGTCGATTCAAGGTGCTGCTGCCCTTGTCAAGCAACTCACCCAGGGCCGAGGGCACTTCGCCCCAGTTGGCCAGGGACTTTTCATCGCCCATGCGCAGGGTCAAGGTGGCGCGCACAGCCTGGCCTCGCGTGGTCTTGGGCAGCAAGGCCACCTTCAAGCCGGGCTCGATGGTCAGGCGCTGGGTGCGGGCGTTGATGTTGGCTGGGCTGGCCACGAAAGTTTCGGCCTGGGCGCCAGCATCCTGGCCTTTGAAGTCCTTCAGCATGGCCACGACATCAGCACGCTCGGGCTTCGGTGCGCGCACAGGCGTGGCGGTGGGCAGGTACTCACCCACGGTGCGGTTGGACTGCACCAGGTACTGCTGGGCCACGCGCTGAACATCGGCCAGCTTGACCGCCTTGACCCGATCCCGGCTGAGGAACATCAAACGCCAGTCACCTTGCGCCACCGCACTCGACAAGGCCACGCCCACGTGCTGCGAATCGGCAAAGCCCATGTCCCAATCGTTCAGCCATTTGGTGCGGGCCCGGTCCAGCTCTTCCTGGGTGATGGGCTCGCGGCCCACCGACTCGACCACGTCCAGCAAGGCCTTGCGAGAAGCCTCCAAGTCTTGCCCCGGGGCCAGTTGGGCGCCCATGATCATGAAGCCCGGATCGGCCAGCGCTTGCGAGAAACTGAACACCGAGGCGGCCAGTTGCTGGTCGGTCAGGCGCTTGTGCAAACGACCCGAAGGGTTGTCGCCCATGATCACCTCCAGCAACTCCACCGCCGCGAAATCGGGGTGGGCACCTGGCACCACGTGGTAGGCCGCGTACAGCAGCGGCACACCGCCCACGCGGCGCAAGGTCACCGCGCGTTCACCGTCTTGCACCGGGTCCAACGTGTACAGCGGCGGCAACACGCGCTTGGGTTTGGGGATGACGGCGAAGTACTGCTGCACCCAGGCCAGCACCTTGGCCTGGTCGAACTTGCCAGACACGATCAAGGTGGCGTTGTCGGGCTGATAGTGCTTGCGGTAGAAAGCCTGCAGGTGGCTGATGTCCACGCCCTCCACATCGGCACGGGCGCCGATGGTGGACTTGCCATAGTTGTGCCATTGGTACATGGCGGCCACGGTTTTTTCCAGCAAGACGCGGCCGGGCGAGTTCTCACCCATCTCCATCTCGTTGCGCACCACGGTCATCTCGCTGTCCAGGTCCTTGCGCGCGATGAAGCTGTTGACCATGGCATCGGCCTGCCACTCCAGGTACCAACGCAGGTTCTCGTCGTTGGCGGCAAAGCTGGCGTAGTAATTGGTGCGGTCGTAGCTGGTGGAGCCATTGGCGCTGAAACCACGTTTGTTGAAATCACCCCACACTTGGGGATGACGGGGAGAACCCTTGAACAGCATGTGTTCCAACAGATGCGCCATGCCGGTTTCGCCATAACTTTCGTGGCGCGAACCCACGCGGTAAGTCACGTTGACCGTGGTCGTGGGCTTGGAGTCGTCCGGGATCAACAATACCTGCAAGCCATTGGGCAGACGGTATTCACGGATGCCCTCCACTGCGGTGACCTGGCTCAGGGCCGCTGGCAAGACCGGGCCTTTGGCCAGCGCCGGGCTCATCAAGGCCATGGTCAAGGCCAAGCTCAACACAGAAGCAAACGCATTTCTTGATCGGATGGGAGTCATCACGGCGCCGAGTGGATCGGATGGTGGCAATGCGGCTCAGTGTAGGCGCGAGCCCGAAAGGTTCCCGTTTCAGGCCTTATGCTGCTGGGCGCCACAGCTGTCATCACAAAACTTCACATCAACATGAATCGACGCTCACGTTCAGTCACCATTTTGACCAGCCTGGCTGGGCTCGTTTTGCTGTCCGGCTGTGGCAAGCACGACGTGACGCCATGGTCCGGCTATGCTGAAGCTGACTTGGTCTATCTGGCCTCCTCGGGCGCGGGCGTGCTCAGCACCATCCAGGTTCAGCGGGGCGATGTGGTGTCCGCAGGGGCCGATTTGTTCCAGATCGACGCAGCCTCCGAGGCTTACAGCAAGCAGGCCGCCCAAGCGCAGCAAAGCAAGGCCGCCGCCCAGTTGGCCGACCTGGGCAAGGGCCGTCGTAAGAATGAACTTAAAGCGATCAAGGCCCAGCTTGAGCAGGCCAAGGCGGCACTGACCATTTCGGCCGCGCAACTCAAGCGCAACCGAGACCTGGTGCGCCAGGGCTTCATCACGCCATCGCAGATGGACGAGCTGGAAGCCGCCAAGGCGCGTGACACCGCCCGTGTGCATGAGTTACAAGCGCAGCTGGCGGCCGCCGAAGACAGCGCCCGCCCCGACACCGTGGCCGCCGCCAAGGCCGAGCTTCAGGCCGCCAAGGCGCAGGTGTCCCAGCAGCGTTGGGCTGAAGATCAGAAGGTGCGGCGCGCGCCTGTGGCCGCACGCGTCTTCGATGTCCTTTACCGGCTGGGCGAATGGGTACCTGCCGGCGCCCCGGTCGTCGCCCTGCTGCCCGACCATGCCGTGAAGGTGCGCTTCTTCGTGCCCCAGGAAGCCCTGGCCCAGACCAAGGTCGGCCAGGCCGTGCGCTACAACTGCGACGGCTGCACCGCAGGCACCGCCACCATCCGCTATGTGTCGCCCCAAGCCGAGTTCACGCCCCCGGTGATCTACAGCAACGAAAGCAAAAGCAAGCTGGTCTACATGGTCGAGGCCACGCCCGACAACCAGGCCACCGACACCCTCAAGCCTGGCCAACCCCTGAGCGTGACGCCCGCCCCCGCTGCCGCCAAAACATGAGCGAGCCGTCTTCTTCTGACCTGGCCATTGATGTCCGAGGCCTGAGCAAGCGTTTCGGCGACCGCATGGTCGTCGATGGCATCGACATCCAGGTGCGGCGCGGCGAGATCTGCGGCTTTCTGGGCCCCAACGGCAGCGGCAAGACCACCACCATCCGCATGCTCTGCGGCCTGCTGGAGCCCACCGCGGGCCAGGGCCACTGCCTGGGCTTCGACCTGGTCACGCAATCACGCCAGATCAAGCTCCGCACCGGCTACATGACGCAAAAGTTCGGCCTCTACGAAGACCTGAACATCGAAGAGAACCTGTACTTCATCGCCGAGGTCTACGGCATGCCCGGTGGCCGGCAAAAAGTCGAGCAAACGCTGGACCGCCTGGGCCTGACCGAGCGCCGCCACCAACTGGCCGGATCGCTCTCGGGTGGCTGGAAGCAACGCCTGGCCCTGGGCGCCTGCCTGCTGCACGAGCCCCAATTGCTGCTGCTGGACGAACCCACCGCCGGCGTCGATCCCAAAGCCCGCCGCGACTTCTGGCACCAGATCCACCTGCTGGCCGCCGAGGGCCTGACCGTGCTGGTCAGCACCCACTACATGGACGAGGCCGAACGCTGCCACCGCCTGGCCTACATCTCCTACGGCAAGGTGCTGACCGCCGGCACCGCCGAGCACGTGATCGACACCTCCGGCCTGAAAACCTGGCAAGTACGCGGCGAGCAGCTCGACAAGGTCATGGCCCTGACCAACCACAGCGATGACTGGATGGCCATTCCCTTTGGCACGGCGGTGCACGTCAGCAGCACCAGCCCATCGGACTTTGCCGAATGGCTGCGGGCGCAGTCGCCCCAGCACGACTGGCTGGTCGAGACCATCCCCACCAGCCTGGAAGACGTCTTCATCCACCTGAGCCAGCATGCACAAGACAATTACCGATAAGCCGCTGTCATGGCGCCGCATCTGGGCGGTGCTGCGCAAGGAGTTCGTGCAGATCAAGCGCGACCGGCTGACCCTGGCCATGCTGGTCGCCATCCCACTGCTGCAACTGGTGATGTTCGGCTACGCCATCAATGGCGACCCCAAGCACCTGCCCACGGTGGTGGTGGCGCCCGACGCCAGCCCCATGGTGCGCAGCATCATCCGCGCAGTTGAAAACACCGGCTACTTCAACATCGAGGCCATCGTGACCGAGCAGGAAGCCGAGCGCTGGCTGGCCGAGGGCGACGCCCAATTTGCGCTGGTGTTCCCGTCTGATTTCACCCACAAGCTGATGCGCGGTGAGCGCCCTGCCTTGGCGGTCTACAGCGACGCCAGCGACCCGTCCACCTCGGGCGGGGCCCTGGCCACCCTGAGCATGCTGCCCAACATCGCCTTGAATGCCGAACTGCGCGGCCCCTTGAGCCGACTGCAGGCGGGCCCCGCCCCCTTTGAGCTGCGCATTCACCGCCGCTACAACGCCGAAGGCATCACGCAGTACAACATCGTGCCCGGCCTGATGGGCATCATCCTGGTGATGACTTTGGTGATGATGACCGCCATGGCCATGACCCGCGAGCGCGAACGCGGCACCCTGGAAAACCTGCTGGCCACGCCCGTCAAACCGCTGGAAGTGATGATCGGCAAGATCATGCCCTACGTGCTGATCGGCTACCTGCAGGTGCTGATGGTGTACATCGCCTCACGCTGGTTGTTTGCCATCCCGATGTTCGGCAACCACCTGCTGCTCACGCTGACCGTGCTGGTGTTCATCATCGCCACGCTGGTGGTGGGCTTCTTGTTCTCGACCATCGCGCGCACGCAGATGCAATCCACGCAGATGACGATCTTCTACTTCCTGCCCAACATCCTGCTGTCGGGCTTCATGTTTCCCTTTCGGGGCATGCCGACCTGGGCGCAGTGGGTGGGCGAGGTCATGCCCATCACCCACTTCCTGCGGGTGGTGCGCGGCATCATGCTCAAGGGCTCCACCTTGATGGAGATCTGGCCGCAGCTGTGGCCGATGGCGCTGTTCACCGTGGTGGTGGGCACCATCGCCATGCTGCGTTACCGTCAGACGCTGGATTGACGGATTGGATTGATCAGCGCGCTGGCTGAACCGGCGGGGCCCGCATCACGCGGACCTTGCCACCCGTGGTGACCAGCAGCACCGCATCGCCCGGTTTGAAGTTCTCGTTGCCCTTGGCCTGGACGATGGAACGGCGTTGGCCATTGCTCATCTGCAAAAGGATTTCATTGGCGTCTTCGCGGGTGCCGAAGCGCTCGACCGCATTGCCGACCACACCGCCGACGACCGCGCCCACCACGCCCACGATCACCTGCTCGCGCGAGCCGCCCACCGAGGCGCCACCGACGCCGCCAATGATGGCGCCCGTGGCCGCACCCGCCCCACTTTGCGAGCCTTCAACCACCACGGGCCGAACATTCAGCACCACGGCATCCTCGACCTGAGACAGACGCTGCGCGTCGCCCGGCTTGACCACATCGGGGCTGGTCGTGGAACAAGCGGCCAGCACGGCCAACATCAAGCCGGTACTGGTGGCGATCAAAAAACGTTTCATGGGGAGGGTCCTCAGCGGCTGTTCAGCCACTTTAACGCATCCCCTCAGCTCAGTCTTCGATGCCCAATTCCTGAATCTTGCGCGTGATGGTATTGCGACCGATGCCGAGCTTTTGCGCGGCCTCGATGCGCCGCCCACGCGTGATTTCCAGCGCCGTGTGGATCAACTGAGCCTCGAATTGCCGGGTCAGAACGTCCCAGACATCCGTGGCGCCAGACTCCAGCCTGACACGCGCCTCGCGCTCCAGGTCGGACAGCCAACTGGCGGGGGCCGCTGCAGGCGTGCTGGGCGCCAAGGTGCCAGAAAAAGAGCTGGGCGGCGCATAGGGAGTCTCAACGCCTCCTACCAGATTGCCGCCTGGTGCCGCGACCGGTTCGCTGGCGGGAGCCAACGCAACCTGATTGTCCACAGGCCCCAAGCCGCCCACCGGCGCCACCGCCTCGGGTGGTGCATAAGCCTGCATGGGCGCCGACAGACTGTTGGGCGCAGAAGAAGCGACAGGCTGCACACCCATCAACTCAGGCGGCAAGTCCTTGGACTCGATCACCTGCGAGGGCGCCATCACCGTCAGCCAATGGCAAATGTTCTCCAGCTGGCGCACATTGCCAGGGAAATCAAAGGCCGTGAGCCTGGCCAGGGCCGGCTCGGAGATGCGCTTGGCATCCACGCCCAGGTCCTTGCCGCTTTTTTGCAAGAAGAAGCGCGCCAAGGCGGCCACGTCTTCGCGGCGTTCGCGCAAAGGTGGCAAGCGCAGGCGGATCACGTTCAAGCGGTGGAACAAATCCTCGCGGAACACGCCCTGGCGCACCCGGTCTTCCAGATTCTGGTGGGTGGCGGCAATCACGCGCACATTGCTCTTGAGCGGATGGTGTCCGCCAACGCGGTAAAACTGGCCATCGCTCAGCACGCGCAGCAAACGCGTCTGCAGGTCGAAAGGCATGTCGCCGATTTCATCGAGGAACAAAGTGCCGCCATCGGCCTGCTCGAAACGCCCACGGCGCATGGTCTGCGCGCCGGTGAAAGCGCCACGCTCGTGGCCGAACAATTCAGACTCCAGCAGATCCTTGGGGATGGCCGCCGTGTTGATGGCCACGAAAGGCCCGCCGCTGCGCGAGCTGTGCTTGTGCAGCGCCTGAGCCACCAGCTCCTTGCCCGAGCCGGATTCGCCCGTGATCAGCACGGTGACGTTGCTCTGGCTCAGCCGGCCAATGGCACGGAACACGTCCTGCATCGCCGGAGCCTGCCCCAGCATCTCAGGCATTTGCTGCAGGCGCTCGTCGGAGACATCCTCGCGCACACTCTCGTCCACCGCACGGCGGATCAGCTCCACCGCCTTGGGCAGGTCAAACGGTTTGGGCAGGTACTCAAAAGCGCCGCCCTGGAAGGCCGACACGGCGCTGTCCAGGTCAGAGTAGGCCGTCATGATGATGACCGGCAGGCCGGGGAATCGCGCCTTGACCTTGCTCAGCAGATCAATGCCCGAGCCGCCGGGCATGCGGATGTCCGAAACGAGCACCTGCGGCTCGTCGTCTTCAAGGGCGGCCAGCACGTCACGCGGATTGGTGAAGCTGCGAACCGGGAGGTCTTCACGCGCCAACGCTTTTTCAAGCACAAAGCGGATGGATTGGTCGTCGTCAACGATCCAGATGGGTTTCATGCCCTGCCTGTGG
>CAZKPN010000044.1:30084-33428 GCA_964554655.1 uncultured Aquabacterium sp. | reverse complement strand
GGCAGCTTGTGCTCGATCAAGGGCTTGATCTTGCCCTCCATGTACCAGGCCGCCAGTTGCATCAGGCAAGCCGCGTTGTTCTGCGGTTCGCGCTTGGCGAACTCGCCCCAGAACACGCCCATGATCGAGGCGCCCTTCAGCAAGGCCAGGTTCAAGGGCAGGGCCGGGATCGTGCCGTTGGCAAAGCCGATGACCAGGTAGCGGCCGCGCCATCCGATAGATCGAAACGCTGCCTCTGTCAGGTCGCCGCCCACCGGGTCATAGACCACGTCTGGGCCCTTGCCGCCCGTCAAAGTCTTCAACTCCTCGCGCAGATTGCCGGTGCTGTAGTTGATGGTCTCGTCGGCGCCCAATTGCTTGCACAACGCGCACTTGTCGTCGCTCGACGCCGCAGCGATCACCTTGGCACCCGCCGCCTTGGCGATCTGGATCGCCGCCGTGCCCACGCCGCCAGCGGCGCCCAGCACCAGCACCGTCTCACCCGCCTTCAAGGCGGCACGGTCCATCAGTGCATGGTACGAGGTGCCATAGGTGCACAAGAAGGCAGCCGCATCTTCAAAAGAAAAAGCGGGCGGCAGCGGCATCAGCATGGCAGCTGGTGCCACGGTGTGGGTGCCAAAACCACCCGTGCCTGCGAAGCCCGCCACCTGCGTGCCCACGGCCAAATGCTTGACGCCTTCCCCCACCGCTTCGACCACGCCAGCGAACTCAGCGCCGGGCACAAAAGGCGGGTTGGGCTTCATCTGGTATTTGCCCTGCACGATCAGCAGGTCGGGAAAGTTCAGGCTGGCCGCCTTGATGGCCACGCGCACTTCGCCCTTGCCGGGTTCAGGCGTGGGGGTTTCTTTCCAGGTCAGGGCATCGACGCCGGTGGGGTTGTCGCAAATCCAGGCTTGCATGGGGGGTCTCTCCTCGGTCAATGCCTGTTCACACAGGCTGTTTGGTGAATGTGTTGCACTGGTTGATCTCGCCGGTTTCAAAGCCGCGCTTGAACCAGCTCACGCGCTGTTGGCTGCTGCCATGGGTGAAGCTTTCCGGCACCACTTGGCCTTGCGATTTGCGCTGCAGCGTGTCGTCGCCAATCTGCGAGGCGGCGTTCAGCGCTTCTTCGATGTCGCCCGCCTCAATGATCTGGCGCGAGCGCTGGGCGTGGTTGGCCCACACGCCGGCAAAGCAGTCGGCTTGCAGTTCCAGGCGCACGCTCAGGGCGTTGTACTGCGCCTTGCTGACGCGGCCACGCGCCTCGTCCAGCTTGGCCGAGGTGCCCAGCAGGTTCTGCACGTGGTGGCCCACTTCATGGGCGATCACGTAGGCCTGGGCAAAGTCACCAGGCGCGCCCAGGCGGTCACGCAGGGTGTCGTAAAACGCCAGATCGACGTAGACCTTGTGGTCGGCCGGGCAGTAGAACGGGCCCATGGCCGATTCACCGCGGCCGCAAGCCGTGGTGGTGGCTCCGCGAAAAATCTTCAGCTTGGGGTTCTCGTAGGTGCCCCCCGCCTGTTTGAAGATCTCGCCCCACACGTCTTCGGTGTCGGCCAGCACGGTGGCCACGAACTGCACTTGCGGATCCTGGCTGGGCTGCTGTGGCTGGGTGGGGGCGGTGGGGTCGCTGACTTGCGATGGCGCCGGGCTGCTCACCACGCCGCCACCGCCACCGCTGAGCATGCTGAGCACCGTCATGGGGTTGATGCCCAAAAAGTAGCTGGCCACCAGCGCGATGGCCACGGTGCCCAGGCTCAGGCGACCGCCTCCGAGCGAGAAGCCTTGCCGCCCCCCACCACCATCCGAGGCGTCATCTCGTGCGTCTTCGACGTTGTCGCTTTGGCGGTTGCCTTTCCAGCGCATGGTGAACTCCGAAAGTGAGGCCGTCAGAAAGGACGGTGCGTGGGAATGGTAGCAGTGACTAAAATGGCTGATTGACCGCCTTTGCGACCTCGTCGCTCATTTGCATGCCAGACCAACTTTCGGCCTCACAACTCCCCGTCGTCATCATTGGCGCGGGCCTGGCCGGTCTCACGGTGGCGCTGCACCTGGCCGAGACGCAGCCGGTCATCGTGCTGGCCAAACGCCAGCTGGAAGAAGCCGCCACCGCCTGGGCGCAGGGCGGCATCGTCGGCGTGCTGGGCAACGATGACAGCATCGGCTCCCACGTGCGCGATACCCAGGAAGCTGGCGCGGGCTTGGTCGATGAACACACGGCCGAGTTCATCGCCCGTCACAGCGCTAGAGCCGTGCAATGGCTGGTCGAGCGCGGCGTGCCGTTTTCGGCCGACCCCGAAGGCCCGCTGGGCTTGCACCTGACCCGCGAAGGTGGCCACGCCGTGCGCCGCATCGCCCACGCGGCTGATGCCACCGGCAAGGCCATCCACGATGTCCTCCTGGAAGAGGTCAAGCGCCATCCCAACATCAGCATGCGCGAACGCTGGATGGCGGTGGACCTGATCACTGACCGCCACCTGCGCAAGGGCGGTGCCACCTCCGCCAACACGCAACGCTGCCACGGCGTTTACGCGCTCGACATCGAAACCCACCGTGTTGAAACACTGGCGGCCTCGGCCGTGGTGCTGGCCACCGGTGGCGTGGGCAAGGTCTACCGCTACACCAGCAACCCCGACACCGCCACGGGCGACGGCATTGCCATGGCCTGGCGCGCGGGCTGTCGGGTTGGCAACATGGAGTTCATCCAGTTCCATCCCACCTGCCTGTACCACCCGCAGGAGCGCAGTTTCCTGATCACCGAAGCCATGCGCGGCGAGGGCGCCATCCTGCGCCTGCCCGATGGCACCCGCTTCATGCCTTCGCACGACGAGCGCGGCGAACTGGCCCCGCGCGACATCGTCGCCCGTGCCATTGACTTCGAGATGAAAAAGCACGGCCTGGACCACGTCTGGCTCGATGCCACGCACCTGGGCGAGGACTTCCTGAAGGAGCACTTCCCGACCATCCACGCGCGCTGCTTGAGCCTGGGCATCGACATCGCCAAGCAATTCATCCCCGTGGTGCCGGCCGCCCACTACACCTGCGGTGGTGTGGTGACCGACCTGCAAGGCCGCACCGACTTACCCGGCCTGTACGCCGTGGGCGAGACCACTTACACCGGCCTGCATGGTGCCAATCGCCTGGCCAGCAACTCCTTGCTGGAGTGCGTGGTGCTGGGCCGCACCTGCGCCGACGACATCGAATCGCAAACGCCACCCGCTGGACCGGCCTTGCCGGGCTGGGACGAAAGCCAGGTGTCCGACGCCGACGAAGAGGTCGTGATCTCGCACAACTGGGACGAGCTGCGCCTGGTGATGTGGAACTACGTGGGCATCGTGCGCACCACGCGCCGCCTGGAGCGCGCG
>CAZKPN010000044.1:0-29984 GCA_964554655.1 uncultured Aquabacterium sp. | reverse complement strand
GCAATGGCGATCTCGTTGTCAGCCCGCTCTTTCTCCGTCAGGTAAAAAGCCAGGTCCACCTCGTGGCGGATGTAGCGCGTGGGCAGGTGATTGAGCGCCACGCAGGCCACGTCGGGCAATTGCTCTTCGGTCAGCAGGGGGTATTGGTGGGCGATGTCCAACACGGCCTCGAAGACCTGGCGTTCAAAGTAATTGCGAAGCGATGAGAAATCGGCGGGCATGGGCGGCCTCGTGCTTGAAGATCTGCCCAGTTTGTCTCATGCTGCTGGTTTGAAAACGCCTTGGCGGCCTCGCAGGCCCTGGCTTTGTGCACTATGCCCGCCGCCGGGCCCCTCAGCTCAGGTGCCCAGTCGCTCCAGCACGCGCAAGGAGAAGTCCACGGCCTTGACGTCCTTGGTCAGCTTGCCGATCGAGATGCGGTCCACGCCGGTGCTGGCGATGCCCCGCAGCTGCCCCATCGTCACCCCGCCCGAAGCTTCCAACAAGGCCTGGCCCTGGGTCAGCTCTTCGTTGATGGCCACGGCCTGGCGCATCAGGTCCAGGTCAAAGTTGTCCAGCAGGATGCTGACCGCGCCAGCACTCAAGGCTTCGCGCAATTGGGCCAGGGTTTCAACCTCGACCTGGATGCTGATCTGATCGCGCAAAGGCTGGGCCTGCGCGGCCACCAGCGCCTGTGCATTGCGCAGCGCGTTGGTCACGTTGCCAGCGGCCGCGATGTGGTTTTCCTTGATCAGGATGCCGTCGTACAAGGCCAGGCGCTGGTTGGCGCCGCCACCCACGCGCACCGCGTATTTTTGCGCCAGGCGCAGGCCAGGCAGGGTCTTGCGCGTGTCCAGCACCACGCAGCCGCGAGGGTTGGGCGAGGCACCTTCGATGGCCTGCATGTGCACATGCGTCAACGTGGCCACGGCCGACAAGGTCTGCACGAAGTTGATGCCAGGGCGCTCGGCCGTCAGCAGCGCGCGCGCGTCGGCTTCGATCAGGCAGACCTCGGTGTTGGGTGCCATCAGGGCGCCCTCGTCATATGCCCAGGAGATCTTGGCCTTGGGGTCAAGCTTGAACAGGCACCCTTCGAACCACTCGCGGCCGCACAGCACGGCCTGTTCGCGCACCAGCAGGCGGGCTTTGACTCGCTGGCCAGCTGGCACCAATTGCGCGGTCCAGTCACACACGCCCACGTCTTCGAACAGGGCGTCGCGGATGTTGCGCTCACGCGCCTCGATCAGGGTTTCGTTGTGGTCGAACATGGTGATGAAAGCGGGGCGCAGCTCAGGCTGCGCCGATGTTGGGGACAAAGCCTTGTGCGGGTTTTTGAATGGCGGCAGGATGGCGGGCCACGAAATCGAGCATGCGGTCGATGCAGCCGTGTGCCTTGATGCGGATGGCCTCGTCGATCGTGATCTCGCCGCTGCCTTTTTCCAGGCAGTCGAGCACGCCTTGCAGTGCGTTCATGGCCATCCACGGGCAGTGCGCGCAGCTCTTGCAGGTGGCGCTGTTGCCCGCAGTGGGCGCCTCGATCAGGGTCTTGGTCGGCGCCAACTGGCGCATGCGGTGCAGGATGCCGTTGTCTGTGGCCACGATGAAAGTCTGCGCGCTGGATTCAACCACAGCCTTGAGCAACTGCGAGGTCGAACCCACCACGTCGGCCAGGGCCACCACGCTTTCGGGCGACTCCGGGTGGACCAGGATCAGGGCGTCGGGATATTGCTCGCGCATCAACTGCAGTTCGACGCCCTTGAACTCGTCGTGCACGATGCACTCGCCGTTCCACATCAGCATGTCTGCACCGGTCTGGTCCTGGATGTAACGGCCCAGGTGGCGGTCAGGCGCCCAAAGCACCTTTTCGCCCTGTGCCTTGAGGTGGCCGACGATGGCCAGTGCGCACGAACTGGTCACCATCCAATCGGCGCGGGCTTTCACGGCGGCGCTGGTGTTGGCATAGACCACCACTTTGCGGTCCGGGTGGGCGTCGCAGAACTTGGCGAAATCGTCGGCCGGGCAACCCAGGTCGAGCGAGCAGGTGGCGTCCAGGTCGGGCATCAGCACGCGCTTTTCGGGGCTCAAAATCTTGGCCGATTCGCCCATGAACTTCACGCCGGCCACGATCAGGGTCTGGGCTTGATGGTCGCGCCCGAAACGCGCCATCTCCAGCGAGTCAGACACGCAGCCGCCGGTTTCCAGGGCCAGATCCTGCAGGTCGCCATCGACGTAATAGTGGGCCACCAGCACGGCTTGGCGTTCCACCAGCAATTGCTTGATGCGCGCCTTGGTGGCCTCGCGTTGGGGGGGGCTCAAGGGCGCGGGCACCTTGGCCCAGGCGTGGGCCGTGCAACTGGCACCAGTGGCGTCCTGGCGGGTGTAGTCGTAAACGATGGTCTCAGGAGAACTCATGGTCGGCAATCTATCGTGCACGGAAAATGGGAATCAGGCTTGGCATGCTAGCCCAGATGGGGCTGGGCGCGGGCGTTGAGGTCAATCAGTGCGGTGCCTTCGGCGTTCCAGCGCCGCGGCGATCTCGCAGGGTATCCAGACCGCGTAAAACGAAAAAACAATGTCGCTCAGGAAATGGCCACCCTGCATCATGCGGCCCAGACCGATCAGGCTACCGGTGACCAGTCCGATGACCAGCCAGCGGCGGCGCCAGACAGGGCCTGCTGTCAGCCCCAGGCTCAGCAGCCAGAACCCAGCGGCGGCATGGCTGCTGACGAAACTGCGGTGCGTTTTTGGGGTGGATCCTGGTTGAAAAACGCCGTGAAAGGCCTGGTCGCCTCCAAATTCGACCACCTGCACTGGGCGAGGTCGTCCCACCGTGTTTTTGAACCAGACCTCGATCACCAATCCGGGCCCCAGCACGCCGCAAAGCACCGCCATCGCAGCCATGCGTCGCCACGGGCCCCTGCATTGCGCCGCCAGTTGATCCCGGCCTTGCCAGCGCAGCATGCGTGCCAGCAGTGGACTCAGCAGGGCCAGCACCACCAGCCCCGCGAGGATGGTTCGGCCGACCAGCGGTGTCCAGTGGTACGACGCCTGCACCAAGGCATTTTGAGCATGGATGAAACCCAGTCCCGGCGTGTAGAGGTGCTCGGACACCATCAAGTCAAGGCTGGGCACCTTGGCAAAGGCAGCTGCGCAGAAGAAGAGCAGCGCCCAGAGCCAGCGGGCTTCTTCGCCCGCACTGTCACGTTCCATCGCCACCTTACTCGTCACGGTTGGGGGTGTCGGCGCCGCTTTGCTCCAGGTAAGACTTCTCGTCATAGCCCAGAAAACCGCGCAGGAAGAACACATGCAGCGAAAGGCTGCGGTCAATGCCCGTGGGTACCACGACACTCTTCATTTCGCGAACAATGGCAAAACGTTGCAGGATGGCCTTGGGGTTGGCCTCGTCGGTCACCAGCACCATGTCCTGACCCACTTTGTTGCCCAGGCTTTGCGTGAGCTCGTAGTGGTTCGTTTTCAGGTTTTTGGGGTTCCACGCCACCACCTTCGGGTTGAAACGGCGCCAGTGGTAAGCGGTCTGGCTCAGCAGCAGGCGTTTGTCGGCCAGCACCGGCAGGCCGGCGATGGTAGGTTCCTCCATGACGGGTGCCAGCTGATCAAACGCTTCTTGCCAGCCGCGCATGCGCACCAGGATGTCGTACTTCGAAGGCAGGTTGTCACCCCCGATGTCCTTGGCGTGGAGCACCAGGCTGGTCAAGACCAAGTTGCTGATCAGAACCACCGCAAGCCACTTGTTGGGGCGCGGCGCCGCCAAAGGGACCAAAGGCTGGCTCAGTCGCGAGGCCGCCAACATGGTCAGGCCGATCATGGCCGGGGCGGCCCAGTTGACATGGGCGTCAGCGTAGAAGGCCTGTGCCAGCGCCACCAGCAGCAAAGGAATGCTCATCGCCCACAAGAAGCGGTAGGACGACATGGATGCCAGGTAGTAGGCCGAGGTGCGGATGGCCTGAGGACGGCCATCACCACTGGCCGCATCGCGCGCACCCGGCATGTTCAACTGGCTGGGTGGCAACACCGGGCTGGAAGGGCGCCATTGGCTGGGGGGCATCATCTGGCTGGACGCGGCCCATTGGCTGGGCGGAATCGAGGCATTGCTCAAATTGGCGGCCTGCCTGAGCAGCCACAAAGCGGCCACCACCGTGACCGGGCCCAGCATCAGGAGCTGTCCCAGCGCGAACGTGATCATCGGCAGCAAGCCACCATGGCGACCAGACTGCGCGGTCAATTCGGCGGTGTGGTGCAGGGTCGGGAAGCCGTTCTGGGCATTCCACCAGACATTGGGCGACACGATGACGGCAGCCACAACCAGGGCTGCCCAGGGGCCGATGCGCAGCAAGCCGCGCTTGGGCCCGTGCACTCCCCAAAGTGCCCACACGGCGGTCAAGCCAAAGGCGGCCATGGTGTATTTGTCCATGATGCCCACGCCGACGACGGCACCACACAAAACCCACAGACCGAGCCGGTTGGTCACCTGGGCTCGCCAAAGTGCCCAGGCTGCCAGCGTCCAGCACAACATCAACGGGCCGTCTGTGCTGGCCACCAGGCCGAGCAAGCCCACCACCGGGGTGGTCAGGAACAAGGCGCCGGCCACCATGCCGGTGCGCACACCGCTGCTGGTGGGCCAAAGGGCCCGGGCCAGGCCGACCATGGCCACCGCAGTCAGTGGGTAGACCAGGATGGACAGGGCCTTGACACCCAGCACACCAGACCCAAACAAGCTGGTGCTCAGTCCGACCAGGCCAGCGATCAGTGGGGGTTTGGAAAAATACCCCCAGCTCAAATGCCGCGACCAATCCCAGTACTGAGCCTCGTCAAAGAACAAAGAGATGCCGCTGTGCTGGACCACCCAGAACCGGTAGAGCGTCAAGGCCACGGCCAGCGCCAGCAATTTCCACATGCGCGGTCCCCACAGGCGGGGCCAGCGCTGACCGGATGGTCGGGCGGCCGGGGCCATGGCGGCGGGCTTGTCCTGCGCGACGGTCGCTTGATCAGACGTCTCTGTGTTCATGGTCGATGAGGCAAATGTGATTTGGACAGGCGCTAGGCCTGGCGATGCCAGCCCTGATCGGGAGCCTGGGCCGGCGCTTCAGTCGTGTGATACGGGGCCACTTCGCCCCGATCGTAATAAATGCGGATCAGCAATTCGGCCAGCACGCCCGTGGTCAGAAACTGTAGTCCACCCAGCACGCAGAAAAATCCCAGCCAGAGTAACGGTCGCCCACCGATGTTGTTACCCAACATCTTGAGCACGCCCAGGTAGCCCAGGATCAAACTGCCAATCAAGCCCACGCCGAGCCCGACGCCGCCAAAAAAGTGCCCGGGGCGACCGGCAAAGCGCAAGAAAAAGTTCACCGCCAGCAGATCCAGCACGACGCGCAGTGTGCGCGAAATACCGTACTTGGATTCACCCTGCGTACGGGGATGGTGGCTGACCGCCAGCTCGGACATGCGCGCTGGCGAGGTGACCGTGGCCATCCAGGCGGGAATGAAGCGGTGCATTTCACCGTACAGGCGCACGCGCTTGAGCACGCTGGCTCGGTAAGCCTTCAGGCTGCACCCCAGATCCTGGAACTCCAGCCCTGTGATCTTGCGGATCAGGCGATTGGCAATCCGTGAGGGCACCTTGCGCAGGAAGAAGCCATCCTGGCGGTTCTGGCGCCATCCCGCGACCAGGTCCAGGTCTTCATTCACCAGCTTGGCCACGATGGCGGGGATGTCCTTGGGGTCGTTCTGCAAGTCACCGTCCAGGGTCACGATCACGTCACCTCGGGCTGCATCGATACCGGCCTGCATTGCGGCGGTCTGTCGAAAGTTGCGCCACAAATGGACGGGCCGAACGTGCGGGCCTCGGAGCTTGGCTTGGGCATCCAGGGCTTGCTGGGTGCCATCACGGCTGCCATCGTTGACGATGATGAGCTCCCAGGGCCAAGCGTAGGTGGCCAAGGCTTCGTGGACTGCGTTCACGAAAGGCACGACGTTGTCCACCTCGTTGTACATGGGCACGACGATGGACAACTGGTGACTTGGCGCAGCAGGCAGGGGGGCGACGGAAGGCGTCGACACTGAACTCATGAACACTCTTTCTAACAAACTAAAACGATCTTGCTCAGCCGGGAGAACGCGGGGGCAAATCCCCTTGCATCTTGGGTTTGCTCGCGGATCTGGGCAACAGAGTCGCCACGCACGCGGCACAGACCGCACAAATCAAAAAGCAAACATGGAGGGCCAGGGCGGCGCCCACGACTTGCGCCAACAGGGGCGACTGGCGTTCCAGCAACGCTGCCACGCCGGCCCACACCCCTGCTTCATAGGTGCCAAAGCCGGCTGGCCCTTGGAGCGGGAAAATGGCCGCCAGTTCACCACCCAGCGCGCCAGCCCAGGCCACAGGCCAACTGATCTGGCTGATGGCGCTGAGCAACGTGGCACCGGCTGCCAGCTTGAGCGTCCAGTTGGCCAGGGTCAATCCCCAGGCGGCGGGCCGATGGTGTGAGGGCTCCAGCATGGCGGCTTTGAGTTTGAGGGCCAGCCCACGCCATCCCGCAGCGGTAGTCTGCTTACCCAGGGAGGCGTGGTTCAACAGCTGCTTCAACAACCACCACGCGCCATGCCAGCACAGGCCCAGGCCCAACAGGCCCGAGATCCTGGCGATCGGGGGCAGTCCGGGCCACAGGGCCAATCCCAAGCCCGCCAGCACGGCCAGGTCCTGAAGCCGCATCCACATCAGGCAAACCAAGGCGCGCGACATCGGCAGCCTCAGCTCGCGCGCGGCCAACCAGGGGAAGCTCAATTCGCCCGCGCGCATGGGTAACAGGTTCACTGCGGCGTTGTGAAGCAGGATCACGCGCAAGGCGTCGGTCCGCAAACCCAGCCACCGCTGGGGGGGCGCATGGTGGGCGTCCAGGCTCAGAACCACCTGCAGTCGGGCGCCACGCAAACCGTAGCTGAGCAGCAGCCCGGACAAGGTGAGCAACCAGATGGTGATCGAGGGCCTTTGGATGGCTTCAATGACCGGCGCGATGGGCGTGTGTGACAAGAGCCAGCCCAACAAGGCCATCCCAAACGCCCAGGCCAATGCCAGCTTCATCCGTGAGCGTGGCTTGGCGAGGGAGATGGGGGCTTCTTGAAAATCGGTCACAAGAGGTCGGAGGTTACTGTCCGGTACAGGCCGGGCAACCTTCTATTGTCCAGCATCTTGGGGGCTTCGCGGCCGATCAAGCGGAGGCAAAAACGACAATGGCGCACCGAAGGTGCGCCATTGATCAAGCTGAACGATGTCGGTTCAGTGAGCGTTCACTGTGAACCCTCTCGGAAAATCACCACGCTGACCGTTTCGAACAAGATCAGCAAGTCCAGGAACAAGGAGTTGTTCTTCACGTAGTACAGGTCGTACTGGTGCTTGTGCAGTGCGTCTTCCAGCGAAGCGCCATAGCTGTACTTGACCTGGGCCCAGCCCGTCACGCCAGGCTTGACGCTGTGGCGGATATCGTAATAGGGGATCTGTTGCTTGAGCTGTTCGACGAAGGTGGGGCGCTCGGGGCGGGGCCCCACCATGCTCATCTCGCCTTTGAGCACGCTGAGGATCTGAGGCAGTTCGTCGATGCGCGTCTTGCGGATGAACGCGCCCACGCGGGTCACGCGCGAATCGTTTTTCTTGGCCCACACGGCCACGCCGTCTTTTTCAGCGTCCGTGCTCATGCTTCGGAACTTCAGGCACATGAAGATCTTGCCGCCCAGGCCCACGCGCTCCTGGCGGTAAATGATCGGGCCTTCGCTTTCCAGCTTGATGGCCAGCATCGTGATCAGCATGATCGGCGAGGCCAATAGCAGCAGCGCAGACGAACTCACGATGTCGAACAAGCGTTTGATGACGATGCGGGTGCGATCCTGGGCAAAGCCCTGACCGTACACCAGCCAGCTGGCCTTCAAGCTGTCCACGGGCACTTCGCCAGTCGTTTGCTCGTAAAAAGCAGCCAGGTCCAGAACTGGGATGCCTTGAATGCGGGCAGACAGCAGTTGATCCATGGGCACGCTGCCGCCACGTTGCTCTTTCACGGCCACGATGATCTGGTTGATCTCATGGCGTTGAATGATGTCTTTGATCGACAAGGCGGTGGAGAAGATGTTGAAACGCTTGTCGGTGACGCCATGGTCGGCTTCGCCCGCAGGGTAAAAACCGATCACCGAATGGCCTTGGACGCGGCGAGCTTTCAAGTCGGACGCCACAGAGTGGGCTTCCTTACCCGTGCCAACAATCAGGATGCGCTGCTGCACAAAGGCGCTGCGCCACGAGGTCATCAGGTAACCGCGCACCACTACCAGGCCAAAAACCAGATAGGCCGTGGCAAACCCCATGAGTTGGTAAGCCTGGGTGCCATCCAGCATGGTTTTGATGGCCAATTGATAGGCAATGGGGGCGCCCAGCAGGCAACCCAGCAAAGCGCGGCCCAATTTGGCGCGCGGGGTCTTGCGCTCAGAGCCTTCGCGGTAAACGCCCAGCAGACCACAGTGCAGGGGCATCACGAAAGCAAAGCCCAAACCGGCCCACAAGGCGGTGGACATGCTAACCAGATCGGGGGATGTCCCGGACATGTGCATGAAGGTCATGACCCCCAGCACGATCGCCAAGAAACTGGTCAGGCTGTCCGCCAATAGCTCGGACAGCGTCGCGATGGAGATGTGATGCTGGAAGACCCGGAACATTTGGTGCGCCTCTCAAGACCGAGCAAATTGTGCAGCTATGCAACAACCTGCTTAACCCGTAATTATTTGTAATGCGCGATTATGGTCATACCGGGTGCTTGAAATAATCCTCCAAACGAGGGGGGGGCCCTAACTCAAGGGGGTTAGTGTGCAATACCGTGAAAAATTGATAAGTGCGGTTGATGTGAATCAACGCGTGTCAGCTCAAATTGGGCGCGGTCAGGGGATGTTGACCTGTCATGGCGTTTTTAAGCAGGCGCATGACCAAGCGTTTTGGGTTGTCATCCCAAGGTGAAAATCGCGGCAATTGGTAGCGGTCGCAGGATTTGGTGGCAACACCCCATGCTGTTGACACGGCAAAGTGGTAACCCAGCTCCCGGATCAGTTTGACGTGCTCATGGCCGTAGTCGCGAACGGGGCGGCCATTGGGATAGGCAAAAATCAGGGGCTCCTGGCCAACCAGATCGCCCAGCAAGCGCCGGTTTTGCGCGATGTCCTGGCGCGCGCTGTCCAGGTCAATCCGATTCAGGATGGGGTGTGTGTGGGTGTGGCCACCGATGGTCATCCCCTGGGCCGCGAGATGGCGAATTTCCTCGTCGGTCATCATCAGGCGCGGACGTGCCTTGCCCGGTGCGGCTGTTTCCCACACGCGCAGGCAGGCTTGTTCTCTTTCCTGAAATGGCAGGTATTTGACGGCGCTCAATATTTTCTCGGCGCAGGCTCGCTTCGAGGCCATGTCATGCACTGGAAGTTGGCCCAGCCCGAGCCAATTCAGCTCGAGCACAGCGGATTGGCAGGCCCTCAGTGCTTCAATGATGATGTCATTGAACATGAGCCCATCATTGATGTAGCCGCTACAGACGAAAAAGGTGGCTTTCAAACCATGGCGCTGCAGTATGGGCAGGGCTATGGTGTAGTTGTCTTGGTAGCCATCGTCAAAAGTGATGCTGAGCGCACGAGCGGGCAGGGTGCCGCGCCCCAGGTGATCAAGTGCTTCTGGCAGAGGCAACACATTGAAACACTCTGCCATGACCTCCATGTGCCTGGCGAATTTTCGGGCATCAACCTGGTCGCTGGACAGCAATGGATCGATGTCCGGCGGCACGCGGTGATAGGTCAGTATGGTGAGGTTGCCATTGGGTCCTCCCGGCGACACAAGTCTTCCTGCAGCACGGAACAATGGCGTGACGGCGGTCATGTCCTGGGGATCCTTCGCTCAGTGGCGGTGCCTGCCATTGGCAATTGCCTTCATCATATCGATTGGTGCTTGTTAAGTGCCATTAGAACCCGGCTTGTTGTTCAAGTGGCAAAGGTGTTGGTTCGTCGGTTCGATTCAAGTTGCAAACGCCCTTGGTCTTGATCCAGGTCAACAGGTGTTCGGCCATCCTGGTGGAGGTCTGCCCATCCCAGAACTTGGGCAGCCGTCCCTTCTTTCCGCCCCCACGCAAGATTTCAGCCACCGCTCGGCTGATCACGCTGCTGTTGTGGCCCACCGCGATGTTGGTGCCCTGTTCGACCGTGATGCGCCGCTCCGTGAAGTTGTGCAGCGTCAGGCAGGGAATACCGAGGATGGTGGCTTCTTCCTGAACCGTGGATGAATTGGTCAGGATGCAGGCCGAATGGCCCAGCAAGCCAATCATCTTGTGGTACGGAATCAGGGGCAGCGCCATGATGTGCCCCTCGTGGGCGATTTGCAGTAAACCCAGGTGGTCCAGGCAAGCGCGCGTGCTGTCGTGCATGGGCCAGATCAAAGGGATGTCTTTGCTGACCATGCGCAAGATGCCGACCAGGTTGGCCAACTCTTCCGGGTTGGTGATCTTGTCCAGTTGCTGGAGGTAGACCACACCCACGCCACTTTTGCTTTTCAGGATGTCGGTGGGTTGATTGAGTTGGCGCAGGGTGTACTTGGGTTGGGATGCTTGCGGCAGCATGGCGCGAATGGCGTCCATCAGCAGGTTGCCCACGAACACCACGCGGTCAGCCGGGATGCCTTCTCGGGCCAGGTTGTCGTGCGCCACCCACTCGGAAGTGAACAGCAACTCGCCCATGTGATCGCACATCATTCCGTTGACTTCCTGGGGGCGAGAACGGTCAAAGCTTCGCAGGCCGGCCTCCAGGTGGATGATGGGGATGCCATGCCGCTGTGCCGCCAGGCTGCCTGCCAATGCCGTGTCGTCTCCGGCCTGAACAATGATGGCCGCTGGACGATGCTGCTCAAACAACTGATCGAGTTGTTGCAAGGTGGCTGCCAGGTGGGTCAGCCCATTGCCCGGGGGCAGGCGCAATCGGTAGTCCGGGTTGCGCAATCCCAGGTGTTCCGACCAGTCCTGGGTCAACTCGAAGTGACCTGGCGTGTCAATGTGCAAGAGCCTTGCGGGCGGCAAGTCAGCGCGGCAACTCAATGCCTTGAGCAAAGGTGATGCACGCAGGCAACCTGTGCGCGAGCCCGTCAGGCACAGCAGAAATGGGGTGTTCGGTTTGGCATCAGGGTTGATGGACGGCGCTACCCAGCTTTGGCTTGGAACCGGTCCGTCCAGCCCCTGGGTCAGCGTTGGAATGACGGATTCCTTCAACGCCAGGCTGGTGTTGGCCGAGGCGGACACGCCGGTGTTGCTGAGCACAGGCTCACCAATTTCTGAGCGTATTTCCTGGGCGATTCGCGACACATTGGCGGCCGAGATTTCGTGCTCGTCTGCCAGGAATGCCGCCAGCAGCACCCGGTTGCACAGCAAATTGATGCGCCGGGGAATGCCCGAGGTCCATTCATAGAACTCGTCAAAGGCTTCGGCGCTGATGTGCGGGTTGTCGGTCCAGCCGACTTTGTGCAAACGATGCTCAATGTAGCGGCGCGTCTCGTCCCGGTCCATGGGACCAAGGTGGTAGGACGCGATCACCCGTTGCCGCAGTTGCTCCAGTGAACGCGACAGCAGCATCGTGCGCAACTCAGGCTGTCCGATCAGAAAGCTTTGCAGCAGAGCCTGGTTGCCAAACTGGAAGTTCGACAGCATGCGCAGTTCTTCAATCGCATCACGGCTGAGGTTCTGCGCTTCGTCCACAATCAGCACGGCCCGCTTCTGCTGCGTCGCCAGCAGAGTCAGATAGGCCTCAAGTGTGGAGATCAGATCGGCTTTGCTGTTGCCTTTGCTGGGGATGCCAAAGGCGGTGATCGATGCTCTCAGCAGATCACCGGCTTCCAATTGAGTGCTCACCAACTGGGCCGCCACGACCTTTTCGGTGTCGATGTCGTTGAGCAGTGTGCGCACCAGGGTGGTTTTGCCGGCCCCGATGTCGCCCGTGATGACGATGAAACCTTCGGCCTGGTACAGGCCGAATTTCAGATAAGACAGCGCGCTGCTGTGACCTTTGCTGTCAAAGAAAAAGCTGGGGTCCGGGTTGAGCAGGAACGGTGCACCGGTGAAGCCGAAGTGTTTCTCGTACATGGGTTGGCTTTAATAGCGGTAACCCACGCCGACGTACATGGCTGATTCGTCGTTGGTGTTGATGTTCAACTGAGTGCCGCTGCTGGTTTGGTGGCGCAAACCAAATGTCGCTGTGGCTTGAGGAGACAGTCGCGTGCTGATGTCGCCGCTCCAGGTGAGGCTGCGCAGACGGCCGGTGCTGTTGGGCGTGACGTTGGAGGTCAGGGTGGAGCGCCTCCAGCGAACGCCTGCATTCAAGGACGTGATCGGAGTCAGCCGGCGGTTGAAGTTGGCGTCAACGTAATGTTCCAGGCTTTGATCACCGATCGGAGGTAAGTCGTTCAGGGCCAGTGATTCGGTCTTGTTCATGCCTGCCGCCAAGCTGACGGTATTTCGCTGACCCATCATCACCAGTCGGCCTTGAAGCGTCTGACGCAGCGTGGGGGTCAGGGAGTAAGGGTCCAGCAGGGGGGACATCTGGTCATTCAGTCCACGCTGCGCGATGGTCTTGTCGACCAGTTCCGAACGGCTTCGCTCGTCCGGATTGTTGGTAGTGAGCATCCGGTCCAGCAATCCCCTCAAGGTTTGATTACCGGGGCTGCCCAGGGAGGAGGCATAGGTGCTGGCCTCTCGCTCTGAAAAAATGTTCCAGGCGAAGAACGGCGTGCGGTGGTTCCAGTCGACCTTCCAACCCGTGCCGAAGACCCGGCGCTCCAATCGGGACTCCAGGGTGGCGCGTTCATTGGGCCTCCAGGCCAGCGTGATTCCGCGGATGGTGCCGCTTTGCTGGTCTTGCGTGCCGGGTTGACCTGGCCGAGGAGCGTGGATGGAGTCGCGACCCAAGATCAGCCCGGGGTACAAGCTCTCTGTCAGAGCGTAGCTGGCGCCAGCTCGCACGGTGTTTTCCTGCAAGGCTGAAGCTCGCAGGCCTGTCCATTCAAGCGACGTACCCACCGGCACTGGCCGCCGCTCGAGCCGAACCGCATGCCGCGTGAATTGAAGATCTTCTCTTGGCGAGCCGACACTCGACGTGTTTCTGCTGGATTGAACGAAGGATCGCTCCAACTGGGCATCGAGCTGGATGTCGGCGTCAAACGAATGACGAATGTACGGGATGAACCGCGCGAGGGTCGTGGTGTAGCCATCGGTGGCGCCTGGTACGGTGCTTTGGCGGGTGAGCACCGTGGCTGGTGTCTGGCTGGCTTGGACCGAGGCATTGAGGCCGCCCCATTGGTCCACGAGCACGGATTTGAGTGCCAGCTCGCCATCAGGCAGGGTCTGATCAGGCTGGCTGTCGCGTACATAGTGAACGTTGCTAACCCGAAGCCGGCCATCGACGCGAGAGCGGGCGCCTTCGTAGGAGCCACTCAACTCAGGCGAAGTGCTGATCACCAGGTCCTTTCTGGACCCATCACCTGCGGCCTGCGCATTGGTGGTCGCAGTGGCCGTGACATTGATGCCGGGTTTGAGGTCCAGCTTCTGGCCTTGGGCATGAGGCAACCATGCGCACAGCATCAGGGCCAGGATGGAGCAAGGCTCACGGCGCATAGTAGCCATATGCTCGGTTGCCCTTCGGGCCGGTGTACTTGTTCAGCATGGACATGACCACTGGGCATTCTTCCACGGTGGCGAAGGCTTGTTTGACGGTGTTGAGCGCGGTCTTGCCCGCTTCAACCACCATCAGCACTTGGCCCATGGAGGTGGCCAGCACGCGGGACTCGGTGCTGGGCAACAGTGGTGGCGTGTCAAAAATGATGACCCGGTCCGGGTAAGTGGTGGCCAGTTCTTCCAGCAATCTGTCCATCGCTGCACTGGCCAGCAACTCGGTGGACCTTGAGCTTGAGGTGCCTGCGGGCAGCAGCGTCAGCTTGGGGATGTTGGTCTTGAGCAGAACCTCGGACAGATCGGTTTCGGGGTGTATCAGCATGTCCAGCAAACCCTTGGAGGCGGAAACCCCCATGCGTTCCAAGGCGGATGGGCGTACCACGTCCGCCTCTACCAGCAGCACGGTGTGGTCAAGTTCCATGGCAATGCTGACGGCCAGATTGATCGCTGTTTGCGTTTTGCCTTCACCTGGCAAGGCGCTGGTCACCATGATGATGTTCGCCCGCTTGGGGCGCGACGCCGTCTGGCCCCGCACGTTCTCCAGCAGTGGCCTCTTGATGATGCGGAACTCTTCTTCCAGTTGCGAGCGTGGATGACCCGGCACCAGCAGGCCGCAGCGTGCCATTTTCATCAAATCCAGCTCGATCATGCGCGACCTGCGCTCATCGCCAGACGCTGTCACGGCGGCCTTGTGGGCGACAGGGCTGGGTGATGCCGTGGCCACCGGGGCCGGTGTAGCCTGTTCGAACGTGGTTTCCGCCATGGCCGGCGGCGGCGCCTGAACTTGAGGCGAAGCCTGGCCGACATCCACTCCAGCGCGGCGCAACTCTTCCAGTCGTTTGGCTGCTTGTTCGATGGTGTTCATGGTCTTATCACGGAAGTTGGCGAGCCACGACCACCAGCCATGCCGCATTCAAGACAAAGAATATCCCGGCGTTCAAGCTGAACAAGCGATTACTCCGCTGCATGGCTTCGCTGATCGTTGGACTGATGACCAGCGAGACACTGCCAAGCACGGGGCGTCCTGAAATTTCTTTGAGCTGGCGACTGTCTTGCACCGTTGGGAAAAGCTGAGTCAAACCAAAAGCTGTGGCTGCGCCAGCGGCCAGAGCGGCGACCACGGCCAACAATGCGATGACCAAGCGACTCGGTTTAACCGGGCTGGGCTTGACCCGAGGGGGTTCGACCACGCGGAAATCTGCCACTTTGGTGGTTTGATCGATTTTCTCTCCCAGGGAGGCCGACTCACGGCGTCCGACCAACTGCTCATAATTCTTGCGGACTACCTCGTAGTCACGGTTCAACTGAGCCAACTCGGCTTCGACTTGGGGCATTTGTCCGGCAAGTGCGCGGGTGCGCGCCAACTGGGCGTTTTGCTCTGCAAGCTGGCCGCGCAAGGAGGCCGCTTTGGCTTCGGCTTCTGCCAGCGCGACGCGGATGCGCTGGAATACCGGGCTGGTGGGGGCGGCGCGCAATCGGGTCCCACCTTGCGCGCGCAGCTTGGCATCCAGTTCCGCTTTGCGCTGTTGTTCAAGTTGGGCAATGGTTCGCTTGGCGCTCACCACGTCGGGGTGCTCGTCCGTGTAGCGACGCATCAGCTCATCCAATTGGCGCTTCTGAACATCCAGGCGCAATTCGAGGTCCGTGCTGGGTGCGGTGGAGGAGCCTCCATTGCCCAATAGCTCTGGCGGGATGGAGGGCTCCTCGGTGGACAGTTCTCGACGCAGTGCGTCTCGGGCTTGTTCGGCGGCACTCAGTTCCACGCGCAGCCTACCGGTCTCGTCGGACAGGTTGGACATGCGAGCGAAGTAGTCTTGGTTGGACGTGCCGGTTAAACCAAAATTACGCAGTTTGAAATCCTTGAGCTTGTTTTCAGACTCGCTGAGTTTGCTTTCGTACGAGCGAATTTGCTCGTCCAGGAACTGACGCGCTTGCTCTGAGTCCCGCTGCTTGTCGCCAACGCCTGCGGTCATGAACAGGGAGACCAACTCTTCCACGATGCGTTGGGCACGTTGCGGATTGATATCCCGGTAGATGATCTCGTACAGGTTGTTGTTGCCGCTGGGGTTGACCTTGATGTCTTTCATCAAGCGATCGATCACTTTTTCTTGATCGCGTTCATTCAGTTTGTCCAACCCAATTCGAGGCGAGGTCATCAGACGCTCAATATTGGGGCGGCTGATGAGTGTGCGGGCCAGCATGCGCACCTGCTGATCCACGTCGGGCTGAAACGCCAGGCCTGTCATCAAGGGTTTGAGCACGGTTTCCGTGTCAACGTAAATGCGGGCAGACGCTTCGTAGTGGTCGCGGATGATCACCACGGCCAACATCCCTGCGATCGCGATCAGCCACGCCATGGCGGCGCCGAGCCAGCGCCGCTGCCACATCGCATTCAATATCCCGGCGACTTGTCGAAGAAGGTCATCCATGCCAAAAGGGGTTTGACGCCAGGTCAGATGTCAAGTAGCACAAGTCTGCTCAGAACCAGCTTTGCGGGACGATGATGATGTCACCGGGTTTGATTTCCACGTTGGCGGAAATATCGCCACGTTTGATCAAATCCTTGAGTCGCAGACTGTACTGTTTACCCTGTTCTGATCCGCGCACCAGGACGGCACCATTGCCATCGGCAAAATCGGTCAGTCCGCCAGCTTGGATCATGACGTCAAGCACAGTCATGTTTTGCCGGAAGGGCACTGCCTGGGGGCGAGTGGCTTCGCCAACGATGCGAATCTGTTCGGTCGATACGCCTTGGAAATTGCTCACGATGACCGTGACAACCGGCTCGCGGATGAACTTGGCCAGTGCCTTTTCGATGTCGCGCGACAAATCGGCGGGATTGCGGCCGGCAGCCTCTAGGTTTTCGACCAGAGGTAGCGAGATGCGACCATCTGGACGCACCGTGACCGAGGAGGACAGGTCGGGATTGCGCCACACCACGATGTTGAGTGTGTCAAGTGCGCCAATCTTGTAGAAGTGATCGGATTTGCTGGCCACAGCGGGCGCTGGCGGATAGCTCTTGAATGATGTGCATGCCGTCCCCGCCAAAACAAGGACACTCATCAACGCGATGCGACAAAAAGAAGAAATTGCATTGTGACGAAAGACCATTGTCGTTACCCCGGAGAAGTCTGCTATGACGCAAGCATAGAGCCAATTTACATTCGGAAACGCGGCGATTGCATCACGATCCTCGGCTTAGGGGGATATGTGTCACACAGGCGCGTCAAGTTGGTTTTATCACACCATCGCATGCGGAGGGCCTGCCCCCCCTAAATAAGGTGGTTCGGTCAGTTCAGTGATCCGGCCCAGCGTGTGAGCCAAGGCATGATGGCACCGAATAGCCGAGGTTTTTTGGCGGCAAGTATGAGTGCCATATCAGCATCCTTCGCTTTCCAGGCTTTAAGAAGAATGGTGCCACCCAGTAAGATGAATATATAGGCAAATCCTATGCCGATTTGTGTCAGCGCCGCAGGGTGGCTGGGCATGAGGAGCCAGGAGGCCGCGCCTGCGATCAACGCAGCCAAGCACAAGCGCACGATGTGACTGATGGGGAAGGTGACGTTCAACGATTTCCGGATCCAGATGGCGGTGATCAAAAAGATAACTACCCTGGTGCTGGCGTGAGATAACAGTGCGCCCGTCAGTCCGAATTTAGGGACCAGTACAAAAGCTGCGATGGCGCTGATCAATACCGAAAAAGTTGCAATACCAGCCCGCAATTTTTGATTGTCGGTGGTGGACATCAGTGCGCCAAATGCACCTTCTGGTAACGTCAATCCGCCCACAACGACCATGACCTGCAAAACAGGGGTCACGGCTTGGTATTGGCTACCGTAAAGAATGGCAATGCCAGGCTCTGACCAAATCAACCCGGCCCCGCCGATGATCAGGCCAAAGAACAAAAAATATCTTATCGAATCGCTCAGAATAGTGTTGACCTTTTCGCTACCGCCGGCGCCGTAGGCGTGCGCCATGATGGGCATCAGCATGGCTGTCAGCGATGAGGACAGAAGGTCGATGCCGCCTCGGGTCAAGGTGGTCGCGATGGTGAAGTAGCCCACCTCTTTGGCGCCGACCTGGGTGCCTAGTAAAAATGTCTCGATGGTTTTGTTGCTGAGGGTGGCGACGGCCACCAAAACAACGGTCCAGGCAATGTGGGGTTTGATGTGCTGGATCAGGTCGGGGGGGCATGGTGTGTAATCGGGTTTGATGCTGTTTTTTCGCATCAACCACCACACCATGCATATATGCAGGAAGCTGACCACGCCAAAGAAAATGGCGTAGTCGTTCAAGTCTGCCTTGCCCAGCGCAAGCAGGCCAACGCCCGCAGCATAAACCAAACTCATGACCGTGTTGGTCAGGGCCTCGACGGAAAACTTCTTGTAGCCTTTGGCGATAGAGACATCAAACAGATATGCGGCCTTGGATGCCACGCCAATGATCAAAATGGACAGCAGCAAAGCTCGCTGGTATTCCCATCCTGCCATTGGGAGCCACCATGATGCGATCGTGAATGCCAGCAATATCACCAAAGTGCTGATCTGCTGCCATTTATTAAGCCAGCCGTGTATTTGTCGGGCGATTTGCTGCTGCCCGCGTCCGAGATATTCAGAGACGAAACGAATGCCGGAAATGCCCAAGCCGTGATTGCAAAATACCACAAGCAAACCTGACATCCAGATGAGGTAGGAGTACCTTCCGTAGTCTTCAGGTCCCAGGCTGCGGGCAATGATTGTGCTGACAACCAAGCCCATCACCGTTGTCACATAAGTGGCAGCTGTTATGAACAATGCATCACGCAAAGATGCGAGGCGTCCTGATTCTGGGGTTGTCACAGGCGGTGTACGATGGTCTCGTTGCATCGCCTGGGCAACATGCCCGAGGCTTTTAGTTGAAGGGGTAGTGTAACATCATGAACTGTTGTTCACCTTGCTACATACTGTCGGTTTGTGCTGTTGGCAATGTGTGTCCGATGTTCAAATATTTTTCGCGACCATGACGTCTTTCCTGCTTTTGATTTTGATGGTTGGCGTTGCGGCGGTCGCTTACCTGGTCTGGGAAGTCCGAAAAAAAAATACGCTTGTTTGGTTGCCCAGCTACTTTAAGCAGGACTGGAAAGCACCGGTAGAACCCGGCGTGACCAAGCATTTGATGTTCTGCTTTGTGGACCACTACGAGCCTATGTGGCTCAAACCAACTTACGAGGTGGAGTGTGCTCGGGTCGCGCGGTGGAGGCAGGACTACCCGAAGTTGTGTGCCAACCACAGAGACGCTGACGGTCGCGCGCCCGTGCACAGCTTCTTCTATCCCGAAGAAGAGTACCGACCCGAGCACATGCGTGCCTTGGTTGAGTTGTGCCAGTTGGGTTTGGGTGAGATTGACATTCACCTTCACCATGACAAGGACACGGAAGCCGGTTTGCGAGAAAAGCTGTCGCGCTTCACAGAGTTGCTGGCCCGCGACCATGGCGCCTTGCCCAGAAACACGGTGACCGGGCAACCGATGTGGTCCTTCATTCATGGCAATTGGGCGCTGGACAACAGCCATCCGCAAGGGCACTACTGCGGGGTCAACAACGAATTGGTCATCTTGCGCGAAGAAGGGTGTTACGCGGATTTCACCTTGCCTTCGGCGCCAGACCCCTGCCAGACCAGCACCATCAACAAGATTTACTACGCCACTGATGACCCACACCGTCCGAAGTCTCACGATAAGGGGCCTCGCGTGCGTGTTGGTGGGCAGCCGGTTGGTGACCTGATGATCATTCAGGGGCCGTTGGGCTTCATGGGGGGCAGTCGAAAATTCGGGATCATTCCCAGAATCGAGAGTTCAGATGTGCGTACCAGCTGCCCACCAAAACTGGATCGAATCGACGATTGGGTGAGCACCGGTATCCATGTGGAAGGGCGTCCCGAATGGATTTTTGTCAAGGTTCACACCCACGGCACGCAAGAGCGGGACATGGATACCCTGCTCGGAGAGCCTATGGACAAGGCCTTCACACACCTTGAAACGCGTTACAACGATGGCAAGGCTTGGAAGCTCCATTACGTCAGTGCGCGTGAGATGTACAACATTGTCAAGGCGGCAGAGGCGGGGTTGGATGGTGATCCCGGCCTGTACCGAGATCACGTCGTGCCTCGACCCAGTTACGTGGCCGAACCGGCATGAGCGTGCTTGAGTGGGTGGTGGTTGCCAGCTTGGGGCTGGTCCTCTACTCGTACGCGCTTTATCCCTTGGTCTTGACCTTGGTGGCCATGTTGGTGCAGGTGCTAAGGGATGCTCGGTATGTGGCGTCCAAACAAGATCGTCGTGTGCCCGCCCAAGCTCGCATGCTGCCTGCCGTGGCGGTGATCATCTCGGCTTACAACGAGCAAATGCATCTGCGTCAGCGCATCGACAATTTGCTGAGAATGAACTATCCGCCCGAGTTGCTGCAGTGTTACATCGGGTCCGATGGCAGCAACGATGACACCGCCAGCATTCTGGCGGCGTGCACGGATCGGCGCATCCAGGCTTGTGTGTATGACGTCAATCGGGGCAAAGCCAGTGTTCTGAATGACCTGGTCGCGCAAGCGTCGGCCCCCATCCTGGTTTTCTCTGACGCCAACACGTTCTTCCATCCTGACGCGATCACGGTCCTGGTCAAGCATTTCGATCAAGCTGATGTGGGTGGGGTGAGTGGTGAGCTTCGCCTGAAAGGCAGTGGGGGCGACAACCAGGACAGCGTGTATTGGCGCCTTGAGCAATTCTTGAAGTTCTTCGAAGGGCGCATCAACGGGCTGTTGGGGGCGAATGGTGCCATTTATGCCATTCGGCGCGACCTGTGGCAGCCTCTGCGGCCAGATACCATTTGCGATGACTTTTGTGTGGCCATGAATGTGTCGGCATCAGGGCATCGCCTGGTGTATGAGCCTGCGGCCTGGGCAGAGGAAGACACCCCACAAGCCATTGCTGAAGAGTACAACCGGCGTTTGCGCATTGGCATTGGCAACTTCCAAGCCTTGGTCCGGCATCCCGAGTACATCACCCGCACTTCTCTTGGCACGTCCTTCGCCTATTTGTCGCACAAGGTGCTCCGGTGGACAGCGCCGCATTTGCTGTTGCTGGGGTTGGTGGCATCGGCCATGCTGGCAACGCAATCCAGCGGCTGGTTGGGCTTCACGCTGCTGCAGCTGGCGGCCTATGGGGCGGCCATGTGGCTGTATCAGTTGACGCAGCGCCAGGTGGTGCTGCCTTCATTGCTCCGGATGGTGGCGTTTCTGTATGCGCTTAATTGGGCGTTCATGGTTGCTTCATGGCGCTTTGCCCGAGGCAACTACCGCGGCTCATGGCGCCGAACCGAGCGCTGAGTGGTAAAACCGGTCGTACGCTTGATGCAGGGCTTTGGCCGAGGCGTGTTCGAGTACCCAACGACGTGCTGTTTCACCCAGTCGGGCTCTTAACGACGAGTCCCCCAGTAGCCGCAGTAGGGCAGCCTGCGTGGCAGGCGCATCGTCGCTGCCAACCAGAAGGCCGCTGTGGTCATCCTGGATGATTTCGGGGTTGCCTCCGACAGATGAGGCCAAGACGGCCAAACCTGTGGCACAGGCTTCAAGCAGTGCGATGGACAGACCTTCAGTCAGTGATGGCAAGGCAAAAACATCAAACGCCGGCAGCAAGTCGGCAACGTCGGAGCGTTGTCCGGTGATCAGCAGGTGCTTGGACACACCCAATGCAGCAGCTTGAGCGTTCAGTTTTTCGTGCAGTTCACCGTATCCCACGATGACCAGCTTCAGGTTGGGGTGGACCTGGATCAAGGCGGGCAAAAGCCCGATCAGCAGCCGGTGATTCTTCAAGCCCACCAGCCGCCCGACACAACCCAATACCAGATCGCTGGATGCGAGTCCAAGCAGGGTTCGGGCCTTCGCCGTGCGTTCAGCGGTGGGGGTGAATCGCTCAACAGGGATGCCATTGAGCACCATGTCGGCGCGCGTTTTGGGCACCATGCCGGTCTGAATGTAGCGGTCAAAAACTTGCTGACCCACCATCGCCACCCGTGCGGTGCGTTTGAGTGAACATTCGAACAAGAACTTCAGTCGCTTGTGGGTCAGGCGTGTGCCCATGTCGTGGCACGTGTTCACCAGTTTGGGTGCGCCCCACCAAGCCAGCAGGGACAGTGCAGCGTAGTAATTGGGAACGAAATTATGGGCATGCACGATGTCGGCGCTCATGTCGGAAGCCGCCCCTCGCAATGACTTGATCACGCCCCAATCCAAGGTTCCGCTTTTGTTGCCGATGTGCACCGGGATGCCAACCGCTTTCAGCTCGCTGGAAAAGCCGGTCGTGTGGTTGATGCTGAAAACCGCCACGCGGTGTCCGTGCTGTTGTTGGGCGATGGCCAAGTCAGTGACCACTCGCTCCAAGCCACCGAATTCAAGTGAGTCGACCACATGCAGGATACTCAGGGTTGTTTTCGAGAGGGCCATCAGATGCTTTTCCCCACAGTGGCATTTTTGAGGGTGACAACAGTAAAAATAACGATGATGCTGAGGATCTCAAAGATGAAAGTGTTTTTTCGCCAAATAATCGGTTGCTGGAATTGTGTTATTGATTTGGCAGCAACTGACTGCTCAGCACAATAAACCGTTGCAATGCAGATGCTCAACAATATGTATAAACCTGGCTCATAAACTCGCGAGAGGAAGAGCGCGCAGGTGAAAAAACCAAGTAACGCGGAACGCATCAGAAGTGCCCAGAATCGCTCTTCTGAAGTCGGCGGTAAAATTTGGATGACTCGGGTCAGACCTTTGTATGTCACGATAATCATGCCAAGCCAGAAAAAGTAGCCGAGTAAACCCAACTCGGCAAAGCACAGAACAAATGAATTATGCGCAGTGTAGTAATGGTGGTCCGTGAATTGCCCATATCCCACGCCAAATATTGGATGGTGGCGCAGCATGATCAGCCCCTCATGCCAGGCGTCAATCCGCCCGCCGGCTGATTCTTCATTGGCGCTATAAGCACGTCCTCCTGTCATGTTCACGGCCAGGGCACCTGCCATGCCAATGGCCATCAGCAAGCCCGTCTTGAATGTGCCCAGGAGGTTTCTAATCCCGAAAAATAATAATGATGCCACACCAAGCAACGCACCACGCGAGTGAGTCAGATTGATGGTGTAAAAAATTACTGCAGCGGGAATGCCGAGGACAATCAGGTTGCGAAAGAAACGCCGTTTGACATACAAGCCCGCCAGCATGGGCAAGGCCACTACCAATGCTTGACCGAAATCATTGGGGTCGCTCAAAAATCCAACGCTTCGAACTCTCCATAAGTAGCGAGCAGATGTTTCCAATGCGGGAATATCTGTTGGATCCGCCTCGGTGGCTGCCTCCTCTTCGGAGTCGACATTTTGCCTGAGTACCAGTTTTTCTACCATGAACCCAGTGTGGTAGGCCGCAATGCCTGCAATGCCCAAGGTGACCGTAGAAAAAGCCACCACTGCGCAGGTGATCTTCAGTCGCCTCATGCTTGTCACGTTCATGACAGTGGTGAGGTACAGAAAAGCCGAAATCATGAAATCAAGCATTGCTGGGAGTGCGCCGCTGAACCATCCATTGAAAATGCGGGATGTGGCAATTGAAAGAATAAATGCCAATAAAAGATTGAGATGAAGCCGGCTGGCGGCAATTTTCTTGTTGCTTCTTGAATGCGCGTAAGAGAGCACGAGTGTCAGTATGCTCATGACCAGCATGGGTCTGAATACCACTAGTTCCGGCGCAAAAATCTCAATTGGCCGTAAGTATGTCAGGATCAGGTAAAGAAGGTACAGTTTAAAGCTCATGTGATGGTGGTATTTCCTGGGGTCAGGCAATGCGATCCTTGAGCTTCAAGAAGGGGCGCTCCACCAGTCGATGCGACAAAATGGCAGCAGCAAAAGCCAACACGATGTTTTGTGGAAATGATGCCACCCAATTCAGTGACTGGAAATTCAGGAACGGTTGCTGCCAAAGATAGAGCGAATAACTCAGTACGCCGATTTTCACCAAAAATCGCATGTTAAGGATTTGACTGATCGCGCCGGCAGGGTGCCTGACCAAGTGTTGCAGGATCAATGCAATACCGATATTGGCGATGGTTTGCCCGATCAGATAGGCCGCAGGCTTTGACACGTAGGCCAGTCCGTAGCCGCCTGCCACGCATATCAGGCCAGCCGGAATGGCTGGCCAGCGTGTCAGCTGGATAAACCAGCGCCATTCGCCCAATTTGTTGTGAAGCATGGCTGCCAAGCACCCCGTGGCCAACGCATCTGCCACAGCTTGAAACTCTCGGCTCAACCGGATTTCTGGGCCATCGCTGAACGCGATCATCAAAAGCCGAAAGCATGGTGCCAGTATCAGCATGAGGAGTCCGGCCCATACTGCTTTCCGGGTCCCGAGCAAAAACATGGTGAAGGGCCAGATCAGGTAAAACTGCTCTTCGACAGACAGTGACCACAGGTGGTTGAAGTACCAGTTGTAGTCGTGCTGATAATTGGCGGTGAAGGTCAGGGCGTGAGCCAGGTCTGGAAGGGCTGACGCTGAGTTGGTGCGGGATGTCAGGTGATACGTCAGGTCGATGACGCCCGCCATGTACAACAGCCACATGATGCCGATGTAGCAAAGAGCCGCTGGCAGGATGCGAAGACTGCGCCGAATGTAGAAGAGTTTGAGTCGAATCTGCCCATGCTTTTCGATGTCACGCAGCATCAGGGTCGTGATCAGGAAGCCAGATACGATGAAGAAAAACCGCACGCCCACATTGCCCAGTGAGGTGAACATTGGCCGATCGAGCCAGGCCGGGGCGCCGTTGGTCGATGCGATGTGACCGAAAAGGACCAAGCTGATCGACAGGGCCCTCAGGCCGTCCAGGGATGGTATGTGCGCGGGCAGTCGGGGTGCTTTGATGGGATCCATTGGCAATGAATGTGTACTTCGCTGCGGGTATGTTGGCGTTGCCTCTGACGAGGAGCTCACGCCTTGCGGCAATCCCGGATGTTAGACTGGCTTGGGAGCAAATCGACGATGATTAACCGGAATTTGTCCGAACGCCCTGGTTCATTTTTGACCATGTGCATTAGGTATCAGCTGTCTTTCAAACGGTGAGTGGACTCACATGAAGCTACTCAGTGATTTGCGGGCTAAACAACAGCTTTATTCCCAATATGGGCAGTCTTGCTCATTGGTCAAGGCGGTCATGTCGGACGGCACCTTTGCCAATGCGTTGTTTCGGTTGCAAGAGTGGCTGACCGGTCAGGGTTTGGCGCCATTGGCTTTGGTGCCGCACTGCCTGAACAAATGGATCAATGGTTGCGTGATTGGAACTCGGGCCAGTTTCGGGCCGGGGTTTGTGCTGATCCACCCCATCGGGGTCGTCATCAATTCCAGCGTTCGAGGGGGGAGCGACATCTGGCTTGAAAGCGGTGTCGTCATTGGTGATAACCGGGGGCAGTCGCCCCGGCTGGGTAGCCGCATCTTTGTGGGCTCGGGTGCCAAGATCATTGGCGGCTTGACCGTCGGTGACGGGGTCAACATCGGAGCTAATGCCGTGGTGACCAAGAGTATGGGCGATGGTGTGACCGCCGTTGGTATCCCCGCTCGAGCATTGCCCAAGCGGGGATAGGCTGCTTGTCCTGGCTTACCAGGATGCCGCCATGGAGTCCTTGTTGAACTTGGCGTTCTGGGTGATGGAATTCAGGCTCACGAATTCCAGCTTGTCCAGGGTGATGCCCTGCTGCAGTTGTGAATAGGTGTTGGAGTTCCATTTCATGCTGGGCTCTCCTTGCACGTAGAAGCTGGAGCCGTTGTCGGCAATGTACAGACCGTACCGCTTCATGGCTGTGGCCACCGCTTTGGCCTGTGTGTTCCAGGTTGAGGGGATCACAAAATCAGAACGCAGGCGAAGCAGGGTCCCGAAAGGGATGCCGCCAGTTGCCAGCTGCCCTGCTGCATGCCGACCTGGCCACACGTAGCCATTGGTGGCGCGAATGCTGGCCATGACGCTTCCGGGCAGTGTGACGCGAAGTGCATGCTTGATCTCGCCAGCGCTGGCTTCATCGGCCCGCACCAGGAGCGGGAGGATGGGCAGCCCGGCGGCATCGCCGGATCCCCATGTTTCTGGGCGCATTTCAAGCGAGTTCAGGTTCCAGGCTGCTGAAGCGTAGCTGTGCCACTGCCCGTTGAATTTGTAGGTGTAATAGCTTTCCCACAAGCGGCAGGAGCCGGTTTCCAGAACCACGACATGGCTGTCGGTGGCGAACTGATTGGCGACGTTGGTGCCGCCTTCGATCTTGATCGTGGCATCGGGTGGGAAGGGGAAGCGGCGCTGAGTCGCTGCCACGCTGCCGCAGTTGCGTTGCAGCTTGAAGGATGCCCCGTTGGGCACGGCGCAATCACTTTCGTCGGGTACACCCGCGCCGTTGCCATCCCGAGGGTCGGTGATGTCGTACGAGATCAATGGCCAACTCGTGGTGTTGGATGATCCGTCTACGGTGTTGTATGGGATGCCGTAGTAGTCAGAGGCGCTGGAGTCTTCATTCATGCCCCAATCCAGGTGCATGCGGGGGTTGCCGAGTTTGCTCTGCATGGTGGCCTTCCACGCCGTATTTTGGGGGTGGGCGGGGAACTTGGCAGCGTCATCAATGCGGGTATTGAAAATCGCATTGGCTGGAAAGATGGCGCAACCAGCGATCACAGGGCCGCTGGCGGCCGTGGATGTGGTCGTCGTGCCCGTCGTGGTGGTACCAGTGGTGGTGGTACCAGTGGTGGTGCCTGACGTGGTACCCGACGTGGTACCCGACGTGGTGGTGCCTGAGGTGGTGCCGCTGCTGGTGGCTGGCGGTGTCACCGTTGTGGCGGGCGGCACGGTGGTGGTGGTTGTCCCGCCGCCGCCACAGGCGGTCAGGGTGGCGATCAGCGACAGGCTGATCAGATGGCTGTGGGGGTATTTACTGGAGGAGTTCACGCTTAATTCAATCCACGCATTTGCACTACAAAATTGCCTTCTGCCGACGTCGACGACAGCCGTTGAAAGCAGCATGGTTGAAGGTTAGCGGCAAGGTCTTTCAGTCATGGGGCAAGTTGTAAGTAAAAACAATAATGAGTTTTTGGCTGAAACATCTAAAAGTGTGAAATAAGTCAACCCCTTGAATGTGGGGTTGTCTGATTTGCCCAGGGAGGTTGTGTTGTTTGTGCTGATCTTTGGTGTTTCCGTGTGCCTGTCGCTGTTACACCTTGGCGCATTATCCGCAACATGGGTCTGCCAAGGCTAAGCATGATGCATTCGTTGTTTGGGAAAAATCGCTTTCATCAAGCGGTTAGGGTTCTTGCAAACGGTCGGTTGGTTACATGAGCAGATGGTCGCATTCGATGTAGCGGCTACAGTGCTGGCCAAGTCGGTCGAAGAATTTGGAAGAGCTGGGCCGTGTTGGGTCATCCCAAGTTTGGAACATGTCGCTCGCAATGCGAGCCTGGCTTGGCGCATCCAGTTATGTGCAGTAGAGGTATCAATGCTTATTTCTCGTCAATTTCTTTTCGCCGCAGTGACCTCCGCCATGTTGGCAGCCTGCGGTGGCGGTGGTAGCACAGGGACGGAAACCACGAACACCGGTGGTTCGGGGACAGTTGTTCCCCCATCGGGAACGGGCTCCACCGGTTCCTCCACAGGCGGTACGACAACGACGCCGACCACCCCCACGGTACCTGTGCCTGTGGCCACGGTCAGCATCACAGCGCAACCCGCCAATGTCAGCACTTCTGCTGGTGGCGATGCGTCGTTCAGCGTCACAGCGTCCTCTACCGATACCCTGAGCTACCAGTGGCTGCGCAATGGGGTCGCCATTGCGGGTGCAACAGCGTCCTCTTTCGTGGCCAAGGCTGTGCAGTCCGCTGACAGTGGCGCCAAGTTTTCTGTGGTTGTCAAAGGCTCTGTGACCAGTGTCACCAGCGCGCAAGCAACTTTGAGCGTGACGATGGCATCGGCCACGTCATACCCAGTGATGTTCGTGACCAGCGTGCCTGCATTGGGTTTTGCCAACCAGTTGAACACGTTTGGCAACCATGGCAGTGGTGTCACTGATGCGATTGCCGGTGGCGACTTGTATGTTCGCTATTCCGATGGCACTTTGCGCAACCTGACCAAGGAAGCCGGTTGGGGCGTTGACTCTGGCGGTATTCAGGGGGGTGCCAAGGCCATTTCCGTGCGCCAGCCTTCGATGCACTGGGATGGCAAGAAAGCTCTTTTCTCCATGATGGTGGGTGGAGCTTCTGCTCGCTACCAGGCGCCGGCCAGAAATTGGCAAATGTACGAAGTGACGGGCTTGGGCAAGGGCGAGAAGGTGGTCATCACCAAAGTAGCCAACCAGCCCGCCACTTACAACAACATCTCGCCGATTTATGGCAGCGACGACAGCGTCCTGTTCATCTCCGATGCCCCATTGTTTGGCATGACCGCGACTTATCCGCAATTGGACGAGTACGAGGCCGTTGCCACCAACACTGGTGTCTGGAAGCTGAATGTATCAAGTGGCAAGATTACGCAACTTGAGCATTCCCCCAGCGGCGTCTTTGACTTGTTCTTGGACAGCTATGGCCGTGTCTTGTTCACCAAGTGGGACCACTTGAAGCGTGACCAGGAAGCGGACATTGATCGCTACCTCGGTGGCGTGTACGGCACCATCGACTACGAGTCGGAAACCTCCACGAAGACCAAGACCTATCCCCGCAGGGATGCCAGTGGCAAGCTCATAGCTGACACGAAGGGTGTTCTCTACGACGTGTTCCCTGAGGCCCGCCATGCCCAGGATCCCACGCGCGACCCCAACGAGCCGCTGCATGACTACAACCAATTCTTCCTCTGGCAGGTCAATGAAGACGGCTCCGAAGAAGAAACCATCAACCACGTGGGCCGTCACGAATTTGGCGGCAGCTACAACACAGGTGTGTTTCTCAATGACCCGAACTTGAGCGACGCTATGCCGAGTTTTGGTGCCAATGTCAGCATGCGCAGCACGTTCAGGCCTGATGCCGGTATGTTCCAGATGCGTGAAGACATCAACCGTCCTGGCACTTATCTGGGCACGTATTCAATGGAATTTGCCCGTCAAACAGCTGGCCGCATTGTCGAGTTCTCGATGCCTCCTGGCAAGAATCCAGAGGATGTGAAAGTCACTGACTACACCAATGCCACGCTTGACGCGGATCCCTACGGTTCTGCAGCACGCTTGGCCACCATGACCGGTCACTACCGTAACCCCCTGCGCCTCACGGATGACAGCATTCTGGTTACTCATACGCCTGAATACCGGGTGAATAACACCAGCAGTCCTTACCGTTTCCAGTTGAAGAAGTTGGTGCCCAATCCTTTTGGCAAGGACATGATTGCAGGTCCTTCCCTGACGGGCGGCATTGTCAAGAACGTCCTCTACTGGACTGACGAGGCCACCCCCCGCCAGTACCTGGGCCCCCTGAACGAGCACGATGCCGTCGAAGTTCGCTCACGTCCTCGCCCTGTGTCTCGGACCATGACCGTGGCTGACGTCGAGAAGAAGGTGCTCACGGAAGAAGGTGTGAGTGAGACTGAACTGCGCACCTGGCTGCAGAGCAAGAATCTGGCGCTGATCGTGACTCGCAATGTGACCTTGCGTGACCGTGCCGATGTGAGCCAGCCTTACAACTTGCGTGTGCCTGGTGGTGTTCAGAATGTGCCGAAGTCTGGCACTGTCTATGACATCGCTGGTTTGCAGATCTTCCAAGGCGATTTGACGCGTGGTTATGGCAATGGTGCCGCCAAGGGGCGCCGTGTTTATGCCCGACCGGTTCACAACAGCGCGCAACACACGGATGTGGAGTCTTGGTACCCCACTGGCAACCAACCTGCCACCGTGCAGATTGGCAAGGATGGATCCACGGCGGCTTTCGTGCCTGCGGGTCGTGCACTGAGCTGGCAGCTGACCAGTCCCACGGGCAAGCCGGTGGTGCGTGAGCGGGTTTGGGTGAGTTTTGCGCCCGGTGAAATCCGCACCTGCGCCAGCTGCCACGGCGTCAACAAGCAGACGCTCAATGGGTTGACCGAGCCGAAGAATCCGCCGGAAGCTTTGCGTGACCTGATGCGCACCTGGAAAACTCGCAAGTAATCCGAAGTTTCTGGATGCAATGGCGGCCCTTGGGGCCGCCATTTTTACTTCTGGGCCAGTAGTGTCCGGTTTATTTGGCGCCGACAAGCGGCAATGCCAATGCTGATGGG
>CAZKPN010000043.1:23512-34069 GCA_964554655.1 uncultured Aquabacterium sp. | reverse complement strand
TGACCGTGGTGCACATCGCGCCCTGGCTGATGGAGCGCCAGCTGGACGACGTGGCCGGCAAGCTGCTGCAAAAGTCGCTTGAAGAACGCGGCCTGAAATTCATGATCGGCGCACAGACGCAGGAGCTGGTGGGCAACGCCGAGGGGCGCGTGCAATCGGTCAAGTTCAAAGATGGCACCGAGGTGCCGGCCGACCTGGTGGTCATGGCTGCCGGCATCCGACCCAACACCGAGCTGGCCGAGAAGATCGGCATCCACTGCAACCGGGGCATCGTCGTCAACGACACCATGCAGACGGTGACCGACCCACGCGTGTATTCGGTGGGTGAATGCGCGGCGCACCGTGGCATCGCTTATGGCCTGGTGGCTCCGTTGTTTGAGCAGGGCAAGGTGTGCGCCAACCACCTGGCCATGTTCGGCATTGGCCGCTACACCGGCTCGCAGGTGTCCACCAAGCTCAAGGTCACCGGCATTGATTTGTTCTCGGCTGGCGATTTCATGGGTGGTGAAGGCTCCGAAGAGGTGGTGCTGTCCGACCCATTTGGCGGTGTCTACAAAAAGCTGGTGCTGCGGGACAACAAGCTGATCGGCGCCTGCCTGTATGGCGACACGGTGGATGGCAGCTATTACTTCAAGCTGATCCGAGAAGGCCGCAGCATCAACGAGGTGCGTGACAAGTTGATGTTTGGCGAGTCCAACATCGGCGACACCGGCCACCAGGGACACAGCAAGGCCGCCGCCATGCTGGACACCGACGAGGTCTGCGGCTGCAACGGCGTCACCAAGGGCTCGGTCTGCAAGGCCATCAAGGAAAAAGGCCTGTTCACCCTGGACGAGGTGCGCAAGCACACCAAGGCCAGCGCCTCGTGTGGTTCATGCACGGGCCTGGTCGAGCAGTTGATCATGTTCACGGCCGGGGGCGACTACTCGTCCACGCCCAAGAAGAAGGCCCTGTGCGGCTGCACCGACCAGAGCCACCAGGATGTGCGCGAAGCCATCGTCGAGCAAAAACTGCTCAGCATCGATGGCGTGTACAAGGCGCTGGCCTGGCGCACGCCCAATGGCTGCGCCACTTGCCGCCCGGCCGTCAATTACTACCTGATCAGCAGCTGGCCCAAGCAGGCCCAGGACGACCCGCAAAGCCGCTTCATCAACGAGCGCAGCCACGCCAACATCCAGAAGGACGGCACGTACTCGGTCATCCCGCGCATGTTCGGCGGTGAGACCACGGCCGCCGACCTGCGCCGCATCGCCGACGTGGCCGACAAATACCAGGTGCCCACCATCAAGGTCACTGGCGGCCAGCGCATCGACTTGCTGGGCGTGAAGAAAGAAGACCTGGTCAATGTGTGGAAGGACCTGGACATGCCTTGCGGCCACGCCTACGCCAAGGCGCTGCGCACGGTGAAGACCTGCGTGGGCAGCGAGTGGTGCCGCTTCGGCACGCAGAACAGCAGCCAGTTGGGCATCGACCTTGAAAAGGCGCTGTGGAAGATGTATGCACCGCACAAGGTCAAGATCGCCGTGTCCGGCTGCCCGCGCAATTGCGCCGAATCGGGCATCAAGGACGTGGGCATCATCGGGGTTGATTCGGGCTGGGAAGTTTATGTGGGCGGCAATGGCGGCATCAAGACCGAAGTGGCGCACTTCTTCACCAAGCTGAAGACCGCTGAAGAGGTGATGGTGTACAGCGGGGCCTTCCTGCAGCTGTACCGCGAAGAGGGCTGGTACCTGGAACGCACGGTGCACTGGATCCACCGTGTGGGCCTGGACTACGTCAAGAAAAAGATCCTGGACGATCACGAGGGCCGTCAGGCGCTTTGGGCCAGGTTGCAGTTCTCACTCGAAGGCGAGCCCGATCCCTGGTTCGACTTCCAAGAGGCCAAGGTGGATACCCGCCAGTTCGAACCGCTGGCCATTGGAGTTTGATCGCAGGTTTGTTGTTGTTCACGTTGTTGTCAGGAAGTTCGAAGTATGTTGTGGCAGTCCCCGGTATCTCGTCGTGTGTGGATGACAAATGGTCTGAAAGGCGGTTTGGCAATGACTGCATTGGCAACTCTGCCCGCACAGGCCCAGATCAGCAGCTTGAATGGGGCCATCAACAAGGCCGGACGACAGCGCATGTTGTCTCAACGGATGGCCAAGGCCTGGCTCGCGATGGGGCAAGGGATTGATGCCGAGCGGGCAGAGAAAATCATGCTTGAGTCGATGGCCTTGTTCGACAGGCAGTTTGTGGAACTCAAAGTCTATGCACCTTCGCCCGAGATACGGCACACCTACCTTGCCATGGAGCCTTTGTGGAGCGACTACAAAAGCGCCTTGATCGGCCACACGCCCGAACGCAGCTCGACGCTCAATTTGTTGACGCTGGATGCTCAGGTCTTGAAGCTGGCCCACCAAGGCACCGAACAACTGGAGCAGTACTCAGGCCGCGCTGTGGGAAAATTGGTCAACCTGGCGGGGCGGCAACGCATGCTGTCTCAACGCACGGCCAAGTTTTACCTGAGCCAGAACTGGGGCGCCCCCGTGCCCAATGCCCTGATGGAGCTCAACAAGGCACGCACCGAATTCGTCACCGCTTTGCAAACCCTGATGAACGCACCGCAAGCCACTGAAGCCATCCAGCAGCAGCTGGGCTTGGCCGAACAGCAATGGGTGTTCTTCGACCAGGCCTTGTCGCGCTTGGGCGAAGGCAGCGGCGGCGCACGCCGCGCACGCGATGTGTTTTCGACCAGTGAGCAGATTTTGCAGATCATGGACAAGGTCACCGGGCTTTACAGCCGCCTGACCTGATCCCCTAAAAAAGCGCCGCCCTTGCACGCAAGAGGTGGCCTCCCGCTGAGCATTTTTTTGAGAGATGAACGACCATGAGCCAATGGAAACCCATTTGCAGAGTTGACGACATCCCCGTGCTGGGTGCACGCCGGGTGACGCGCGCCCAAGGCACCGAAGTCGCCGTGTTCCGCACCGCCGACGACCAGATCTTTGCACTGCTGGACCGTTGCCCGCATAAGGGCGGCCCCTTGTCGCAAGGCATCGTGTTTGGCCACAGCGTGGCTTGTCCATTGCACAACTGGACCATTGGCCTGGAGGGTGGTTGCGCTCAGGCGCCCGATGAAGGCTGCACGCCCAAGTTCAGCGTCAAGGTCGATGCGGGCCAGATTTTCCTGGACCTGGACGAACTCAACAGCATCGCGCTGGACGATCCCAAGGCGCTTGCATGATCCCCATCAGCGCCACCCAGACGCGCGCCACCTGCCCCTACTGCGGAACGGGCTGTGGCGTCTTGATCGAATCGGTCAAAGGCAAGATCATCAATGTGCAGGGCGACCCTGACCATCCGGCCAACTTCGGCCGGCTGTGCACCAAGGGCAGCACCCTGCACCTCACCGCCGCCACTTCGGTTCAGCAGCAAACACGCCTGTTGACGCCCATGCGCCGCGGCACCCGTGGCACCGCGCCCACCGCCGTGGCCTGGGACGATGCGATGAACGAGGCCGCTGATCGCTTCGCAGCCATCATCCGAGAGCATGGCCCAGAGGCCGTCGGCTTCTACGGCTCGGGCCAGCTGCTCACCGAAGACTATTACGTCATGAACAAGCTGGTGAAAGGCTTGATCGGGACCAACAACGTCGACACCAACTCACGCCTGTGCATGAGCAGCGCGGTGGCTGGTTACAAGGCCACTTTGGGCTCGGATGCCCCACCGTCCTGCTACGACGACTTCCAGCACGCGCAGACGATATTCATCGTCGGGGCCAACACGGCCTACGCCCACCCGATCCTGTTCCGCCGCATTGAAGATGCCAAGCGCGCCAACCCGGCGATGCGCATGATCGTGGCCGACCCGCGCAAGACCGAGACGGCCGAGATGGCCGACCTGTTCCTGCCCATCCTGCCCGGCACCGACGTGGCTTTGTTCCACGGCATGCTGCACATCATGCTGAACGAAGGCCTGGTGGACATGGGCTATGTGGCGCGCCACACCCAGGGCTTTGACGCCCTGCAAGTCATCGTGCGTGACTTCACGCCCGAAGCCGTGGCCAGCGCCTGCGGCATCAGCCAGGACGATCTGTTCAAGGCCGCACGCTGGTTTGGCGATTCCACCGCCACCTTGTCGCTGTACTGCCAAGGCTTGAACCAAAGCAGCAGCGGCACCGACAAGAACGCCGCCCTCATCAACCTGCATCTGGCCACTGGCCAGATCGGCAAGGCGGGCGCCGGGCCCTTCTCATTGACCGGCCAGCCCAACGCCATGGGCGGGCGCGAAGTGGGCGGCATGGCCAACCTGCTCAGCGCCCACCGCGACCTGGGCAACGCCGACCACCGAGCCGAAGTGGCCGATCTGTGGGGCGTGCGTGATGTGCCGGCCAAGCCTGGCAAAACCGCGGTCGAGATGTTCGAAGCCGCGGCCAGGGGCGAGATCAAGGCCCTGTGGATCGCCTGCACCAACCCCGCCCAGTCGCTGCCCGACCAGGCCACGGTGCGCAAGGCTTTGGAGAAGGTCGAATTCGTGGTCGTGCAGGAGGCCTTTGCCACCACGGCCACCTGCGCCTACGCCGACCTGCTCTTACCCGCCACCACCTGGGGCGAAAAAGACGGCACCGTCACCAACAGCGAACGCCGCATCAGCCGTATCAAGGCGGCCATCCCCGCAGCAGGTGAGTCCCGCCACGACTGGGCTATCTTCACGGACTTCGGGCGCCGCCTGGAAGAACGGCTGCCCGAGCGCAGCGGTGGCTACCGCCGCGACGTGACCACCCTCTTCCCCTACGACAAGCCCGAATCCATCTGGAACGAGCACCGCGAATCAACGCGCGGGCGTGACCTGGACATCACCGGGCTGAGCTACCAGATCCTGGAAACCTCCGGCCCGCAGCAGTGGCCCATGCCCGATGGTCAAGCCACCGGCAAAGTGCGCCTGTACGAAGACGGCCTGTACCCCACACCCACCGGGCGGGCCAACTTCTCGGCCATCCGCTACGAACCCGTGGCCGAAGCGCGTGATGCGCGCTTCCAATACTCGCTGAACACCGGCCGCCTGCGCGACCAGTGGCACGGCATGAGCCGCACCGGCACGCTGGGGCGCTTGTTCGGCCACGTCAGCGAGCCGCTCATCGACATGAACCCCCAGGACATGGCGCGCCTGGGCCTGACCGATGGCGACCTGGTCCAAGTGACGTCCCGCCGTGGCACCGTCGTCATCCCCGCGCAAGGCAGCGACGCCATCGCCTCCATGCAGTCCTTCATCGCCATGCACTGGGGCGAGGAATACCTCAGTGGCATCGATGCCGAAGGCCGCCCCATGACCGGCGTCAATGCGCTGACCGTGTCCACCTTCTGCCCCAAGTCCAAGCAACCCGAGCTCAAGCACGCCGCTGTCAAGATCAGCAAGGCCCAGTACCCGTGGCGCTTGTTGGCCGTGGCCTGGATGCCGCAAGACCAGGCCCTGGCGGTGCGCGAGGCGCTCAAGCCCTTGATGTCGGCATTCGCCTTCACCAGTTGCGTGCCCTTTGGCCGCGAAGGGCAAGCAGACGGTGGCCCCGGCAAGGTCGGCGTGCTGTTCCGCGCCGCCGCGCTGGAGCCGGCCAGCGATGCCTTGGTAGAACGCATCGAGTTGCTGCTGAACATCGGCGGCGGCGACGTGCTGCGCTACCAGGACCGCCAACGCGGCCAACGCCGCGCCATGCGCATGGCGCGCACCGACGCTGGCCTGAAGCTCGAAGCCTTTGTGTTGGCGGGCGACATCAGCGCCGAGGCCTGGATACGCCCCCTGCTGCAAGACGAGCTGGCGGCCGACGTCTATGGCCGCGCTTTGCTGTCGCCAGGCAGCACGCCTCCCGTCGCCATCCAGAGCAAAGGCCGCCAAGTCTGCACCTGCTTCAATGTGACCGAGCCCGCCATCGTGGATGCCTTGGGGCATTGCCCTGGCAACACCGACGAACGGCTGGCGAGTTTGCAAGGGCAGCTCAAGTGCGGCACCAACTGCGGTTCGTGCATCCCCGAGCTGCGCAAATTGATCAAGCTGCATCCCCTGCCCGTGACCACAGCGTCATGAGCCCGCGATAATCACGGTTTCAAGGAGCCACCGTTCGCGGTCATCAGCATGAGCATCAGCGCCTACATCAAAGTCATCGGTCGGGGCAAAGACGGCGCCCGGCCTTTGACCGCCGAGCAGGCTCATGATCTGATGAGCCAAGTACTGACTGGCCAGGTGACAGACCTGGAGGTGGGCGCCTTTTGCCTTGCCATGCGCATCAAGGGCGAAGAGGTGAACGAGCTCGACGGTTTCGTGCGCGCCACGCTGGCCCATTGCCTGCCCATCCCCTCGGCGCCGTCTGGCGTGGTGGTGCTGCCCTCCTACAACGGCGCCCGAAAACTGCCCAACCTGACCCCCCTGCTGGCCCTGCAACTGGCACAGCATGGGGTGGCCGTGCTCGTGCATGGCCCCCGGCACGACCCCACGCGCGTGACCACCGCGCAGGTGTTTGATGCGCTGGGTCTGCCCACCGCCACCAGCACGCAAGACGTGCAGGACGCCTGGCAGGCAGGACGCCCGGCCTACATGGACATTGCCACGCTATGCCCGCCCCTGGCCAAGCTGCTGGACGTGCGCTGGACCATCGGCCTGCGCAACCCTGGCCACACCGTGGCCAAGCTACTGGACCCCATCGTGGCGGCCGAGGGCTCGCGCACCATGCGCGTGGTGAACCACACGCATCCTGAATACGCCATTTCCCTGAACGCCTACCTCAAGCACGCGCAAGCCAACGCTCTGCTGATGCGTGGCACCGAAGGCGAACCCGTGGCCGATCCGCGCCGCCAACCACGCTTCGACATCTTCATCAACGGCTTGAGGGACGAAGGCCTGTCACGCGCGCCGATCGATGGCGTGCTGACCGAACTGCCCGAGCTGCCCAACGGCTTTGACGCTGACACCACCGCCCGCTACATCGGGTCGGTGATGTCGGGCCAGCAACCATTGCCCGCGGCCATCGCCGCCCAAGTCAGCTGCCTGCGCCAGGCCTTGAAACAAGCCTGAGCCTCGCCCCCCCAAGGCAGGGGGACAAATGCAACCTTATGTATATCGGACACCCGAAGGGTGGCTGGCGTCATCAATAATGCTCGCTGCGCCACCGAAATGCATGATTGGGGCGTTATTTCGCGAATTTGTTCGGTAAAGCCCTCATGGGAGCCGTGCACATATTCGATTCAATCAGAAGCTTCCCAAGTTGTAATTGTCCCGGATGACGCCCGACGCCCCCAAACCCTGGTATCTGACGCTCATCGCCACCGTCGCACTCCTGGCGGTCTACCCCTCGTTGAGCGTGGCACACGCGCAAGTCAAAGGCGAAGCCGACGCATTGGCCAACTTGTCGCTGGAAGAGTTGATGCGGGTCGAGATCGTCTCCGCCAGTCGCCGCACCCAAGCGTTGGCGGATGTGCCCGATGCCGTGCACGTCATCACACGCGATGACATCCTGCGTTCAGGCGTGCGCTCACTGCCCGAAGCCTTGCGCATGGCCCCCGGGGTGGATGTGGCGCAAATGTCACCCTCCGGCTGGGCCGTGGGCGTGCGCGGCGAAGCCGGCCGCTTCTCCAACAAGCTGCAGGTGCTGATCGATGGCCGCAGCGTGTTCTCCCCCTTGTACAGCGGCGTGCTCTGGGAGGCCGAGCGCGTTCCGCTGGAAGACATCGAGCGCATCGAGGTCATCCGCGGCCCGGCTGGCGCGATCTGGGGCACCAATGCCGTCAATGGCGTGATCAACATCATCACCCGTGATGCCCAGCACACTCAGGGCAGTCTGGCGGTAGCCAGTGTGGGCAGCGATGGATCAGACCGTTTGCTGCTGCGCCATGGCACCGCCCTGGGCCAGGATGCCTGGCTGAAGTTTTACGGGCAGGCCGACCGCCAGGCCGATTCAGCTGATTCATCCGGTGCCCAGGAGAACAACCGGGCCCATGCCGAGACCATTGGGCTGCGCTTTGACCAGGCTCAGAAGAACGGCTCACGGCTGTCGGTTCAAGGCCAGGCACTGCGCTCCACCAAAAACGGCGAACTGCCCCTGCCCGACTTCACGAACCTGGCCCTGGCACCGACGGTTCAGAGCACCGAGAAAGCCACCCTCACCGCCTCGCTCGACACCCCACTGAGCGCCGCTTCCGAGCTGCATGTGCAAGCCACATTGCAAAGCCAGCGCAATGAGCAAAGTGGCTATGCCATCCAGCGATCTGAATCGGCCGATGTGGACGTTCAACACCGCTGGCACCCCCAGGATTCGCGCCACGATGTGCTTTGGGGCTTGGGCGTGACCTGGTACCACGACAAGATCGACAGCGTTCCCCTGGTCACGGTCGATCCCGCCGCGCAAACCTTGGTGCATGGCCGGATCTTCGCGCAAGATGAGTACGCACTGCTGCCCGACCAACTCCTGTTGACCTATGGCGCCCGGGTCGACCACGACCCCTACTCCGGCGCGCAAGCCTCCCCCAATGCCCGGCTGCTCTGGAAAATGAACGAGCGCTCCTCCAGCTGGATCGCGGCATCGCGTGCCGTTCGTGCGCCAGCGCGTGGTGAGGCAGACGGGGGCATCAACATCGACTTCCCGAACGGCGGCGCCCCCATCACCGCTCGCGGCGTGTTCAACCCGGGTGCCCGCATCGTTGAAAAAGTGACCGCGCTGGAGGCCGGCTGGCGCAGCCAGGTGCGCCAGAACCTGTCGGTGGATGTGGCCGCATTTGTTCAACGCTACAACCCCTTGCTGGGGGTTTCGCCCGATTTTCTGAACGACTTCACCATCGTCAGCGACACCACGGTCAATGGCCGCCGCGTCGTCACTGTCGCCCTGACCTCCGGCACCCGCGCCACCACGCGCGGCATCGAGCTGGCAGCCGACTGGCGCATCGCCCCGTACTGGCGCCAGCAACTGGCCTACAGCTACATGCAGACCCGCTTCGACACGCCCGCGATCATCACCACCCTGGGCGGCACCCCGCGCTCCCTCATCTCCTTGCGCGAATCATTTGATCTGAGCAGCCGCTGGATGCTGGACATCTGGCTGCGCTACACCTCGGCGCGCAAGGATTCACTGGTGCCCTTCCTGGACGTGCCATCGCGCACGGCGCTGGACATCAACTTGCGCTGGGCCATGACCCCCGAAGTGACCTTGTCGCTGGGCGGGCACAACCTGGGCCGCCGCTACACCCAAGAGATCAACCCCCGCATTTCTTCTCCGGTGGAGCGCGCCGGCTACGCCAAGGTAGAGGCCTCGTTCTGACCATGGAGCGCCAGGCCACGACCACCACGCAAGCACTGCTGAAAGCAGCGCTTGGCCGTTGGCGTGAATCGCTGCTGGTCCTGGCATGTCTGGGCAGCGCCACCTTTCCTGATGCCAGCCACGCCGCCGAGTCAGAAGCCAGCGAAGCCGCGATCCAGGCCGCCTACCTGTTCAACTTTGCCAGGTTCACCGAATGGCCTGCCAATGCTTTCGTGACCAAAGCTGCACCGCTCAACTCCTGTTTGCTCGGTCGCCGAGAAGCCTTGGCCAACGCCATGATCAGCCTCAACGACCGGCCCGTGCAAGGCCACCCACTGCGCTTCTTCCAGCCTGAACGAACCGAAGAACTCAAACTGTGCCACCTGGTCTTCATCGCCGAGACCGATGGCCGCCGCCGCACCCAATACCTGCAAATGCTGGCCAATCAACCGACGCTGACGGTCAGCGACATCGAGGGCTTTGCGCAGGAAGGCGGCATGATTCGGATCATGCGCGTGGGCACCCGACTGCGCTTCGAGATCAACCGGGCGCAGACCCAGAAAAATGGCTTGAAGCTGGCCGCCGACCTGCTCAACCTGGCCACCACCATCGTGGAACCCGACAGCGGGGCCAGCCGATGAAGCCATGGATCCATCCCCGCCAATGGAGCTTCAGGCGCAAGCTGGCGCTGGTGCTGGCCGCCTCCACCATGCTGGCGGCGATCGTGTTGTTCGCCGCCACCACGGTGCTGGACTTGCGCTCCGAGCGCAACCGGCTGTACACCAACACCTCCAGCGTCACGCAGATTCTGGCGCTGAACGCCCGTGCAGCTTTGGCCTTTGGTGATTCGGACGCAGCCCGGGCTGTGCTCAACAGCCTGAACGCGCTGCCCGAAATCAGCCAGGCCATCCTGCTGGACCCGGCAGGCCGAAAGTTCGCCGTCTTCGCCCGTGCCGAGATGTACGTAGAGTCCACCCCAGGCCCCAGCGAAGCGTTGATCAAACAGGCCATCAACGCTCCACAAGAACAGGCTTTGCGCTACGACTGGACCGCCTTGAGCCTGGCCCAACCTGTGGTGCTGGATGGCGCGCGCGTGGGCACTTTGTTGGTGGAAGTCGATCCGCGCCACATGCTGAATGCCATCTACTGGCGGGCGGGCCTCTTGCTGGGCCTGAGCCTGCTGGCCTCTCTGGCCGCCATGACCGTTTTGCTGCCCCTGCAAAAAAGCGTGGTCCAGCCCATCGTCAAGCTGGCCGACACCATGCAGAAGGTTTCGCAAGACCACCAGTACGACCTGCGGG
>CAZKPN010000043.1:0-23502 GCA_964554655.1 uncultured Aquabacterium sp. | reverse complement strand
GAGGGCTTCAACGGCATGCTGGAAGAGATCCAGGCCCGCGACTCGGCCCTGGCCGCTTACAACGCCTCGCTGGAAGACACGGTGACCATGCGCACGGTGCAACTGCGCCAGGCCAAGGACGCGGCCGAAGAGGCCAACCGGTCCAAATCACAGTTCCTGGCCAACATGAGCCACGAAATCCGCACGCCCATGAACGGCGTGCTGGGCGTGCTTGACCTGCTCAACGACAGCCTGCTGAACGAGCGCCAGCGCCACTTCGTCGGCCTGGCGCGTTCGTCGGCCGAATCATTGCTGGCCATCCTCAATGACATCCTCGACCTGTCCAAGATCGAGGCCCAGAGCATGCGCCTGGAGGCCATCCCCTTCGACCTGGGCGAATTGGCGGAAGAGGTGGCCGGCCTGTTCGCCCAGGAAGCCCAGTCCAAAGGGTTGGAGCTGATCTGCGAAGTGGCCGCCGAGGTGCCCCCTTTGCTGATTGGCGACCCGGTCCGCGTTCGCCAGATTCTGGCCAATCTGATGTCCAACGCCATCAAGTTCACCACGGTCGGTGAAGTCATCACCCTGGTCAAGATGAGCCCGACAGGTGAGGTTGAACTCACCATCCGCGACACCGGCATCGGCATCCCCGTCCCGGTTCAGCAGAAGATCTTCGAAGCCTTCGCACAGGCCGACGAGTCCACCACGCGCCGCTTTGGCGGTACCGGCCTGGGCTTGAGCATCACCCGCTACCTGTGCGAACTCATGGGCGGCCGCATCAGCCTGAGCAGCATCCCCACGCTTGGCTCCACCTTCGTGGTCAAACTGCCGCTACCTCCCGTGGAGCGCCCCGCCTTGCCGGCCCCGGAGGCTGCCGAGCCATCGCCACTGACCGGCCAGCGCGTGCTGGTCGTTGAACCTCATCCCGCCACGGCCGCTTTGCTGGTCCGCTACCTGAAGGCCCTGGGGCTGGTGACCACCTCCTGCCCCAGTGACCATGAAGCGGCCAAGCTCATGGCGCAAGCCAGCGCTGCCTTTGACCTGGTGGTGCGCTGCAACAGCGCCGGATCTTCCGCGCCCCATGTGCTCAGGCAAGTGCCCACCGTGCTGTTGACCTCCCTGGAGGGCGACTTCTCATCCGACCCGGAAGCCAACCGCCCCGCTCCGCTGGTCTGGCTGAGCAAACCCATTCGCCGTCGCAGCCTGCAAGAAGCGCTGCACAACGTGTTCCAGCGGCAATTGGCCAAAGACCCGCTGTGGAGCCGCGCGCCTTCGCCCGTCAAACCGGCAACCAGCGTGCGCGTCCTGCTGGCCGAGGACCACCCCGTCAACATCATCGTGGCCGAAGAACAGTTGCGGCAATTGGGTTGCGAGGTCGTCATTGCCAACGATGGCGCCGAAGCCACGCAACTGTGGTCCACCGCCCAACAGTCGCAAACACCGTTTGACCTGGTGTTGATGGATTGGCACATGCCAGTGCTGGATGGCTTGGGCGCCACCGAGGCCATCCGCCAGTTCGAAGCGCAACGCGACCTCAAGCCCACACCGATCATCGCCCTGACAGCCAACGCCATGAGCGAAGACCGTGAACGCTGCCTGCAGGTCGGCATGGACGATCACCTCGCCAAGCCCTTCGGGCGGGCGCAACTGGCGGCACTGCTGGCACGCTGGGCCCCAGGCTGGCGCGAGCCTCGGCGAGAGCGCCGTGGGCCCAATGCCCCCTCGGTGGCACTGCCCTGATCGGATCGCGCTACATTGACCTGGTTTCAATGCTTCTCGCAGGATCCTGACCATGGCCAGCCACCGCCTTCCCACCTATTTCATCTCGCACGGCGGCGGGCCCTGGCCATGGATGAAGGCACAGTTGAACGGGGCCTATGACCAGCTGGAAGCGTCACTCCAAGCCGTGCCCGGGCAACTGGGCCAGACGCCCAAGGCGGTGCTGGTCATCTCCGGCCACTGGGAAGAGCCCGAATTCACGGTGATGGCCGCGCCCAGGCCACCCATGATCTACGACTATTCGGGCTTTCCGGCGCACACCTACGACATCAGCTACCCCGCGCCCGGCTCACCCGAGCTGGCCGATCGTGTGCAAACGCTGATCAAAGCGGCGGGCATGCCCGCCCGGCTCGACACGCAGCGGGGCTTTGACCACGGCACCTTCGTGCCTTTGTTTTCCATTTATCCCGAGGCGCGAGTGCCCGTGCTTCAGCTGTCCATGAAAAGCAGCTACGACCCGGCCGAGCACCTGGCCCTGGGCCGTGCATTGGCCCCATTGCGCGACGAAGGGGTGCTCATCATCGGCAGTGGCTTGAGTTATCACAACCTGCGCGCCTTCGGCCCAGGTGGCAAAACCGCGTCCAAGGCTTTTGACCAGTGGCTGCAAAGCGCCGTGGTCAGCTCAAGCCCGGCCGAACGGTCCCGTCGATTGCTGGATTGGGCTTCGGCACCGGCCGCGCGCCTGGCGCACCCGCGCGAAGATCACCTCGTACCCTTGATGGTGGCCGTCGGCGCCGCCGAAGGTGAAAGCGCCCAATGCGTGTACCACGAAGACGATTTCTTCGGTGGCATCACGGTGTCCAGCTTCATGTTCGGCGAAGGTCATGCCCCATCCTGAACAGGACGTGGCCCAGCATGGCCTGGGCCAGTTCGTGTTCACCGATGAAGACCTTGCCCACCTCGTCTTGCTCCAGCAAACGGCCTTCGTCCTCGTTGTGGGTGCGCACCACCACTTCGATGGCGGGGTTCAGGGTGCGGGCAATCTCCACCATCTTGCGCACATTGAAGGAGTCGGGCGTGGCGATGACCAGCATGCCGGCCCGCGCCACGTGGGCCTGAATCAACACCGACGGATCAGAGGCATTGCCCCAGACCGCCGGGATGTTCTGCGCACGCAATTGCTCCACTACTTCGCGGTTTTCTTCTGCGACGACGAAAGGCAGATTGCGGTCCGTCAAGGCCTGGGCGATGCGGCTGCCTACACGGCCATGGCCCACCAAAACCACCTGCCCCGTGAGCACCGATTGGGGCACAGACATCGGCAACTCGGCCAGCGGGTCATCGCGCAACTCCAGGCTGCGGGCCAATGCCGAGCGTGAACGTATCCAGTTCTGCGCCGGCTCAATGGCCGCGAACAGTAGCGAGTTCAACGCGATGGAAATCAAGGCGCCCGCCAGGATCAAGCTGTGCCCTTCAGGTGTCAGCAACTTGAGCGAGACGCCCAGCCCCGCCAGGATGAACGAGAACTCGCCGATCTGCGCCAGACTGGCACTGACCGTCAGCGCGCTGTTGAGCGGATAGCGGAAAGCCAGCACCAGCGCCATGGCCGCCAGGGTCTTGCCGACCATGATGATGGCCACGACCACCAGCACCCGCAGCGGCTCCTGCACCAGCACGATGGGATCAAACAGCATGCCCACCGACACGAAGAACAGCACCGAGAACGCATCACGCAGAGGCAGGGATTCTTCGGCCGCGCGATGGCTGAACTCCGACTCGCGCATCATCATGCCGGCGAAGAATGCCCCCAGCGCGAAGGACACATCAAACAGTTTGGCCGAACCATACGCCACGCCCACCGCCGTGGCCACCACGCACAGGGTGAACAGTTCGCGCGACCCGGTTTTGGCCACCAGCCACAGCACCTTCGGGAACACGCGCCGCCCCACCACCAGCATCAGCACGATGAAAGTGGCCACCTTGCCCAAGGTCAGGCCCAAGGTGAGCCAAACGCTTTGGCCCGAAGCGGCCTGCGGATCGGCCGCACCGCCCAACATGGGCGCCAGCGCCGGCAGCAGCACCAGCACCAGCACCATGACCAGGTCTTCCACCACCAGCCAGCCCACGGCAATGCGGCCGTTGACCGACTCCAGCACGTTGCGCGCCTCCAGCGCCTTGAGCAGCACCACCGTGCTGGCCACCGACAAAGCCAGGCCAAACACCAGCGCCCCACCCAAGCTCCAGCCCCACAGCATGGCCGTCCCCATGCCCAAGGCGGTGGCCACTGCGATCTGAAGAATCGCCCCGGGGATGGCAATGCGCCTCACAGCCAAAAGGTCGGCCAACGAGAAATGCAGGCCCACGCCGAGCATCAACAACATCACACCGATTTCGGACAACTGGCCCGCCAGGTCCATGTCGGCAACGAAGCCAGGGGTGGCGGGGCCGATCACGATGCCCGCCAGCAAATACCCCACCAGGGGCGGCACCCTCATGCGCGAGGCGATGTAGCCAAAAATGAGTGCCAAACCAAAGCCCGTGGCGATGGTGGAGATCAAGCTGACGTTATGGGGCATGCAGACGAAGATCCTGTGAATGGGTGTTCAAAGGTGCAGTCTATCGGCAGTGATTGCTTCGCCCAAGAAAAAAGCCCGCCAAGCGGGCTTTCAGGTCAGCAAAGCGGATGCTTCAGGGCTCGATGCGCGGCTGGCCATTGAGTTGATGGCGCATTTTGGAGATCTCCAGGTAGACATCCTTGCGCACCCGCGAGATGCCGCCCAGAGGACGGTGCTCAGCAATGGCATGCCATGGTGTGAAGGAGCGAATTTCGCAAGCTTCGCCCTGCTCGGGCACTTGGGCGCCAATCTGGATCTTGGCCACCGGGATGAAGGGCGACTCTTTTTCCTTCCACTCGATGGTGGGGTCTTCAATCGGCATGGTGCTGGGCTTGACCCGGGTCTGGACCATGAAATCAAAGCAAGCACCACCCGTGGCCAGTTGGGAGGTCAAGTTGTCGCCGAGGCGGTCCTTGGTGTCGGACGTGGTGTTGAACGTGCTGCCCGCGCAGGGCTTGGCCGAGAACTTCATCTGCTGGGTGCCCAGCTTGGACGGCGTGGTGCTCCAGTACTGCGAGGCCAAGGGATTGACCACCTTGCGCCCCTGAATGGCCAACAGAACGGCGGTTTCATGGAAGAGGTGGCCCGCCAGCCAACCCGCAGCCGTGAAGGCGTTGGTCGACATGGCTTTCTGAAAGACCACGTAATCGGCCGCATTGCGGATGAAGAACACGGGGCTGTTCATCATCAAAAAGTCTTGCGTGCCAGCGGACTGTTCATCATTCAGCAACTTTTGGCCGCCCACACCCAGCACCTTGACGGCCATGCCGCGAGCGTCGCCGGTGTGGTCGTCCTGGCTTTGGCCAGAGCCGTTGGAGAACCGGATCACGGCGTTGTAGGAACGGGGCGTGGCGAACAGGCCCTGCGCAAGGGCTGGCGGCAGTTGGCCCAGCACCGTGAAGGTGGACTGCACACAGCCATGCGCCTTGCGGTGCGCATCGCGGAAGGCATGGCCATTCTCATCGAAGCCTTTCTGAACCATGGCACGGATGCCGGTGACCATGGCCGCGGTGGCCTCGGTTTCGCCAGCGGGAATCAACTCGCCATCGGCCGACGGGGTTGCTGCGGCCCAAACCTGGGGGGCTGTGGCCAGCAAGCAGGCGTACAACACGGATGAAAGAAGACGGTGGGTGGACATGGATGAACCTCCGATTTGTTTTAGCCCGTTAAATGAGAAACGGTCCGATCTCAAGAGGATAAGCGGTCTCGCTCACTTGACCCATGAGGGAAAGTATCCCAATCCGGCTTGAACCGTGTCGTCGTGGGCGGGCACCACCACCAGCGCAGGGTCTTGCCTGACGAGTTCACGCATTTGTTCGATGGTGTGCTGGGTCTGAGCGCGGTCCTTGTCCACGATCAGGCTGGCTGGCCAGAACTTGGGGCTGCCGTCCTTCAAGGCGTCGGCCCGCCAGACGGCATCACCGCAAAAGAAGAAGCGCTTACCTGAGCTCACCGTGACGAACATGCCGATGGAGCCGGGGGTGTGGCCAAACATGGGCACCAGCACCACCGAGCCATCTGCGAACACGTCGATGCTGCGGTCAAAGCCCTTGTAGGGCTGCGGCTTGAAGTCGAGCGCCTGCCAGCGGATGCTTTTCAAGGAGACCTGCGAGGGCCAGCTGCCGCCCAGGCCGGGGGCCGCGTGCTCCACCACGGTCAGCTCTTCGGGCGACGCCCAGACCACCGCTTCCGGAAAATCACCCAGCCCACTGGCATGGTCCCAGTGCGCATGGCTGAGGAAGATGCGCTCGATGGGGGGGATGCCCGCCTGGTTCAGCTGCGTGCGGGCGGGCACCACCGGGTCCTCGTACTTGAAGAAAGCGCGGGCCCACCAAGGCATGTCCTGCTGGTACTGCTGGGCGACCTGGGTGCCCAGGCCGGAGTCGAACAAGAAGTGCGTTTGGCCATGCTTGACCAGGATGGCCGAGAAATTGCCGTCCACCTTGGTGGTGAAGCCTCCGCCCGAGACCATCATGCCTTTGAGCGTGGTGGTTTTGCCCGTTTTGACGATGGCGAACTCAACGCCCGCTTTGGTTTGTGCGTGGGCGGACCAACTGGCCAGGGCCAGAACGAGGGGCAACAAGTACTTGAGCATCAAAGCACTCCCTTGGAGGATTGGATCAGGGTGGGAAGGTGGGTTTTAAGGCGGCGCAAGGGATCGCAGTTGTGCTGCGCGCGGGCCAGCAGCAAGGCGCCTTCGATCAGCATCAGGAGGTTCTCGGCCAGGAAGGCGGCCTGGCGGATGCCCTGGCCCGTGAAGTAAGCCTCCAGGCCGTCTTGCCACAGGCGGTAGGCCCGGGCACAGGCATCGCGGATCTCTGGCGTAAGGGCCGCCTGCTCCAGCGTGGTGGTGGCCACCGGGCAGCCCTTGGTGTAGTTGGACGATTCCAGCTCCTGGATGAAGAAGTCGATCACCGCTGCCACGGCGGACTCAGCGTCCGGGTGGGCCATGCACCTCTGTGCCAAGGCCTGAGCCAAGTGGCTGGCGGACTGGTCCAGCGCGGCCACGGCCAGCGCCACCTTGCCGCCGGGAAAGTAGTGGTACAGCGAGCCTTTGGGCGCACCGCTTTCAGCCACGATTTGGTTCAAACCGGTGTGGTGGTATCCGGCGGTTTGCAGCAGCCGTGCCGTGGTGTCGATGAGCCGTTGTCTTGCGTTCATGGCTCGATTATAACGACTGGTCTACATATTTAGCAAGACCGGCCGACGGCAAGGTTGATGGCGGCATGACACCATCCCTCCTCGCAAAACTGGGTCAGCTTGGAGAATCCATGAAATACCGTGAACTGGGCCGCACTGGCCTGAAGGTCAGCCTGATCGCCTTGGGCACCATGACCTGGGGCGAGCAGAACACCGAGGCGCAGGCCCACGAACAGCTGGACCTGGCGCTGGATTCGGGTGTCAACCTGATCGACACCGCCGAGATGTACCCGGTGCCCCCGAAGCCCGAAACCCAGGGCCGAACCGAGCAATACATCGGCACCTGGCTGCAGAAAACCGGGCGCCGCAACGACATCTTGCTGGCCACCAAAGCCGCCGGCCCCTCGCACCAAGCCGCCAGGCCGTCGCACATCCGTGGTGGCCGCCTGAATTTCAACCGCGAGAACCTGTTCGAGGCGGTAAACGACAGCTTGAAGCGTCTGCAGACCGAGCACATCGACCTGTACCAACTGCACTGGCCCGACCGCCCCACCAACATCTTTGGCCAACGCAACTATGAACACATCAAGGACGCGGTAACCGTGCCGATCCTGGAAACGCTTGAAGCACTGCAGGACCTGGTCAAGGCCGGCAAGATCCGCCACTTTGGCGTGTCCAATGAGTCGCCGTGGGGTCTGGGCAAGTTCGTGCACCACGCTGAAACGTACGCCCTGCCCCGCGTGGCCAGCATCCAAAACGCTTACAGCCTGGTCAACCGCAGCTTCGAGACTGGCCTGTCAGAGATGTCATTGCGCGAAGACGTGGGCCTGTTGGCTTACTCACCACTCGCCTTCGGCGTGCTAAGTGGCAAGTACCTGAATGGCCAACGCCCAGCAGGTGCACGCCTGACCTTGTTTGACCGCTTCACGCGTTATCACGGCGAGAACACCGGGCTGGCCACGCAAGCCTACGTCGACCTGTTCCGGCAGCATGGCATCGACGCGGCGCAAGGCGCCCTCGCCTTCGTGAACGGCCGCGACTTCGTCACCAGCAACATCATTGGCGCAACCACCTTGGAGCAACTGCGCAGCAACATTGCGAGCGTTGACATCAACTTGCCCAAAGCGGTGCTGGACGGCATCAACGCCATCCACGATCGCTACCCCAACCCGGCACCTTGATCGAAGTTTGCACACCCAAGGCCAGCTCTTCACCAGATATACGTAGAAATGAGCTAGAGCTTTGGCACAATCACGCTGCCCGCTTTCGGGTGCAACGGATAGAAGCGTCACATGAACAAAACCGAACTGATCCAGCATTTGGCCACCAAGCATGACCTGACCAAGGCCGATGCTGGTCGCGTCCTGGAAACCTTGCTGGACGTGATCGTCTCCACCGTCAAGAAAGGCGACTCCTTGACGATCCCTGGATTCGGCTCCTTCAAGCAACACGCCCGCGCTGCACGCAGCGGCGTCAACCCCAGCACCGGCGCCAAGATCAAGATCGCCGCCGCCAAGCTGCCCAAGTTCACGCCTGGCGCCACTTTCAAGGCTGCCGTGGACCCCAAGGCCGCTGCCCGCAAGGCTGCCAAGGCCCCTGCCCCCAAGGCCGCTGCCAAAAAGGCCCCTGCCAAGAAGGCCGCTCCCGCCAAGAAAGCCAAGAAGGCTTGATTGATTGAGGTGCGGGGCTCGCCACGGGCCCCGCACCCATCCATGCACGCTTCTCAAGCATGCACATGCCAATCGCTTCGTTGTGATCACCCGGCCTGAGTAGATACCCTCAGCGCTTTACACAGCCACAACGAAGACACCCCGCCACCCTGTGACCCGCTAGTTATCCACCGAAGGTGTGGACAAACCTGTGGGGAAGCACTGAGCATCAGGGGATTCCCCCGGGACAGCGCCTGGTGTGCTCGCAAATGAGGCACATCGCGCGCAGATGCACACCTGCCCACGCTGACCTTCTGGCACCTGCGCCAACAGCTCCTCGCTGAACACGGCCGAGCGGCACCAGCACGGCGCGCTCGCATCCCCACCAGCGGCCATCGCGCAGGTGTTGGGGCCGCCGCACAGCGGGCAATTGGTTTCCAGCAAGGTCATGAATGCACTTTAGCCGAAGCGGGTGCCGCGTATCTTTAAGCAACAGGTGTGTGCGTGCGGGCGCCCTCGCCCGGGGCGGCGCGTTCGGTTCGACGCATCGACTTACAGCTGGGGCTCAAGCAAAGTTAAGGTCGCCACCTTGCTTAATGGAGGTTGGACATGGAACTAATGATGCAAGCTTATGCAGGACGCGACGCTGTGATCGTGCGGGTACCCGTGGGTGGCCGTGGCGTGCGCGTACTGGTCTCCAGAGAAGCCCTGGAGGAGCGATTTGCCGCCGGCCCCGCACCGCAAGACTGGGTGTTTGCCTACCAGTCTCACTCGGAGGTGATCGACGCTGTCGTGCGCGCCAAAGTGGCCAAGGCCAGCCCCGAGCCCGTGGTCATCTCCAAGCACGACTTCCCACTGGTGCAGTGACGCTCATTTCAAGTTCGTGATCGCCAACATGACGATCACGAACAAAGCGACACCAGCATCCACCCACCAGTCTCCCAGCAGGCGATCGAAGACAGACTTCTCTGATTGACGTCTCATGGTGTGAACCCCTTTCACTCGCATGGCGTGGCGCAGAATCAATGCACCAAGTGCATGGTGCTGGCGCTTCGCGGAAGGCGATTGTTCATCCGATCGAAGCCACTTGCAAATCAATTTTGACGCCAGAAGGGCCTTTCAAAAACCCATGCAATTGGCGTAGTAAGTGACCGTGCCCGGCCAGTCGGAAAACACCCCTTCGACGCCCACTTTGCGGGCCAGCACGTCTAGCGCCTTGAGCATGTCGCTGTCCTTCTTGATGGCCTTGCCTTCAGGATCGAACTGGTAGTAGCTGCCCCGCCCTGCGGCGCCCTGGGTCAGGTTCACGCGTTCAAAGGACCAGGTGATGATCCTGAAACCTGCAGCCTTCATGTCGAGCGCATAGCTTGACGGCACGACCTCGTTGGCATCGTTCACCGCCAGCAGGGCCCACATCGGCGGGGCAATGATCTGGACGCCCGCTTTTTTCAGCTCGCGCAAACGCTCCTTGCTCATGCGCTCGATCTTGAGTGAAGGTTCGATCGGGTCCAGGTAAACCGCTTGCTTGCCAAACGCAGGCTCCTGCTTGATCCAGTAAAGCACGTCGCTGATGTTGAAGGACTGCGCGTACACCTTGCGTGCATCAACACCCGCGTCCCTGTAGGTGTCGATCAACTTTTGCGCGTATTGCGCCTGGCCGCCGAAGATCGATTGGATGCGAGCAGCATCGCCCTCCTTCAACTCGGGCGTTTGTGACACGCCCCATTGCTTGATCAAGGCGATGTGCTCCTTCAAAGTCACGACGTTGCCAGCGGGGCGGCCGGTGTACAGATCAGTGCGCCAATTGGCGGTGCCACCCAGGTAGCCAGCGGCCGTGGTGGCGGCCGGGTTGCTGGCATCCATCTTGGCCTTCAAGGACTTGAATTCACTCAGGCTGATGTCGCTGGTGCAGCACTTGGGTGCCTGGCCACCGGGCGCCCAAGGCACGGTGCATGAGGCATTCAAAGGGGTGTTCACGATGTTGGTGGTGGTGTGCAGGTCGCACTCCGAGTGGCGGCACACCAGCTCGCCATCCTTGGTGAAGCTCACATCGCATTCGATGATGCCGGCGCCCATCCGGTTCGCGGCCTCGTAAGACTCGCGTGAATGCTCAGGGAACTCCAGCGGGGCACCACGGTGGCTGATCGAGAACTGGCTGCGGTAGAACGGCCCGGCCTCGCATTGCTTCAATCGGCTCTTGAGCTTGCCATCGTCCAGGCCATCCACCAGGTAGAAGGGGCGCACGCCCACCTGCACATTGGCTTTCTCGCCATGGTGGTGCCGCCTGTCATCGTCCGGCCGGTCGCCCGCCCAGGCTGCGCCGCTGGCCCATGCCGATGCGGCCAGGATCGTTGAGCAGATCAAACGTTGGAGCTTGGCGTTCATGTTGGCGAGTCCTGATTCAATGGTTTTCTGATGCCTGCGCATTCTTGACGTGGCTGCCCGACAACCATGTGACAGGGCCTGATCATTTCGGCGCCAAATTCACGGTTGACACAGTCATGATTTATTGTATAAATCGTTTATATCAATTCATCAAACCGTCATCATGAGCAATACCGATACCGAGAACGTCAAAACCAAGCCTGAAGCCAAGCCCGTCACCAAGGCCACTAAGGCCACCAAGCCTGCCGCATCACCCGCCAAAAAAGTAGCGGCCAAGAAGCAACCCAAGGCAAAAGCCGCAGCCCCGGCCCCCGCCGCCAAAAAAACCGCTCCGAGCACCGCCGCCGCCAAGCCCACTGTGGTGGCCGCCACCGCCCTCAAGATCAGCAGCCCCGCCAAACTCAAACAAAAGCTGGTGCGCGACAGCTTCACCATGCCGCGCGCCGACTTCAGCCTGATCAACTCGCTCAAGGAACGCGCCCTGACCTTCCGCCGCCCCACCAAGAAAAGCGAGTTGTTGCGCGCGGGGCTCCATGCCCTGTCCACCCTGCCTGACGCCAAACTGAAGTTGGTGCTGGAAGGCCTGGTCCCGCTGAAAGCGGGCCGCCCCAAGAAAGGCGAATGAGCCGTTCGGCTCATGCCTGAGCTAACCCGAGCAAGACCATGGCCAAGCTCTTTCGCCTTGACCGCCGCAGCTTCGTCCCCTCTCAAGCGCCTCATCGTTTGACCGGGGATGAGGCGCCGGAAGCCCTCATTGAGCTGGCCGATCTTCAACGCATCCTCGACGAGGCTGGTTCGCAGGTCGAAGTCACCCAGCTGTGCGAAGTGCAGGCCGGGCCCCATCATTTCCCGGTGCAGGCCATCACCTTGGGCAACCCCAGCAAGGACGTCCCTGCCGTGGGTTTCTTTGGCGGCGTGCATGGTCTGGAACGCATTGGTTCGCGTGTGGTCATGGCCTACCTGCGCAGCCTGGTCATGCGCTTGAAATGGGACGAGCAACTGCACCGCCAGCTGGAATCCATCCGCCTGGTGTTCATGCCCATCGTCAACCCAGGCGGCTTGTGGGCTGGCACGCGCGCCAACCCCCGTGGCGTGGACCTCATGCGCAACGCCCCGGTGAACGCCAGCGAGCCCGTGCCTTTCATGCTGGGCGGACAGCGCCTCAGCGCTGCCCTGCCCTGGTACCGAGGCCCGGCCAATGCGGCGATGGAAGCTGAAAGCCAAGCCCTGTGCCAAGTTGTCGAGCAAGAACTCCTCAGCCGCCGATTCAGCATCGCCATCGATTGCCATTCCGGCTTTGGCATGGCCGACCGCATCTGGTTTCCGCATGCTCACACCACCAAGCCCATCAAGCACCTGCCAGAGATGCTGGCGCTCAACCAGATTTTTGACCAGGCCTACCCCCACCACCGCTACGTCATCGAGCCACAAAGCCGGCAGTACCTGACCCATGGCGACCTGTGGGACCACCTGTACCTGCGGGCCTGTACCCAGGAGGACCGCACCCTGTTGCCACTGACCCTGGAGATGGGCTCCTGGCTTTGGATCAAGAAAAACCCACGCCAGATCTTCTCCCGGCAAGGCATCTTCAACCCCCTGGCCGAGCACCGGCAGCAACGTGTGCTGCGACGACACACGGCCTGGCTGGACTTCCTCACCCACGCCGCCAGCAGCCATGCCAGTTGGGTGCCCCAAGGCCCGGCGCGGGAGGAGCATCGCCAAGCGGCCCACGAGCGCTGGTACGGATGACTGGCCACATCCCCACGGCCGACACCTGGGTCTTGCTGCGAGGGCTCACGCGCGAACAAAGGCACTGGGGCGGCTTCCCCAAGCTGCTGGCCGAGCACCTGCCCGGCGCAAAAATCGTGGCGCTGGACTTGCCCGGCAACGGCCGCCTGTGCGCTCAAACCAGCCCCGCCACCGTGGCCGAAATGGCCGAGCAATGCCGAGCCGAACTCTTTCGCCAGGGCATCAAGCCGCCTTACCACGTGCTGGCCATGTCGCTGGGCGCCATGGTGACCACCGCCTGGGCTCACCGTCATCCCGAGGAGATCCAAGGCTGCGTGCTGATCAACACCAGCATGCGGCCTTTCAGCCCGTTCTACCAGCGCCTGCGGCCACGCAACTACCCCTTGATGTTCAAGCTGGCCTTGCTCGGCGGCACTTCCAGGCAATGGGAAGAAGCCATCCTCAAGATCACCACGCGCCACCCGCCCCAACCCGAACAGCAAGTGCAAGACTGGACCGCCTACCGCGATGAGTGCCCCGTCTCGCGCGACAACGCTTTGCGCCAGTTACTGGCCGCCGCGCGCTACACCGCGCCCATGGAAGGCCCATCAGCCCGCACCTTGATTTTGAGCAGTGCACAAGATGGTCTGGTCGACCCTCGATGCTCAAGGCGATTGGCCGCCAGCTGGAACACCGATTTCGCGGAACACCCCACCGCCGGCCACGACCTGCCCCTGGATGACGGCCCCTGGGTGGCCACGCAGGTCCAAAAATGGCGCTCAGCCGGCTCAAGGCTCTGAAGCCGCATTCAAGCGTTTGGCGCCTGGTGCAGCAATCACCAAGTCAGACGAGGGGTAGGCCACGCACGGCAGAATGAAGCCATCGCGTTTTTCCTCCAAGCTCAGGCCAGGCCATTCAATGCGGTAACTCACCTGCCCACTGACCAAACGGCACAAGCAGACCCGGCAGGTGCCATTGCGGCAGGAACGGGCCAGCTCAATGCCGGCGGCGAGTGCGCCGACCAGCAAAGACTGTTCGGCCGACACCCGCAGGCGCACGCCCATGGGCTCGATGACCAATTCATGCCACGCTGTATCACCGACCTCGCCCATCTACTCACTCCAAAACACAGGCACGCCATTTGCCAAGCGGAGCAATGTAGCGCCCTTGGAAACACAACGTGAACAATACCCTGCCATCCAACCCCACCCAGAGCACCACCACGGCCTATGAGCCGGTGTCTTCACGGTCTTACCGCTGCCGCTGTGGACGCCCTGTGTTCTTCCGCAACTCGGTGTGCCTGGCCTGCCAGACGCCCTTGGGCTATGAACCCACGCAGGCGCGTGTCATTCCGCTGGACCCGGGCCAGGAAGCCAACGTCTTTGCGCCCGCCAACGCACCCCCAGGTCAAGCCGAACAGTACGTGCGTTGCGCCAATTTCGCCAGCGCTGCCGAGTGCAACTGGCTGATCCCGCAATATCAAGCGGCCAACGGCGTCACGCTGTGCCAAGCCTGCCGCCTGAACCGCACCATCCCCGACCTGTCCAATCCCGAGAACCAGGAGTTGTGGCGCCGCATCGAAACCGCCAAAAGGCGGCTGGTGTCTCAGTTGATCGCCTTGAAGCTGCCCGTGGCCTCCAAGGTGGGCGAGGACCCTGAGCGTGGCCTGGCCTACGACTTCCTGCGCTCACACCCCACCGAACCCCGGGTGCTGACCGGCCACGACTGCGGCCTGATCACCATCAACCTGGAAGAAGCCGACGACCCCACCCGCGAGCGAACGCGCAAAAGCATGGGTGAGCCCTACCGCACGCTGCTCGGTCACTTTCGCCACGAGGTCGGTCACTATTACTGGGATCGCCTGGTGGACCACACCAACTGGCTGGAACCCTACCGCGCCCTTTTTGGCGACGAGCGCCAGGACTATGACGAAGCCGTGAAAGCGCATTACCAGAATGGCGCCCCGCTGGACTGGGGCGTGCATTTCGTCAGCGCCTACGCCTCCACCCACCCCTGGGAAGACTGGGCCGAAACCTGGGCCCACTACCTGCACATGGTCGACACCGCAGACACCGCCGCCAGCTTCGGCATCGACCTCACGCAGATCGGCCTGGAAACAGAACCCTTCGGCACCGATGTGCTTTGGAAACAAGACATGGGCGAAGAAGGGCAAGCATTCCTTCCCCTGGTCAATGACTGGGTGGGCTTGACGGCCGTGATGAACGAGATGTCACGCAGCATGGGTCAGCCGGACTTCTACCCCTTCGTGCTGTCGCGCGAGGTGGTCACCAAGCTGCACTTCATCCACTGCGTGATTCACGGCGCAACCCAAAATACAAGCCTGTGACGAAGGCTCATTTTCTCGGGACAAGTTTGGGTTCTTCGGACTAACATGCACTTGGCCATCCAGTGTCGGGCAACGCGTCCGGCCAACGGCCCATGTCCATATGATTCCATTGAACGGGCACACCTTGACGCGCTGGCGCATGCGCAGCTTCTTCGGCGGTGATGCATCCAGCCTGATCCTGGCATTGACCGGGCTTGTCCTGATCGTGATTTGGGTCGGCACCATCAACTGGATCGAACGCGAACGCGCCACCGCTGAGCGAAGCGCCCAAATAGCCGCCCAGAACCTGTCAGGCGTCTACCGCGTGCAGATGCTGCGTGCCTTGCGCGAGATCGACCTCACCATCAACGTCGTCAGGTATGCCAGCGAGCAAAAAGGACTGGCCCGGTCCTTGGCTAACCTTGAAAGCGATTTGCTGGTCCCCACGGCGCTGCTGTTCGTCATCGACGTGACCAATCATCACGGCGACATCGTGGCCACCAACAGCGACAACCCTGAAAAAGTATTGCGCGCAGTCGATCAACCGCACTTTCGGTTCTTCAGCGAGCACACACGACTGGGAGACACACTCTACGTCGGCCCCGCAGTGCCAGACCCCAGAACCGGCAAGAGCCGAATGACATTTGCACGTCGGCTCACCGACACCAACAACGCCTTCGCGGGTGTGGTGAGTGTGTCCATCGACCCCGAGTACTTCACCAGCGACTACGAGCCCTCGCGCATGGGCACGAAAGGCACCTTGGGGGTCGTGGGATCCAGCGGTGATCTGATCGTGGCGCGCAGCGGCGATCAGATCATCAGGGGCCATGGCACCGGAGCCTTGAAGCATTTGATCCCCACCACACCTGAAGACGAAGGCGCTGCCAAGCTCCTGCTCAGCCCTTGGGATGGCATCAAGCGCTACACCGTGTCAGAACGCTTGAACATGTTCGGCATCACGACCGTGATCGGGCTCTCCGAGGAAGAACAATTGGCCTCGTTCAGGCAGCGCGAGCAGGCCTACCGATGGCAGGCCACGTTCGTCAGCGCACTGGTAATCGTGCTGGGCATGCTGTTGCGGCAACTGGCCCGCAGCCGATCACGCGTGCGCAAAGCGCAAGAAACCTACCTGGCCGCCTCGGAGGCCAGCAGAGACGCCACTTTTGTCCTGCACAGTCTGTGCGATTCAGAAGGCGCGATCAGTGACTTCGTGCTGACCGATACCAACAGCCGTGGCGTGGCCCTGCTGAACCTGAACAAATCGACCATGTTGGGAAAGCCCATCGGCACCTTGCTGCCCAACATCCGTGACACCAGTGCCTTCACGGTGCTGTGCCAGGTCGTCAACACGGGCATGGCACATGACCAGGAGTGGGAGAACCATGAACCAGCCATACGAGCCCAATGGCTGCATGCCCAGGTGGTGCGCGCTGGCAGTGGCGTGGTGGCCATCGTGCGAGACATCAGTGAACGCAAGCGCATTGAAGCCGAGCTGGTGCGCCGCAACAACGAGCTGACCGCGCTGAACCACAAACTCACGGAAACCCATCAACAGCTGGTGCAATCGGAAAAGCTTGCCTCCATCGGGCTGCTGGCCGCCGGGGTCGCCCACGAAATCAACAACCCCATCGGCTTCGTGCTGTCCAACATCGGCGCGCTGGACGGGTACTTCAACAACCTGCTTCAGATGCTGGACACCTATCAGGAAACCGAGAGCCAACTGTCCGACCTGGCCTTGCGAACCCGGATCCTCGAATTGAAGGATCGGCTTGAGCTTGCGTACCTCAAGGACGACATCCCGCTCTTGATGCGCGAAACCAAAGATGGCATTGAACGTGTTCGCAAGATCGTGCAAGACCTCAAAAACTTCTCACACGTTGACAACTCTCAGGAATGGCAGATGGCCAACCTGCACGACGGGATCAATTCGACCCTGAACATGGTGAACAGCGAGGTCAAGTACAAAGCCGAAATCATCAAAGATTACGCAGACATCCCCCTGGTTGAATGCCGCCCCTCCGAGATCAACCAAGTGGTGATGAACCTGGTCGTCAACGCGGCACATGCCATCGGCGAAACGAAGGGCAAGATCACCGTGCGCACAAGATTGGTGGACAGCTCGGTGTCGATCGAAGTAGAAGACACCGGTTGCGGCATTGCCCCCGAGAACCTGGTCAAGATTTTTGACCCCTTCTTCACCACCAAACCAGTGGGCAAAGGCACAGGGCTGGGCCTGTCGTTGTCGTATGGGATTGTTCAGAAACACGCGGGGCAGATGAGCGTGCACAGTGTGGAAGGCCAAGGCACCACTTTCCGCATCACCTTGCCCCTGAAGCAAAGCACTCAGAAAATCGAAGTCATGCCGTCGCTGTAGCCATGTGCCTGATGGCCATCAAGATGGGCGTTCCACCACGGCGCTCGAAAGTGCGGACACGCTCAATCAACTCGTCGGTCAGCCATGATCTGCTGACAGTAACAAAACGCCCTCTGCCGATAAAAAATCCTGCGCCAAAACCATGCCGGGCTTCAATTCATCGGTGCGCAGCTTGAGCGGACGATTCGTCGGAGGCGCCGCCGGCTTGGCGAACAAGGCCAGGAAGGCATCAATGGTCACCGGATCGAACTGAGTGCCCCGGCCGCGCCCGATCATCGTCCGTGCCTCGTGAGCCGAGAGCTTTTCAGTGATGAAATGCCCCGACTGCAAATCCTCATAAGCATCGACGACGGCCAGGATTCGTGCGCCCAAAGGGATGGCATTTTCCTTCAGCCCATCGGGGAAACCTCGGCCATCGTGGCGCTCATGGTGGGATCTGAGCAAACTGGCCACGGGTTGCATGTCGTCCAGCCCCAGCAAAGCCTGTTCGCCAAAAATCGGGTGCAACCTGTAGCGGGCGGCCTCCTCAGGATTCAATTTCGAGACAGGTTTAGCCAGGATCGCATCAGACAAGCCAATGTGGCCGATGTCATGCATCAAGGCCGCGATGAACACCTCGTGCGCCTGCACGTCGTCCAGGTTCATCGCCTTGGCCAAGCGCCTTGACAGATCCGCCACCTTGCGTGCGTGCCCCATCAACTCGCCGCCACGCAACTCGATCAGGCTGGAAAACGACTTGATCGAGTTGAAATAGTTCTTCTTCAAGCGGTCATTGACCTTGGCCAACTCGGCTGTGCGCTCTTCAACCTTTTGCTCCAGCGTGCCATTGAGTGCCTTCAATTCCTCGTGCTGGCGAACGCTCAATGCCTCCAGCCGATTTTTTTCGTCCAGGAGCGACATGCGGTCAAAAGCCTCCTTGACGGTGAGCAAGATTTCACTGTCTTGCCAAGGCTTGGTGAGGTAACGATGGATCTGCCCATCGTTGATCGCGGCGATCGTTGAGCTGACATCGGCGTAGCCTGTCAACAACAAACGCGTGACATGAGGCCACCGCACGCGAACCTGCGCGAGTAACTCGGCGCCGCTCATTTCCGGCATGCGCATGTCGGAGATGATCAGATCGATGGTTTCCGTTTCGAACAAAACCAGCGCAGCCGCACCGCTTTCGGCCGTCAGCACGCGGTAGCCGCAAGGCCGGAACAAGCGCTTCATGGCGGAGAGGATGCTGGTTTCATCATCCACGCAAAGCACGGTGCGCGAAAGGCCCGGCAACGCCGAAGGCAAGACCTCTACCTGATCAAGGTTGGTGCTGCTCATGGACCCTCCTGAAAAACCTGTTGGTCAATCAGACTATCACGATCACCTGTTGGGCGCACCCTGTTTGCCCCACGTATCCACCTCGATCTCGGCCCATTCTTCGGGCGGGATGTGCCCTCGCATTTCCTGCCACAGTTCAGCCGCCACCGATCCCAGATGGGGTTACCTGACCCACATCACCAGCAAAGTCCCGGCCAGGGCCACTGCAGCGCTGATGTCGACCACCCAATCATCCAACAAGCGCAGAAAGAAGGGCTTAGAGGGGGTACGCTTCATGCTGACACGTCCTTTCTGGCAGTTGGCAGGCATCCAAGGGACCCCAAGGGTGGCCTCGTCATGTGACACAGGGAAGACAGCATCAGGCCTACCATGGATACACCAGGGTTCCCAGCATGGCCATGGCCAAGACGAGGTCCACCCCCCAGTCAGTCCAGTCATTTCCAAGTAGCGTTTTCATACTGTCATTTTATACAGTATTTTTGCAATCTGTGGAGACTGAGGCACAACCCTCCCCAACTTGAGGGCGGCTTGCCACTACCATCGCCTCATCCACGAAGAAAACTACGCCATGACCACCGAAGAACGCATCGACAAACTGGAAGAGGACATTGCGCAGTTGACCGTCCAGAACAGCGAGCTCGTTGCCCTGCTGCAAAACCTGGGAGGCCACCAGCGGATGTACCACGCGGCCATTGAATCCATCATCATTTCCCACCCCTACCCCCAGGCGCTCAGGCCAGTGCTTGAAACGCTGCTGGCGGCGGTCGATGCCGCCATCGTGGCCAGGGCTGAATCCGATGACCACCTGGAGGGCGCGCAAGCCAGCCAGGAATGCTTGATGGCAGCCCTGGATGAGGCGGAACGTTTGGGTGGGCTGGAAGACGATTCAGCGTGACCGTTTCAAGCAGCCACGATCATCTGGCCAGCTGAAACACCGCCACGGCCTGAACCAGTTGTTGCGCTTGCTGGCGCAGGCTCTCGGCAGCCGCAGCCGACTCCTCCACCAATGCTGCGTTTTGCTGAGTGGCCTGGTCCATTTGTGAGACGGCTTGCCCCACCTGGCCCACACCGCTGCTCTGTTCTGTGTTGGCCAAACTGATGTCGGCCACGATGTCGGTGACCCGGCGAATGGATGTCACGATTTCCTGCATGGTGCGCCCGGCCTGATCCGCCTGTGCCGCGCCTTGATCAGTGCGCGCCACACTCTCGGCGATCAACGCGCCGATCTCCTTGGCGGCGGTTGCCGAGCGCTGGGCCAGCGTGCGCACTTCGCCCGCGACCACGGCAAAGCCCCGGCCTTGCTCGCCTGCCCGCGCCGCTTCAACCGCTGCATTCAGGGCCAGGATGTTGGTCTGGAAGGCAATGCCGTCAATGACGGCCGTGATGTCGGCGATCTGGCGCGAGCTGGTGTTGATGCCCTTCATGGTCTGAACCACCTCGCGCACCACGTCACCACCTTTGGCCGCCACGGTCGAGGCATCCTGCGCAAGCTGATTCGCTTGCGCGGCGTTGTCGGCATTATTCCTCACAGTGCTGCCCAGCTCATCCATCGTCGCGGCAGTCTGCTGCAGCGCACTCGCCTGCTGCTCGGTGCGTTGACTCAAATCCTGGTTGCCCTGGGCGATCTGCGCGCTGGCGGTGGCCACGCTTTCTGCATTGCCACGGACAGTGCTCACCACCTGGGTCAGCGATATCTGCATCTGGCGTATAGCCGCCATGACACTGTGATCGTCGCCTTCGGTCAGCTCAATCGGGGACGACAGATCACCCTTCGACACATGGCGCGCAACCGCCCGCAACTCGAAGGGTTCCGCACCAAGCTCGCGCCGGATGGAATGCCCCGTCCGCAAGGCAAAAGCGGCGGCCACCATGAACAACAGTGCCACCGGCAACATGGCCACCATGGCGTTGTTACGTGCATCGGCCGCATTCTGCTCGGATGATTCTTTCAACAGGGCCATGGCTTGCCACAGCGTCTCGTACATGGCATCAATGACCTTGGTGGTCTCGGCAAAATACGACGCGCTTGGATAGCTGGGAATCTCCGGCTGCAATACATGCGTCTGCGCCAGGCCAATGCCTGTTTGAGCCAGCTCGTTGAGCCTCTTCGACACCTCGTCAATGCGACCACGCGACTGTGCATGCGCCGTTGCGCTTTTCTCAAAGGTCAACAGCATGTCCTCATAGGCACCGCGCATGCGAATCTGCAAGGCCTCAAAGCGCGCCTTCTCGGCGGGATCAAGCGCCTGCTTGGTGGACAGCAAGTTGGCGCCGCGCGCCCGGGTCTGGCCCATCATCTCAATCATGCCGGGCGCGTCTGCCAGCGTGCCCAGCGTCAAGAAATAGACCGACGGTTCTGTGCTCAAGGACAGCCCCCAATGGTCGGCCACTTCACCCAACGTTCGCAGCATGCTGGCCAGCATCGCCGTGTGGCGGGCCGAAGACTCGGGGCCAGTGATGCGCTTGTCGGCCACCGCCTGGCTGACCTCCTCCCACTTGCCGACGTCGAGTTTCCAGGCGGCGCCCAATCGCGATGCCTCGGCACCATCGGCCGTCACATGCGCAGCAAATGCAGCCATGGCCTTCTCAATCTCTGCCTGTTTCGCAACGCGCTTGGGCGCAGCGCCCTCATCCCCGCCCAACAAGACTGCGGACAGGCCACGGTGCTGCTGCACGACGCGAATCACTTCCAGCAAAGCGAGCGCTGGCGCCATCCCGGTGACCTCGCGCTGCGCGGTGCGCACCTCATGGATGTACCGCCAACTCAACAACCCGGCGGGAATGGATATCGCCAGCGCGCAGATTGTGAGCAGCAATGCAAACCGACCGCGAATCGTCAGTGATTTTTTGATCATTCAGTGCTTTCGGTAGATCGTTGTTTTTGAATGGCTTGCAACGCATGAATGCAACGCGTGCTTAGGCTATCCCTGCACGCCATTGCAATATCGACCGAAATACCGTGTTTGTTGAGTGCACATTCGTGCAGTCAAGGATCCCAGCACCACAAGGCTCATCCCGAACCGTCAAAGCAAAACGGCTGCGACTCCATCCGCCGAGTGCATGAGCGATGACCAAATACGCGCGGGCTTGACCCCGCTCACGCTTGCCACGGGTTGATGACGGCCGCACTTGCAGCCTCGAAGGTGCGGGTGTCTCGGATGGCGACCGCGAAGCCATTGGATGCTGCAATGGCCAGCGGATTTCAGCGTTCGCCCCTGAGGTACCCCTGAAACGAAACAAGGACCCGAAGGTCCTTGTTTTTACTTGCATTCGATGGGGTGGCTGATGGGGATTGAACACTTCAATGCAGCCCTGATGTAGCCTGGGTTTTCAAAGTCAAAACCGCCGCTGTTCCCCTACCTGTTCCCCTGCACCCAAGCTCTCACAATGGGCCCCTTTTTTTGCTCGCCGGCATACTGCTCCCTGATCGTTCCTTCATTGCGCCGGCCCAGTGACCTTTTCAAGCCGGTTCAAGGCATCGTAGACGCGGCTGATGTTGTGCGTGAGCGTGCCGACGGTCGCGTCAACACCCGTGCTCAGTGCCAACGTCAAGCACTTCTCGGCCGTCCCAGAACTCGCCATCGAGACGTTCACTCCATGAGCCAACAGACTTCGGCGCCTTCGATGGCCTTAACCTCGAAGAATTCACGCCTTGAAACAACAACGCCCAAGCAAGGCGGGCGTTGTTTCAGCAGATGCTCAGTGTTTGCGCACAAAGTCACCCTTTGCATCTGAAGTCGGTGCCCCCAACTCATTGATGAAGCTGTCTCGGATCTTCAGCAACGATTCTGTCGCATTGGTCGAATAACCCGACTCCAAGGCGTTAGCCAGATGCCTTGCCACATCAGCGAGGATGGTACCCCAAGCCTTTTCTTCGGGTACGTTCATCGTCTCCCGATACATGCCCACCTTCATCGAGCAATGAAGCTTTCGCTCCGCAATCCAGACCCGCAGCATTTCGACTGCGTCTTCATCGCGTAACGCGGCCTCCGGAATCGGCCGTTGATTCAACTTGATCTCTTTGTCGCTCATGGTGACGTGATTCCTCTACCTGGCCAATTTCTAGGTGCAACCTCGTTGCGCCTGTTATCGAGGCTATCAACACCACCACGGTCATTGATTGCCTGCTGCTCCTTCGTTCGCCGTGCATCGCGGTCACCCTTGGGGTAAGTATCGACTACTTCGGCACCTTGGCGGTCTCGTCCATCTGACTTGTCGCGCTGGCGATTGCCCATATTGTCAGTCGATCCAACGTAGTCCTTTCCGGAGCTTGTTTTGTCACCCTTGACGCAGTAAATACAGCCTTCATCGCTGTTTGCCCCTTCACTCCGCATCCCTTTACAGGCTTCCAACGCTCTTTGGGCCGATCGCGTCATTGCCTCCCGTTGTGATTGAGGCAGAAGCGCCCATCCGCCCAGCCCCACCAAAGCTGATCCTCCGACTAGAGTAACAATGCTTTGTCCACGGGGATCGACATAGCTAAGTGGGTTACCGTTGACGTAGCCATAAGTATTCAATCCGCCATTGAGCCCCATGGGATCGGATTGCAGATATCTACCCGTCGTCGGATTGTAGGTCCGATGGTAGTTATAGAAGGTCCCCGTCTCCTTGTCCAGGTACTGCCCCGGGAACCGAAGGTTCAAGGTGAACTGCTGGGCGGCCGCCTGGTTCTGTGGAGCCTCATTGGCCGGCGAGGCCCCAAACGGCTCGCCTGTGGTGATCGACCAGCTCCAGCGCTTGTTGCCCGCCGCATCCGTCACCATCCGCGGCGTG
>CAZKPN010000042.1:0-34224 GCA_964554655.1 uncultured Aquabacterium sp. | reverse complement strand
GGTGGCCAAGCTGTACGCCTACTGGATCACGGTGAACTACCGCGAGGCCTATGGCCTGTACGCCTGCAATGGCATCTTGTTCAATCACGAAAGCCCGGTGCGCGGAGAGACCTTTGTGACGCGCAAGATCACGCGGGCCATCAGCCGCATCGCGCTGGGCCTGCAGGACTGCCTGTTCCTGGGCAACATGAGCGCACTGCGCGACTGGGGCCACGCCCGCGACTACGTCGAGATGCAGTGGCTGATGCTGCAGCAAGAGGTGGCAGAGGACTTCGTCATCGCCACCGGCGTGCAGTACAGCGTGCGCCAGTTCGTGGAGTTTTCTGCCAAGGAGCTGGGCATCACGCTGGCTTTTGAAGGCGACGGCGAACGCGAGGTCGGCGTGGTGGTCGATGTCCAGCCAGTTCACGGCCAAATGCTGGCCTCGTGCAAGCCCGGCGACGTGGTGGTCAAGGTGGATCCTCGCTACTACCGCCCCACGGAAGTCGAGACCTTGCTGGGCGACCCCTCCAAGGCCAAGGCCAAGCTGGGCTGGACCCCGCAAACCACACTGATGGAGATGGTCGGCGAAATGGTGCGCAGCGACTATGCCTCGGCCAAACGGGACAGCTTGGTCAAATCAGCGGGCTTTCAGACCTATGACTACCACGAGTAGCCCTCCCATCGCCGACGCTCGCGCGGCGTCAGGTGTGCCGCTGTCCATGCCGCTGGACCTCCTGGTGCTGAGCCTGGGCCTGCTGGCCATGTTCACCCTGACGCTGTGGGATCTGCTGCAGGACAATGAAGCCGGCCTGTGGGCCAAGGGCGAGCACAGCCACGGTCCGATCATGCTGAGCATGGCACTGTGGCTCATGGCCACGCGCTGGCGCGAGCACCCCACACCCACCGGCAGCCCGCCCCGCCAAGGCTGGTGCTGGCCCGCGTTTGCAACGGGCTTCTTGTTCTACGTTGCAGGCCGGGCATTGGGCATCATCTACTTCGAGGTCTTCGCCTTCATCCCCATGATGATCGGCGTGGTCCTGCTGGCGGGTGGCACGCCTTTGCTCAATCGGCTCAAGTTCCCACTGTTCTTCCTGCTGTTCATGGTGCCCATCCCGGGCTTCCTGCTCGACCCCATCAGCCAGTTCATCAAACTGAACATCTCGATTGCCGTGACCAATGTGCTTTGGGCCATGGGCTACCCGATCACGCACACCGGTGTGGTCATCAACATCGGCCAGTACCAGCTGCTGGTGGCCGACGCCTGCGCCGGCATGCGCACCTTGTTCATGCTGGAAGCCATGGGCATCTTCTACCTCAACGTCGCCAGGCACTCCTCCTTGCTGCGCAACATCACCTTGGGCTTGCTGATCCTGCCCATCTCTTTCACCGCCAACATGATCCGCGTCATCTTCCTGGCCCTGCTCACTTATCACTTCGGCGATGAAGTCGGCCAAGGATTCCTGCATGGCTTCGCCGGTGCCGTGCTGTTCCTGGTGGCCTTGATCCTGATCGTGTCCATTGATGGCTTGATGCGCTGGACATCGTCTCGCCTGTCCGGCCCCACCAGGTGAATACCATGCTGTTCACCCCCCCCAGAATCACGCTCAGAGTTCTGCTCCTGGCTGTGACGATCATGGTGGGCTCGGTTGCGGCCGCCGAGCTTCTCAAACCCAGGAAGTACTGGGCCGATGTGATCGGAGAGCCTCACTATGCCGCACTGCTACCCGCGCATTTCGGCGATTGGCAGGAGCTGCCCTACGCGCAAAAGTCAGTGGTCAACCCCGTGCAGGAAGAGAACCTGATGCGCCTGTACAGCGAGACCTTCGCGCGCACCTACCTGCATCGGCCGACGGGGCGCCGGATCATGCTGTCGATCGCTTACGGGCGTGATCAGTCGAACGACACCCAGCTGCACACACCCGAGGCCTGCTACCCATCGCAAGGCTTCAAGGTCGAGGAGCGGATCGAGCACACGGTGAGTTCCCCGTTCGGAGGCATTGAGTCGGTGCGGCTGATGACCACGTTGGGCCCCAAGCGGACCGAACCCCTGACCTACTTCGTTCGCGTGGGCGATGGCGTCGCGCGAGGCTCCAGAGACCGCAACATGGCCCGGGTGATGATGGCCCTTCAGGGCTACAGGGTCGATGGCATGCTGTTCCGCGTCTCGGAAGTCACGCGGCGGAGCGATCCCTTCGCACTGCAAGACCTGTTCATCCAGGATGTGTTGAAGGCACTGAGTCCGCAAGCCCGCCGCAGCCTCATCGGCAGCACGAGTTCAATGTGAGTCCCCTGCTTCAACGGATCATGGCGGCGCTGGGCGCCAACACGTTTGGACAAGCCACCAACATCGTCATCCAGTTGGCCTCGCTGCCGCTGTTCCTGCACCGATGGGATGTGGCCACCTACGGGACCTGGCTGATGTTGTCCGCCATTCCTGCCTACCTGTCGATGGCGGATGTGGGCATGGTGGCCACGGCTGGAAACCGCATGACCATGGCCATGGGGCGGGGTGACACCCGGCAGGCCAACGCCATCTTCCAAAGTGCCATGGTGTTCATGCTGCTCGCTTGCGGTGGCATCGCCGCAATCTCCTTGCCCTTGGTTCTTTGGGCGCCGATCCCCGGCGTGCTCCGATGGGATGAGCGCCTGGCCTTGGCCGCCCTGGTCTTGACGGTGCTGCTGGCTTTGTTTGGTGGATTGGCCGAGGCCATCTTCAAGTCGACCGGACGGTATGCGCAGGGCACCATGCTGGCCAATGTTCTTCGCTTGGCCGAGTGGGTGGGCGGCATGGTCGGTCTGTTCATGGGGGGCACGTTCGCGGCAGTGGCGATCGCCAGCCTGCTGGTTCGGGCAACAGGTGTCTTGTGGATGATCTGGCAATCCGGCAAAGGCCCACACCCCTTCTCCTGGGGGCTGCGAGAAGCGCACATTGCCGAGGTCCGTGCCATGGCAACGCCGGCTGTCTCCTTCATGGCGTTTCCTTTGGCCAATGCCCTGAGCTTTCAGGGCATCACCTTGGTGGTGGGCCACCTCTTTGGCCCGGCCATGGTTGCCATTTTCAACACCTACCGGACGCTGGCTCGCGTGGCGGTGCAAGTCACGGGCATCTTTGGCCACGCTTTGTGGGCGGAGCTGTCTCAGCTTTATGGCCGAGGCGGCGCCCCAGCCGTGGCTGGCCTTTACCGGAGGGCAGCCTGGATAGGCGCTGCGCTTTCAGTGGCGCTGAGCCTGGTGCTCTACCTTGTCGCACCATGGCTCTTGCAGTTGTGGACCCATGGTCGCATCGGCGTGCAACCAACCCTGATGCTGATTCTGCTGGCGTACGCGGCCGCGGGCGGCGTGTGGCACGTCCCCAGGGTGTTGCTCATGGCGACCAATCAGCACGTGGGCCTGGCGCAATGGACCTTGCTGGCAGCGGCCTTGTCTCTGCTGCTGTCATGGGGCCTGGGCAGCAGGCTTGGCCTGGAAGGCGCGGGGCTGGCCATGCTGGTGTCCGAGCTCGCCATTGCCGGCGTGTGCGTGCTGCTGGCTCAGCGAATGACCTCGCTTGCCCCGCTCACCCAGCCGTCCGTCGCATCATGAAAATTGCGTTGTCCACCATGGGGACGTTTCACTCATTTGATTTGGCGCGCGAGCTTCGCACCAGTCAGTCACTGGTCGCCATCTTCACCGGCTACCCTCGATTCAAGCTGAAGGGCAAGCAACTGCCCGCACATCTGATTCGGACTTTTCCTTGGGTCCACACCCCCTACATGGCCTTCAAGCGCAAGGACGCCCTGGGGATCCATGTGGTCCGGGCTTGGGAACAGCTGGACCGCTCCACATTCGACCGGCATGTCGCGCGCAACCTGCCCGACTGTGATGTGTTCGTGGGCATGTCAGGCTCAGCGCTTTGCAGCGGCCGCGCCGCCCAACGCCGTGGCGCGCGCTATGTGTGCGACCGAGGCTCGTCACACATCCGCGTTCAAGACCGACTGCTGCGCGAGGAGGCCGGCCGCTGGGGGCTGTCTTTCGAGGGCATCGACCCGCGCGTCATCGAACGCGAAGAAGCCGAGTACACGCAGTCCGACTGCATCACCGTGCCCTCCAGCTTCAGCCTTGAATCATTCATTCAGCAAGGTGTGCCCAGGCAAAAAATGCGACTGCTGCCGTATGGCGTCAACCTGAACCTGTTCCAACCCAGCGGCCAACCTGAAGATGGGCGGTTCGATGTGCTGTACGTGGGCGGCATGAACCTGAACAAGGGCATCCCTTACCTGCTGCAGGCCTATCAGGCGTTCCGCCATCCCCACAAGTCGCTGAGCCTGGCGGGGACGCCCTCTCCTGATTTCATCGCCGCCATGAAGCAGCATGACCTGTGGCACGACTCCATTCGTGTGCTGGGCCACGTGCCGCAAACGGAGCTGACTTCACTGATGAGCCGCAGTCATGCCATGGTGCTGGCCAGCGTGCAGGAAGGATTGGCCCTGGTTCAAGCGCAAGCCCTGGCCAGCGGCTGCGTTGTGATCGGCACCGAAAACACCGGGGCACGCGATCTCTTCGACGATGGCCAGGAAGGCTTCATCGTGCCCATCCGCGACCCCGCGGCCATCACCGAGCGACTGCAACAGCTTGCCGATTCGCCCGAGTTGCGGGCCGAGATGAGCCGCAAAGCCTTGCTTCGAGTACAGCGCGCAGGCGGGTGGCGCGACTATGGCGTGAAGGCGCAGGGCATCTACCGGGCGTTGATGCCATGAGCCCTCTGCGCATCCTGTACCTGGGCACGATCAGCGGGACGTGCCTGGATCGAGCGAACGCTTATCGCCGCCTGGGGCATGAGGTCATCCACTGGGACATGCGCCCATGGTTGCCTCGAACTGGTTGGGTCGACAGGGTCACCTGGCGCATCGGGGGCCATGTTTTTGCACCATGGCTGGTGCGCCGCATGAAGGCCGAACTCGCCGATCAGCAATTTGACCTCTGCCATGTCGACAACGGCGAGTGGGTGACACCGGCCATCATCGCTGTGCTCAAAAAACATTGCAGGCACGTGATCAACTACAACATCGATGACCCGACAGGTCCGCGCGATCGCAGGCGATTCTCGGCCTACAGAATGTCAGCGTCGCACTACGATTTGCTGGCGGTGGTGCGACAAGAAAACGTGGCCGAGTGCAAGGCCCTGGACGCACGTCGGGTGACGCGGGTTTGGCGGTCTGCGGATGAGCAGGCACACGCCCCCCGCCCGATCACGCCAGGCATTGCCGCCCAATGGCAATCGAAAGCCTTGTTTCTGGGAACCTGGATGCCTGAAAGAGGGCCCTTCCTGCTGGCCTTGATCCAACGTGGGGTGCCTGTGTCCATCCGAGGGGCGAACTGGCACAAGGCGCCCGAGTGGCACCAGCTTCAACCCCATTGGAAGGGGGGCGCCATCGGTGGCCATGACTATGCCCATGCCATTCAATGCGCCAGCATCAACATTGGCATGCTGTCCAAAGGGAACCGAGACCTGCACACCACCCGGTCGCTTGAAATCCCCGCCCTGGGCGGGTTATTTTGCGCTGAGCGCACGCCAGAGCACAGCCATCTCTACCAGGAAGGGGTTGAGGCCATCTTCTGGCGCGATGCCCAGGAATGCGCGGATCAATGTCTGGCATTGCTGGCACAGCCCGACAAAGCAGCCGCCATCGCTGCCGCCGGGCATCGCCGGTTCCTGGCCAACCGCCACGGCAATGAAGACATCCTCAGAGCGGTGCTGCGCGAGATGGCATTGAGCACCACGCCATGACCAGATTCCAACTTTTTGCACGGGCCATGCAGTTGACGTGCTTGGTCTGCGGCCTGCTGCAACTGCTCATTGACCCATCGCATGACAACCTGCTTTCAGTCCTGCTCATTGTGGGATCCACCCTGCTGGTCTACCAGTACCTGGACCGCAGTCGTGCGACGGTGGACTACCCCGTGTCATCCCTGGCCATCATCGGCTTCAACGTGACCACCTCACTGGCCTCGCTGGTCGCACAGACGACCTCCTGGGTCCCGGTCTCTCAACTGCTGCGGGGGCCGGTTCTGACGTTCTCTGTGTTGGCAGTCGTGTCCTTGATCGCCGTGGCCGTTCATTGGGTCTACCGCCATCTGGCAGCGACCGCCAGCCTGCGAGACGGGCTGGCCCTGCATGTGTTCAGGCCCCTTGGCGTGCTGGATGCACCGCCCATCGGGATCTTGTGGGCGATGGCATGCCTTGGGGCCTTGTCCACCTTGCAGGGCGGTGCCGCGTTTGGCGACGTCGGCGGAAAGTTTTTCCAAGCGCTGAGCTTTCTGCAGTGGCTGCCGTTTGCCATCCCCCTGTATTACAAAAAATACGGCGATGCCTATTGCGACATCAAGAAGCAGATCCCATTGCTGATTGCCTTCACCATCGCCTTGATGGGTATCGGCTTGTTGCGCAATGCCCGTCAACTCATGCTGATCGGCCCTGTGCAAGCGGCCTTGATCTACTTCATCTGGGCCATGCAAGACCCCAGCGCCGTGCGCAAAAGCACCCTGGTGAAAGCCGGCGCTGGCGTGGTCACCGTGCTCATGGGCATCACCTTGTTCACGGATGTGGCGGTGGCCATGGCGTTGGCACGAGACCAACGAGAAACCTTAACGCCTTGGCAAATGGCCCAGGAAACCTACCAGCTGCTGGGTGAACGCGACAAGCTGGCCGAATACCGCATGAAGGGGACGTTGTCTGCCAAGTTCCAGGTCTATGACGAGGCCTACCTCAGCAACCCGGTTCTGGCCCGATTCTCCGAGACCAAGTTCCATGACAACATGCTTTACTTTGCGTTCAGTTTCAATGCCAAGCAGCGGGCTGAGGTGCTCGACACCAATGTTGACAAGTTGCTCATGACCTTGCCCCAACCTGTGCTGGACGCGCTGGAGATCAAGCTCGACAAGCAGCGAAACGCCTACTCCATGGGCGATTTCTACCGCTATCAGAACGAGGGATCGCAGTCCTTGGGCGGCTTTGCCACAGGGTCCATGTGGGCCGACGTCATCGTGATTGGCCAAGATTTCGCACCCTTCCTGGTGGCGGTCTTGTTCCTCGTTTTGTTCCTGTGCTTCGACTCCCTCTCGCTGCGAGGTGAGATGTTCGTGGTGTCGCCCATCGTGCTGGGCGGCACCTGGGGCATCTTGCTTTACGGCCTGGGCAGCGAGTCGCTGGCCTCCAAGCTGGCCTTCCTGCTGCGGGACATGCCGCAGAAGGTTCTGATTTACGCGCTGCTGGCGTTCCTGCTCAAGCTGGTCTTCACGCGAGAGCCAAAGGTCGAGTCAGTCCCCGCTGCGTGACATGCCCTGTTCGGTCACCTTCAACACAATCATGTATTCATAGATGGCGCGCAGCACGGCATAGACGAAACCCGCGCGCCCGTCCAGAAAGCCGCGCTTGCCCACATACAGGCCCAAAAACATCACAAGGGGACGCAATGGCAGCTGGTAGTAAATGCCCTTTTGATGCATGCGGCGCTCGTTGATGTCCTTGGCAAACAGGGCCTTGCCCAACGTGAACTTTTGAGCGCCCTGCTGCTTGCTCACAATGTGCTTGGCCTCAAAGGTGCTGTAGTCATTGTGTTTGGCAAACCAGTGACTCATGCCCTTGCTGAACGGAAAGTGATCAAAGTGCGCATTCAACTCACCCACCACCCCATCCACCACGGTGATGGGATTGATGATGCGTTCATAGCTCACAGCGGCTGGCTTGATCAGGCGAATGTTGAAGGGCGACGGCGTCACATGCTTGATCCAGGTGCCCAGGAAATAGTCACGCCGATGAACCCGGTAAGCGGCACATTGTCCGGGTGCCGACAACATGGCCTGGATGCCGGCGACCAGCTCGGGCGTGGCGCGTTCATCCGCGTCCAGCAGCAACAGCCATTCATGCTTGAAGGCCATGTTGCGCAGCCCCCAGTTGCGGTGAGCGGCCTCATCCCCTCCAAAGGGCGCAACACTGCCAGGATAAGTTCGCACCGTCACCGTCGCGCCCTGCGCTTTCGCCAAGCCCACGGTGTGGTCGGTGCTGCCTGAATCGAGCACATGGACGTCATCGCTCCAGCTGACGCTTCTCAAGCAGCCGGGAAGATCATGCTGCTCGTTCTTGGTGAGGATGAGGACGGAGACATTCATGCAGAGCTCATGAGCCTGTCCATGATCCGGGTGCACGGATTTCCCGCATACACCGACCACGGGATGTCCAGATTCTTGGTCACCACCGACCTGGCACCCACCACCACGCCATCGGCCATCGACACCCCCGGGCAGACAAACACCCCAGCCGCCACCCAGCATCCGCTGCCGATGCGGATGGGGTTGTAGATCAAAGGCATGCTGGGCTGCCTGAAGTCGTGCGAGCCGGTGCACAGGTGCGTGTCCTGAGAGATGACCGTCTGACGGCGAATCTCGACCAAGGCAAAGTTGTAGATGTCGACCCCGCGCCCAATGGCCACGTGGTCTTCCAGGCGCAAGTTCCAAGGCATCAAGACCTTCATGCCCGGCATCAGCAGGCAATGCGGCCCGATCTTGGCGCCCATGAGCCGCAGCGCCAGCACCCGCAGCGGACTGCAGTGCTTGGGCAGCCAACGAACCAGGGGCTCCAGCACCAATGTCCAGAGAACCCGCCGCAGCTTGATGCTGGTGGACCACTCGGTCTTGCTGGCCGCCAGGTCGATCATGCCGCCACTCGAAAGCGCAGCCAGCGATAGACGCCGGGAAAGTGGTCATTGAGCACGGCTGTCAACAGGTAGGTCAGGCGAGTGAGAACCCGGTTCGCCAGCGGAACGCCCAGCACATCCCGCTGAACTTTCCAGTTCTCAGTGCGCCCTCTCCCCTTGTTCTGAACCGACGTGCCGGTGAGGTCAAAGATGCTCAGCGCCTCGTCCAGCCTGACGATGGCCGAGGTCTGCCCGAGGAAGCGCGAGGTGAATTCGTAGTCGCCAGCAATCTTGAAATCAGGATTGAACCTCATGGCGCCGATCACGGAGCGGCGGTAGTACATGGACGGGTGGCACGCAAACATGCCGTATCCCAGCTTGAGGTGCCCTCGGGCCACCTTGTGGATGAGCTGGTCACCGTCGTATTGCTGGAGGCTGTCCCCGTACAGGAAATCCACCGATCCGGGCTTCAGCGCCTGGGCCACAGCATCAAGGGTGCGTTCATCCTTGAACGTGTCGCCTGCGTTCATGAACACGACAAATTGACCTTGCGCCCGGCCCAGCCCTTTGTTCATGGCATCAAAGATCCCCTTGTCGGGCTCGCTGACCACGCTGGTCTGGGGGTCCGGAAGGGCCAGTGCGTACTCAGCCGTGCCATCCGTCGATGCGCCGTCCACAATGATCCACTCGTGGTCTTTGCAAAGCTGGCGGAGCACGCTGGCGTGCGTTTTTCTCAGCCCGTCAAGGTCATTGCGGACAATCGTGATGATCGATAACAAGGCCATGGGGCCACACTCCAGAGGTCACTCTCCGGGTATTGCACCTCTGGCGTGTGTCATGCGCGTGGCAAAGCAAGGCCACCCCCGCAATTCAGGGGGATTGTTCGCTCAGGTCTTCATGAATCCCAGATCACTCAGCCCGCCAAAATTGACCAGGTTGGGGAAGACCTCGCCCAGTTGCCCCGACGTCAGTCCGAACCAGCGCCCCAGGGTTGCCCCATATTGGTCGACAGAAATCCGGGGCAGCAAGATGCCGTTGTTGATCTGGTCAGGGCTGCCATCAAAGCCGTTGTCCCGGCTGTTCTTCTTGGCCAGCACGGGGAAAGCGCCATGGACATCGCCGCCTTGCACCGCACCGCCCATGACCAGGTGGTGCCCCCCCCAGCCATGGTCGGAGCCATCGCCGTTGCTGGTGAACGAGCGCCCAAAGTCAGACGCGGTGAAGGTGGTGACCTTCTGAGCCATCCCCATGGCCGACAAGGTGGTGTCGAAATACTGCAAGGCATGGTTGAGCTTGGCCATGAGATCCGCATGGGCCAGGTTCTGCTTGTTGTGGGTGTCGAATCCGCCCAGGCTCACGAAGAAGACCTGACGCTTGACCCCCAGGCTGCCTTGGGCCGCGATGGTTCTGGCCACCACCTGCAACTGCTGGGCCAGAGGGTTGTGCGCCCGCCCTCCGGCCACGGTGGTGTACTGCAAGGCACCGGCAGGCCCGTACGGCGCCAGTGCCTCGCTGGGCAGGGCGCTGGACAAGATGCGCTCGGCCTGGAGGCTGCGTTGGTTCACGGCGGCCATGTCCACCGCCATGACATGCGGGCTGCGCGAGCTGGTCACGATGCGCTCCAAGGCCGCCCCGACCACATCGGAGCCATAGACACGGCTGACCCCGGTTGAATCTGGCTGGGTGCCCATGCGCACGGGGCCGGCGGGGCTGACCTGGTACTGGCGCACGGTTTTTCCGGTCAGCCACACGGACTCCCCGCTGGCTGAGATGGCAGTGAACAGGCTGCTGTTGTTGGCACTGGCCACGGCATCTGCCAATCGCCCGCCCCATCCCACGGCAGTGCCCTCAGGGGCCAGGGCCATCCAGGTGCTTTGCTGGTCATTGTGCGAGAACAGTTTCTTGGGCCTGCGCTTCAGGCTTTGCAGATAGTCGGCCTTGCTCAAGGGCTCAACCAGCGGGCCGACATTGGCCACCACCGCCACACGTCGACTGGTGTTGAACATGCTTTGAAGGCTGTCAAGCAGGGGGTGCATCGCGAAGCTGCGCCCGGATTGCATTGAAGCGACGGAGATGGGCAGCACGCCCCCCAACCACTCCGGTAATCCCACCTTGGCACTGCGGTTGGGCGCCGCGTTACGCAGCAGCGCAATCGACTCCGGCTGCTGATTGCGCACCGCCGTGTAGTTCGCCCAAGAGGGATCGTCGGTCGCGAGCACCGTGTTGAAAGCGTCGTTGCCGCCGTACAAGAACACGCAAACCAGGGCGCGGTAGTCGGTGGCGGCGGGTGCGGCCAGGGCGCTGGCGGCGGCCAGATTCATGGCCAAGGGCGCCGCCGCACCCATCAGCGAGAACGCGCCCGATTGCTTCAAGAACAAGCGGCGAGCAGCATTGGAACCGTGGTCACGCATGATGCCGCTCACTTCTGTACCTGAAATTCTGGGGATGCCACGGTCAGCAGCAAGGCTGACCAAAGGCGGTATTTTCGGGTGCCCGCGATCTGGTCGGCGGTGGGCGTCGGCTTGGCTTTGAAATCAAGCGCCGTGATGGCCTGCGTGATCTCCGTCTTCAGTGCCACCGGCATCGTGCCGTACATCAGACGCTGGTTGATCTCTTCCACCAGCGCCGTTGGATCATCCGCCCTCGCCAGCCATGGGCTGTGGGGGTTGATGTTGAAGTCCAGTTGCACGTCGCTTCTTTTAGCGCTGTTGTCAAGACCAGCTCGGCCCGTTCCGGCCCAGATGAAACTGGTCATGAAGTTCACATAGGCAGCTGCGTTGGTTTCCGTGGCGATCTGCAACTCTGGTGTCACCAGGTTCGCTGCGGCAGACGATGAGCCAGGCTTGACATAGCCCGGTCGAAAGAAATTGAACACCGAAGGCGATGCCAATGCCGACTGCCCCAAGGACTCCGCCGTGGAGTTGATCAGGTACTGCCCACTGTCAGAGCGAGCGTCAAAGGCGCGCAAGAGGGCCGAGAAGCGCAGCAGGGGCTCGCGCACCTTGCCAAAAGTGCTGCTGCTCAGCGCCGACATGTTCCGTGCCTCGGTGTCCAGCAAGATGGCCGACACCGTGACGCGCAAGTTGCCCCCTGACGCCTTGAAGGCCGCCGCGACACGAGCCACATACGCAGGACTGGGATTGCTGGTCACCAGACGCTGGATCAACTGCTTGCCAATGAAGGGCCCCACATTGGGATGGCTGGCCAGCGTGTCGAGCGCCACCTTCAAGTCCGCCTCGGGCGTCGAAAACGCATTGGCCGGCACCACAGTGCCCAGAAAACTTTTCTCGGCCGTGGAGTGGTACAGCGCAAAGCCACGCATGTCCGCCAGGAACTGCTCGGGAATGCTGGGGTTTGAGAAAAAGCAACTGGCGGTGAACCCGGTCGAACAATTCAGCCCCCAGCCGGTGAAGACTTTGGCCAGATCGGAAACGTCGGCGGCGGCGTAGGTTTCCAAAGGCTGCTGTTTGGCGTCGGTTTTGATGCTGCCGTCCGAATTGAGCTGGTACAAGCCGATTGAAAACAGCTGCATGATTTCGCGCGCAAAGTTTTCGTCGGGCACCCTGCCCGTGCTCAGGTCTTCTTTCTGATTTTGGAAGTACGACAGGTAGCAGCCCATGACCGGGTGCAAGGCCACAGACTCCAACAGGGCGCGGTAGCTGCCAAAGGCCTGACGGCCCAGCATGTCCAGATAGCCCGCAGCCCCTCGGCTGTAGGCGTTGCTGCCACAGCTGTCTGCGGTAGAGACCACGAAGATTTCGGACAGGGCCAGTGCCACACGCTGCCTCAATTGGTCCGAACCAGTCACCGCCTGACGCCAGAAGCTGCTGGTCACCTCGCCGCTGCTGGCCCGCTGGCCCGCATCGATCGTCATGATGGCCGCGTTGGCCACATCCCAGGCCGCCACGTGCGATGTCGGTGACATGGGGACGGAGAACTGCTCGTCAAGCCAGGCCTGATAACCCACGGCCATCAGGTGATCGACTTCGGCCTGCGTGGGTCCGAAGGTGGCTTGCGTCAAAAACCGCGTGGCTTGCTGCCGCGTGAGGGAGGTGCTTGCCGATGCACCCTGGCTTTGCGCAAGCAGTTCAGCGGCCCCGACCTGCTGTGACGGTTCGGCTGGCGGCGCACTGACTGCACAGCCATCACAGACACCGCCCCCACCTCCGCACGCCGCCATGGACCAGGTCGCGACTGCGACCAGCACAGCACTGCGGGCACTGGCCAAAATCGGTAAGCACCATCTCTTCCACATGCTCAATTCCATCAAAACTCATGCACGTTTTTTAGCAATCACCATGATCAGGCCTGGCCTTGCGGTGAGGAAAGGAGAAAAGGCACAGCTGGCGAGGCTATTACGCCTGCTTACGCTGAAGTCCGCGTCGTCATGGCGTCATATGCCGTGGCCAAAATAGTGCGGCATGAAGCTCGTATTTTTCTGCCACCCCTCGTTCATGCGCTCGCAAAGCATGCCGCGCTTTGCACGCATGATTGGCGGTGCCATGCAGGCCAAAGGTTACGAGGTCGCCTACTGGGCGCCACAGGCCTGGGTCCACACCTTTTTCGACAACACACGGTTTGCCAAATGGGCGGGCTATGTGGATCAGTACGTGGTCTTTCCGCTCCAGGTGAAGGCTCGTTTGCTTCGCCAACCACCAGGCACCTTGTTCGTGTTTTGCGACCAGGCACTCGGCCCATGGGTTCCCCTGGTCAAGCACCTGCCGCATGTGGTTCATGCCCATGATCTGCTGGCACTGCGCTCGGCACTGGGGCAGATCCCTCAGAACCCGACGTCCAGCACAGGCCGGCTCTACCAACGCTACATTCGCCGCGGCTTCCGTCAGGCCCGGCATTTCATTTCGGTGTCCAAGCGCACGCAAAACGACCTGGTGGAACATGGGCAGGTGCAAGCCCAAACATCGCGCGTGGTCTACAACGGCCTGAACTATCCCTACAAGCCGGTACCCCGCGCCAAGGCGTTTCAAAAGCTGAGCCGAGCGGGCCTGCCGGCCACCGACGACGGCATGATCCTGCACGTGGGCGGTGGCCAATGGTACAAAAACACCGCCGGTGTCATCCACCTGTATGCACGGTACGCCGCGCGGCATGACAACCCGCTACCGCTGTGGATGATCAGCCCTCACCCCTCCAACCCGGAGGTGCTGGCCGCCTTGAAGCAAGTGCCTGCGCAAGGCTGCGTTTTGTTTTACCAAGGCATTGACAACGCCGCCCTGGAGGCCGCCTATTCAGTCGCCAGGGCATTCTTGTTCCCCAGCCTGGCCGAGGGCTTTGGCTGGCCCATCGTGGAGGCGCAGGCCTGCGGCTGCCCGGTCATCACCACCGACGATTCCCCCATGAACGAGATCGCCGGGCCGCTGGCCAGCTACTTGCCCACACTCAAACCGGGTGATGACATCGGCGCGTGGGCCGAGCAAGGCGCTGATGTGCTGGAGGCGGTGCTTCAGGTGGATGAGCTCGAACAGGTCTCACAGCGGCAAAGCCGGATTGCCTGGGCCGGGCAGTTCACCACGCACAAGGCCATCGAAGGCTATCTCTCGATTTATCAGTCGGTGTTTGCGCTGGAGTCTTGAGGTGACCAAGGGCCGCCATCATTTGCTCGATCTGATGCGAGGCCTTGCGGCTGTGCTGGTCTGTGCCGGCCACCTGCGCGCCGCCACCATGGTGGACCTGGGTTCCGCCGAATCGTCAGGTCTGGTTGACACCTTGCTGTATGCCTTGACCAGTCTGGGCCACCAGTCGGTCATGGTGTTCTTTGTTTTGAGCGGCTACCTGGTGGGCGGGTCCGTGTTGACCGCAGGCCCGCGCTTCAGTTGGCGCTCCTATGCCCAAGCGCGATTGAGTCGACTGTGGACCGTGCTGCTGCCATGCCTGATCCTGACTTGGGCCGTGGATCAAACCATTGTCAAGCTGGCCCCGCAAGTACTGTCAGGTGCCTATGCGGCGCTCTGGCATTCGGCGCCGCAGCCCGATCACTACGACGCCTCACTGGGCACGTTGTTGGGCAACTTGCTTTTTCTGCAGACCATTCAGGTGCCGGTTTTTGGCAGCAACGGCCCACTGTGGAGCCTGGCCAACGAGTTCTGGTACTACGTGCTTTTCCCACTCATGTTCATCGCATTCGCTGGCCAGAAGACCGGCATCACAGCACGCCAAAGATGGACTGCGGCGGCATTGACGTTGGCCCTCGGTGTTCTTCTGCCCGCCGATCTTCTCTGCGGCTACGCCATATGGCTCATGGGTGTCGTCGCATTTGTGACGCCCCGCGTCCATAGGCCATCTTCGGGCCGATCAACAAGCCCAGGCCGCTGGCTGCCACCCGCGATGGCCAGCTTGGCATTCCTGGCCGGCATTGGATTTTCCAAATGGGCCACCCCAAAATCCTGGAGTGCGCCATGGGGAGACTTCGTGCTGGGCATGGGCGTCGCCTACTTTGTCTACCACTGCGGGCCTCGGTCGTCATCACGGTCATGGCCTCGCTGGATGCGGCACGCGGTTGAGCGCTTGTCAGACATGTCCTTCTCGCTTTACTTGTCGCATTTTCCTTTGGTCATGCTGATCGGTACCACTGCCTACCTTGATGAACGCATGCAGCCATCTCTGCTGTCCTGGACGGTCACGCTGGGTTGGCTGGGGGTTCTGATTCTGGCTGGGCATGTGGTGTGGTGGCTGTGCGAACGGCACACGCCCACCGTGCGAAAGATGATGGCTTTGTCCATGTCCGCGCAACGCGGCATTCGGCACCCCCCGAGTTCATGAAGATGACAACTTGAAACGTCACCATTCGTTAAGAACTCAGCGCGCTTAGCGGCACAGCGCAAAGAGTCGACAGGTCTCCAACACCGACAGATGCATCCCGTGATCCATGTGGACCACGCGGCGGCTTTGTCACGCCTGTTGGAGTCACAAGAACAGTCAGCGCTGAAAGAACATCCGTGAAGATTCTCATTTACAGCGCCAATTTCGCCCCCGAGCCCACGGGCATTGGCAAGTACTCCGGCGAGATGGCCGAGTGGTTGGTGTCCGAAGGGCACGAGGTTCGCGTGGTGGCCGCACCGCCTTACTACCCCGACTGGAAAATCGCCGAAGGCTATGCATGGCCGCCCTATCGTCAAGAGATCTGGAAAGGCGCACGCGTGTGGCGCGCCCCGCTGTGGGTGCCCGCCAAACCCAGTGGCCTCAAGCGCATCCTGCATCTTCTGACCTTCGCGGCCTCGTCATTGCCCGTGATGCTGCGGCAAGTGGGCTGGCGCCCGGACGTGGTGTTGACCGTGGCACCCGCCTTTGTGTGCGCCCCCACCGGTTGGCTGACCGCGCGCTTGTCTGGCGCCCAGGCCTGGCTGCATGTGCAGGACTTCGAGATCGACGTGGCCTTCAAGATGGGGCTGATGGAAGGCCGAAGCGCGCGCCAGGCCCTACTGTGGCTGGAGCGTCGCATGCTCAGGCGCTTCGATGTGGTGTCCTCCATCTCGATGCGCATGGTGGACCGCTTGCGGAACAAGGGCGTGGACCGCGACTGCATTCGGCACTTTCCCAACTGGGTCGATGTGGACAAGGTGCGCCCCTTGGGCCATGTGAGCGCTTACCGCGAAGAGCTGGGCATTTCGCAAAGCGCCACGGTGGTGTTGTTCTCGGGCACGTTGGGCAGCAAGCAAGGCTTGATGATGATCCCCGAGGCCGCCAGGCTGCTGGCACATCGCACGGACGTTGAGTTCGTGATCTGCGGCGATGGGGTGATGAAGCCTCAACTCGAAGCGGCCTGTGCGGACCTGGGCAATGTGCGGCTGCTGCCCTTGCAACCCGTCGAGCGCCTGGGCGAGTTGCTGGGCCTGGCCGACATCCATTTGCTGCCCCAGTGCCCCGAGGCAGAAGACCTGGTGCTGCCCTCCAAGCTGTCGGGCATGTTGTCCAGCGGTCGCCCTGTGGTGGCCACATGCCGTGAAGGCACGGAGATGGCGCACGTGGTGTCTCGCTGCGGCATCGTGGTGCCGCCCGATGACCACCCAGCCCTGGCCGAGGCCATCGAGTCCCTGGCCAATCAGCCGGATGCTCGCCATGAGCTGGGCCTGCTGGCCCGGCGGTTCGCAGAAGACCACCTGGCTCAGAAGTCTGTTCTGGGCAAGTGGATCCAGCAGCTCGACGAGTTGCTGGCCCCGGATCCGATCACCATCGACTCTTAACCAATCATCTCAGAGGGAACCATGCAAACCATCCGACACCTCACGGCCATCACCTTGGCCACCATGGCCTTGAGTGGCCAAGCCTTGGCGGGGTCCTACCCGACAGGCCACGCCGCCATGTCGGTCCAGATCTCCGATGAAGCAGGCTTCAATTGGGACCTCAACCTGACGCCCTTTTCCAGCTATGACGCCAGCACCGGCAATTTTGGCCTCAACCTCAGCAGCATTCAAACGCCAGTGAGCGATGCGCTTGGCGAATGGAAGAAGGGGACCACCCAGGTCTATGACACCAAGACCGACACCTATGTGAACATCCCCGGCATTTCATGGCACAGCTGGGCCACGGTCAATGGCACCATCGGTTCTGGTGCGGCCGACCCCGGCAACCCGTGGCGCACCAGCGTGACCTTCACAGCCCTGGGCAACATCGATCCCGACATGTCCTACGGCTTCTTCGCCAAGAACAACACCAACACGACCCAGACCTACACGGTCAGCTATGGCGAATCCATCGCTCCGACCATCAATGGCAACTACACCTTGCACGCCGACATCTCTGGCAGCGTGACCAATCCTTCCGGAACGGGTGCTGTCAACGTCTCGCACGTGCCTGGTTTCACCAAGCTGCAAGCGGTTCGTTTGTCCAGCGACGGGGGCACGACTTTTGTCAATGGTGGCGTGGACGTGGGCAACGCATACACATCTGGCACCTTTGGCAGCCAGCCATACGGCAATGACAGCGCCGACACCACAGGCACGGGCAACTACAACTACTGGGATTTCAAGACGCAGTTCACCTTGTCGGCCAAGGACACCATTGCGTTGACGGGTTACACCGAAATCACCGCGGTGCCTGAGCCTGCATCCTGGATCTTGCCGGTGCTGGGCTTGGCGGGCTTTGGCGTTTTGCGCCGGTATCGCCAACGATAAAAATCGCTGTGAAGTATTCAAAGGCCACCTCAACCAGGTGGCCTTTTTCATCACCGACTACTCTTTGAATCTCGCCTCTTCCAGGCGGTCCAGCCAAGCTTCAGCCACGTTCTCCATCGTGACCTCGCCCATGCCCAACACGGGCACCTGGCGCGCCAAGGTGTCGGCTGGCTTGCGGCTGCGGTACATCTCCACCACCGACACCCCGACTTTGTAGAGCTGCTGATTGCGCGCCTCCAGCACCTTCTGGGCCTGGGTGCTGCGCTCCAGCATGGCCGTGATGGTGGCCACACGTGATTGACTGTCCTGGAGCTTTCGCCCTTGCTCCTCGTGCTGCGCCTTCAGCGTCTCCAACTCGGCCTTGACGGTGGTGAGTTCGGACTCCAGCTGACCTGACCGGGACTGCGCCGCACGGGCTTCCGCCTGGGCTGAACTCACCTTGGACGAGGTGCGTTTGAGCTCACTGTCCAGCTTGCTCATGTCCTGCGACAGGCTGTCCTTCTCTGCGGCCAGCTTGGCTTTGTCACGTTGCAAGGCGCCTTGCTCCTCCTGAGCACTGCGCAGGGCTTGTTGAACGCGGCGCAAGGCCTCACGTTCCCGGCTGGCTTTGTCCTGCGCCTGCGCAGGCAAGACCGTGGCCAGCAGCGCCAAGGTCAAGGCCAACATCACCGGGGTTCTCTTGTTCAAAAGCTGATTCATGTGGGTGTCCTTGGGTGTGCCAGTTCAGCTCAGAAGCGCGAATTCAGCTCCAGCTGAATCACGTCGATCTTCAAGGGCGCGCTGCTCACGTTGGACACACCACCGATCAGGACGCCATCCTCCAGGTTGCGGGTGCTGGTCACGCGCAAGCCCGCCGAGGTGCGGGGCCCCACGAAGTAAGCGCCGCCAATCGACCAGCCGGAGTAGTTGGTGCCACCCAGGTGCCAGGTCGTGTCGGTGAACGCATCCACCCAGGCATCGCGCTCAAACTTTCGCCAGCTCAGGAAGGCCGTCCAGTCGCCGCGCAATTCTTGCTTGGGGCTGCCAAGCTGCGCTCGCACTTGCAAGGCCGTGGTCTTCTCGGCCAGGGAAATGGGGGCGGCTGTTCGGCGGTTGATCTCGGCCAGGTCAAAGCCGGTGTTCTTGATCAGGTCAAGCGAGGTCTTGAACGTCACCGATTCCATCGCGGTGGTTTGGTAGCCCAGGTTCAACACCAGGGGGCGGAACTTGGAGGCCAGGCCCCAGACCGGCGCAGGCAATCCGTTCGTGGTGTTCAGGCGGATGAGGGTGTTGCCCTTCTGCCTCACGGATGTGGGGTACTGCGAACTCAGGTAGCCACTGGTTTTGGCCACGACGGCGGTCGGAGTATCGGCGCCGTCATACAAACCCTCCACGCCTTTGAACTCATACAAGGCCAGGCCCAGGCTGAACTTGTTCTTGGGGTTCAGGTCCAGGTTGGCGCCCATTTGGACGCCGTACAGCCACTTGTCGGTGCTGGCCACTTCGAACTCTTGCAAGGGGAAGGCCCCTGCCGTGGCGTAGACCTGGTTGGTGTCATTGAGCTTGAGCTGGTAGCGGGCCGACACGCCATCGAAGTTCAAGTCATCCGGCCAGGCCAGGTCAGAGCCTGCGAATGGATTGGCCATGCGCCCGGCGATCAAGGTGATGTCCGGTGTGTAGGCATCCCATTGCAGCGAGGCACGGTCCACCCACACTGCGTACTTGCTGAAATTACCGTCGCTACCACCCAAGGTCTGCGAGGTGGACACTGGCCCCGCATTGCCCGTGCTCAAACGCAAGGCCGTCTTGAAGCCGAACTTGAGGTCACTGGTGATTCCCAGGCGCGCACGCATGGTCAGCCGGTTGCGGTTGCCAGTCGTGTTGACCAAGTCCGGCGCCCAAGCGGGCGTATCGGCCTGCGAGTAAAAGGTGAACGGGGTGGCGTTGTCATTGGCCCAATCTTCGTACTGCCAGCGCACCCGCACATCGCCCTCCAGGGCAATGCGGTTCAGCCACGATGGCAAGGCACCGGGCTCACCCCAACGCTCGGTGCGCGCCTGGGCCAGCACTTCGCGCTTGACCTCGTCGCGCATTTCGGCCTTCAAGGATTCAGGCACGTAGGGCACGCGGATGACCGAGCGCTTGGCACCATCGGCGGTGGCGACCGTGCCCGCAGTAGACGGTTGCGCGGGCGCGGCCTGCGCCTGCTGCTTGGCTGCCAGAAGCAAGGCATCAGCCTTCTCCTTGGTGAGCAGACCAGCGTCGATCAAGGCCTGGATCAGGCCATAGGTGGTGTTGCGCAACTGCTCAAGCTGCGCTTTCTCATCCGTGGGGGCCTGGGCTTGCGCGGTGCTCATCGAGCACGTCAAAGCCAAAGCGATCATCATCGCCACGGACGAACGAGGGAGGGGGCAGGTTGGGAAAACGTTCATGCAAATTCTCTGATTAATGCAAATGAGTCAGGCCGAGATCAGCCGCCTTGGGGCATCACGGTCATGCTCAAGTTGATGGGTTGGGGCATGCCCGCCGGTAGACGGCTGCGCAAGCTGGCCTTGGCTTTGTCCAGCGATTCGCGCACTTCGCGGTCAAGCTCTGGGCGACTGAGGTCGCTCATCTCATAGCGGGAAATTTCACCCGAGGCATCCATCCAGACCTGGAGGGACAGCTTCACTTTGGGCAAATCTGAGGCGCCAAGATGCCGCTCCAACTCCGACTGCAGCCGGCGTGTCAGGCCATCGGCAAACAAGCGGAACTTCTGGCGATCCACTGGCGCCGAGGGCGCGCTGGCGCCGCCGCCACCCGGCTTGCCTTCCGTGTAGTCTTTGCTCACGCTGCCGGCCGCGAACGGGCTGCCGCCCTCGCCGGCTGCGCCTTCGGCCTTGAGTTGTTGGCCAGGTGGCGCTGGCGTGGGCGTGGGCTGCGGCCGGTTGAGCTGCACGGTTTCCTTGGGTTCCTCTTTGGGCGGCTCCTTCTTGGGCTCCTCCTTGGGGGGCGGTGGCGGGGTGTCGGGCAGCAAGACCACTTTGGAGGTCTGCCGCTTGGGGGCACCCTTGCCTGAGCCCACCTGGCTCATGCCCCACCACACCAAAGCGGCCAGGGCCAGCAGCACCGCCAGCCCCATGGCCATGGTTCGCCAATCACGGGTGGATGACACCGTGGCGGCCGCCTCGAAATGCGGACTTGTGAGTGTGGACTCGTTCATGTCAACCTTGCTCACGTGCCGATGCGGGTAGTCACCAACGCCATGTTGACCTCCAGCTTGTTGCACAGGTCAATCACCGCCACCACCTTGTCGTAGTGCGCCTTGGCATCGCCTTTGATGGCCACCGTCATCTTGGGGTCGGCCGCCTTGGCCTGGCCCAGCTGGCTTTCCAGCTCGGGCAGGCTCACACCCACACCATTGACCGTGACGCCGCCATCCGCCAGCACTTGCACAATCCGCAGATCGTGCTGCTCGGTGACCGGCTTGTTGCTGGGCTTGGGCATGCTCACGTTCAGGCCCTGCACGGACGCGGTGGTCATCAGGATGAACACCACCAGCAGCACGTAAGCCAGGTCCAGCATGGGCGTGACATTGATCGTGTCGTAGGGCTTGGTTTCGTCTTGAACTTTCATCGCCTGCGCTCCTTACTGCTGCGCGCGCTTGGTGACCAAGCCGATTTCGGTGATGTCCAGGCTCTTGGCCACGTTCAGCACGTCCATCACCTTCTCGTATTGGGCCGAGGCATCGGCCTTCAACACCACAGGCAGGTTGGGGTTGGCCGCCTTGTACTGGGCCAGGCTGCTGCGCAACTGGTCCATGGTCACAGGGTAGGCGTCCAGGTACACCTGGCCATCATTGGTGATGGTGATGCCGCGTGTTTGCGGCTTGGCCAGGTTGTTGGCGGCCTGCGTGACAGGCGACTTCACCTTCACGCCCTGCACCGAGGCCGTGGTCATGATGATGAAGGTGACCAACAGCACATACGCCAGGTCCAACATCGGGGTGATGTTGATGTCGTCGTAGGCCTGGAGGTCGCCCTTGATGTCAGCAGACATCAGCGTGCTCCGTGAACTTCGGCCACGCGGGTCACGAACTCATCGATGAAGATCTGCATGTCGGATGAGATGTTCTTGATGCGCGAAGCCAGGTAGTTGTAGCCGAACAAGGCCGGGATGGCCACCGCCAAGCCCGCCACGGTGGCCAGCAAGGCCGACGCGATGCCGGGGGCAATGGCATTGACGTTCACATCGCCCGCCGCGGCGATGGCCGCGAAGGTGATCATCACGCCCACCACGGTGCCCAGCAGGCCCAGGAAGGGCCCACCGGCAATGGCGATGGTCAGCAGCACGATGCCGGAGTTGAGCTCCTGGCTTTCGCGGACCAGGTCGGCATCGATGGCGGCTTTCACGGCATCGATGGAAGCGCCTGACAAAGGCTTGGCATCGGCCTTGCCCACGTCGCGCTTCTTCAGCTCATGCAAACCGGCCGCATACAAGCGCGCCAGCGACGAGTGCTGGTAGGCACCCTGCACGGCCATCACGTCCTTGGCTTCGCGGAACTTCAGCAAGAAGGCGCGGTTACCTTTGTCGGTGCGGCCCACCAACATCGACTTGGTGATCATCACCCAGAACGCCAACACCAGCATGATGCCCAGAATGCCGATCACCACCCAGGCGTCCACGGTGAGGTTGCTCACCAGGATGCCCATGTGGCCCTGCTCACCACCCTCTTCAGCATCTGCGTTTTCAGCGGTTTCGGTTTTGGTGGCCACCAGCTTGGCATCAGCGCTTTGTGCCGCATGGGCCAGCTTGATCCATTCAGCGCTGCGCACGGTGGTGTGCACCTGCACTTCATCCACCAGGCCTTGCAAGCCGGTGCCCACGGCCACGTCACCTTCAATGGCGGCGGTGCCTGGTGCGGCATCCACTTGCGCTGCCTGGGCGCCATTGACGTACAAGGTCCACTTGCCACCGCCCAAAGTGGCGGCAATGTGGGCCCAGGTGTCGATCGGCACTTGCCCGCCTGATGCCTGCGCGGCACCGACCGAGGCCTGCACCTGACCATTGGCCAGCGCCACCTTGACGGGCCCTTGTTGGAACAACACGCCATTGGCGTTGGAGGCTTTGACCCACAAGCTCACGCTCCAGGGGCCGGCCGCCGGCGCGCGGGTTTTGTCAGAGGCTGGCCACACCAGGGGCTGACCGCTCAGGCGGGCGGCTGAGGCCATCAGGCCATTGGGGTCTCGGTCCACCGAAGCGGCAGGGCCGTCTTTCTCGGAGAAGTGAACCGCCAAGGCGGTCGATGCGTCCAGCAAGTCGGCGCCGCTTGATTCGGCGGCGGCTTTCTCGTTGCCGGCGTAGACGTGGATCTCGTTCTTGTCGGTGCCCGGCAAGATAGAGGGCACTTGCACCCAGACCAAGGCCAACTCGTTGGTACCGTCAAAGCGCTCCACCCAGAACTTCAAAGGGGTCTTGTCATCGCCTGCCACCACGCGCAGGTCGCTGCCATCGGGCTTGGCGGCCAGGAAGTCGAAGTTGCCGGAATGCAGGCGCACCGGCACCACCGTGGCAGCCACGGCTTCCTTGGTCTCCACGCCCTGCGCCGTGGTGTTGAGGGTGACGCGGGTGCGTTGCGTCCAATCGGGGTTCCACCAGGCGTGGGCGGTCTGCGGGGCCAGGGCCGGCACCAAGGCTGCCCACGCCAGGGCCATCGTCAATTTGCGCATGGTCATTTCAATCAATCATCAAATCAAAAAGAGAGAAGTCGGACATGAGCCGATTGGCTCACTTCACAGAGTCAGCACAATCGCCTTTTTGCGTGACACCATCACGACAACCGGCGGCCGGGTCGGGTAATTCGCCACCGAAACCCAACAGCTCCAGCAGAACCTGGCGTCGGTTGCGCCGTTTGGAGGTGCTGTTCTCGCCAGCGTCGTTGCCGGCTGCCGTAGCGGATTGGCCAAGTGAGCCGACGTTGGTGGCGGCGTTGCCAACGGGAGGGGCTGCGGGCACACCGATGGAGGGGCCGCCTGCGACGATGTTGTCGGCGCCGATAACGCGGATGGCCCCGATGGTCAAGGCGCCGTTGGCCTTGATGCCAGCATCGCCCGCGTTGATTTCACCGCGTGGCGCGAACAGGTCAAGCGCGCTGTCTTTGTCCAAGGCGGCAATGCCACTGCCCGAGAACGATCCGGAGGTATCGACCACGAACTTCCCGCCTTCCAGACGGAAGACCGGCGGCGGTGCACCCGTCACGGTCTTGGCACCTCGGCCCGCATCAATGTTGCCCTTGGAAGACCAGAGCAGCAGATCGCCCTTGGCCACCGTGAAGATGCGGGACTGGTTGATGTCGATGTTGTCGCGTGCCAGGGTTGTGATGTTGCCGCCAGAGGTGGTGACGATGCCCAGCTCAGCTGCCGCGCTGAGGTCACTGCCGCTCAACTGACCCACGTTGACGCCGCCGCTGGGCGCCATCACCGTGATGGGGCTGTCTTGCAGGGTTTTGACCTGACTGGCGCCCATCAACACGTTGGCTGTGGCCTTGCCATCGGTCAAACCGGGGAACACGGCCTCGATCGCCTGGTAGCCCGGCAGGTAGGCCAGGTCCTTGGCTTGCTGATTGGCGGCCACTGCGGCCGCTCGCCCCGCTTGGCGCACGTCTGATGTCAGTTTGCGGTTGATGAACAGCAGCTTTTGCTCCACCGGCATACCGTCAAAGGCCAACAGGGCATCTGGCAAGCTGGGCACCCCCTCCAAGGACAAGCGATGCTGCACAAAGGCGCGCAGGTCAGCGCCGTCAAGGCCTTGCTTTTCCGCGATGGCCAAGGCTTGCGTTCGGCGCTCTTGCGCGGTGCCCGTCAAGGCGCTGATGCCTTGCACGCCCAGCAACTCGTAGTGGTCCTGGGCTGCTTTGGCGTAGTTCTGTCCTGAGGCCAGGTCCACCCCGGCCAGCAAGGTAAGGCTGGCGCTGCCTTCTGGCAAAACATTGATCTCCCGATTCCCCACGGCCTTGATGCCCTCCACCACACTGACATTCACATTGCGGCCAGCAGCCACCACCACGTCGCCAGGGCCATGAGTCTGGAAGCCCACGGTGCTGGTGAGGAAATTCACGTCTCGTCCGGCTTGAATTAAAGACAACTCATGGGTGGACTGGTGTTGCAACTCCAGCGATCCAGTGGTGATGTCCTTCGCAGCGATGAGGCGAATGGGATTCGACACGTAAACGCCAGATTCAAGGGCTTCGCCAACCAAACTGATGGATCCCAACTCTGACACCAATCGCACAGGCGCCCTGAAGCCCAATTCCAAGGCTTGATCAAGCACTGAATCTGGGAAAACCGCCCCCAGTTGAGCCCTCGCTTCGTTGTTGTTCAACGTGAAGGGCAAAGACGCATCTTTCAGAACCTTGACACGTAAATCATCGACCCTGAGGTCATCGCGAGCCAGGAGGTTCAAATCAGCACCTGAACCGCTGGCTTGAAGCAGCGTTTTCACTTGCAGCGAGCCCTCTGGCGCCATCACATTCACAACCGAGGGAAAGAGGTTGGAGAGTTTCCCGATGTTGGGATTCGCGCTATCTTTGGGTACATCAGAGGTCAGCGCCACATCCGAACCAGAAGACATGGCCAACAAGCTGGCATGGGGTGCCAACCCCACCAATTGGTAGTTTTGTGCGGTCAAAGTATCTAGCTTATAGGCAGGCACCGAACCGACTTCGGTGATGGCGCCCAGCGTCAGCTGCTGCCGAGCCAGAATTTGGGAAGCCGTGTCCTGAAACTGAATTTGCGGGGCAGCCCTTGTCTGGCTGGCCTTGATGTCACGTCCCGCCGCCACGAGCAAGCCAGCCCCACCAGCGTGGATGAAGACGCCCTCTACATCATCTGCAGCTTTGATGACCACATCGCCCCCAGCGAAGTTAGTCACTTTGCCAGTGCTGCTGCTGACAAAACCACTGCTGGCAGACGACACGCCTATGTTCTTGACACTGCCGCCGGATTGAACGTTGACGTTTCCACCACCAAAGCTTGCAATACCTTGGGTGAATTGGTCGTAGCGGCTGTACCAGGTCAGATCATATGGATCGCCAGGCTCCATACCATCTCGCCACCACCACTCTGTTCCATACTGAACGCCCTTTTCTGGTAGTGACAGCCCCTCCACATCCTTGCCAGCTTTGAGCTGAACCGAGCCTGCCTGAGTCAGGTACTGGCTTTGCGGGACAAAATTGGATTTTGGCCCCTCCCCAATGAACATCTTAATTTCTGTATTCAGAACAGGGCTCCCTACTTGCGCTGGATCGGCAGCCTTGCCTGTGGTGTAAATCACCGCCTTGTCATTGAGCAGCTGAATGTTCTGACTGGCCGCGATGGCTATGCGCCCGGTGGTGGTCCGCACCAGAACATCTTTGCTGGTGCTCGACCCGATGATGACGTTGCCTTTGACCGCAGGGAACTCATCCGAAGCGACCGTCGGTTTGACGGCCAGCACATCAGATGAATTCAAATCTGCCCCGGCTACCAAAGTCAGGTCAGCGCCCTCTCCTTCTGTGATCAAGCCCTTGGGGGCAACCTTGGCCGCAGCCGTTGCGTTGGTGCCCGTGGAGCGAAAACCGTCACTCAAACTGGCCTGCACCTTCAGGTCGCCTTGGGCCCGCAAGGTCAGGTTCATGGGCTGCCCGTTGCCGGTAGGTTTGACCGTGCCATTGGCATTGAAGCTCAGCAGGTTCCAGTCGGCCGAGACCGTCATGTCGCCAGTGCTGCGCAATTCGACACCAGAGCGCACAGCCAGCTTGCTGCTCAAGTCGCTGTTGAGCGAGGCCAGCCGATCCACGATCTTGGCAGCGTTCTGCCCCGTGGCGCCAATGAATGCTTCGTTGTGGCCATTGACCGTGCTGATAAGGTTCTGGTTGATGATGGCTTGCTGGTAAACCTTGACACCTTCCACCGTGATGCGGTCAACGCCTTCAACCTTGCTGGCGATGGCCTCGATCGGCACCTCGTTGCCCGCTGTGCGAAGTGCACGCAAGTCCACACGGCCACCTTGGCCTGTGGCGCCGCCACTCAGGTTCACGGTGGCGTGTTCGCGCAGCGCGATCAGCCCGCCATCGCTGTTGATGGCCAGCTCGCCCCCTTTGGCCCCTGCGTCCGTGGCGCTGGCGTTGATGGAAGCCTGCTGGTCCGCTGTGCCTGCCACGATCACGTCACCATTGGCGCTCAGTTTGACCGAGCCCGCCTTGGCCCCACTGGCATCCAGCTGGCCATTGACCGTCAAGGCACCACCATCACTGACCAGCTTGATGTCTGCCGCCTTGAGCGTGGTGTCCGCCCCCACGGTCATGACTCCAGCGCGCTGCCGCACGCTCAAGGCCTGGCTGAAGTTGCGCTGCTGGGCCGTTTGCTGTGCCGCGATGCGGTTGGCCAGATTGGTCAGGTCCACAGCCTCCAGGCTGTCAATGGACAAGCTGCCGCCCGTTTGGCCAGCGCCCGCCAAGGCCTTGATCGTTCCATCCACGCTGACCTGCCCTGCTGGCGCACTCAGGTTGATGCTGCCAGCGCTGATGCCCGTGGCACCAACACCAGCCGACACATCGATCAGGCTGCCCGCGTTCACGCGGATGTGCCCCAAGGCCGCGTGGGCGCTCAAGTCGCCACCGGGCGTGGCCACCGTGAGGCCATCCATCACCTTGCTGCGCCCCGCCAGGTTGGTGATCGAACCCTCACTGAATATGATCGCGTCTTGCCCATCCGCACCGCTGGCTTGCAGGCGCAAGGCACCCGACGCCAGTTCCACGGTACCCGCCTGCTCAATGCTGCTGCCTTTTAGCGTCAGCCGGCCACCCGAACCTGCGGTGGCTACCAACGGGCCAGCGGCCGGCGCCAGGCGCTCTACCCGCAATGCACCTTGCGCCGCGATCTCTCCGTTGTCACCGGAGCGGGTGGTCAGGGTCTGCGCCTGGATGGTCAGGTTGCCGGTGCTGCTGAGTTGGGTCACCACCGGTGTGCTCGAAACCACCTGATCGCTCGCGTTGGTCACCGCCTGGCGCCTGCTTTGCACCACCACGCTGCCTGCCGCTTCAATACGATTGGTCTCTGCGCCCGACATGGCCAGCGCGCCACTGCCCAAGCGCACGTGGCCATCGGCTCCACCGCTGCCCGTGGCCGACAAGGTCAAACGACTGCCCGCCGTGGCGGTGTCGGCTGCCACGGTGCTGGTGCCACTGGTGTTGGTCCAGGTGACGCTGCCCGCCTTGACCTGCGCGATGGAAGGCTGCCCACTGGGCCCATCCAGCACACGCAAAGCCGAGGTGTCCAAGGTCAAGCGGCTTTGGTTGATGCCCCCCACACTGGCTTGCCCGATGAAGTCGATGCCATCAAAGCTGCGCAGGGTCAAAGCCTTGGCGTTGGACAACTGCGCCGCCAGATCAGGACTCAGCAGTAAAGTGCTGGTGTCCCCTGCGCCGGCCAGCGACTGCGCGGCACCATCGCCTACTGCAATGCGCCCTGCCCCCAAGATGACGCTGTCCGCCGTCAGTTTGGCGGACTCGGCCACCAAGGTGCCTTGGGTGGCCTCCACCGTCACGGCACCGCCTTTCAAGACGACGCCCTCACCCAGCACAACCTCACCTTTTTCCCGGATGGCATTGGTGCGTGCACTGGCTGCGGTGCTGTCCGCGCTGACGCGAACCAGGGCCCCGTCGCCGTCAAAGGCCAGCGCTTCTGAGCTGCCCGTGCCCTTGGACTCAATGTGGGCACCATCGGCCACCAGCACACTGCCGTTCGCGGCCAGGATGATGTCTGCGGCGGCATGCAGGTTCACGTTCTGGTCAATGACCACATCACTGGCAGACACCACCGCCTGGCGGGCACCGCCCGAGGCCTCGCCATTGCCCACCGTGGTGGCATGGCCTTGGCGCACGCCGCCCAACATCAAGGAGCCCACATTGGTGGCATTGAGCTGATCCGCTGTCAGGATCAAGGCATCAGGATGGTCAACCGAAGCCGCACTGGCGGCCGTGCCATCAGCCACCACACGGATCTTGTCCGACGAGATGTTCAACTCGCCGCCAACCTTGAACAAGGTACGACCTTCCAGGCTCAAGCGCGTCGCGGCCAGGTTGAGCGTGCCGCCCTGGGCTGTGCCACGTGGCGCGGCCTGGTCAGCCGCCGCCGCTTTGCCTGCGAAGAAACTGTCGGCATCTGCTTCGCGGATTTCACTGGAGCGCCTGGCCACGGCTTGAGACATGACCTCGTACGTGGCGGGTGGGGCGGCAGAAGCCCCGGCACCCAAGGTGCTCAAGGTCGCGCCGACCAAGGTGGATCCGATGGGCTGTGCCACGCTCTGGCCCACGGCCAGCTTGGCCTTGCTGCTGGGGCGGACCAGGAAGCCCCCAGGCAGCAAGGCGTAGCGAGCGGGGAGGATGGTGTAGGTGCCGGCAGGCAAGGGCCCACCTGCACCAAAGGTGATTTGGCGCGCGGTGTTGAAGCTCAGCAAGTCTTTGACACCGGCGGTGTCGCCCAACAGTTGCGCATCAACCGGCGCGTAGCCCTTCACAGTGGGGACCACGGCGAACGTGCCCGTGGTGTCGAAGCTACCGGTGAAGATGTCTTTGGAACCATTGGGGCCAGCCACGAACTCCCAGGCCACCACTTTGCCGCCAGCGGACAAATCCAGGGTGGAGCCAGCCTTCAGCTCAACCGCCTGACCAGGGGCTTCGACAGTGATGGTTTTTTCGGGCAAGCGATCAATGGTCTGGCCGTTGACTTGCCAGGTGTCCTGACCACCAGTCGTGGTGCCATAGGGTGCGGTCAAGCCATCGCCGGACACGGAAGTCACGCTGCCCTCGTGCAAGGTCACGCGCTCGGTGGCGCTCAAGGTGATCTGGCCAAAGGGGGCTTGAATGGTGCCCTTCTGGTCAATGGTGGCTGCCTTGAAAGTCAGGTTGGCACCCACGGACAGGGGTGCTGCGGCCAAAGGATCCCCTCCTTCAATGGTCAAGCTGCGACCTGACGCATCCAAGGTGTACTGGGTCGCGGTGCTGCCCACCAACTGGGGTGCCTTGATCACGACATCGGCGGCCGTGTTCAGCCCACCCACGTACCCACCAGTAAGCGCATCATTGATCAATGGTCGAAGGCGCACCTCCTGGTCCCCCACCAAAGTCAACTGGCTGATGCCGTCCGTGGCCACGTGGCCAGACATGTCCAACATTCCCCCCTGCAAGGTCAACTGAGCACCCAGACCCTCACCCGCCAACGGCCGATCAGTGATCTTGCTGTTGGTCCACGACAGAACTGAAGCGGCTTTCAGCAGCGATTTCGCCGCATCCTTGGCCACCAGCACTGGTGTGTCCAACACCAGATTGCGGCGCATGGCCAGATCGACCGGGCCCTTGAACTCGATGTTGTCGGAGCCTTTGAGCTTCAAGTCGGCAAAGCCACCTGCCCTGACCATTTCGGCCGAAACCGTGATGACACCCGCGTCAGGCGCCTTTTGCTCGTCCACCAACGCAGTCTGCAGACGCACGGTCTGCGTGCTGCTCACCGACAAGGTGCCGCCCATGGCCTGAGCGCCGCCCGCCTGGGCCTGCAGATTACCCGCCAGCACGCCACCGCCCACGCCAGCGGCCACACTGATGGCACCGCCGTCACTGGCCAGCGTTTGCCGCTTGACAACGATGCCGCCGGTGGCTGTCGGCAGGGTCACGTCCAACTGGTCGATGGCCCCATCAGCTTTGAGTTGTGCGCCCTTGGCCACGGTCAGGACACTGCCCGTGCCAGAGGTCAAGCCCAGGTCAATGCTGCCTCCATTCAGAACCTCACCCAGACGCTGCCCATTGCCGGTCGGCTTGAGCACGGTGGTGCCCGACACGTCGAGGACCGCCTTGCTGCCCACCTGGTATTGCCCCACATACTCCCCCCCGATGAGCGGGTTGCCGCTGGGTATGCCGGCCATGTCCAAAGCGATCCTCCCGCCAGCGGCCTGCACCAAACCGTGAACCTGCAACTCGTTGCCACCCGTCAGCTTGACCACGCTCCTGGGCCCCAGCTTGATCTGGCTGCCCGCATTCAATGTCAAGCTGCCATTGCCCGCCATCTTCTTCGAATCATTTTGCAAGTAGCCCTTGGATGTCAGGTTCAAGTTCACCGCCGGGCGCTGCCCCAGCGGATTAATCACCGATGTCGCCACTGAGTTCATTGAGTTGCCCGTGGCGGCCCACGCCGCGCTGGCTTTGGGTGTCCATTGCCTGACCTGCGGATCGATGATGGCGTTGCCGGCCACGTCAAGATGCTTCACGCCTTCCAAGTCGAAATTCCTGAACCCACCTTGCGAGAAGAGATCGGTGCCGATGGTGAGCCCATCCTTGGTGACACCGTCACGGATGGCAGGTCCGCCATCAGCCGCCACCACACGAATGTCACCTGCCTTGATGCGCAGCTTTCCGCTGTCTGCATCATTGCGGCTGCCGTCATTCGAGGCTTTCGCGGTATTGGCCATCTGCTGGCCCTGCAAAGTGGCCCCCAGGTGGACATCGCCGAAGTTAAGCTGCGTCGGACCTACCGAGTTCTGCGATTCAAGCGTGATGGCACCCGCACGGGTGCCTGTCATCACGCCTGTGGATGACACTGTGGCACCACCCGAAACATTGATGGCACTGCCGTCTTGCAAGTTCAGCCCACTTGTCGAGGCCAGCGTGACATTGCCACCCGCCCAAGCAGCCTGCTGGTTGGGGCCACTGGCCTGACGGTTGACAAAGTTGCCGGAGACATCAATGGCCTTGCCCGCCTTGAGGGTGATGCCCGAGCCCGACTCATCCCCCAGGGGAGACGATGCCGTGCTGACATGAACATTGGCGCCACGCCCGGTGATGTTGCCGCCCAGCACAATGCCATCAGCATGGTTCACGGCCCTCGACCGCAGGGTCAATTGGGCCGCATCCGCCAAATGCAGATCCGCCCCATCCTCCACGGAGATGCCACCCTCCGAGGCCACCTCAATCAAGCCCGCGCCACTGGCATTGAGCGCCGAAGCGGACACACTATTCCCGCCAGTGATCGCACCATCAATGGCTTTGGCCCAAAAATCAGCGGCCAAAGGTTGAGCATCCCTGGTGACGGTCATGCCTCGCAAGATGGCATCTGTTCCCGTCGCGTTCATCAACTTCATTGACCCAAACCTGATCGCGGAGGTGGCAGCCAGCTTGTCTTGCCCTGTGCGCTGCCGCTCACCCACCACGGTGCTGGCCTTGACTTGGCCAGACGCCACCACCGTGGGCGCGTAGATGGCGAACTCTCCCCCCGCACGGCCTTCCGCATACCCTGATTCCAAACGCCCCTGCAAGCTCGAGCCCGGCGCGGTGACCACGCCAAAGCGGGTCGGATCGGTGTCTGCCTTGGTGAGCACCTTCGTGATCAGCACATCCTTGCTCGCTGTATTGGCGGTGTAGACCTTGCCGTCTGCACCCAACAACTGCGAGGGCTTGACCACGGCACTGGTGTAGTTGACCTGCCCGCCTGACACATTGACCAGGCTGTCCTGGTGCGTGACCACTGCGCCGGTCGATGCCAGAACGACGCTGCCCGCATCTGCGAGTCGTTCACCGGCGGTTTTCTTCACGCCCAAAAGGTAGCTGCTGCTGGCATCGTCCTTGGTGTGACCAATGACGGCGGCCGAATCCCGAATGTCGAAAGTGAGCTTGGTTTGAGCCTGACCTGGGTAAAGCGCACCGCCCTTTTGCAGTGGCGCATCCTTCAGATCCGTGGCGCCGAGCAACTCGGTTGTCACGAAGTTGCGGTCCACGCCCACCGTGGTGTCCGTGGTGCCAGAAACATCAATGACCACGTCTTTGGCCAGGACGATGCGGGCGGTGGTGGAAGGCACGGCCCCTGCACCCATGAATGGCCCGCCCAGTTTTTCATTGCCGGTCTCAAATGCAACGGTTTTTTCCGTGAAACTGGGCTTGTCTTCCGCACGCACATCAACGATGCCACCCTGCGCCACGATCGCACTGCCCTCCCCCAGGGAGATGGTCTGGCCGGACAGGTGAACCCGCGACCGGGTGAAAGTGCTGTTGCCGTCGTAGGCCTCGCTGTTGTCCGGCGTGATCTCGATGCGGCTGCCCTTGTCCAAGGTGAGCGTTCCGCCATGGGTCGCCCTCACGGGATCACTGCCACTAGGCGTACCCTCTACCCGGCGTGCCTGCAGAAACACCGAGCCATTGGACGTGGCCGACGTGGTGGCCAACAGCTTGCCCGCATTGCGCACGGCATAGCCCACCAAAGTGATGTTGCCTTTCTCGGCCAGGATCTTGCCCAGGTTGGTGGCACTGCCCGCGCCCGACACCTCGACCAGCAAGCCACGCGTGGCCGTGTACTTGGGATTGGCCTCCGATGCGTAAATTGGATCCTTGTCTGGCGCTGGCGATTTCAGCCAGACCTTCTCACCCCCAGCCAACACGGCCTGCCCACCCGGCGTGGTGATCTCGCCCGCATTCTCAACCTTGGGCGCCATCAAATACACGCGGCCTCCCGAGGCGGTGGTGATGCTAGCCCCTGCCTCCACCCTCACAAAGTTATCCTCCGGCGCATAGGTGGCCACACCTTCGGCATCCTTCCACTCAAAGGTCGGACTCACGGTGTCGATGGTGGTGAAGCCACCCATGAACACATCGTCGTTGATGTCCAGGGTGGACGCGATCAGGCCATGCACATTGATCTGCGCACCCTTGCCAAAGATGATCCCGTTGCGGTTGATCAGCAGCACCTCGCCATTGGCATTGAGCTTGCCAAAAATCTGGCTGGGGTTCTGATCGTGGATGCGGTTCAAGGCGCTGGAGCCCGCCCCACCCTGCATGTCGAAGTTGACAGTGGCATTGGCACCAATGTTGAACGACTTCCAGTTGTAGATGGCGCGCCTGCTGGCCTGTTGCACCGTGGCCGTTACCGAGTTGAGGCCTTGATTCACCACATAGCTACCAGCCCCCTGCCCAGGCTTAATCCAAACATCGGACTTCACAGGGATGTCCAATACCCCAGGCGCACCCACTCCCCAAGCCGGCCCCATCAACACCGCCACGGCCCAAGCCAGCGGACGCAGGCGAGGCAAAGTGGCAGGCGCGGTGCGGGGGCGGGGGTGGCGTGAGGTGGTCATGGCAAATCTCGGGTCAACGGCAAACAACGGGCGAACTGCGGGCAAGCTTAAAAATCAAGGCCCAAACGGGCATGCACACGGGGATCGTTTTTCTGGGTGGCTTCGGTGGCGCGCAAAGGCCAAGCCACGTCCACCTGGGCACTGAAAATCTTGCGAGCCCGAAACTTCAGGCCTACGCCCGCCGAGGCCAACCCGGTTCTGGCGTGAGCGAAGCCGGGATTGAAGGTGCGCACCAAGCCGCCTTCAACAAACGCCAGCCCTTGCAACTCGTCCAGGGCGCTGAGCCCATACCCTTCTCGCTTGGCCACATTGGGGGTGCGCAGCTCCACACC
>CAZKPN010000041.1:29302-34846 GCA_964554655.1 uncultured Aquabacterium sp. | reverse complement strand
GCGTCATGGTGATGGCGCCGGCCAGCACGGGCATCACGGCGATCAGCAGGTAGGCCGTGATCAGCCAGGTCCACGAGAACATGGGCATCTTCATCAAGGTCATGCCAGGGGCGCGCATGTTCAGGATGGTGACGACGATGTTGATCGAACCCATGACCGAGCTGGCACCCATGATGTGCATGGCGAAAATGCCGGCGTCCATCGATGGGCCCATTTGCAGGGTCAGCGGTGCGTACAAAGTCCAGCCGGCGGCGGGCGCGCCACCGGGCATGAAGAAAGAGCCGACCAGCAGCAGCGAGGCGGGAATCAACAGCCAGAAGCTGAAGTTGTTCATCCGCGCGAAGGCCATGTCGGAGGCGCCAATCTGCAACGGGATCATCCAGTTGGCCATGCCCACGAAGGCGGGCATGATGGCGCCGAACACCATGATGATGCCGTGCATGGTGGTGAACTGGTTGAACAACTCAGGGTTGAACAACTGCAGGCCGGGCTTGAACAGCTCGGCACGGATGCACAGGGCCAGCACGCCGCCGATCATCAGCATGGTCAGCGAGAACAGCAGGTACAGCGTTCCGATGTCTTTGTGGTTGGTGGCGAACACCCAGCGGCGCCAGCCGTGGGGGTGGTCGTGGGCGTGATCGTCGTGCCCGTGGGCGTGACCGCCGTGATCAATGACTGCGCTCATGTCGAATCCTTTACGTATCTTGTCAGGTCAGCGCCGCGTCACTGACGGGCAGTGCGCACTTCAGCAGGCTGCACGACCTGCCCGGTCTTGTTGGACCAATGATTCTTGGTGTAGGTGATGACCGCAGCGATCTCCGTGTCGGAGAGTTGCTTCCAGGCGGGCATGATGTTGTTCTGACCGTTGAGCAGCACCTTGATCTGCAGGCTCTTGTCGGCATTGAGCACCACGGCGGCGCCATCCAGCGGCTTGATCGCGCCACCACCTTTGCCATTGGGCAAGTGGCAAGCGGCGCAATTGGCGGTGTAGACCTTCTCGCCACGGGCAATCAGATCAGCCTCAGCCCAGACCTTGTTGGGGTCGTCGGCCTTGGCCTGCATTTCCTTGAGCTGGCCTTGCACCCAGGTGCTGTAGTCGGCTTCGGAGACGACCTTCACGTGGATGGGCATGTAGGCGTGTTCCTTGCCGCACAGCTCGACGCACTGGCCGTAGTAGTCGCCGATTTTTTCAGCGCGGAACCAGGTGTCGCGCACGAAGCCGGGGATGGCGTCCTGCTTGATGCCGAAGGCCGGGACCATGAAGGAGTGAATCACGTCGTTGGCGGTGGTGATGATGCGCACCTTCTTGTTGACCGGGACCACCAGGGCGTGATCGACCTTCAACAGGTAGTCATCGCCCGCAGGGGTGCCGGCGTCAGACAGGGCACGTTGCGAGGCGTCCAGCGTGGACAGGAAGCCGATGCCCTCGCCCTCGCCCTTGATGTAGTCGTAGCCCCACTTCCATTGGTATCCAGTGGCCTTGATGGTCAGGTCGGCGTTGGTGGTGTCCTTTTGAGCGACGACCACCTTGGTGGCGGGCAGGGCCATGCCGATCACGATGATGAAGGGGACCACTGTCCAGATGATTTCAACCGTGGTGGACTCGTGGAAATCGGCGGACTTGGCGCCCTTGGACTTGCGGTGCTTGAAGATGGAATAAAACATCACCCCGAACACACCGACGAAGATGATGCTGCAGATCCACAGCAACAAGTAATGCAGGTTTTGCTGCTCCAGGGCGATTTTGGTGACCGCAGGATGCATGTCCAGCTGGTTCACCGCCGGGCCGCCTGGCAGGCTGTTGACAGCCCAAGCCGCAGAACTGGTCGCCAAAGACGCCAGCGCCACAGCACCGCCGACCGCACAACCGACCGCCCGTCCTGCGGACCACCGACTCACCTGATGCCCAAGATCCTTGATCATTTCTTCGCTCGTCTATGGTTGAACTTGTTGTTTGAGAGGTCTGTTTGCGGGGGGGGGGCTGTCAGGGGCAGGAACGCGACACATCATGGTCACGCTCAAGCACCTCAGTCCTCCAGGTGCTTGAGCGCCCAGCGGAACTCATCCGCCAGTTGGCGCCGGTGCTGGCGCTGAACGAATTCACCCACCACCACGCTGCGTCCTTGCCCCGACAAACGCACCAGAGAGCCGTCGTCCCGATCGGGCTCGACGCGCACCCAGCGCGGGTTGAATTCGACACAGTTGGTGCGTCCACCGCTGCGGCGCTCGACACGCAGCAGATTCGGACGCATCGCAATGTACTCGCGATCAGCTGCATGGCGGGAGTACATCAGCACTGCGGCCATGACGGCCAGCATTTCCATGAATGCAAAGGGCAGCACGAAGGCCGCCCCGAAATACCAGAATCCGCCCGCCAGACCAGCTGATACCAGGCACAGCGCGGCATACACCGACCACACCTGACGGGCGCTGAGCGCGCCATCACGCTGTAGGAGCCACTCGACCCGCCAGCCGGACGCATCGGGCGCCGCCATGGACGCCGCACCCTGCACCAGATTCAGCAAAGGGCGCCACACCCCAAAGCGCAGGGCGGCTGAGGACATCAGGGGAACTGGGGACAAGGTGGCAGGCATTGACGCCACGACTCCAAGGCCACAAAGGGCGGAAACGGGCGAAACACCCGGAAAAAGGCAGGCTTCGTGGGCCAGCCTCAATGATCTCGCCATTTTAGCCAGGGTCTGTCGCTATCTCAACTCGCCGGGAATTTACTTTTGCTATGGCTAACCCGTGATTTTGCGGGATTCGCAACGTTCAGGTTTTGGGCGAGCCGTGCCGGATCATCGCTTTCATGTCATCCAGGGATACCCGCGTCTCGGCGGCCAGCTGCGGACGGGGGGCGGGCTTGACCGCGTGGCCGTACACCAGCTCAATCGTCAGACCCAGGCGGCCATCAGGCCGTGTCAAACCCTGGGTGAGCACCTTCAGCAGGCGTGCACGCCAACGCGGTGTCCGCAAACCAGCAAATCGGCCCTGCGCCACATTGCCGCCCCAGGTGCGCCATTCGGCCAACATCTCTTCAGCGCTGGCCCAGGTCAGGGTGACTTGCTCCATGTCCATGACGGGGTCGGCAAAACCGGCCTCGACCAAGGCATCGCCCAGGTCATGCATGTCGATGAAGCTGATGGTGGGCAGGGGCCAGCCCAGCTCGCGGTAGAGCTGGCGCAATTCACGGGCAGTGTCTGGGCCCAGGCCCGAGCACATCAGGAAGCCGTCCACGGCCAGGGCCTGGTGCCATTGCCTCAACAAGCCCGGCAAATCCGGGTGCGCGTGCAGCGCCATGTTGGCCCACAGCATCTGGACGCCTCGCGGCGCCCACGGGGCAAGCTCCGTGGAGCCACTCAGCAGGACGGGGTCGATGTCGCGGCGCCAGGGCGCCCACCAGACCCTGGGCGCCTGGGCCCGCCATTGTTCACTGCTGCGTTGCTGCAACTCGGGCAGAGGCTCCATCACCCAGCGCTGGGCCTGCGGGTAGCGGGCCTGCACCTCGGGGGCCCCGCCGCCCAAAAACCCACCCCAATCCAGCCATTGCAAAGGCTGCAAGAGGATGATTTCCAGCTTGGAGGCCAACCGGCGGGCCACTTCCTGGTACAGCCAGGGCGCTCCCGGCAGACCGGCCAGGCGGCGCGCCTGGTGCAGCAAAGCCTGGGTTTGAGGCGCGACGGGATTGGGCGAAGGGGCAGACATGGGGCACCGGTGACAACAAAGGCCCCTCCACAGGGCGATGGCCTGCGGGCGGGGCGCTCAGTATATTGACTGGATGATTTCTTTGTCCGGCTCTTCTCGTCGCTGGCGCTTGCCATGGCCCGGGCTGTGCCTGGTGTGCCAGCGGGCGCAATGGCAGCCCATCTGCCATCATTGCCTGTCGGCCTTTGCCCCGAAGCGCCTGCGCTGTCAACGGTGCGCCCTGGCGCTGAAGGACGGCGAACTGGCGTGCAGAGCCTGTGAGGACTACCCGCCCGAGTTTGACCGGGCCATGGCCGCCGTGGACTACACCTCGCCGTGGCGCGAGCTGATCGCGCAGTTCAAGTTCCAGGGCGATGTGGCGCTGGCCAAGCCTTTGGCCATGTTGATGGCGGCCCAGATGAATGCACTGCCGCCTCGGGCCCGGCCTCAATGGATCATCCCTACGCCCTTGTCGGCGCTGCGTTTGCGCGAACGTGGCTACAACCAGTCGTGGCAACTGGCCCGGCACCTGTCCAGGCAGACGGGCATCCCCACCCTGCCCCAGGCCTTGCGCCGCGTGAAAGACACGCCCCGGATGATGACCCTGGAGGCGGACGATCGCCGAAACCAGATTCGCGGGGCGTTCGAGGTCAACACGGCCAGTCGCCGTGCCTTGGTCGGGCGCCGCGTGGCGCTGGTCGATGACGTGCTGACCACAGGCGCCACGGTCGATGAAGTCACGCGGACCTTGCAAGCCGCCGGCGTGCGCAGCGTGTCGGTGTGGGTGGTGGCCCGGACACCTGCGCCCGGCGCATGAGCCGAATCGATATAGTCGATTCCATGAGCAAAACCACCTTCTCGTCCCTGGACGAACTTCGCGCCCTGACCGGCCAAGAGATCGCTTTGACCGACTGGGTGCTGATTGACCAGGCCCGCATCAACCAGTTCGCACAAGCGACGGGCGACCACCAATGGATCCACGTCGACCCGGAACGCGCCGCCCGCGAATCTCCGTTTGGCACGACGGTCGCCCACGGGTTTCTGACGCTGTCGTTGATCGCCGAATTCCTGCAATCCAGCATTGCCTGCCATGGCGTGCGCATGGGCTTGAACTACGGCCTGAACAAAGTTAGATTCACTTCGCCGGTCACCGTTGACAGCCAGGTTCGTGGCCGCGCCACCTTGCTGAGCATCGAAGATCTGCCAGACCAGGCGGTGCAAATGGCATGGTCGGTGATTGTGGAAATCGAGGGCAAGACCAAACCGGCTTGCGTGGCCGAACTGCTGTCCCGCTGGTATTTTTAAAAAATGATTTCTTGACGTAACGGGGAGTGGGCACGCTGGTTGCCCTGTCATGCACGGCACTGCGCTCACACACGAGTTGCAGAGATGTTGTCATTGATTCACCAGAAAGCCTCCCATGCGCGCCGTCATCTTTTCGATCCTTGCGGTGGCCGCCTGCGCATCGCATGCCGCTCAACCCGACTGCCTGCCGGCGACCTTGGCCCTGTCCAGCGCCCCAATTGGGCAACCCATTGCGCGGCACACCCAGCGACCCAGCCTGTTCATGGCCTCCAATCACGGCCTGGCCGCGTATTGGTACTGCCAAAGCCCCAATGGCCAGATCACCTACTGGGAAGTGCATGGCACGCCAAAAGCCATCCTGGAATCGGGTGGAGCCAGCGTGTTGGAGATGCTCTATATCAAGGATCGTGACGCATCCCTGACCAAACTGTCGGCAACGCCGTGCAACCGCGCGGACATCGCCGACCCTGACGAACGGCAACTTTGCAAGGAACTGCTGGACGAGGTCAGGGCCCAATGGCCCCAATCCTCGGTCACAACGTCTCCTTGAGAGGG
>CAZKPN010000041.1:0-29202 GCA_964554655.1 uncultured Aquabacterium sp. | reverse complement strand
ACGAGGTCAGGGCCCAATGGCCCCAATCCTCGGTCACAACGTCTCCTTGAGAGGGAGACCTCTTCAGCGGTAGATCTGCTCGCCGTGGTAGCTCTTCCAGCTTTGCTCGATGTGGGCCGCGTCGTCATCCGAACGGGGCTTCACGCCCAACAGGATGCCGCCTTCCTGGATGCCGGTTTCGTACTTTTTGACCCGCTCTTCAGGGATGCCCAAACCAATCAGCGCGCCGATCAGCCCCCCACCGGCCGCGCCTGCACCCGCGCCAGCCACAGCAGCGGCCAGGGGTCCGGCCACCACCAAGCCCAAACCAGGGATGAGCAGTGAGGTGCCAATGGCCGCGACCGCCGCTGCGATGGCGCCAACGGTGCCACCAATGGCTCCGCCAATGCCCGCACCTTCGGCGGCCTTGCTGCCCAGTTCAGTTTCGCGCACGGTGGATGTCGAGAAATGACGACTGCGCGTGTCATCAGACATGACCAGGTTCACATCGTCCTTGGTGTAGCCGCGTTCGGACAGTGATTGGTAAGCGCGCTCTGCGCTGTCGCGGTCCTTGAACAGACCGGTGACGTAAGGGGTGTTGGTATTGGCCATGGTGGCTCCTCAGCGTTGAGTTATTGACACTCCACGTGTGGCAAATGGCGAGCCCACGCGCCTGGAATGCCGCAATAGACCGCGCCAACAACCTCATCTGCGCCGATCGGGGTGACGGCGAAACACACAAAATTGCCACAAGGCGGTTCGAACTTCACCAAGTCGCCTTCTTTTGAAAGCGATGGTAAAAAATGCCGATCAACGCAGCATCTACCCGCAGGCATGCCATGTCCTTGTACTTCCTGGGCCTGGGTTTGATCATGCTGGGCGCCGGCCTGATGGATTACTTTGACTCCATCGTCCCGATGGCCGCGTGCGCGTCCGCCGGACTGATGCTCAGCGCCCCATTGATCCAGCAGCTGGTGCAGCGATTCCAGGGTCGCCCCTTGGACCGTTCTGCCGAGTGATGGGATGGCGAGGCTAACGCTGATGTGATCGGGCGATGAGTCGCCCCAGCTGTTGCGCCTCCTGGGCGATTTCACGCAGCATGCCGGTGGGCGACACGTAGTAGCCACAGAAGTACAAGCCGCGGGCGTGGCTCAAGGCCTGGCCGCTCAGCACGGGCAACCCACCTTCGCCAAACACGCCTTCGCCGGCTTCCAGCCATGACTGGACATTGGGCCGGTAGCCCGTGGCCAGCACCACGGCATCAAAGGCCTCGGCGCGGCCATCGTTGAACACCACACCCTGCTCGGTGAAGCGCTCGATGCCCGGCCGGACCTGGACCAGGCCCTGCTTGATCAAGGCGATGGTGCCCACGTCGATGAATGGCACGCGCCCATGTTTGCGAATCTGCGTGACAGGGCCTTCAGCGGGCTGGCGCAATCCGTACTTGGACAAGTCGCCCGTGAGCAGGCGCATCACCGGGGCATTCAGGGCATCGGCCAACTGAGGCGGCAAGGCTTTCTGCAAGATGCCGATGGTCAGGAAGGGGATGCCGAACACCTCGCGCCGGATGACATTGACGGGGCTGCGCACGGCCAGGGTGGGCTGTGCGCCATGCTCGTGAAGATCAATGGCGATCTCGCCACCCGAGTTGCCCAGGCCGACCACCAGCACGCGCTGGCCCTTGAAGGCGGCGCCATTGGCATAGGCCGAACTGTGCAGGACCGGGCCTTGGAAGGTGTCCATGCCAGGCCAGGTGGGGCGCTGTGGCTCGCGGTTGTAGCCGGCGGCCACGACCAGCGAACGCGCACGGTACACGGTGTCCTGCGACTGGATTTTCCAGCCGTTCTCGCTTCGGCACGCGCGGACGATCTGCTGCCCATAAAAGGGCTGGATCTGGTGGTGCCGCGTGTAGGCGTTCAGGTAGTCCACCACTTGCTGGCGCGAGGGGTAGCGCGGGTAGGACTTGGGGAATTCGAAGTAAGGCAAAGCCGAGTGAGCCTTGTCGGTGTGCAGGTGGAGGCGGTGGTAGTGGCCAACCCAGGACGAGCCCACGTGGTCGTGCTGTTCGAGCACGATGCAGGGCACCCTCTCCTTTTGCAGGCAGGCGGCCATGGCCAGGCCCGCCGGACCGGCGCCCACCACGATGACGGGCGAGGCCTGAACCGCCGGGCTCATGTGTTCAGGATTTCCTGGGCCACACGCTCGCCCGAACGCACCGCGCCTTCCATGTAGCCGGTCCACACCGGGGAGGTTTCGGTGCCCGCCCAGTGCAGCTTGCCGCAGGGGGCACGCAGGCTGGGGCCAAAGCCCGTCAACACGCCGGGCGGGAAGACGCCGGTGGGCGCACCACCGCTGAAGTTCTCGGCCTGCCAGTTGTTCTCCATGTAGGCCAGCGGCGTGGCGGCCTTGGGGCCGAAGAACACGGCCAGGGCCTGAAGCACCTTGGCCTTGCGCACCGTCGGTGTCATCAAGGCGGCGTCGCGCGCATCCTGGCCATCGATGAAGGCCATGATCACGCCAGGCGCGCCCGCCGTGGGCTGGGTGGTGTCGAACACGATCTTGGGCAGGAAGGCATCGCTGGTGACCTGGCCACTGAGGCCCTCGTCGCGCCAGAAGGGCCGGTCGTAGGCCACGTGGACCTTCCAGGCAGAACCCATGGGCACGCGCTGCATCATCTGCAGGCGAACCTGGGTGGGGCCGTCGAGCGGTTCGTAGCTCAAGCGCGAGGCCATCCAGGGCGACATGGCCACGACGGCGCGCTGGGCCCGCACGGTGAAGCCATCGCCAGAGACCGCGATACCGCCGCCGTCTTGCTTGACCGAGTGGGCGGCAGCACGGAACAGGATGCGGCCACTCAACTCGCGGGCCATGCCCAGCGCGATGGACTGCGATCCGCCCACGATGCGGTCTTGTTGCGCGCCGCCTTGCGTGCTGAGCAGGCTGGTCAGGCCGCCACCCGAGTGGACATAGTGCAGCATGTACAGGAAGGAGATGTCGCGCGGTTCGGTCGACACCAGGGACAGCACGCACAAGCGCAGCAGGTTCTTGGCATCGGCCGTGAGCAGGTTGCGGTCCATCCAGGTCTGCATGCTCTGCGAATCCCATTCGGCGGCCTTGGCGGCCATCCAGGGCGCATCGAGCGGCACCTGCTTGGCCATGGCGTCGATCTTGAGCATGGTGATCGCGGTCTCGCCGGTGGCCAGCAGGTTGGACCAGGGCAGCACGCCGGTGTAGGTGCTGCGCTTGCCGTTGGCGTAGTTGATCAGCTTGCCGGTGTCGTAGACGGGATAGGTTTTCAGGCCCAGTTGCTGCACCAGGGCGTACATGCGGTCTTGCGTGGGGCCGATGAAGGCCGCGCCACCCTCGACCACGTAGCTGCTGAAGGGGGCTGGCAGGTTCTGGTTCCAGCAACGTCCGCCGACACGGTCACGCGCCTCCAGCAACAACACCTGCCGGCCCGCAGCCACCAAGGCGCGGGCACAGGCCAGGCCGGAGTAGCCGCCACCAATGATGACCACGTCGGTGTTGTAGTCGCCAGTGGCCGTGGGGCCGGTGGCGGCCTGCGCCTGCCCGCACGACATCAAGGTGGAGGCGGCAGATGCCGTGAGCGCAGCAAGCACGTTGCGGCGGTGGATGGTGGGTTGGGTCATGGTGGCCTTCGCAAGCTGGAAACAAGGCGTCATAAAAAAACAGTGTTTCTAGATTATTCGTGAAGGAAATCACAAGTCATCCATGAAAACCCTGGCCGGCCCCGCGAGCAAGGGGGGATGGGCCATTGCGTGATGGAGTGGACAAGTCCCCCACCAAGATCCGGACGAACGCCCCCGCTGGGGACATGATGGAGGACGAGGCCCACACACCCCATGGCGCAAGATCGACGTTCTCCCAAACACCCAAACCCGACCAGGTGGTTCACGCCTCTGGTGAACCTGGCGCGCGGCATCTTCGTGGCGCAGGTGCAGCTCGAGCGCCGGGCAGGCAAGCTGCATGTGGTGCTGCAAGACGCGAAAGGCAGCGTTGGAGCGACACCGAGCCCAAAACCAGTCCACACCAAATCCAGCACAACGCACCCACCGCCCGTGATGGGCGTGGACGCCGCCCAGCTTGAGCGCATGCAGGAGGCGCTGGCGCACGTGTTGGACCAGCACGCCGGCGCGCGCAAGGTGCTCAGGCACCTGGGCTACCTGGAGCATGCCCTCAGGCGCAAAGGCGCGCGGTGTTTTCTGGACCTGCCGATCGATGTGCTCAAACCTGCTTTGCGCCAACTCCGCTCCGTGATGGGCGCTCAGCCCAACCAGGGATTGACCGAAGTGCACGCTTGCCTGGTGGTCACCGTGGTCGATCGTGATGTGGACGAGGACAACAGCGACTCCAGCGGCCGGCGATCCGAGTTCAACGTCGGCGACAAGTTGCAGGTCTGCGAGATCAGCCACTCAGACTTCGAGAACGCTGAGACGGCGGGCTGAGCGCTGGCACACAGTGCTCATCGTGTTCGCGCGCAAAGACTCGTCCGCCGTCAACCAGGCTGCAGCACCTGGAAGCTGCGGGAGGTACCGGTGAAGGACTTGATGACACCCAGCAGTGACTTGGCATCGCCATGGTGCACGATGCGGTAGGTTCCCAAGGGGGCATCAGCGGGGATGGTCCATGAGATCTCTGCCCTGGATTCAGCGGCGAACACACGATCCCAGCGGTATTGGGTGGACCAGTCTCCATCATCGGCCACCGCCTTCCAGCCCGTGGCGATGAGCTGTTGCACCTCAAGATACGTGCCGCCTCGGCGCAGGTTGTTCTTGGGGTGACCAGTCTGGAACCGCACGACCACGGTATCGCCACGCTTGTAGCTGCTGGCCGCATCGCTCAGCACGCTGCCAAAGGTGCGCCCCAGGGAGGGCGCGTCCATCAACACGCCAGTCTGGAAGTTCATCTGGCAGCAGGCCAGGTCACGGGGTTGAAGCGTGTTGGTGGTGGGCGCGCCGGCCACCATGTCCTTGGCCAGCTTGTCGAGCTCTTGCTGGTAGGCCGGTTGTGTCCAGGGGCCAAACAAGGTGCTGCCACCTTCGTAGTCCTGCTGGCTGTATTCCTCGGGTGTGGTGATGTAGTTGGTGTAGGCGTTGGTGTAGCCCACCACCAGAACCTGCCGGATGTCCGTCCCGAGCGTCTGGGCCAATTGACGTCGAATGCGGTAACCAGACATGACGGTGGCTTCGCCTGGCAGGGTCGCCAGGTAGAGCTGGCCCAGCCGCACCAATTGGATGGGAACCACTTCAGGAGTCCAGGGGTTGGGTTGCAGCCGGCCAGTCGGAATGAAGATCTGCTTGGCACCATGGCAATCGCGCAGGCTGCTGGGGATGGAGAACGCCAATCCGCCCACGGCTTGCAGGAAGGGGTTGGACACCCCTTCGTTGGCCACCCCTGGGCCCGGCCCGTCTTCCGTGCTGCCAGCGGCAAATGCGGCACCCAGCGCAGCGATGCAGGTGGTGTGGGGTTGCGCATCCGGGGTGTAGGCCGCCGCCACTTGCACGCTGCTCATGTCGATGAAGCGCATGCGGTAGTCCAGACCCCCGCTCAACACCGTGCTGGATTGGTTGGACAGGGCCAGTGCTTTGTTGGTCTGGCGCTGGCCAATGATCCGGGTGTTCTCGAATTCGTCCTCGGTGGGGCCACTCCCCGGCTTGAGGTTGAGGTTGGGCGTCATGTCACCGGCATTGGTCTGCGCAAACCCCGCCACGAACGGTGCGTTGCTGCTGCGATAGCGCACGCCCGCGTGGTCATGCTCCCAGTGGTAGGCGGCGTAGCCCTTGTTGTCGCCGCTGATCAGGGTGTTCTTGCCGGTCATGCTGGTGCCATGGGTGGGGAACAAGCTCAGGGCGCCCACGGCTTGGCCACCCTTTTTGAAGGTCAGCACCGTCATCAAGGGGTCGATTTCTTGCGGGAAGGCCGCGCGGTCTGAGGCGGGGTTGCGCTGAAAGGCGGTGGATGAGCGGTTTTTGCTGACGGTCGTCAAGTCGCCCTGGTTGACCAGGATGTCGCCAGGCGCCTTGCTGGCATGAGCGCGGTCAATGGATTCGACAATGCCGTCCACGATGGCGTTGAACGTGGCTTTCTGAAAGCCAAGGATGGTGATGTTGTAGAGCGCGTAATGAGAGTAGCCGCCTGGGCCAGCGTGGGTGTGCGTGGCCGTGATCACCAGGTTTTGCTGGTTGTACAGTTGGCCGTACCGGGTGGCCAGTTTGGCCAGCACGGCCTGATGGATGGACTGCGTGACCAGGCCAAGATCGGTGACCACCAACGCCACAGTTTTGTGGGTGGCCACATCCTCGCTGATGAAGGCGCGGGCGCGCAGGCGTTGATGGATGCCTGAGGTTTTCTGGCCCAGCTCGGCATAGCCCATCATGCCCACCTCGGCGGCCTCGCCAGTGATGTCGCTCATGCCCACGCCCACCAGGTAATTGGAGGCGGCGGATGCCGGCCAATGAATGCACAGGGACGTGAGCAAGGCAGCCGTGGCTGTGCTCAGGCTTCTTTGAATCGACATGACTGTCTCCAATGATGGGAAGGCGAAAGCATTCCGGCGCCATGAACATCAACGGCACTTAACCAGAACAAAAGCTTTTAAAAAAACACTGTTTTAATATTATGAGCTGATCGCATGCCGAGTCATCATTGGAAACCCTGCACCCCCGGTGCCATCGGTCAATGGGGTAGCCACCTCAACAAGGTGCCGTACAACTGGCTCAGGTTCACCGGCTTGGCCAGGTGGTCGTTCATCCCTGCGGCCAGGCAAGCGTCTCGGTCCTGGCTGAAGGCATTGGCGGTCATTGCGATGATGGGCGTGGCCGCATGCTTGGGCAGGGCGCGGATCCGGCGCGCGGCCGCCAGCCCGTCCATTTCAGGCATCTGCATGTCCATCAGGATCAGGTCGTGGTCAGCCTGCTGCGCCATTTCAACGGCCTGCACGCCGTTGTCTGCCACGTCCACTTGAAGACCGACCGAGGCCAGCAGTTCGGTGGCCAGCAGCTGGTTGATCAGGTTGTCTTCCGCCAGCAGCACCCGTTGACCCGCACAACGACGACGCAAAGTTGCCATGGCGTCGGCCAGCTCGATCATGGGTGCCACGGCGACGGGCGCGCCTTCTTGAAGGCGGGCGGTGAACCAGAACTCACTGCCCAAGCCCGGCTCGCTCGTCACGCCAACCTCGCCACCCATCATGGTGGCCAGACGCTGGGTGATCGACAGGCCCAGGCCCGAGCCCCCAAAGCGGCGCGTGGTCGAGGCGTCGGCCTGCACGAACGCGGCGAACAATTGTTGGAGGGTGTCTGGTGCGATGCCCATGCCGGTGTCACGCACCGAAAACCGCACCAGCAGGTCGCCGGCCTCTCGCTGAACCAGTTGGGCAGCCACCTCGATGCGGCCCCGCTCGGTGAACTTGACCGCATTGCTCAGCAAATTGAGCAAGGCCTGGCACAAACGGGTCGGGTCACCGCGCAAGGCGTCGGGCACCTGATCAATGCGGCTGGACACCTCCAAGCCCTTGGCCTGCGCTTGCTCGGACACCAAGGCACAACTGCCGGCCAAGGCCGCCGCCAGGGAAAAATCGGTGTCCTCCAGCTCCAGCTTGCCTGCCTCGATCTTGGACAGGTCCAGGATGTCGTTGATCACCTGAAGCAGGTGGGCCGCTGCATCAGCAATATGGCTCAGGCGCTCGCCCTGCTTGGCATCATGCCCATCGCGGCGCAACAGGTGCGTCAATCCAATGATGGCGTTCATCGGCGTGCGGATCTCGTGGCTCATGTTCGCCAGGAAGGTGCCCTTGGCCCGGCTGGCATCTTCGGCAGCAGCACGGGCCTCCATCAACTCCGCCGTGCGCTGGGCCACCCGGCTTTCCAGTCCGGCATTCAGGGCCCGGATCTCCTGTTCAGCCACCCTGCGCTCGGTGATGTCCACGCTGAACAGGGCGATGCCTTCTGGCGTGGGTTGGATGTTCACCTCGAACCACCCTCGACTGCCATCAGGAAAGACGTACTCGGTCTCGCTGTGCAAGGCCGTGCGCTCTTCCATGCTGCGCTTGATCTTGGCAAAGATGTCCGTCGCTTCAATGCCAGGATGAGACTCCATCATCGTGCGGCCAATGAGTGGTGCTGCCGGCTGACGGTTCTGTTGGGCACCAGCAGGGTTGATGTAGCGGTAGCGCCAGTCCAGGCCGAGGATCTGGCAACCCTCGATCATGTTGTCCAGTGTGTGGCGGTAAAGCTCGCCGCTTTGGCGCAAGGCCTCCTCGGCAGCTTTGCGCTCGGTGACATCGAAGAAAGTGACCAGCAAATCGCCGTCAATGGCGATGCCCGACACCACCATCGTGCGCACCTGGCCCCCTTGGCAGGTGATGCGGTATTCCAGTGGCTCCACGTCGGTGCCCGAGGCCAGGGCTCGGGTCACCGCATCATGGCGCATGGCCATCACGGTGGCCCGGTAAGCCGGGTCGGGATAAGCGCGCTGCCACCAATCGGCCAAGGTGGGCAACTCCTGCCGGGTGTAGCCAAACACTTGCACGAACCGGGCGTTCAGCTCCAGGATGCGCCCATCCTGGGTGACCAGCGCCAGCGGCAGTGGCGCTTCATGAATCAGCCGGCGAAAACGCTGCTCGCTGTCCCGCAGACTGGCTTCGGACATCGCTTGCCGCTGCTCGGCTTCGTCCAGCAGGCCACGCACTTGCGCGATCTCGGTGATCTCGGTGATCTCGGGCAATGGCGTGCCAGGCGCCGGCTTGGCCGCCAGCGAGGCCACGGCCTTGCCCAGGCGGCGGCTGGCCATCTGCCCGCCCAGCACCGCCGCCGTGGTCGCCCCCAGGACCACGGCCAGCAACTTGGCGGCGGCCGCCAGCAAAGAGGCGTGGCCAACTTCTCGGGGGATTTCAACCACCACCGACCATGGCGACGCCACCAACTTCACGGCAAAGCGCTGGTCAGGATCAACGTCTTTGGCAGCATCCAGGCCGGACGGGCCTCGGTGTGCAATCGACGCACCTTGGCCGTCCCTCAACGACACCGCCCAGCCTTTGGGCAGTGGCAATTGGTCAATCTGCTTTTGGAACTGCCTGGCCTGGAAGACGCTGAGCAGCAAATAGACCGTTTTGCCCTGGCGCTGGACCGGCACCGCCATGGCGATCAAGGGCTCTTTGGCAATGGGCCCCAGGAAGATGTCGCCCACGGCAGGCATGCCCGTGGCCAAAGCCGTGGGCGCTGCGGCATGCCCCTTGGGTTTGGGCAGCATGGGCAGCGGCTGGCCCCGGGGCACGCGCGTGTTCAACAGCATCTGCATTTGCGGATTGGCGAACACGATGTGCCCGCCAAAGTTCTCGCGACAGCTTTGGGCTTCGAGGTAAAACTCGTCCCAGCGCGCTGGATCATCCACCAGGGGCGATTGGGCCAGCATGCGCAATGCCCCGATCCTGGCGCCCAGCTCCAGGTCAATGTGAACGGCCAGGGTCTTGGCCAGGTCAGCGCCTGCGTGGTCGCGCTCCAGCTGCACCTGCCTCACCTGGCCGACCGCGAGATAAGCGGCCAACAACACCAGTGGCCCCACACACAACCAGATGAGGCGGGTGAGGTAGGCGTGGAGTGGCCGCAGCTGCGCCGCGCCAATGTTGCCTTGTGCGTCCATCGGCTCCCCGAATTTGATTCATGCCCCCGGCATCACGGCCGGGATGTATTCCACCTTACACCAAACCCATGGCTTGGCAGGTGAAAATGGCATGGATCAGACGGGGCGCTCGGGCCCTTGCAAGGCCCGCTGGCTCATGCAGGCTTAGCAGCCCAATTCGTTGGCGCCACGCAAACTCACGTCCGTGCCCGAACACGAATCACGTCCATTGGGGATGCCATCCACGTCCGAGTCAAGCCAGTACTGGGCGTTCAGGCCAATGACCTTGGCGCCCCAGGCCGGCACCGACAAGGGGAAGCTCACGGCGGCCTTGGTCTTCACATCGATGTAGTTGCCGCAAGCTGCGGAATCCGGGTTCGGGCAAGCAATGCCCGTCCGCACCGACGGGGAGGCGTTGTAGTAGCCCACGGGTGCGGCGTTGCCAGTGAACACCTGTGCCTTGCGAAGCGACACATTGGCCAGCTTGAACGGCGCACCGCCAAAGAACTTGAAGTACAACATGGCGTTGTTGCTCATCAACTCCTCAACCGTCAAGAGGCGGCTGTAGGTGGCCACGCCCAAGGAACCCATCACCGGGGATTCACCCGTCTGCGCCAGAACGGGCACAGCAACATCATCCCAAGGTGGGCTGCTGCGCAGGATCGATGCCAGCAAAGGGGAGCCCGGGGCACCCGCAAAGTTGAAAGACAGCCAGTACTTGGCGTTCTTTTCCAGCGACATCGGTGCGCCCGTGTTGACCGAGAACGAAGCGCCCTGGGCGCTGCTCGGGTTGGTCGGCGTGACCGTCAGGAAGTTCTCACCGTTGAGCACGCTGAGGGTGGCATCCCCCGTCCACCAGGTGCTGGTGTTGCCCGGAGAGAACACGCCGTTGAGGATCAATTCCGGGGCCCCCGCCAACGCGCCAATGCCATAAGACGTGGCATGCAGCGCACTGCCGGAGCTGGCCAAGTCACGTCCGCTGGCCTGCCATTGCTTGAAAGTCATGAAGCGGCGCGTGCTGGCCGGCGTGTCGTTCTCTGCGAACTCGGCAGAGCGGTAGCTGGCGTACGCGTTGTTCGCGAAGCTGCCCAGGTTGTTGGTCGCCCTGTACAAGCTTTGTTGGTAGACCAGAGGCTCGGACGAGTTCGAGGCAAACACGTTGCCAGTGAACGCGTTGTTGGACATCGGATAGGTGCTGGAGATGTTCTCCTGCAGCCAGACCTGACGGCGGTTGTTGACCACCGTGTTCGACGAGATGGTGTTGTTGCTGCCCTGGTGGATCAGCACCCCCATGTCGGAGCCCGACACGAAGTTGTTGCTCACCTGGTTGGAGCTGGCGTAGTCGTCCAGGTAGATGCCGGCCACATAGGTCTTGCGAACACCATCATTGAAGCCGTTGCTCATGGCCGAGCCGTCGAGCCGGGTATCGGCCACCAGGGTGCCTTCGACAAAGTTGTTGGAGATCGTTGATCCGACATCGAACTCGGTCCAAGCCGGAGTGCGGGGCTCGTCGGTGATGCCATACAGACTGCCACCCACGTAGATGGCACCGCAATCGTCATAGCCCAGGCAAGCGTTCTTGACCACGTTGTACGAGATCGTGTTGAGCTTGCCACCATGGATGCCGATGTAGGACGGGTTCTCCACGAGGTTGCTGGTGGCATTGCCCTTGCGGCCCAGCAAAATCGCCCCTCTGGCGTAGGAATTCGCACCTGCGCTCACCACCGTGTTATTGGTGATGTTGATGTTCCGCGTGATGCTGTTGGCCCATCGACGGTCGCCGCTCACATCAATGCCTTCGTTGACACTGTTCTCAACGCGGGACTGGTTGATGGTGCCCGTGCCCGCGCTGGACGACGACGTGTTGTTGACGACGTTGATGCCCTTGCGCCCGGCATGATTGACGACGACGTTGTTGATGGCGACGCTGGCGCCGGCCTTCCAGCCATGATCAATCACGATGCCATCGCCACGCGTTTCGCGCACCTCCAGCCCGTTGATGTTGACCGACGCGACCTGGTCGGCCTGGATGCCGTGCATGCGCACCGCTGCGGTCAAGGCCTTGCCTCGCGGAGAGGTGCCGTCGGGCAGCCAGACGTAGAGCTTCTTGGTGACCGGGTCGTAAGACCATTCACCGGGCGCGTCCAGCATCCAGCGCTTGTTCTCCAGCCAGTAGCCGTACCCGCCATCGATCGGGTAGGTGCCCACACCGGGCCAGTCGCCATCCCGCGCTTTCAGGATGTCAGCAGCGTAGTCAATGGTGGGTTGCAGGTCGGCCGTGATGTTGACCTTGCCGCCCGCCACCCCCGACGAGGTCGACACATACCGGGTCAGGTACCAGTCGTTGTTCTTGACGTACACCAGCGCGTTGAGCAGATCCTTGTTGGCCAGGCCAGCAGCATCCGGAGACACGTCCAGCTCGTGCGAATACTGGTCGGCAAGCTGCACATTGGCCGTACCCGTTCTCAGGAATCTGCGTTGGCCCTTCTTGAACGTGCCGAAGCCGACATTGGGATGCCGTGCCCGGGTCAGCCGCACGCCATTCAGGAACAACTGGCTGACGCCATTGGCGATGGCGTTGCCGTGGGCATTCGACTCACTGACCAGAAGGCCGGACGCGTTGGCAACCCAGACATTGCCGCCATCCTGCGTCCAGGTGAGGGTGCCAGCTGGCACCGAACCACTGAGGATAGGCCGGGCGGTGGAGACGAAAGGTGGCGTGTAGCTGTTGTAGGTGACGCCCGACTTGACCTTCAGAGTCTCGTTCCAACGGTCGCCTGTCTTGAAGGAAACGATGTCGCCCGGCAAGAGATTGGCGTCATTGACCTTGCCAACCGATTTCCATGAGCTGGTAGTTGCATTACCACCATTGGCATCATTGCCTGCGCTGCCGCTGGAAACGTAGTACTGAGCGGCCCAGGCCGTCTGAGACATGACCAAACCTGCGGCAAAGCCCAATGCTGTTGATATTTTGCTAAGTGGCATATTTACTCCCTGTGGATGTGTGCAAGGCCGTGCCATGACACTGATGCGACATCATTGACCGCACAATTACGGCCACTTGTTCGCATTTAAATTGCTACTTTATAGCAATTTAACAAACACACACTCCCCGCAAATGAAGGCCATGAAAACCCTTGGGCAGGATTGTGGCCACAGCATGGCGCCCCTCCACCCTGCCCGTTTTTTGCACAGGCAAGAAAAAAGCACCTGGCCGCAAGGCAAGGTGCTTTTTTGACTGGTGGGCGGTGCAGGGTTCGAACCTGCGACCCCTGCCGTGTGAAGGCGGGATTTAGGGTTTCAGGAGGTCTCATGAAGTGCCACTTCTCCTATGAAACCCGCATGGATAGTGCCATTGCGTTTCATTGAGTTTCACGACGTCTTGTCCGTACAATGTCCGTACGGATTTTATCGGGGGCTCTATGGCGCACGATCTCACCAAGAAAGGCGAGCGAAGCAAGCTCGCCGCCCGGCGCGAGCCGTACTGGTGCAGGCTGGAGATTGGCATCTACCTGGGCTACCGCGTCATGAACGATGGCAAAGGAACTTGGATTGCTCGAAGGCAAGAGGCTGGCAAGAAAACCTATCAATCACTCGGCCACCACGACCAATTCGACGAAGCGAAGAAAGTCGCCTTGAACTGGGTGGGTCGCGTCGCTGCTGGCGTGACCGACAAGGCCCCCACCGTCGAAGCTGCCTGCAAGCACTACGTGCAGCACCAGCGCATGGCCAAGAGCGACACAGCGGCTAACGATGCCGATGGCCGCTTCAAGCGACTGGTGTATGGCACTGACTTCGGCAAGATCAGTTTGGACAAGCTCAACACCATCAAGACCCGTGCGTGGCGAGACAAACAGATCCCCAAGGCGGAAGACGATGACGATGACAAAGTGCGCCGCGCCAAGGACTCGGCCAATCGAAACCTGTCCTCGCTCAAGGCAGCGCTGAATCTCGCGCACCGGGACAGGCTGGTGGCGTCTGATGACGGATGGAAGACCGTCACAGGTTTCGAGAAAGTCAGCAAACGGCGTACCGTGTTTTTGAACACCGACCAACGGCGCGCGTTGGTGGCGCAGTGCGATCAAGGTTTGAAGGAACTGGTGACCGCCCTCCTGTTCACCGGCATTCGCCCTGGCGAGCTGGCTGCCTGCGATGTGGCGGACTTCGACAAGGTCACCGGCACGCTGAATGTCAGGACCAGCAAAACAGAGGCTCGCACCGTTCCGCTTTCCACCGCAGCCATCGAGCACTTCAAGACCGCCACAAAGGACCGCATAGGTGCTTTGCCGTTAATACCCGATGCCTTCGGCAATCGCTGGCACAAGGACGCGTGGAAGAAACCATTCAAAACCGCTGCGGCAGCGGCTGGCCTGCCGGACAAAACGGTGATCTACACCCTGCGGCACTGCGCCATCACTGAACTGATTGCGGGGGGCATGGATTCGCACCTTGTTGCCAAAATCGCTGGCACGTCAACAGCCATGATTGATGCGAACTATGGGCATCTACGCTTAGACAAGACTCGGGCGTTGATGGATCGGACGAGCATGCTGTGAGTCTGCGAGATATGCCTCGTCACGTCACCGTTGTGCGCAAATTGTCGGCCAACTTGTCTGCTGCAGATGGCAAGCGCCAGGATTGCTGAAGGCCAATGCAGGCGAACTTGTGTGCAGACATATCAATCGGGGAACCCTGGACATGACAACAAATCGTCGCATCCTCGCTCACGTGGTCCTCGAGACCAGCGCAGACGAAAGTACCAATGCGGTCATGGTGGCCGCGCTGCGGTCGGCCATTCAAGTTGGCTTGAACGCGCGCGTTCTTGAATTGAATGTCTATGCCTTGTCGCCGGATATGCAGCCCAAACACCCCGGCGTCAGTGCCCCTCGTTCAGAAGGATCAGAAGACGATCAAGTCATCGAGGAGTACGAGCACTGCGGCATGTCGGTCAGGATATTCCGTGAAGCGGGTCTACGCACACCGCCCAAGTACTTCGCCGTTGTCATGAACCCAGCCGTCAAGAATCCGAATGGTGGCGTCATTGAGGCGAACTCATATGCTGAGTTGAGGGCCGCGGCCGATGCCCGGGCGGAGCGCAAGGCTTACCTGCTGCAACGGAAGCAAGCCCAACAGGCCTGAACCAGTTGCGTCGACTCAAATCAACGTGCCCTGTTGTGGTGTAGACAAATACCTGATCTCCAAAGCCTGTGCCGAAATTTTTGGCAGCGGCACACCGAGGTCGCTACAGCATGGACAAGGTTATCAATCAGTTAAGCCATCCTGATGGGTGCTGTCCACATTTCCACAACTTTTTTATGCTCAATCTCACACCCACCCCCATCAGACGATCAATTCACTTGCTGCATTTGTTGCACTTATGCATTAAAGTAAGTGCTTAGCAATTTGCATTTTTCTTGGGGTGCCATGACCACATTGGAAAGAAACGGAGAGATCCTGCCGCCGCCCATGAATGAGCAGGACCTGGAGATGGCCAGGGCAGCGCAGCGCTGCATCATGGCCGCGCTGGATCACTCGCGCGCGGCGTCCATCATGGTCACCAATGACGAAGGCGATCAACCCGCCGTGCAAGTGCCACCACAGGCGTTGCGTGTCATCGCTCAGGTGCTGGGCGCCATGAGTGAGCGTCGGCCGATCATGCTGATGCCATCGAAGCAAGAGGTCTCGACGGTTGAGGCCGCCAACTTCCTCAATGTGTCACGCCCCTTTGTGATCAAGGAAATAGAGCAAGGGCGCTTGCCGCATCGGCTGGTAGGCACGCATCGGCGCATTGCCATTGATGATTTGATGCAGTACGCCCAAACGATGCGCGCAAATCAGAAATCAGCCCTGCAACGCATGGCTGACGACGCTCATGAACTGGGGCTCGATTACTGATGGCCGGGCATGCGCGCTACACCGCGTTGCTTGACGCATGCGTGCTGTACCCGGTAGCGCTGTCAGACGCTTTGATGAGCCTGGCTGTCACGGGCCTGTTCGCGGCCAAATGGACTCAAGCCATTGAGCATGAATGGATCCGCAACCTGGAACAGCATCGGCCCGACCTCACCGGCCGCCTCGATACCCGGCGGGACATGATGCGGTCGGTGGCACCCGATTGGGAGGTGCAAGAGGAAGCATGGCAAGCCATTGCATCAAGCCTGACCTTGCCCGACAAAGACGATGTCCATGTGCTGGCGGCGGCCATTGCAGGCCATGCGGATTGCATCGTTACCGCCAACTTGAAAGACTTTCCGGCGGATACGGTCAACCTGTTTGGCATTGTAGTGATCCACCCAGACGACTTCATCCTCAAACAACTGGACTTGGACCCCTTCAGTGCCTTGGCAGCGTTCAAGGAGATGCGGGCCAGGTGGAAGCGCCCGCAGGCCACGCCCGAGGCGTTCGCCCAAGTGATGGAGAAGAATGGTTTGGTGGCGACGGCGGAACGGCTTCGTCAGGCGCTGCAACTGATTTAGCCGTGAGCCTTTCCATGTCAACAAAGGTCGATCAAGAGCTCGTCTGCGCCCACCCTATCAAAGGGTCCTGATTGATCCTCGAAGGCATAGCGCCCTCTCTCGGCGCATCCGCTTGAACCGAGACGCCATGACCAGCCAAAGCCACATTGGCAAGCGGCACGATATGCGCGGTTAGCCCGTGAGCTCCTCCAACCACTTGCAGTATTGCTGGCTGCGCGCATGGTCGTAATTGGTGAGCAGGTAAACACGGTCGTAGCGCTTGCTGCCCTACAGAGCTGCGGCAATGGGCCCAACTTGGCCCGCGAGCTTACCTTCAGCGCAACGGTGGTCGGTGTCGCCAATCCAGGAGATGAGCCATGCAGCGGGTTTCAGGCCGCCATGATACCCACATAAGAATGGACGTAAAAATCCTTATGGCGGATCGCCCTGCAACTTCGACTCAGTCTTTCGGACGCCGATGTTTCTGACAGAACTTGTAGACGTTCTGAATCCTGGGAGACGGCGATGCCAAGAGGGCCGCTTCCCTGCTGCGCGGCTCCCGGGCGCTGGATGCCAGCCACTGGCTCACCTGACACCTCAGTCGGCACGTCGCCAGCCAACGGCCCAAAACGCGCAACGGCAAGTACATCAGCGCCACGGGCACGGTGAGCACTAGGCTCCGAACGTCCCAGGCAACGGCTGTGGCCAAGCCGCCAGTCAGGATGCCCAGCACCGCCAGTGCATCGCATTTGTGCAGCAACAGTGGCGGATCTTCAGACACGAAGTTCACCTGCCGCCCCGTCGTCAGGTTGGCCAGCCCGATCACCCAATCACCCAGCAGCAGCACATTGATCTGGTGCCCACGACGCACAGGCATCACCCGGCTGTGAACAACGAGCTTGATGTCTCGGCCGTCATCGGCGGCGATCCAGAACTCGCGCCGTTCGCGGGCAGGGTATTGCTCGCACCATCGCATCGGCACATTGATGTACCGCTGCACCTCGGCCAGCTCGCCGGTGATGTACCAAAACTTGCGCATGTCGGGCCTCCTTGCATTGACCCGACCACGGTCACACGCAAGCTTGGCGAGTCAACCCCGGTGAGCAGCTGTTCACGCGCAATAGAGTCTGCGACAGTCGTCCAACGGCGGCCCTCCTGCGCGGTCCTCGCCGCGAGGAGGGCGACCGGTCGGCGATGACCCCTTCGCAGCGATTACTGGCGATCGCACCGACACGGCGAACTCACGGTCTCGGCCGGGTGCGGTCATCGGCGATTGGTGTATGGGTGTCCGGTCGAGGCCGGCCCGGTCAGGCGCGTAGCTATTCCTTGGCCAATAAATTCGTAGCCACGCCTGGCTCATAGGGTTGACATGGCTCTTAGCGTTGCGCAAGTCGCTGTCCGTCCAACAAGGACCAGCAGCGACTTTGCGCGGCTCATTCCTACGTACAGTAGCTCTTGTCGCAGGGACAAATCGATGGTGTCCAAGCCCCACAAGATCACGATTGGCGATTCGAGACCCTTGAATCGTTGGATGGTGTCAATCAGGACCGTTGTCTTGCCTCGGACTCCTTCCTCAAGCCATGTTGCAGGCTTCGGCAACGGAAGCCTCCTCAAGGCCGAGTAGTACTCGGCCTTGTGAAATGCATCGGCGACCAGCACCGTGATGTCGCCGGGCTCGACGCCCTGCTTTGCAACAAGGTCGACGATACGGGCATTGATCTTGGCAGCCTGCGAGTCTCGGCTTGGCGACTCATCAAACTGAACGTCATCACCCTGAATGTCAGGCGGACTCACCGGAACACCCTTGTAGTGTTTGTAGGCGGATTCGTGAATCGGTGCGGTGTTGCGGCAATTCGTGGTCAATGAGAACGGCTCGTCGCGGATGGGGAATGTCCCCGCTCGGGCATACAAGTTCTGGTTGTCGTCATAGAACACGTACAGCGGGCTGCTGTCGTAGTCCGTCAGTAGCAGCTCAAGCGGGACCCAGAAGTCCTCGCGAAAGTCCTGGCCCTCGTCACATACGATGGCGTCGTACCGATCCGGAAGAATTTCGATGGAGTATCCGAGCGCATTGGGTATTTGAACCTCGTAGAGGTCCTGGCCCGGATAGGTGACCTTGGCTTCGGAAACCAGGTCTCGCCCAGATTCTCGATTGGCTCTCTCAACCTGCCTGTGGCACAGTTGATGGAAGCTCATCACAGCAAGATTCGGCGTCTCTGGGCAAAGGCTTGATAGGTGGTCCGCGAGCTGCCGGTTGTAGCAGGTCAGCAGTGTTCGAAACCCCTCGGATGCAAGGCGACGTGCCTTCTCAAGTGCCAATACTGTCTTGCCGGTGCCTGCTCCACCGCTCACGGCGACTCTGCGGTGGGAGCGTAAGAAGTCGAGCACTCGAATCTGGTCCTTGGTTAGAACTAGCCGACGTACCTCCTGGTCGGCCAACTGCGACGAGATCAGCGGCGCGACCACGAAAGATCGCGCAAACACCTCGCGAAGGACATCTACGCCGCGACTGCCCAGGGGAGTGAATCCTGACGCATCGTTCCCCCAATAGGCAAAGACTGCATCGATCCAGGCCTTCGAATCTTGGAGATCTTTCGCGCAGCCGACCAGCGCCGACGGCATGTCGGGCCGCCTCATGGCACTCGCATCCCCGACATCAGGGAAAAACACCGCATGGCCTCTGAGGACGTTGGCCAGCGAGAGATCCCGCCAACGCTGGTGTTCATTCAGCTTGGAGCGAATTGAATACTTGGCCTTCAACGCCTGATTGATGGGGTCCCCGAGCAGACGGGTGTCTAGAAAAAGTCGCGACGATTCACTAAAGGTCCGCACCGTACTTCGCATTCGCAGCCGCCAGCTCCGCTACCGACAAGATTCTGAGGGCCTCGAAATGCATGCCGTCCAAGCGGCCGCGATAGTGGCCCCCCCAGCCGAAACCGTAGTCCTGAGCAACCGGAACCAACTTGAACAAGCTGCCGTTTTCACCAGGAAATGCGGGAAGGTGCCACAGGTAGTTGGCGCTGACATTGACATCAAAAGCGGTACCCCATGCATGGTTACTCAGCGTGGTGGTAGAGCCTCGAACGTAGCGCGGAACCCACTGGCCGCCGAAGCCAGTCACGAGACCCGCCAGGCCTAGCCGTTCCCACGCTGCCCACAAGCCAACCAGTTGGTTAGCTATCAGTCGGTGCATGCTCAGCTTGCCAGACGCCGGTGCACCGTCTTTGCCAACAATCTGTGGCACGACCCTCGTGACAATGTTGGCCTCAAAGCCGTTGGTGATAATGATTCGCTCGGGGTTGGACGCAGTCGGTGCTGGCTTGGCGACAATCTGACCGAAAGTTGCTATTTGAAGCACGGGCGATGGTATCGGAAGGGATGCAAGACGCGCGGGGTAGGCCACGCCAAAGGCGTTTGCGATAGTAGCCGGATCGAAGGAGTCGTCCTTGTCGATGGCACATGCATAGCCAAAAGTCTGGTTTCCGGGGTTGCCATCAACCTGAATGCGACCTTTGCGATTCCTAGGATCTTGATCGACTAGCCATTGCTGCAGTCGCCGAGTGCCCTCCTTAGACTGCGCGTCGAAGACGTCTGCCGGCCCTGCGGCGAACCCGCGCCGCCGCAAGAATTCGTTGAAGAGCTTGGCCATTGCGCTCTTCTGTCCCAATGCTAGAGAAGGCATGCAGTACTCCTTTGGTGGATTTCACGTGCTGTTATTTCAGCGGCCAGCGCGCACCGTGTAGTTGGCCCAGGCCAAGCGCGATGGTGCCGGGGCGCGACATCACGTCGGCTTGGTATACGCCGGGAAATGCGCGTGGCGGGTCACTTCCGGTGGAGCGCTGAGCGCGCAGCCAAGCCAGTGCAAACAACGTGAGTTGTTGCTCGCTGAAAGCCTGGTCGTCCTGTGCGACCGCCTTCTGCCACAGGGACGCGTTGACTGCAGCGTCTTTGACGTTGTAGAGGCTGCGGTTCTTGACCTCACGAGGCGAGCGGTACTCCACGCAGGCCAACAACCAATTTGAAGCTGTGCCAAGCAAGGCGGCAGCAGTGGGGTACTGGCGCATCAAAGTGTCGACATGTACGGTCCATAGCCCGGCTGTACCGCCGTTGAAAGTCACCAGGTCGAAGAAGTACGCCAGAAGCTGCGCGTCGACTTGTGCGGTCCGGTCTACGCCCGACCGGTCTGCAGCCCAGCGACTAGCCAAAGCATAGGATTTGCGCATTTCCTGCTCGACCAGCAACTCTTGTGCCGCCATCACTACGGGTGTTGCGAGCCACACCCTCAGCGCCGCGTCGACACTCCGGCGCAACCCACTGCTTAACAAGGGGTCACCGGGCGCCGCCTTACGCCAGTCGGCGATAACCGCAGCACCCTGCGCGTGCAAGACGCTACCTGCCTTGCCCGATCGCTTCAATGTTGCCAGCCCGGCACGTGTTGCCTCCGGTGCATCTTGCAAAGCTTCATCAGGCACTGATCCCAAGAACACGTCCACTAGACTGCCGGTGCGCCAGTTCCATTGCATGAAGCCAACGGACAGTTCCTCCTGCCCGCTCACGCCCGCCCATGGATTGCCGGCGCCGTGTTCAAAGATGCCCACACTGCGCTCTTGACCCCAATGTTGATGGCTCCACCTTGGCTCTCCGCGACATTCAGGGACACGTCCAAGCCAACAGTGACCTTTGACGCGTAGACAAGAGGCGCCTGTTGAAGCGGAGCACACGCCGCTATTCCCAACGCGAGTGTTGCTGACGGTCGCAGCAGCCACTTCAGGCTTGACGACGACGTTCACTACGCCGAAGTACCTAGTCTGCTCAACCGCGCCGTTATGAACCGTCACAGTTGTGCAGCCAACAACGCATGCGATGACAGCAGCGCCGGAACATCGCCGCGCCATTGAAAGCAGTGGGGACCTTGCCATGGAGACAGCCGCCAATTAGTTGGTTCCGCCAACTATATAGAGCCTTGTCGCGTAGGCAATCCCTAGTTCTGATGCTGGGCTGTTTCCGCCGCCCCCTATGTGAGCCACGCGCCGATGATCAATTGAGCCATCGAAAAGTCAGGTGAACAGCCTCAGCCTTGACGATCTGAGTCATCCAACTGGCTCACTGCAAACCCGGTAGGTGGCTCAAATCAGCGTCGACACCAACACACGCCTTCAATGAATGGCATGCCGACCAAGAAGCCGCTGAACTAGGGATAGACGCGGTGGAGCCCCTAATGCAATCTGCGAAAAATTGCCTGGCAACAGATGCACTCAGGGAGCGGAAATCATGCCCTACACGGCGGACGATAGGTTCAAGCGAAAAAAATACAAATCCATGCGTGGCATTGCCCTTGTCGTCGCCATCTTGATGTCGGTAGACGCCCACGCGGGTGCCTGCGGATTTCAGAGGGCCTTCCACCAGAGCGATGAAGGCGGCAGCAAAAGCGTCCAGATCTTTCAAGGTCACCCCATCCCCGCGCTCGGCAATGGCCGCCCGCTCTTGTTCATCACCTACCTCAAGGTGAACACCGATGGCACCAAAATCTCGTACCACCAGAAAGATGTCACTGGCCGGAGTTGCGCAACCGATCCATCCGGGCCCTGCGCGATCAACAACATCCGCAATGCCTTCAGAGATCACAAGCAGCCTGAGTCGATGTTCGAGGCAGTGCGCGATGCAGGCTATCCAAACCCGCGCACCTGGCAAGTGCTCAGTCCTAACATCATCGAAAAGAACGCGCAAACCGGCAAGCCCTGCATCTCCGCAGACGGCTACCTCGTCTCGATGACTGCCGATGTTGCGGTTCCTGGTGGGTTCAATCGCCAGGGCGACTGCGACCAGTCAAAGTGGATCGACGCCCTTTCGATCCCGGCTTTCGTTGTTCCAGGCCAAAGCCGGTTCCTTGCTCTGGGTGTGGCCAAGCGAAGCATCGTCGTCGCGTTCTCGCCGAACGCAAGCAAGCGCGTGGTTCCCGGCATTGTCGGCGACGTTGGTCCGAGCAAAGAGTTGGGCGAGGCGAGTGTCGCTATGAACCGCGCGCTCAACGGTTTGCCAGACGCCGAGTTACCCAAGCACAGGCAGGATGCGATCAAACGCTTTCAGGCGGGGCGTACCGCGGTACTGATCTTTCCCGGGACGGCGGCTGTGCTGGCACGGCCCATCACCTCGCAGCGTGTCGCAGATGGTGGCAACGACGCGTTGACCAAATTTGGTGGTGCTGACAAGCTCTATGGCTGCATCAAGGACGAGATAGATTCAGGGTTCTGACCTGCCGGATACCGCGATCAGGGGAGGGTGCGATGTTGTTGATACGTGTGTTTTATTTTCTCTTGTGGTCGGTGCTCGCTGTGCAAGCGGGCGCGCAGCAGGGCGTTCCTGTCCCTGGTCAATTTAGCGATCTTGCCCAGAGCTTTATCAAGACACCTCCTCCCTCCTGTGAAAAAATCAAGCCTGGGCAGCCGTCGGCCAAACCGCCGGTGCTCATCAAGGTGTCATTGCTAGCTGCTGCGGATTCGGGGGCAAAGGAAGCACATACGGTCAGTCTCAGAGATCAGATCGTTGTGACCCTGGGGCAAGCCGTAGACTTTCATAACTGCCTCATGGTCAACGGTGCCGACGCGGTGCTCTTTCTCGACCATGTGCCCCTGGCGGATGTCAAGCCACGGTCCACCTCGGCCATCGGCAACGATTCGCTTGAAATCGTTTTCAGGTTGGAGCGGTCTTCCGCCAACTCCACGGCCTGGAACGAACTGCTGCTTCGCAATTGGGTGGGCGGAGGTCGTCCGCGTCCCGTGTCGATCGGCATCGGTCCCAGCCCTTCTTATGAAAGCGTCTTTCGGGGCAGTTCAAACAAGTTCCAGCTGAATTTGGGCTTCGGTGGCCCATGTCTTGCGGGTGTGGTTCTAGCAGTCACCATTGTCCTGGGCGTCGCACTGTTTCGGAGCTCGGCCGTGGCTGACAGATCCTGGGCCACGGAGCCCTCCCCACACGCCGAGCGCTTCAGCTTCAGTTTGGCGCGGACGATGCTGATGTGCTGGGTGCTGACGACAACTGCAGCAATCGGCTTGGCCTTCATCAACTCCGGCGCTATTCCACCCCTTGATGGGGGCATGTCACTCCTGATGCTTGCCAGCGGTGTCACCGTGGGAAGCGGGGCAGTCATTGACCATATCCGAAACATCGTGTTCAAGAAAAGCGATGGCCCATGGATCGATTTGGTTAAGGACGCGGATGGCTTGGCGCTGCACCGTCTGCAGGCCGTCGGCGTGAATGTGCTTCTGCTTGTCGTGGTTTGGACAGACCTGATCAGCAGGGGCTCCATCGTGACACTCGACAAAAGCTGGGCCGCACTCATGGGCATCAGTTCGGGCGTGTATCTCTACGGCAAGACCACTGAAAGCCTTGGCTGACACCACCATTTTTTCAACCCAGGAGATCATCATGACATTGGCATTTATCGGGCAGGAATTCAAGGAGCTGCCGCCAGATACGACCACCTTAGCACTAGTCATCGAATCGAACTTTCCGACTATCGCCAACGCGGGGGTCAAGCTGTACAAGGACAACGGCAACAACACGATCTCGCAGATAGGGCAAGGGGTCATCATCGACACATCGATCAATACGCCTCAAGGGGACACCGTGCTGCTTGCGTTAAGCGGTACTGGCAAATACGTGGTGGCCTTTCAAGGACAAGCCACCGCGATCGATGGATCGGCAGTCAGTGTGAAGTTCAATCTCTTTACTGGCGCAGGCCAGTTGGTCGAGGGCTTTGAGGGCGAACGTAGCGAGCAAGGCGCCACGGCGCAGATCAATGGCACGGCTTACATCAACCTGTCTGAACCGGGGATTCGTGTATGAAGGCGGCCGTCTTGTGCATGAGTGGGATGCTCATGGGGGTGCTGGCCAGCGCAGCTTGGGGGCAACAAGCGCCAACAAAGGATGCGCTGGAGGCCGATGCTTCCAAGGCCGCATTGGTGAAGCTCAAGGACGGTGTGGCTGTTGGCGATCTGTTGAAATCGCTCGTTGTCGACATGCCAGTCACGACTCCTCCCGCTACTTTTGTGCTGGGTGCAGCGGGGACCGTTGTTCCAAGGGTCTCGACGTTCAGGGAGTTTGGCGCGCAGCTTTCAAATGCCGTCGGCGACGACGGCAAGATCAAGAATGCCGTCGCAGTTGAAATCAATCCTCGACTGGCCATGGGGCCTGTCAAATGGAACGACTATCGCGACGATATACCACTCCAGATCCTCACCCGCACGACGCTGTCCGTGGCTACCTTGACCAGGGACGGGGAAACGGGCGCGCGGTCCGCGATTGGTCTGCAGAGCGTGCTTTACAGCGCAGAAGTCGCCAAGCTGATCGATGCTGCATCCACTGGGGACTGCGTCGAGACAGCGAAACTATTCATTGATGACAAATCGGTTCCGAAAGGGCCTTTGGTGCCCGGCCAGCCATTGATCGATCTGTCAGAAAAAGCCGCCAAGGCGCATGCAAACTGCAAGGCGAACATTGAAGGTCTGTTGACAAAGTGGAACCCGACCTCGATCACCCTGGGCTTGGGGCAGGCCTTCTATTCGGATGATGGGGCGGCCAGAATGCTGAAAAGCACAGCGGGCGGTGTGTGGATCACCGCGACGGCCGGCTACGACCTGGATACGCTGGAAAGCGCGCCAAGCAAAACAGCCAAGGAGCGGCGAGGGATCGGCCTGACGCTGCACCTCAGGCGGATGCTTGACGAGCGTGTGGCCGATCCGACCGATGCTTCGGCCATCTATTCCGAGAAATCCAATCTCCTGGGGCTCAATGTCCGGGCGGGCAATGGCAAGACGGGTTTGCTGCTCGAATACTCCGCCCGCAAGAGCAAAGCTGCCCCTCTCGTGGATGAAACCCGCAAAAGGGCCTTCCTGGGGTTGGAGCATCAACTGCAGAAGGACCTGTACCTCGTGCTTGGCGTTGGATCTGACTCCGGTCGGCGCGATGGCGAAGATCGACGCACGACCCTGGTGAACTTGAAGTGGGGCTTTTCTGGGGACTCGCTGCTCAAGTGATTTGCAGATCCTGAACCGCACGGATTTAAGGTGCCCACATTACCTGACCCGTCATTTTCGAGACAAGCTTGATTGTGACCGGTCGGTTATTCGACAGCCTCGTTATGAGGCTCAATTACAACCCCGGGAGCATACCCACAACTGGAGAGAGGAGAGTCGTATGAAGAATTTTTTTCTCATTGCACCGCTACTTCTAGCCGTCACACAAGCAGCTTGGGCAAACATTGAGCGCGCAAACACCGACGATGAGGTCATCCAGCAAGACCGTTCATTCCGTGTCAAATATGCTGATGGGACTCAAGAACGGTACTTGGTAGCTTACCGAGGCTACGTCAGCCAGAATGCGCACGAGAGCGGAGGGCCAGCCATCCCTGAAAAATTTAAGTTTGTCGATGACAGGCAATGCCACTGGACTATCAATTCAAGGATACAAAGAATCGTGAATCTAGTTCATAGATCCGGCCGTCAAATTCCCTATGAAAAGCTTTCAGTTCGTTGGCAAGTGCCGTTTACCGGCAAGGGGAGTGACTTTGTGCTAACGCAGCTTCGGTCAGAAAACTGCAATGATGCTTGGCCACGCTTTCAAAGCGACGTCAATGACGCAAAAGGCCGTGTACGAAGCGAGTTTCCGAATGTCGTTGCAGCTGATACTGACACATTGAAGAAACTGATGAGCGACGAGTTAAATGGCGAAGTAATTGTCGAGCGCGGCCGCTAAGGATACTTCACTTCATTGCGTGACAGGCAACATCGGGCTTCGGCCGCCCATTGTTTGTCACTCGTGGCTAATATTGAGCCCATCAAAAAACTTTCGGAAGCGGAATATGAACCCCTGGATGAAAAATGCGATTGGCGGTGCGGTGATAATGGTTATTCTCGTCATGGCCTGGCGATTATTTCAAGGTGACGGCGGTGAGGCTAAGGTGTGGGAGTTCGGAGTCAAGGTGAACCCAAAATCCTCGAATTCGTCACAGGCTCGAGCGGCTAGTGCTGCATCGTCAATGCCTGGAAAAGGTATAAACTTGGCGACAAATAGGCAGTGCCGCCTTCCTGCCCATGGCGCCGAATCGTGGGCAAAGTCGGAGCAATGGACTGCAGACTCCGACTGGCGGAAAGGCGGCTCTTCACCAGCAGAGTTTTGCGCTGCGCAGAAACAAGCACGTGAAGCCAAATTTCCTGACCGAAACGTTGCCTTACTTGGAACAGACGAGAAGCACAAATCCGACTTCACACCGTTCAAACATGATTTTTATCGTTATAGCTGCTTGTTTGAAGATCGTTGGGAGCCAATATATAAACTAGCTGAGAATTCAGCCTGCGCGGCGCAGTGAAGATTATGCTCACACTTAAATAAAAAATTGTGAGTATCTCAATCCATTCAAACCTTTATCTGACCTTGAACGCTATTGCGAAAAATAGCTGCGTCATCATGGCCGTGGCCTAGACACCAGGGCAAGGCTCCTCATTGGTCTCAATGCCGAGGCGATCGAACTCATCGAACGTGCATCAGCAGATCCGGTCACCGCACTCACCGCCAGCTCGATGCTGGGGACCGCATGGCTTCGGACGGGTTGCGTGGCTTGTGCCGTCCCCATGCTTGAGAAGACCTTGGAGAATGCGTTGGCCACTGGTGATGCGGCCGCCATCCACGAGTCGGGCCGCCTGCTTCTTGACGTCTACCGAAAACAATACCGAAAGAGCGCTGCAGACGCATTGGAAAAGCAGCTCAACACCCATCAGTAGATTCGGGCGGGGTTTGGGCGGATCGACGGTTGCAGGCGACCGGCGCCAATCCACCGAGAAGCGGAATGTGCCAGCCGCCGCTGCGAACCTGACTGAACCGATGCGTATGTGCGTCAGGCCCAATGCCTTGATCTGGCGCGCTAGACCAGACTGAATCAAAGCCCATCACTCACAGGGAGCCTAAATGTCGAACACGAACCACCCCTTCCATCCCATCATCTACGTCCGCGGCTTCGCGGCCACGCAGGGTGAAATCGAAGAGACCGTCGCTGATCCCTATATGGGTTTTAACATCGGATCGACCAAAGCACGGATGGCCTGGACCGGCGAGATGCGGCGCTTCTATTTCGAGTCGCCGCTTGTGCGCTTGATGAGCGACCACAAGTACGAGGATGTCTTCGTCGATGGCGACGACCTAGTGTTCGCAAACCGTGAGGATCAGAACGTACCGTACCGCTCGATCATCATTTATCGCTACTACGACGACGCTTCGAAAGACTTCGGCAATGGTGAAACGCCGCCTATCGAGCAGTTCGCGCGCGGCCTTGACAAGCTGATCCTACGTTTGCGCGACAAGGTGTGCGCTAACAAGGACAACAAGGTCGCACCGGAGGACTTCAAGGTGTATCTGGTAGCGCACTCGATGGGCGGGTTGGTGTGCCGGGCATTCCTGCAGAACAAGCAGCTCGGGTCAGAGGCAGCGCGCAAGACGGTCGACAAGGTCTTTACTTACGCCACGCCCCACAACGGTATCGACATGCGGATCGTCCGGAACTTGCCCGGGTGGCTGTCGTTCGGTGACGTCAACAACTTCAACCGCTCGCGGATGGCCAAATACATGGACCTGCCTCAGAGCGATGATGTATCGGTAGTCACCAACTTCCCACCTGAGAGAATCTTCAACCTTGTCGGCACCAATCCGCGTGACTACCTGGTCGCCGGCGGCGCGTCCGCCTGGGCAGTTGGCGACGCCAGCGACGGGCTGGTGCGCATCGAGAACGCTACGACGCACGGTGTGGGCTGGGACGGCAAGGAGGTCGGATCGCCAAGGGCCTTTGTCAATCGCAGCCATTCCGGCCACTACGGCATCGTAAATTCGGAAGAGGGTTACCAAAACCTCACGCGCTTTCTGTTCGGCGAGTTGCGTGCGGATGGCATCCTGGATGTGGATGAACTGTCGCTACCGGTCGAGGTGCAGAAGGAGCTCGACAGCGGCAAGAACGTCAAGGCGTCTTACCAGTTCGAGGTGGTAGTCAGTGTGCGCGGCTGCCAATGGCAGATCACCCGGCGTGAGGCGCGCGAGAACTCGGCCATCTTCCGGAGCTTCGATCAGCTGTTCACCGGCAACACGCGGGCCGAGCGGGTGCCCAACCGGGCCATGAGTCCGCATCTATTCTCGGTGTTCCTCGATCCGAACAAGAGCGTCAAGACGTCCGGCTCCGTCAGCTTCGCCTTCGATATAAAGGTGCTGGTCCCCGACTACCAGGTAGACGGCATGCTGTTCCTGAAGCGTCACTACGAGGGTGGCTTCGTCTATCGGGAACTTGTGCTAGTCGAGGCCATTCGCGACAGCGGCACCGAGGCTGGCTGGCGCATCAAGTACGGGTTTCAGGATATCAACCCTGGCAAGCCGGGGACGGAAGCGAAGCTGTATCCGTTGAAGGATGCCGATGGCTCGACCACCGGGTACGGCTTCAGCATCGAGATCGACCAGAAAACGCGGCCTGGACTGCGCGGTACGCTGCGGGTGGAGATGCGTCCCTGGAGTTGACGTAGTGACCATGCCTTGTCGTCGTTCCCGATGGCCGACCGCTTCCGGCATTGTCAAACGACTGCAGAGGATCAGTCAGCTGCGGTGATCGAGAGCGGCCACTCGCACCGACCAGCCCGGGCCACAACTTCCGAATAGCGAGTGTCGGATGCACAGCAGTCACATGCCACGGCGGAGGGCGAATTGCCGGTTGAGGCAGGCGCCGACATTCACCTTCGCGAAGCAAGCGAGCGCACCCAGCCTGAAGCGGTCACGCGCCGGCCCTTGATGTCGCGCACTTTATTGCCCTGGCTCAGTCTTCGGTGTGCTTACCCACAGCCACCGTCGCACCCGCTCGCTGCGAAACGCCCGAGGGGTGCACCGGGCTAGCTTGTCGCAGACTCAATTGCCCAAGAACAGCGGCGATGCCGGGCACACATCAGTCGTCGGTTGGCTCGCTGAAGACGCCACCAGCGGCGGAGGTGCCGCCTTGCGGGCGCGGCGGCTTGGGCTGTGCGCCAGCTTCAAAGATCAGGCCTTGCAGCGCCAGCATGCGCAGCCGCTGGACGCGCTTGGGGCCCTTGCGAAAGCGAACCAGGTC
>CAZKPN010000040.1:17459-35107 GCA_964554655.1 uncultured Aquabacterium sp. | reverse complement strand
TTCGGCAGCTCAAACAGTCCTCGCCGACCCCTCGCTGCGCGAGGGGCAACCCGCCATGGCCTGCGCGCCTCGCCGCCCCCGAAGTCGCCCCGCCCGCCTCCGACTCATCCCTGATCGCCCCGCTGGTGGCGTGGCACGGTTTGGGGTTGTGGCGTGCTATCGGTGTGGCGTTTGTAGCGGTCGGCTAAGCACAGTTTGCAGCCGTGGTCGCTCCCAGCGTTGCCGCTACAAAGCCCTTCAGTCACTCCGTGGAGCGCCGCTTGCATACACGATGTTCAAGTCTTCTTCGGTGGCAGGACATAAGTGACTTTATTCTCTGCGAGCGTGACGTATGACAGTGCCACCAACTCATTCAGCAATGCTGGAACTTCACTTTCCGGTTCACCCAACTGAACCATCTGAGTTCGAATGGTGTTTTCCAACTTCTCTCGGGTTTTGGGGTTGGCTTCTCCGCGCTTTTGCAGGGCAGAGATGATCAATGCCAATTTGTCAGCCCGTGTTTTGGCCTTGGGTGCCATCACCTTTTTGGCGGGCGCGGCTTTGACAGCGGCCTTCTTGGCGACAACTTTCTTGGCAACTGCCTTTTTTGTCGGCACTTTCTTGGCTGGCGCGGCCTTCTTGACGGCGACCAGGGGAGCTCCTGGCGATCCCCCAATGCCTGCTGGGCAAATGAAGGACCCTTTTTGCCGCAGCAGTATCTGGAGCTTTTCTTTGAGCGACATCCGCCCAAAGAGGCTGTTCAACGACTTGCAGCAGGCAACGCAGTTCTCATCATTGTCTTTCCCGCCGTGAGTGACCGCCACGATGTGCTCGACACTGGCTTGCTCGCGTGGCAATGATCTGTCGCAGAAGAAGCACTGCCCACCTTGCGCAAAAAGCAGACGTTCGATGGGCTTGGTCGGCACAAAAACTCCCCCCTTGATTGATGTTTGCTTACTCAGGAGCGTGAAACTCCCTCAACCCATCAGCGACGGCGGGGTGGCTTGGAGTCCAAGCCCAGCAGCGCATCCTGTTCGGCTTTTTCAGCCGCCCGGATGGCGGCCCGTTCGGCTTCGCGCAGCGCCACCTCTTCGGTCGTCGCCCAGCCGCGCAGCATCACCGCCGCTTCGCCCACGCCGGTTTTTTTGGTCGACGAGAACAGCATGATGTTCATGTCCGAGGCTTCGGTCTGCAAGGCACTCAGCACCTCCTTGGCCTCGCGCAGGGCGGCGTCGGCCTCCTTGCGGTTCAGCTTGTCGGCCTTGGTCAGCAGCACCAGCAGCTTGACTTCGCCCATTCGCACGCGCGGGCCGACGAACTCCAGCAGATTGCGGTCCAGTTCGGTGAAACCGTGGCGCGAATCCACCATGTGCACCACGCCGGTCAGATTGCGGCGAACCGCCAGGTACTGGGCCATCACCTCTTGCCAGCGCAGCTTGGCGGTGCGGTCCACGGCGGCGTAGCCGTAGCCGGGCAAGTCTGCCCAATGCAGGTTGGGCGCGGCCTTGGGGCCCACCTGGAACAGGTTGATGTGCTGGGTGCGCCCCGGGGTTTTGGAGGCAAATGCCAGCTGGCGTTGCTGGGCCAGTGTGTTGATGGCGGTGGATTTGCCCGCGTTGGACCGGCCCACGAAAGCGACCTCGGGTAACTCCGAGGGTGGAAGCTGTTCCAGCTTGGCCGCTGTGGTTAAAAACCGAGCCGTGTGGGTCCAGGCGAGGGCGTCTTTCGGGGAAATCGTAGGTTCGGTCATCAGGCATTGTAAAATCAATGAGTTTCACAGTTCAAACCCACACACCGTCATGAAGCGTCTTTCCAGCCTGATTGCCCTTGCCTCGATGGTCTTGACCCTGTCGGGTGTGGCCCATGGTTCTGAATCCAAAGCCCCCGCCAAGCCTGATCTGGCCGCCGGCGAAGCCAAGGCCGCCATGTGCGCTGCCTGCCACACGGCCGATGGCTCGCGTGGCGCCGCCACCTACCCCATCCTGCAGGGGCAGCACCCCCAGTACCTGGCCAAGCAGCTGACCGAGTTCAAGGAAGGCGTGCGCAAAAACGCCGTCATGACCGGCATGGCCGCAGCGCTCACGCCTGACGACATCCGCAACATCTCAGCCTTCTATGCGGGCAAAAAGGCCAAGGACGGCTTCGCCAAGAACAAGGACACCGTGGCCTTGGGTGAAAAAATCTACCGTGGCGGCATCGCCAAGAAAACAGTGCCGGCCTGCGCGGCCTGCCACGGCCCCACGGGCTCGGGCATCCCGGCGCAATATCCTCGCCTGGGCGGCCAGCATTCCGACTACGTCAAGGCGCAGTTGACGGCTTTCCGCCAGGGTGATCGCACCAACAATGCGTCGATGACCTCCATCGCGGCCAACCTGAGCGACAAGGAAATCGACGCCCTGTCCGACTACATCGCTGGTCTGCGCTGAAGTCCGGCGCAGGTCGGGTCGATGCTGATTCCGGCTCGACCCTGAAAAGGCAACCATCCCGGGCGGGGCCAGCAGGCTGCCGCCTTTTTTGTGCCCGGCGTTCTTCATGAGGTGCTTCACCTTGAAGTTGGTTGAAACATGAGCTCTCTTGCTGATACCCCGACGGCCCTTCCAGCGCGCTCCTTGCGGGGCGATCTGCTGGAGTTGCTGTCGTCCATGCGTTTTGCGATTTCGCTGCTCACGGTGATTTGCGTGGCCTCGGCCATCGGCACCGTGGTGCGCCAGGGCGAACCGGCCACCAATTACGTCGAGCAGTTCGGGCCCTTTTGGGCCGAGGTGTACGGGGCCCTGGGCCTCTACCGCATCTACAGCTCGCCCTGGTTTTTGCTGATCCTGGCGTTTCTGGTCACCTCGACCAGCCTGTGCATCGCGCGCAACGCGCCCCGCATCCTGGTCGATTTCCGCAACCACAAGGAAGGCATCCGCGAGCAGGCCTTGAACGCCTTCCACCACCGGGCCGAAGGCTCGCTGGCCCAGCCTTTGGGGGATGCCCAGGCCCGCGTGCAGCAACTGCTGTCCAGCACGGGCTGGTCCATCAAGAGCCAGGTGCGCACGGGCGGCGCGGGCAAGGCGGCGGGGGTGATGATCGCGGCGCGGTTGGGGGCCGCCAACAAGCTGGGTTACATCGCCGCTCACTCGGCGATCGTGCTGGTGTGCGTGGGCGGGCTGTTCGATGGTGATTTGATCGTCAAGGTGCAGGCCTGGGCGCAGAACCTGCAGCCCTTCAAGGGTGGCCAGGTGACCGAGCAAAGCCGCCTCAGCGTGAGCAACCCGGCCTACCGCGCGCAGTTGTTCGTGGCCGAAGGCCAGCGCTCCAACTCGGCGGTACTCAACCTGGACAAGGGCATGCTGCTGCAGCCCTTGCCCTTCGAGGTCGAGCTGAAGAAGTTCAACGTGGACTACTACGCCACGGGCATGCCCAAGCGTTTCGCCAGCGACATCGTCATCCACGATCCGCGCACCAACACCACCAAAACCGCCACGGTCGAGGTCAACCACCCGGTGGTCTACGACGGCGTCACCATCTTCCAGTCCAGCTTTGAAGATGGCGGCTCGCAGGTCAGCCTCAAGCCGGTGTTCCTGAATGGCGAGGGCGTGGGCACGCAGCCGGGCCTGATCCACGGGGTGGTCAATGGCGATCCCTTGCCGCTGGCCTCTGATGCCCAAGGTCAGGTCAAGGTCGAGATCACCGGCCTGCGCGTGATCAACGTCGAGAACCTGTCCGACTCGGCCGGTGCCGGCGAGGACAAGACCGATGTGCGCGGCGTGAACCTGGCCGATCTGAGCAAGCACCTGGGCTCGGGCGCCAAGCCGCCGGGCGACAAAAAATTGGTCAATGTGGGCCCCTCGGTGACCTACAAGTTGCGCGATGCCGCTGGCCAGGCCCGTGAGTACCAGAACTACATGGTGCCGGTGAACCTCAATGGCCAGGCCCTGTTCCTGTTGGGCATGCGCGAAACGCCAGCCGACAATTTCCGCTTCCTGCGCGTGCCGGCCGACGAGAACAACGGCATGGACGGCTGGTTGCGCCTGCGCCAGGCTTTGGGCGATGAGGCCCTGCGCCGAGAGGCGGTGCGCCGCTTTGCCCTGAATGGCGCGCCGCCGGATCGGCCCGAGCTGGCCGCCCAATTGGGCGTTTCGGCCCAGCGCGCTCTGGACTTGTTCGCCGGGGCCATCGTGGCACCGCGCGCCGAAGGTGAACCCGCGCCCACGCAAGCGCCCGGCGGTCTTCAGGCCCTGTCGGATTTCATTGAAAAAGTGGTGCCCGAGGCCGAACGCGAACGCACGTCGGAAACCCTGGTGCGCATCCTCAATGGCGCCCTGGCCGAGCTGATGAACCTGAGCCGTGAAAAAGCGGGCCTGCCCGCGTTGTCGATGGAGTTGGACTCGACCCGCGCTTTCATGACGCAGTCGGTGCTGTCCATGTCGGACGCGTTTTTGTACCCCGTGCCAGTGGTGCTGATGCTGGACGGCTTCGAGCAGCGCCAAGCCAGCGTTTTCCAGGTCACGCGCACCCCGGGGCGCAACGTGGTCTATCTGGGTTGTGTCTTGCTGATTGTCGGCGTTTTCGCCATGCTCTACATTCGCGAGCGGCGCCTTTGGGTCTGGCTGCACAGCGACGATGCTGGTGGTGGCACGCAGGTCAGGATGGCTTTGTCGGCCACCCGACACACCCTGGACACCGATGCCGAATTCGAGCGGCTCAAAACCGCTGTGCTGGCGCCCGACGCGCGCGCCTGATTTGAAAGTAGTGAGCCCATCATGACCACCTCCGTCCACCCCCCCTTGCCTGCCCCTGGCGGCTGGCGCCGTTCGCTGTTTGACTGGGCCTTCGCGGCCCTCGTGGTGGCCTTGGGAGGCTGGGCCTTCCACGCCCACGGCGCCTCGATGGACATCTACGAGCGCGGCATCCTGATGGCGGCCGTGCCCAGCGTGATCGCCCTGGCCTGGTTTTGGGGCCCAATCCGTGTGCTGCTGCTGCTGTCTGGTTTGGCCACCTGGGGCGCGATGACCTTGTACATGCGCGCCACCGACGACTACGGCGCCGACCTGGCGCAGGCCGACAAGGTGTTCTGGCTCAAGTACTTTTTGTCCAGCCAAAGCGCCATCTTGTGGATGAGCGTGCTGTTCTTCATGAGCACCATCTTTTACTGGATCGGCGTGTTCAGCAAAGGCGTCACCGGCGCGCGACTGGGCTCGCGCATCGCCTGGGCGGGCGTCTTCATGGCCCTGGTTGGCACCTTCGTGCGCTGGTTCGAAAGCCACCAGATCGCCCCTGACATTGGCCACATCCCGGTCAGCAACCTGTACGAAGTGTTCGTGCTGTTCTCGTGGATGACCACGCTGTTCTGGCTGTACTACGAAGACCGCTTCGCCAAGGCTGGGCAGTCCTTGATGGCGCTGGGCGCCTTCGTGATGCTGGTGGTCAGCGCAGCCGTGGGCTTCTTGCTGTGGTACGCCCTGGAGCGTGGCGCGAGCGAGATCCAGCCCCTGGTGCCTGCCCTGCAAAGCTGGTGGATGAAGCTGCACGTGCCGGCCAATTTCATCGGCTACGGCACCTTCGCCATGTCGGCCATGGTGGCCTTTGCCTACCTGGTCAAGAGCCACGCCACCGAGACCCGCTGGTGGAAGCTGGCGCCTTTGTGGCTGATCGGCGTGGCCCTGTGCTTCGAGCCTTTGGTGTTCCGCAGCAAGCCCGGTGCCGAGCAGGCCTTGAGCAGCTACTGGGCCGTGTACTTCGGCATCGCTGCGGTGATCGTGGCCGCCATCCTGGGCGCGCGCCGCAAGCTGGCCGCGCAACTGCCTGACTTCGCCGTGCTCGACGACGTCATGTACAAGGCCATCGCCGTGGGTTTTGCCTTCTTCACCATCGCCACCATCCTGGGCGCCTTCTGGGCGGCCGAGGCCTGGGGCGGCTACTGGAGCTGGGACCCCAAGGAAACCTGGGCGCTGATCGTGTGGCTGAACTACGCGGCCTGGCTGCACATGCGCCTGATGAAGGGCCTGCGCGGCACCTTCGCCGCGTGGTGGGCCTTGGGTGGCTTGTTGGTCACCTCGTTCGCCTTCCTGGGGGTGAACATGTTCCTGTCCGGCCTCCACTCTTACGGTCAACTGTGAGCGGCGCCTCCTGGGTGACGCCCGAGTTGCGGGCCCAATTACGCACCGACGCCTGGTTCGGCAGCTTGTCGTCCGGCCTTGAAAACGACCTGCTGGAGTTGGGCACGCCCCGGCGCCTGAAAACCGGTGAGCACCTGTTCTTCCGGGGTGATGCCGCCGATGGCATCTACGCCGTGCTGGAAGGCAGCCTGCGCATCTCGGGCGTGACCGAGGCGGGCAAGGAGGCCATCCTGTCCATGGTGGAGCCGCCCATGTGGCTGGGCGAGATCGCCCTGTTCGACCACCTGCCGCGCACCCACAACGCCGTGGCCGATGTCGCCACGCGCTTGCTGTTCGTGCCTTTGGCGCCATTGAACGAGCTGCTGTCCCGGTGCCCTGTTTATTGGCGCGACTTTGGCGTGCTCATGTCCCTGAAGGTGCGCTTTGCCTTCATCGGCATGGAGGACCTGGCCCTGCTGTCGGCCGACATGCGCCTGACCCGGCGCCTGGTGATGCTGACCTTTGCCCTGGGCAACAAGGAGGGCCAGTGCGTGCTGCCGATCAGCCAGTCGCAACTGGGGATGATGCTGGGCCTGTCACGCCAGACCACCAACCAGATCCTGCAAAGCCTGCAGGACCAGGGCGTGGTGCAGATCGCCTATGGGCGCATCGAGGTGCTGGACCGGGCTCGACTGGTGGACATCGCGGGCTTGTCCTGTGTGGACAAGGCCTTGCTGGGGCAGATCGGGCCTTCGGGCCGGACGACAGGTCAGCGCTGAGCGCTTCGCCAACCGGTTGATCTCCCTGGCCATTTGCAACACTTGTCAACCGGTTGTAACGCGAGGCCTTCGACCTCGGCGGGCTCTCTAGAATGGACAGGTCCTGTTTCGGACACATCATCAATACCAGGGAGAGATTCGCATGAAATCTGCGTTCAAACATTTGTTGGCCGTGACGGCATTCGCGGCGGCCAGTGCGGCCCAGGCTCAAAGCATTCCGTTTCCGCCCACGTTGACTTCGGGCTCTGGCACTTTGGCGTTTTCCGCAGAGGCCCAGGGTGCCATCGGCAGCGCTGGCGTCTCGCTCGCTGCCCCGAGCGTTATTCCAGAGGTCGCGGGATTGACTGCGGGGGGCAATGCCAATGCAGCGTCTTACGCTTCCAATGTGTTGAACCTGAATTTCTCGTCGGTCACCACTTCGGGTGACCATGTCAGCACGCTTTCGTCGCCGGGCTCGTTCCTGCGGCTGCGGCGCACGCTGGTCGATGACAGTGGCGTTTTGGGAGCGAGGTATTCCGTTTACCTCACCGGCTTCGAACTCGACCTGAACCAATCCACCATCTATGCCAATGTGTTTGCCGCCGCCGATGCGGGCGCTGCGACCAGTTTTGGCCGGACCGCCATCTTCACGGCGACCCAGGTCGGCATCGTGGGTGGCACGGAGGGGCGCATCGTGTTTGACGTGGGGCCGGACGGCGCGCTTGGCGCCGCGGCCAGTGGCAGCCTTGCAGGCAGCTTGCGGCTGAATGGACCCGCCGGCGAGCTGATCTTGAGTAACCTGGGTCTGGCCGACCTGGCCACCCAACCCAATGACCCCGTGAATCGCCTCTGGCGTGAGGCCAACTGGGGCACCGTGTCCTTCTCGGTGCCTGCGGTTCCCGAGCCCTCCACTTACGCCATGTTTGGCTTCGGCCTGCTGACCATGGGGGCGCTGGCCCGACGCCGGCAAGCCGCCTGATCAGGGCAGACCCTCCTTAGGTCTATCCCTCGTTTGTCGCTCAGGCGACAACGCCGAGTCGCGCCACCCCCGACCATCCGCTCATCTTCAATGTTGAACGCTGGATCGGGGGTATTTCATGGACAAACCATTTCACAGGGTGATGCCCAGGCTGGGGTTGTTGACCCTGGCCGCGTGCGCGCCCCTCAGCCAGGCCGCCCCCAACTTCCCGGACCAGGAACTGGTGTGCAGCTTCAACGCCCCGCGTGAGCAGCAACGCTCCGCCTCGGCCCAGAACTTTGCGCAGCCGGTGGTCCAGCAGATGTTGGTCAACGGTGCGCTGGTGTGGACGGCGGGCAGCAGCAGCGCCCCCGCGCTCAAGCCTGGTGACACCGTCACGCTGATCGGCAGTGGCTTCGGTGCCGGCACCGACATTGACTTCAGCAAGATCATGATCGGCAACAGCCGCGTGCTGGAGACCGACCTGGTGATGTACGAGCAGAAGCTCGACATCCTGGCCAGCGCCAATTACGAAACCGGCAAGGTGCGCAGCAGCTGGCCCAAGGATGTGCAGAGCTGGACCGATACCCGGGTCGAGTTCCGCGTGCCGTCCCATGCCAGCAAGGGCCCCTTGAAGCTGCAAGTGCAAAAGCGCACCGGCTACAACTTGTCGATCAAGAAGCCCGGCCAGCCCCACAACGTGATCGACGCGCAGTTGACGCGCCTGGAGGCCCCGGCCAACCCCAACTGCGACATCGTCTCGACCCTGACCGACGACACCAAGGCCATCGTGCCCATCGAGGTCAATGTCAGCAACACCAGCTTCGCCGAGATGGCCAAGCTGGGCCGCCAGGTCTTCTGGTCATATGACTACGGCCTGGGCGTGGCGCACAAGTTCAAGAGCCTGGACTGGGACAAGATCTTCGGCGGCAAGGCCATCGATCCCTACACCCGCAAGGTGGCCGACCCGGCCGTGCTGTTCGGCGCCCACAAGACGGTGGCCGGCCAGGTGCCCGACGAAGCCATCGCCGATGTGAAATTCGATCCCTACCCGCAAGAAAGCCCCATCCCCGGCTTCCTGCTCGTGGAGCCGCAGCTCACTGCGGGCAAGACCAGCAACAGCGGCTGGGTGGGCTACCGCTACGCCGAGTCCTCGCACCCGCTGCTGGGCAAGGGCAAGTGGATCGGCTTCAATTGCGCCTCGTGCCACGGCTACAAGATCAGCTACAGCAAGGGCAACAGCAACCTCACCAAGGTCTTCCCCGGCCTGCCCAACCCCTTGTGGACGCAGCGCTGGACCGTGCTGGGCGACAAGACCACGGACACCACCGCCACCTTTGCCTACATCGTGGACAACGAGCCCGGTCCCTTGTGGTCCACCGGCACCAAGAAGGTGGACAAGACGCCGATGCTGTACCTGATGCCGGGCGGCGCCACCGAATCGACGATGACGCGCAAGGCGGGTGAAGGCACGGAGTACGACAACGACTACCTGTTCTCGCCCATGGTCATCCCCAACGTGACCAACCACTTGCCGATCCGCCGCTCGCTGTCACACACCGAGTCGTATGTGGGCTTCGAGGGCTCGTACATCCACGCCCAGGAGCCCGAAGGCGCCATGGGCTCGATGGACCAGAAGTCGCTCAAGGCGCTGACCGCCTACATGTCGGTGCTGGACGAGAGCGACGACGACCTGCGCAACATTGGCCTGTTCCGCTGGCTCAAATCCAACGGCAAGCTGGCGCAGACGGGCAGCACCGCCACCACCGAAGGCGCCTTCGTGCAGAACAGCTGGCAGAAGTACCCCGGTGTGGCGGCCAATGTGGCCCAGGGCAAGGCTGCGTTTGACCAAGCTTGTGCCTCTTGCCACTCCGACAAGCTGGGCGCCAACACCAACGAGAAGATGATCCCCCTGAAGGAAGTGGGCCGCTTCTTCGCGCCATCGGACTTCCAGTACAAGCAGCAGTCCATCCGCGTGACCTTCTTGCGCAACCTGTACTGGGTGCAATCGCGCGGCCTGCTCACCGACGGCCACGTGCGCAACCTGGAAGACCTGGTCAGCCCTGATCGCTGCAGCGAAAGCTCGGCCCTCTACAAGCAGTACTACACGCTGCATGCGCCGGCGCGGCCCGCACTGGGTTCCGCTGACCAGCCGGCCGTCTTCCCTGACCTGAACCGCAAGGGCGATGTCTTCCGCGTCTACAAGGCCAAGAAGAAGAACATCTTCGACACCACGGCCGATGCGCGCAACACCTTCGTCGAGCGCCACAAGTACTTCGTGACCATGCCGGGCGATGAAGGCCACTACTACTGGGATTACCAGAAGCTGCGCCGCGAGTTCGGCCCCGAGATCGGTGCGCCCGGCCCCATCGGTTTGCCTGCGTCGCCACACCCCTGGTGCGCCAAGTCGGGCGGCGAGGTGAGCAACCTGGTCCAGTACCTGCTCACGCTGTGAGCCCCCTGATTTCCTGAGTTCCTCCTGGGATGTCTTTGGGACATCGTTGGCCACCGGTGTCATAACCGGTGGCTTTTTTCATTCAGGGGTGGTGGGGCAGGTCAAGGCAAGACGCGGCAGTCGCTCAGCACAGGCTCGCCCATGAGCAGGCCCTGGTTCAGGCAATCCACGCTCAGGGCTTGGCCCACCACGGCTTGCCGGGCGAGGGGCTGAGCGCCACCGTCCACCACGGCGCGCAGCCCGGCATGGGCATCGTCGGCCCCCAGAGTGATCAGCAGGATCTGGCCCTGGCCGGGCTCGATGCTGTGGACCACGCCGTGGATCGGCATGCGTTGGCCCTTGAAACGGGCGTCTGCGGCCTGCCGGTCACTGGCATAGGCCTGTGCGATGTCTTTCGCATTCAGGCGCCCGGGCATGGACGTGGTGGCGGGCCCTGATGTGCTTGGGGCCGCGATCGGGTGGCCGTTGGGCGCGGATGATGCATCGGGTTCGGCCCCATCCTGCCCGGCATTCAGCCAGGCCTGGCCGCCATACAGCGCGCCACCCAGGATGGCAACCAGGCCCAGGGCCTTGAGGAGGGGCGACGCAGTGGGACGGGACATGGTTCAGGGCCTGGCAAGCTTTCAGTTGCGGGCCATATTGCCGATAATGGTTTCATCATGCCCTACGTCCTGCTCACTCCCGACGGCCAGATCAGCAGCTTGCACCGCGACCCGCAACCGGGGGCTGACTTTCTGGCACCCGATGATCCGGGTGTGCGCGCCTTCCTGGGCGGCGGTGACGAGCCAGCCCGGCAGTTTGCCACCCTGGACGCCGACCTGGTGCGCGTGCTGGAGGACTTGATCGATGCACTGATCCAGCGCAACGTCCTCATGGTCACCGACCTGCCCGTTGAGGCGCAGCAAAAGCTGTTCAACCGCAAGAACGTGCGCGACCAGATGAAGAACTACTCGCTGCAATTGTTTGGCAGCGAGCCCCTGGGGGCCAAGATCGACGAGGTCGTGCCCACCGACTTTGGCGACACCCTGTGAGCCCCAATCCATCCTGCCATCCTTGTTCTTGACGGTGAGGCGCTGAAAAGCGGCTACAAACCGGGTCTGCCCCATCATCTGCATGGGCCTGACCTCAAGGATTGCCTGATGAAGCCGAATTTCCGCCCCACGTTGGTGACCCTGGCCTGGGGCACGGCGCTGCTCACCCTGGCCCAAAGCGCTGCTGCGCAAGCGTTGCCCGAGGTGGTGGTCACGGCCACGCGCACGGCCCAGCCGTCGTTTGACATCGGCGCCTCGGTGGACGCCATCACCGGCCAGACGCTGCGCAGCGCCGGCCCGTTGGTCAACCTGTCAGAGGCCTTGACGCGCGTGCCAGGTTTGTCGGTGCTGAACCGCCAGAACTACGCGCAGGATTTGCAGATCTCCAGCCGAGGCTTTGGGGCGCGCGCCACCTTTGGCGTGCGCGGTGTGCGCCTGTACGCGGATGGCATCCCGCTGACCATGCCCGATGGACAAGGCCAGGCCTCGTCCATCGACCTGGGCTCGGCCCAACGCATCGAAGTGCTGCGAGGCCCCATGTCGGCGCTGTATGGCAATGCTGCGGGCGGCGTGATCCAGGTGTTCACCGAAGACGGCCCGCCCACGCCCGAGGTGACGGTGGGCTACGCCGTCAGCCGCGATGGCTTCCACCGTGAGTCGCTCAAGCTGGGCGGCGAAACAGGCCAGGTCAACTATGTGATCAACGCCAGCCACTTTGAAACCGATGGCTTTCGCGACCACAGCGCGGCACAACGCGACCAGGTCCATGCCAAGCTGAAGTGGTCGCTGCAAGACCGCTCGACGCTGACGGTGGTGGGCAGTTACCTGAACATGCCCGAAGTGCAAGACCCCTTGGGTTTGACCAAGGAAGAGCTGGCCGTCAATCGCCAGCAGGCCACGGGCAGTGCCGACCTGTACAACACCCGCAAGGACATCGGCAACCGCCAGTTGGGCGTGGTCTATGACAAGCCGCTGAGCTTTGGCGACATGCGATTGATGGGTTACACCGGCACGCGGCAGGCCCTGCAGTTTCAGTCTATTCCTGCCAATGCTGGACAAAACGGGGTGGCCCATCCTGGCGGCATCATCGACCTGGACCGCTCATTCGCCGGCATTGATGCCCGCATGACCTGGCGGACGCAACTGGCCTCACGGCCGTTCTCTCTGACCGTGGGGGTGAACTTTGACCAGATGGACGAGCACCGCCAAGGCTATGAGAACTTCCTGGGTCCGGTCGGGCCCACGCCATCAACACTGACCGGCGTGCGCGGTGAACTCAAACGCGACGAAGACAACCGCGCCCGCAACAACGACCAATACCTGCAAGCCCAATGGGACCTGAGCGACCAGTGGGTTGCCAGCGCGGGTGTGCGCAACAGCCGGGTCACCTTCAATTCGAAGGACCACTATGTGGTTGCCGGCAATGGCAATGACAGTGGCGGGATGGAGTTTTCATCCACCACGCCGGTGGCCTCGCTCATGTGGAAGCCGTTGTCGGGAACGCACCTTTACGTCACTGGTGGGGAAAGCTTCGAAACTCCAACCCTCAACGAGGTGGCCTACAAGACCAATGTTGGTACCGCCACCGGTTGGAACACGGACTTGAAAGCCAGCCATGGGCGCCACCTGGAGCTGGGCCTCAAACAGACTTTGTCGAAGCAGGGCGTGCTCAATCTGGCTGTTTTCCAGACCGACACTGATGAAGAGATCGGGGTGAAGCGGAACGAGGGCGGGCGTTCGAGTTTCCAAAACGTGGGCCGCACACGCCGACTGGGCGCCGAGGCTTCGCTTCAGTGGCGTTTGGCTCCGACTTGGTCAGTGTATTCATCGACAGCCTGGACGCAGGCGCGCTATCGCGACCCATTCCAGAGCACCGCCGTCGCGGGAGCCACGACCACCACGGCCGTGCCGGCCGGCAACGCCCTGCCAGGCGTGCCCAGCCAGACCACCTTCGCCGAACTGCTGTGGCGACCTGCCCAGGCATGGACGGCCGCCGTGGAAGTGCGCCACACCGGCCGCATTTTCGCCAACGATGTCAACGATGAATCCGCGTCGGGCTACACCGTGTGTGCTTTGCGCGCCGCTTGGACGCAAGCCTTTGGCGACTGGCGCCTGAACACCTTGCTGCGCATTGACAACGTGACCGACCAGCATGCCGTGGGATCGGTGATCGTGAACGAAGGCAACCGGCGCTACTACGAGCCATCCCCCGGCCGCAGCGCCTTGTTCAGCGTGCAGGTGACCCGGGCTTTCTGAGTGGTCAGCCCAGCACGCGGTGCGTGAGCGCTGGCAACTGCTGGCGCACCTTGGCCTGGTGCTCACGGTCCAGCGTACCCAGCACCACGCCTGCACCCTCGGCCTGCACGGCCAGCACCTCGCCCCAGGGCCCAATCAGCATCGAGTGCCCGAAGGTGCGTCGGCCGTTCTGGTGCTCGCCGCCTTGCGCGGGGGCCAGCACATGGCACAGGTTCTCGACCGCGCGGGCGCGCAGCAGCAGCTCCCAATGAGCCTGGCCCGTGGTGTGCGTGAAGGCCGCGGGCAGCACCAGCAAGTCGCAGGGCTGGTCTTTGCCCAGGGCGCGGAACAGCTCGGGAAAACGCAGGTCGTAGCAAACCGACAGGCCGATGCGCCAAGTGCCACCGGCCCGGTCCGTCACTTCGAACGCGACCGGTTCCGAGCCTGGCAGCAAGGTGGCCGATTCGTCATAACGGCGCTGGCCATTGTCAAAGCAGAACAGGTGGATCTTGTCGTAGCGGGCCACGCGCTCGCCTTGCGGGTTGAACACCAGCACGCTGTTGAACGCATGTTGCGCATCGTGGCTTTGCAAGGGCAGGGTGCCGCCGATCACCCACACCCCATTCGCCTTGGCGGCCGCCGCCAGCGTGGCCTGCATGGGGCTGAGTGCTCGGTCGGGCGCCAGGGCATCGGCCAGGGGCTCGGCGCTGGCCAGCTTGTCGGCATCGTGCAGGCCCATCAGGCAGAAGTACTCGGGCAGGGCCACCAGTTCGGCACCGGCCTGCGCGGCTTGAGCGATCAGGGTTTGCGCCTGGGCCAGGTTCTCGTCCACTCGCGGGGTGGACACCATTTGAAGGGCTGCAACTTTCATGATCACGATGGTAGTGGCGGGGCAGGGCCATTGTCACGGTTATCCTTGCGGCCATCATGCTCGATGCCGCTCATGCCCCGATTGAACTGACGACCCTGGTGGACCAGGTGAATGACGCTGCCCAACGCGGAGCGGTGCTGCGCGTGCGGGGCCATGGCAGCAAGGACTTCCTGGGCGACGCTTCCCGGGGCGAGGTGCTGGACACCCGCGCCTGGCAAGGCATCGAGCAGTACGAGCCCAGCGAGCTGGTGATCAAGGCGCGGGCGGGCACGCCGCTTTCGCTCATTGAAGCGGTGCTGGCCGAGCGTGGCCAGTACCTGGCCTTCGAGCCGCCACGCTGGGTTTTCCAGCCTGATGCGCAGGGCGTGGGCCCGACCATCGGTGGCGTCGTGGCCGGTGGTTTCAGCGGCCCGGGGCGGGTCAGCCGGGGCGCGGTGCGCGACCACGTGCTGGGTGCGGGTGTGCTCAACGGCCGTGGCGAGGTGCTGCGTTTTGGCGGCTCGGTGATGAAGAACGTGGCCGGCTTTGACCTGTCGCGCCTGATGGCGGGCTCCATGGGCACCTTGGGCGTGATCCTGGACGTGACCTTGAAGGTGATGCCCCAACCGGTGGCCACCGCCACGATCCGCATGGACATGGCCGAGACGGAAGCACTGGTCCAGGTCAACCAGTGGGCGGCGCAGCCTTTGCCGCTGGACGCCTCGGCCTGGTGGGATGACTTGCTGGTGCTGCGCCTGCGCGGGGCCCGGGCGGCGGTGGAGTCCGCCGTGCTGCGCCTGTGTCAGGAACGCCAGGGCGAGTTGATCGCGCCGCCCTCGGCCGAACCCTTTTGGCAAGGCCTGCGTGACCACAGCGATGAGTTCTTCCAACGGGCCCGCGAGGCGGTAGGCGCAGCCGGTCAGCCAGGGCGCGTGACCTTGTGGCGAGTGTCAGTGCCGCCCACGGCCGCGCCCTTGGGCTTGCCTGGCGAGCAACTGACGGAATGGTTCGGCGCCCAACGCTGGGTGTGCACATCGGCCCCGGCCACGGTGGTGTTCGAGGCCGCCGCGCGCGCCGGTGGGCATGCCCAGCCCTTTGTCAGCCAACAAATTCAGCCCTTGGTTCACGAGGCCGCCTTGTCGCCCGTGCTGCGCCAATTGCACCAGCGCGTGCAGCAGTCATTCGACCCCCACGGGGTGTTCAACACCGGTCGCCTTCATGCAAACCCAGCTGTCTCCTGAGTTCGAATCCACCGCCGAAGGCCAGCAGGCTCAGGCGGTGCTGCGCCAATGCGTGCACTGCGGTTTTTGCAACGCCACCTGCCCCACTTACAAGCTGACTGGCAACGAGCTGGACGGCCCGCGCGGCCGCATCTATTTGATGAAGCAGGTGTTTGAAGGCCAGGCACCCACGCGCACCACGCAAACGCACCTGGACCGCTGCATTGGCTGCAACCATTGCGAAAGCACCTGCCCCTCGGGCGTGCCCTACCACGAGCTGCTGGCCGTGGGCCAGGCCGTGGTGGACGAGCGCGTGCAGCGCCCGCGCCAGGAGCGCCTGATGCGCTGGGCCCTGCGCACGGTGATGCCCTCGCGCTGGTTCGCACCCGCCTTGCGGCTGGGCCAGGCCGTGCGGCCCTTGTTGCCGGCCAAGCTGCGCGCCCAGGTGCCCCTGCGCGCGCCTTTGCCCCCTGCGGCCTGGCCCGATCCCAAGAAGAGCCTGCACACCCGCCAGATGCTGATGCTCAAGGGCTGCGTGCAACCGGCCTTGCGGCCCCACATCGATGCCTCGACCGCGCGGGTGATGGACGCCGTGGGCGTGCGCGCCGTGGTGGCCCCGGCCTCCGGCTGCTGCGGGGCCATCCAGGGGCACCTGGGCGATGTTGAGGGTGCCAAGGACCGGGCGCGCGCCAACATCGACGCTTGGTGGCCCTTGATCGAAGGCCAGACGCCCATCGAGGCCATCGTGGTCAACGCGTCGGGCTGCGGGGCCTGGACGCGCGACTACGGCAAGCTGCTGGCCGACGACCCGGTGTATGCCGACCGCGCCCGCCGCGTCAGTGATCTGGTGCGCGATCCGGGCCAGTTGCTGCCCGATTGGGTGCCCATGCTGTCACGGCGCATGGCGCGCCGGCCGATTGGCTCGCTGGGCTCGGTCACATTTCACCCGCCGTGCAGCCTCAGCCACAGTTTGAAGCTGAGCAGCGCGGCCAAGCCCGGCCCGATCGAAACCGGGCTGCGCCAGTTGGGGTTCGACGTGCGCCTGGCGGTTCGCGACAGCCACCAGTGCTGTGGCGCAGGTGGTGCCTACAGCGTGTTGCAGCCGGAGATGTCGCGGCAGTTGCGTGACCAGAAGGTGCAGGCCCTGGAGGCCGCAGGCTCGCAGGTGATCGCCAGCGCCAACATCGGGTGCATCTCGCACCTGCAGGGCGGCACCGCCACGCCGGTCAAGCACTGGGTGGAGTTGCTGGACGAAGCCTTGACCGGCTGAGCCATCCGGCTGGGCCTGCGCCCTGCCCCTTTTTCAAACCTTGAAATAGACCGCCGCCGGGGGCTTTGTTCGCCCCAGTGCGGGGCGCTCGCCTGCGCGACCATGACGCATGGCGGTGATGGTCGGCATTCGCCGTGCGGTGACTGGGTCGCCAACCGTGAATTAAGTCCGGTTTGGCGGGCTGGGGTGCCTTGTTTGGTGCTTGGGCAGGCTCCGCACATTTAGTAACGCTGGCCGCTGCCGATAGAAGTCGGAAGCCGTGGGTGGCGTCTGCAATTTGAGTTGAGGGGTTTGTGATGAAAAACTGGTCTGTTTCTCGCCGTTTGGCGCGGGGTTTCACCCTGATCGAATTGATGATCGTGGTGGCCATTGTGGGGATTTTGTCTGCGGTGGCCTATCCGGCCTACACGGACTACATCCGGCGTGGGGATTTGTCGGAAGGCTTCTCGACGTTGTCGTCGATGCAAGTCAGGATGGAGCAGTTCTACCAAGACAACCGGTCTTACGTGGGGACGAACACGCCATGCGCGGCATCGTCGAGCAAGTATTTTTCATACACCTGTGCCGGTACGGCCTCGACCTTCACATTCACGGCGACTGGCGCGGCAGGTACACCTACCAGTGGCGATGCCTATACCATCAATGAGGCTGGACTGAGGGGCACGACGAAGTTCAAAGGCAGTGACGTTACCTTGAACAACTGCTGGGCCAAAAAGTCCACCACGGACTGCTGATCATGAAAACGCAACGCGGTTTCTCCATGATCGAGATCGTGGTCACGATCGCGATCATGGGCATCCTGATGGCGG
>CAZKPN010000040.1:4204-17359 GCA_964554655.1 uncultured Aquabacterium sp. | reverse complement strand
TTCTCCATGATCGAGATCGTGGTCACGATCGCGATCATGGGCATCCTGATGGCGGCGGCCATGCCCAGCGTGGGTGACTGGGTCCGCAACTCCCGGGTGCGCAACACGGCCGAATCCATCCAGAACGGATTGCAGACCGCGCGCATGGAAGCGGTGCGCCTGAACCGGCCCGTCACCTTCTCCCTGGTGACGAACCTGACCAGCGGGTGCACGCTGTCATCCACCAGTGGTTCGTGGGTGGTCAGCCAGGAGGCCCCCACCAGCCATTGCCATGACGTCCCGTCCACGACCACGACCCCGATGGTGGTGGTCAAAGGCTCCGTGGCCGATGGTGGTGGGGCCACCGTGTCCGCCACGAATGCCGCCGGCACTGCGGCAACGTCCGTTACGTTCAATGGTTTTGGGCAAATTGCGAACGCCTCCACCGCGACGGCCATCCGCCGCATCGCGGTGACCAGCGCGGATGGAACGACTTACCGCAGGCAGGTTGAAGTGTCCCTGGGGGGCATTGGCCGTCTGTGCGATCCGACCATCGATACCACCATCCCCGCCAACAGCGGCGATACCCGCGCCTGCAACAACGCTCTCACCAACTAAAGCCCATGCGCAGACCTCGGCAATCCGGTTTCATGCTGATCGAGGTGTTGATCAGCGTGCTGATCTTTTCAGTGGGCGTGGTGGCCCTGGTCGCCTTGCAGGCGGCCATGACTCGCGCGCAAACCGAGGCCAAGGCAAGGACGGACGCCAGCTACCTGGCGACCGAGCTGGTCGGACTCATGTGGGCCGATGTGAACAACCTGAACAGCTACACCACCGCCAGCTGCGCCAGCAACACGCAATGCAACATGTGGCTGGCCAAAGTGCAGCAGACCCTGCCCACCAACAACACCGCGCCGGTCGTCACCGTGAACACGGACGCCGCGTCACCCGAACTGGGTGACGTGTCCATCCTCATCACATGGCAACCCCCCGGTGGGGAGACTCGCCGCTACACGATGTCCACGAGCATCAAATCATGAAGCGTGCGCGTGGTTTTACCCTGATCGAGCTGATGGTGGCCGTGGCCCTGGGCCTACTGACCACCTTGGTGATCGCCCAGGTGTTCCTGCAATCCGAAGGCAACAAGCGCACCACCACCAGTGGCAGCGATGCCCAGGTGACTGGCGCCTTGGCCTTGTACGCCTTGCAGCGAGACATCCAGATGGCCGGTTATGGCTTGTCGTCCATGCCGGGGGCCGTGGGTTGCCCGACCACCGCCCAGAAAAGCGGAGCCACCGTGCTCAGCAGCGTGCCGCTGGTGCCGGTGAGCATTGCCTTTGGTGCCAGCGGCGCGTCGGACACCTTGACCGTGTTCTACAGCCAGGGCACCGGCGGCTACTCCGTGCCGATCAAGGTTTCGGTGGACCATGCCAAGACGGACGTGTCCTTCACCGTGCCATCGACCTGGGGCGTGGCCAATGGCGACATGCTGTTGGCCGTGCCCGCCGCTTGGGTTCCGGGCGGCACTGATTGGTGCACGCTGTTCCAGGCCACCAGTTCGGCATCCGACAGCACCACGCAAATCCAGAACGCGAACACCAGCGTCTGGAACCAGGCCTTGTCCTTCATCATGCCCGCCACGGGCTACCCGGCGGGCAGCGCCTTGCTCAACCTGGGCAGTGCGCCGGTGCGGCGGGTGTACTCCGTCAACCCATTGACCTGGACCTTGCAGGGCCAGGAGTTGGGGGCGGGCGCCGCCCGAGACCTGTTCCCACAAGTCGTGTTGCTCAAGGCTTTGTATGGCAAGGCGGCGGTGGCCAATGGCCCGGTGGTGAGGTATGACACCGTGGCCCCCCTCGACAGCGCGGAATGGCGCCTGGTGCAGGCAATCCGCTTGCTGGTCGTGGCCCGCAGCGCGCAAAGAGAAGACCTTAACAAGCCAGCGGTCACGCCCAACGCACTGGTCTGGGATGTGGGGCCTTTGGCGGCCGTCACCGGCAGCGTGGCCTGCAACGGTTCCAGCAAATGCGTGACGCTGAACGTCAGTCCTTCAGACCCCACGAACTGGCGCCACTACCGCTACAAGGTCTTCGAGACAGTGGTGCCCATGCGCAACACGGTGTGGAACCAGCAATGATGAAGACCACGTTGCGCACCAACCGGGGCCGCCAGAAAGGCGCCTCCCTCATCTTTGCCATGATCACCCTGGTCTCCATGATGCTGGCGGCCATTGCCCTGGTGCGTTCGGTGGATTCGGGCTCGCGCATCCTGGGCAACATCGGCTTTCAGCAAGATGCCACGGCAGCGGCAGACCTGGCCACGCGGCGGGCCACCACCTGGTTGACCGAGTCGGGGCGCGACCTGACCGTGAATTCGGCGAACGGCGAGGGCTTCTTTGCCACCGCTCCGGTCAACCTGGATGTCACTGGGCAATTGAGCTCGCCCGCCACACGCACCTTGGTGAACTGGGACAGCAACAGCTGTGGCGGCTCCTCGGCGGCCTGCTGGGAGCCACGCGACCTGCTTGAAGTCAGTCCGGGCAACAGCGCCAAATATGTCATTTTCCGTTTGTGCCAAAACCCTGGGGCCATTGGTACCAGCAATTGCGCGCAACCACTGACTTCGTCAGGCGGCGACCCCTCCCACAACGGGTCCTGCTCCGGCGGTGGGGGCAAATGCGCGGCCACAGGCAGCATCTCGGGCCAGTATTTTCGAATCGTGGTGCGGGTCACCGGCTCGCGCGATACCACCAGCTTCACGGAAACGATCGTGCAGTACTAAGGTCTGAAAGGACAGGTCGACCATCATGAACAAGCCCACCTCAATGCAAGCCCGAACCTGGCTGATGGCGGCCTGGTTAACCGTGTCCAGCCTGCTGCTGGGCGCCCCCCACGCGATGGCAGCCACCACCAGCATTGCCAATGAGCCGTTGGCCACCTTGTCGTCCTCCAACACCAAGCCCAACATCCTGTTCGTGCTGGACAACTCCGGCAGCATGGGCTGGGACTACATGCCCGACGACGTCAACACCGCTGCTTCCAGCTACACCACGACCTATGGCTACAAGTCTGCCCAGTGCAATGGTGTGGCGTATGACCCGACGTTCACCTACGCGCCCCCTGTGAAAGCCGATGGTACGAACTTTCCCAATGCCAGTTTCTCGGCGGCCAACCCCAACGGCTTTGGCCCCACGCTGAGCGGTGGCACGGCCTACTACAGCGACAGCAATGTGACCACGGGCACGGGCAGCAAAACGTTTGTGTTCAGCAGTGGCTTCCTGGCCGGGCTCTTCAATGGGTTCAACTTCCTGGGCGGTTTGCCGCCTTGGTCCGTGGGCGATGTGATCACCGCCGTGGACGCCAATGACGAGAACCATTGGGTCATCGGCACCATCACCAACATCTCGAATGCCGGCATTTGCCTGTTCTCCTGCACTCGGACCATCACGATCAACGTGACCAGCTACAACGGCACCGACTCGGCCGCCGATTGGAAGGTCAACCTGCTGCAGGTCGATAACCTGGCCAACAGCACCTATTACCAGTACACGGGCGCCCAGACCAAGATGGGCTGGACCTACACCACATCGGGCGTGAGCAACACCACCTTCAAGAATGAGTGCATCAGCCATCCAGGCAACCCCACGGGTGAAGCCGGTGATGGCAAGTTCACCGGGGTGGTGGTGACCGCTGGCTCCAGCGAGGCACAGAACTACGCCAACTGGTACCAGTACTACCGTACCCGCATGCTGATGACGCGCACCGCCGCAGGCCGCGCCTTCCAGCCCTTGACCAATCGCTACCGCGTGGGATTTTCGACCATCAACAACACGGGTGTCACCGAAAGCACCACGCTGTCCACCATCTCGGCGGGCAATGCTTTCTTGAATGTCCGCGACTACGACGGCACGCAGCGTGGCCTGTTCATGGAGCGGCTCTACAACGCCACGCCCAATGGCGGCACCCCGCTGCGCACCGCCCTGTCCAAGGCCGGTCGCTACTTTGCCAAGAAGGTGTCGGGGCAGACCTATGACCCGATGCAGTACGCCTGCCAGCGCAGCTACGCCTTCCTGTCCACCGATGGCTACTGGAACGATGGCAGCAACCCCAAGCAGTTGGATGGCACCACCGACATCGGCCAGCAAGATGGTGCGGACGTGCGACCCTTCAGCGATGGCGCCACGTCCACGTCGGAGACAGTGTCCACGGCCACTGAGCAACGGCAAACCAACACCGCGGTGACGGTGGGGCAAAAGTACACCTACGAGGGCTACACGTATACGGTCGGCAGCTGCTTTTCGCCGGCCAGTGGGTGTTCGTGCTTCTCGCCGGTCAAGAAAAACGTCTCCAGCCTGGCGGTCACGCCTTCGGTCAGTGGCACGCGCGTGCAGCTTCAGAACTGGGTCACAACCACGACGACGACCACCACCACCACGGCGGGGGTGCAAAGCGCCAGCACGACGGTGAATAGTCCCGCCGGTTCCACCACCAGCACCACCGATCCTTCGCCCGCAGCACCCGCCTTGGCCGCCTGGCCCACCACCTCGGGCTATGTGAGCGCGACGTCTTCGTCCTGCATCAGCACGGGGGCGTCCAGACCCGCTTCTGATGGTGGCCCCTATCCGTCGGGCCCGGCCATTGTCACGCTCACCGGTTCGCCCACAACCGTGGTGTTGGGCACCACGACTGGTGGCCCGACCACCACGGTGACCGGAGGCTCCGGCGGCAGCTCCAACACCCTGGCCGATGTGGCCCAGTACTACTACAAGACCGATTTGCGCACCAGCGCGTTGGCCAACTGCACGGGGGCCTTGGGCACCGATGTGTGTGACAACAGCTTGCTCACCGCGTCTGGCCGGGACACGGCCACCTGGCAGCACATGACCACGTTCACGCTGGGCCTGGGGGTCAATGGCGCTTTGCCGTACGACCGCTACTACTTGGATCACGCGACGGTGCCCACTTCGACCTATTACAAGTTGCTCGCAGGGAGCCTGCTCTGGCCCGCGCCGGTGTCTGGTTCGGTCACCACCGTGGACGACCTGTGGCACGCGGCGGTCAATGGGCGAGGCCAGTACTTTGGCGCCAACAACGCCACGGACCTGACCGTGGCCTTGAGCGGCGCCTTGGCGGGCATGGGCAAGACGCCGGGGGCTGGCGCGGCCTTGGCCTTGAGCAGTGCCAAGCCGTTGACAGTCGATAATTTGGTGTTCTCGACCTCGTACACCACGGTGGACTGGACCGGCGACATGCTGACCTACGAGATCGCCACCGATGGGAGAATTTCCAGTACGCCTTTGGCGGGAACGGCGCAGTCGGGCGTGGACAACCTGGCGCTGCGAGGCGCCAATGCCACGGACCGGCGCAACATCTACTACCGCAAGCCGGGCACGACATCGCTGGTGGCCTTCAACTACACCAACCTGACCACCGATGCCCTGACGGGCCACTTCACCGGCTTTTGCAGCAAGTCGGTGTCGGACACGGCCACGGTCTACCCGCAGCAATGCGCGGGCTTGACGCCCACGCAACTGGGCTATGCCAACAATGGCTCCTATCTGGTGAACTGGTTGCGGGGCGAAGACACCTTCGAAGAAAGCAAGAGCACCCCCTTGTTCCGTGGGCGTGTCAGCGCCTTGGGCGACATCATCAACAGCGAGCCGGTGTATGTGTCGAAGCCGCCTTTCAACTACACCGACGCGGGCTACTCATCCTTCAAGACCACGAACGCATCTCGTCGAGCGGTGGTTTATGTGGGTGGCAATGACGGCATGCTGCATGCCTTCTCCGGCGCGCGGGCCGACATGGGCGCCGAGCTGTGGGCCTTTGTGCCGACGGTGGTCATGCCCAAGATGGGCCGACAGGCCAACACCTATTACGGCAACTACCACCAGTACTATGTGGACGGTTCGCCCATTTATGGCGACATCAAGACAGGCGGCAACTGGAAGTCCATCGTGGTCGGCGGTTTCAATGCGGGTGGCAAGGGCTACTACGCCCTGGACGTGACCAACCCCACCTCGCCCACGCTGTTGTGGGAGTTCACGATGGGCGTGCTCAGCAACGCTGCCACCGACTCCAAGGATCCGGACCTGGGCCTGACCTATGGCGATCCCATCATCACCAAGCGTGCCGATGGCACCTGGGTGGTGGTGTTCGCCTCAGGCTACAACAACACCGGCAATGGCTACCTGTACGTGCTCAATGCCAACACGGGTGTGCAACTGGCCAAGATCCCCACTTACACCACGGGCACCACCCCGGCCGGTACCCTCGGAACACCCAGCGGTTTGGCGAAGATCAATGCCTGGCTTGACTCCCCGGACAACAACTCGGCCTTGCGTTTCTACGGTGGCGACTTGCTGGGCAACTTGTGGCGCTTCGACATTGACAACCTGGTGGCGCCCAATGGCAAGGCGCAGCGACTGGCCTCCTTCCTGATTGGGTCGAGCGCCAGCACGCCGCAGCCCATCATGACCAAACCCATACTGTCCAATGCCAAGTATGGAACCACCAAATACCCGATGGTGTTCGTGGGCACGGGCCGCTACCTCGGCACGCCCGACCAGACAGACGCCACGCAGCAGTCCATCTACGGCATCAAGGATCCACTGACCGCCTCCGACTGGGGGGATGTGCGGGCCAATGGTTCCCTGGTTCAGCAGACCGTGACCATCGACGCCTTGGGTCGACGCAAGATCTCCAACAACGCGGTCAACCTTTCGGCCGCAGGCGTGGCGGGCTGGCGTGTCGATTTGCCCGACAGCAAGGAGCGGATCGCCGTTGACATGAGGGTCGAATACGGCGTCTTGGTCGCCGGCTCGACCATCCCTGGGACGGCCACGTGCTCGGCCGCAGGTGAAACCGGGGCCCCCTACACGTTCGACATGCTGACCGGGTCTGCCATTTCTGCGGACGGGGTCATCAGCCCAGGCCCTGGCAAAGGCGTGGTGGGGGTCACCATCATCATCGTCAATGGCCGACTCATCCGCGTGACCAAGTACCGGGATGGCAGCATCACCTATGAAGACATTGGTGAGGCACCTGCCGATGCCGGCAGCGGTGGTTTCAAGCGCGCCTCATGGCGAGAGCTGATCACCAATTGAGGTGATGATGAGGCGAGCATGGCAGCCATGAACCAGCGTTTGGGCACCTGCGTGGCCATGGTGATGGCATTGCATGGTGCCCTGTTGGCCTGGGCCAGCCAGCCTCAGGATGGCGTGGCCCACACACTGGCCCGGCCTGGCCATGTTGTGCAGGTCCGGATGCTGTCGGCGGCCCCTGCGCAGCCGGAATCAAGCCAGGAGATGGCGGCCAACGCGGAGGTCAACCGTGAGCCCGCCATGGGTGGGGCGACCGAGACCCCGAACCAGGATGGCGACGGCGCGATCGACCTGGACGGCTACGTGCCCCGCCGCTGGCTGACCGTGGCCCCACAAACCACCGCACCCGTGGTGGTGCCTTTCCCGGCAGCCTTCAACGACGCGGCCCACTACACCGTGGTCTTGAACCTGTACATCGAGGCCGATGGCCGCGTGGGCCGCATCGAGTTCGAAGGGGTTCCTCTGCCTGAGGTGTTGGAACGTGCGGCCCGCGTCACCTTTGAGAATGCCCACTTCACCCCCGGCCAAGTCAATGGCCGCATCGTCAAATCATTGATCCGGGTCGAGGTGGACTTTGACAACCTAGGGCAAGGCTAGTCAAAGCCGCCCCTGGTCCGCACACCACTCACTCCACGACCCCGCGTACAAGCGCGATCCTTCCAGCCCCGCGTGCGTCATCGCCAGCAGGTTGTGGCAGGCCGTCACGCCCGAGCCACATTGATGCACCACGGTGTCGACAGGCTGTGAACCCAGCAACGCCGTGAACTCATCGCGCAACACCTGTGCGGGTTTGAAGCGCCCATCGGCCCCCAGGTTCAGCTGAAAGAAGCGGTTGATGGCCCCCGGGATGTGGCCGCCCACCGGGTCCATGGTTTCGTTCTCGCCGCGAAACCGATCTGGCGCTCTCGCATCGACCAGTTGCATCGCACTGCGGTTGCCCAGGTTGGTTTGGACAAAGTCGATGCGGCTCAGGTGTTCATCAAGCGGGCTCAACTGAAGATGAGAAGGTGCACGCAAAGGCGCATCGGTGCTGACGGCGCCACCTTGCGCCTGCCACGCCGCCCATCCGCCATCCAGCACGCGCACCAAGGGGTGCCCCATCCAGCGCAACATCCACCAGGCCCGCGCGGCAAACATCCCGCCAGCGTCGTCGTAGGCGATGACTTCGGTGTTGTCTTGCAGGCCCCAGCGGCGCAAGGTGGCCAGGAAAGCTTCGGGCGTGGGCAGCGGATGGCGGCCGTTCAAGCCCGTCTTGGGGCCGGACAAATCCGTGTCCAGGTTGGCGTAGACGGCGCCCGGCACATGGCCTTGTGCATGCGCCTGCTGACCAGCGGCAGGGGCGGCCAGGCTGAAGCGGCAATCCAGCACCAGCACATCGGTGCCAGCCTGTGCCAACAAGGCCGCCAGCTCAGTGGCCGAGATCAAGGTGTGTTGATGAAGGCTCATGCGGATCTGTTCAAGGCGGCTTGAAGGGCGTGGATCACCGCGGCAGGCTCTTCGTGCACCAGCCAGTGCGTGGCTTCGGGCAAGCGGGTGACGTGCAGATTCGGCACATAGGCTTCCAGCCCGTCGAGCAAGCTGGGCGGCAGGGCCAGGTCGGCCTCGCCCCAGATCACGGTGGTGGGGATGTTCACGTGCAGCATGGCCTCGGGCAGCGTCAAATGCATGACCGCGTCGGTGGGCGCCGTGGGGGGGTGCAGGGGTGAGGCGCGGTAGTAGTTCAGCGGGCCATTCAAACCGGCCGACCAAGCCTGGCGGTATTGATCTCGCAGCTCGGGCGTGAGCCAGGTGGCACCACCAAAGCGCTCAAAGAAGGACCACATCTTCGCGAAATCATCGGCCTGCAAATAGCCTTCGACGCCGGGGCGGCGCAGCAGGTTGATGTACTCGCTGGCGGCCTGTTGCGCGGGGTCGTGGCGCAGCGCCTTCATGAACAGGGCCGGGTGGGGCGCGTTCAAGATCACCAGGCGCTCCATCATCTGCGGCGCCATGGCGGCCAGGCCCCAGGCAATGGCACCGCCCCAGTCGTGCGCGATCAAGGCGGCGGCGGGGGCGCCCAAGGCCTGGATCAAACCCAGCACATCGCCGCCGATCAGCTGTGCGCGGTAGTCCTTCACCTCGGGGGGCGAATACGAGCCCGGGTAGCCGCGCAGGTTGGGCGCCACGCAGCGGTAGTGCTCGCCAAAATGCGCCAGCAACTCGTCCCAGGCAAAGGCCGCTTCCGGAAAGCCATGCAGGAACACCAGCAGCGGCGCGTCTTCCGGGCCGGCCACGCGGCAATCCAGCCAGGCCTCAGGCTGGTTCGCGTCAGGCGAGGGCAGGGCGATGCGTTGGCTGGTGATGTTCATGGGGTGCTTTCTTGAGGGGGGTCAGAACAGCGCCATGCTCAGTTTGCGGCGGTATTGGTCGATGACGGGGTCGGCGCTGGCGACCTCGTGCTTGCCGGCGATTTCCAGCTTGCCCTTGGTGTCGGCGGCGGCCACGGCGGGCTTGGCCGAGGCCTTGGGGATGGGCTTGGTCATCACTTCCAGGATGGCCACGTAGGTCTTGCGGGCCAATTCGTCCGACCAGGTCTTGTCACGCATGATGATCTCCAACAGCTCGTCCATGGCCTGGGTGAACAGGCCGACGGCAAAGTGCTGTTGCGCCAGCTCGAAGCGGGCCTGGAAATCGCGTTTGTTCGCGGCGATGGCCTCGGTCAGGACCGCGGCTGGGCGCAAGTCGGGGGCGTTTCTGGCGGCGATGACATAACGCCCGAAGGCGGTCACGCGGGGCTCGGCCAGCAGGCCGGTGGCGCGCGAAGCGATCGGCTCGAACACGCTGGAGGCCGCCACCGGGTTGCCCTGGGCCAACAGCAGCTTGATCAGGTCGTAGCGGGCTTCGTCGTTGCCGGGATCGCGCGCCACGGCGTCTTCCAGCAGGTCCAGCGCCGAGGCGGTGTCGCCTTCGGCCACCAGTTGCTCAGCCTGCTCGGTTTCCAGCTCAGAGGCGATGGCGCCTTCGCTGGGCACGTGCTTGTCCAGGAACTCGCGGATCTGGGCTTCGGGCAGGGCGCCCACGAACCCGTCCACCGGCTGGCCGCCCACGAAGATCACGCAAAAGGGGATCGAGCGCACGCCGAACATCTCGGACAACTGGCCCGCGATTTCTTGCTGCTCGTCGGCGTTCAGCTTGGCCAGTTGAAAGCGCCCGGCGTAGTCCACTTCGAGCTTTTCCAGCACGGGGCCCAGCGCCTTGCAGGGGCCGCACCAGGGGGCCCAGATGTCCAGCAGGATGGGCACTTGGGCGGAGCCGGCCAGCAGGTCGGTTTCAAAGTTCTCAAGGGTGATGTCGATCATGGTGGCAGCAAGCGCCTAAAATTGCAGGTTTTACAGCGAGGAGCGAGCCGTGAACAACGCGACTCCCTTGATTGGCGTGGTGATGGGTTCCAGCAGTGACTGGGACGTGATGCGCCATGCAGCCGACATTCTCACCGAGTTCGGTGTCCCCTTCGAGGCGAAGGTGGTTTCAGCCCACCGCATGCCCGACGACATGTTCGCCTACTCCGAGGCGGCGCGCCAGCGTGGTTTGGTGGCCATCATCGCGGGGGCGGGCGGCGCGGCCCACTTACCGGGCATGCTGGCGGCCAAGACCACGGTGCCGGTGCTGGGCGTGCCCGTGCCCTCGCGGCACCTGCAGGGCGTTGATTCCCTGCATTCCATCGTGCAGATGCCCAAGGGCATCCCTGTGGCCACGTTTGCCATTGGCACGGCCGGTGCCGGCAACGCGGCCTTGTTCGCGGTGGCCATGCTGGCCCAGAACGATGCCCGTTTGCGCGATGCGCTGGATGCTTTCCGCGCCCGCCAGACCGAAGTCGCCCGCAACATGACCCAAGACCTGAGCCTGGACGCCCAATGACCCGTGATGTGATCTTGCCGGGCGCCACACTGGGCGTCGTGGGCGGCGGCCAGCTTGGCCGCATGTTCGTGCACGCCGCCCAGTCCATGGGTTACGCCACGGCGGTGCTCGATCCCGATCCCGCCAGCCCGGCTGGTTTGGTGTCACACCACCATCTGAAAGCCGACTACCTGGACGCGGCCGCTTTGGCCGAGATGGCCCGCCTGTGCGCAGCCGTCACCACCGAGTTCGAGAACGTGCCCGCCCAGTCGCTCGACACCCTGGCGCTCAGCCGCCCGGTGGCGCCCGCCGGCTCGGCCGTGCTGGTCTGCCAGGACCGCGCCCGCGAAAAAGCGCACTTCGTGGCCAGCGGCGTGCCCTGCGCGCCCCACGCCCTGATCGAAACACCAGCGCAACTGGCCGCCGTTGCCGACGACCTGTTGCCCGGCATCCTCAAGACCGCCCGCCTGGGCTACGACGGCAAGGGCCAGGTCCACATCAAGACCCGGGCCGAGCTGGCCCAGGCCTGGGACGAACTCAAGCACGTGCCCTGCGTGCTGGAGAAGATGCTGCCCCTGGCTTTTGAAGTCAGCGTGATCGTGGCGCGGGGCCGCGATGGTCAGATCGTGCACTTCCCCGTTCAGCACAACCTGCACCGCGACGGCATCCTGGCTGTGACCACGGTGCCTGCGCCCGGCGTGAGCGAGGCCTTGTCCACGCAAGTCGTCAACGCGGCGCAAACCCTGGCCGCCTCCTTGAACTACGTGGGCGTGCTGTGCCTGGAGTTTTTCATCCTGCAGGATGGCAGCCTGGTCGCCAATGAAATGGCGCCGCGCCCGCACAACTCCGGCCACCACACGATCGACGCCTGCGACGTTTCGCAGTTCGAGATGCAGGTGCGCGCCATGACCGGCCTGCCCCTGGTGGCGCCGCAACTGCACAGCCCCTGCTTCATGCTGAACCTGCTGGGCGATCTGTGGTTCGACGGCGCGTCGACCACCCAGCGCGAACCTGACTGGGCCGCCGTGCTGGCCTTGCCCGGCACCCACCTGCACCTGTATGGCAAAACCGACGCACGCCGTGGCCGCAAGATGGGCCACCTCACGGTGACCGCCGCCACCGCCGACCTTGCGCGCGAAGTGGCCTTGAAAGCCGCTGCCACCCTGGGCATCGAGCCTTTCTAAACTGCCATCCATGCGACTGCTCGATCCCGACACCCAACCCGATGCCATCGAACAAGCCGCCCAGCGCCTGGCCGATGGCGGCCTGCTGGCCCTGCCCACCGAAACCGTCTACGGCCTGGGTGCCCGCGCCGATGATGATGCCGCCGTGGCCCGCATCTTCGAGGCCAAGGGTCGGCCCAGCAACCACCCGCTGATCGTGCACGTGGCCAATGCCGAAGCCGCCTGGCAGTTCGCCTCCGCCGTGCCCCTGGTGGCCCAGCAACTGATGGACCGCTTCTGGCCCGGCCCCTTGACCGTGATCGTGCCCCGCGCGCCCGGCATGGCTGCCGCTTCGGCGGGTGGGCAAGACACCATCGGGCTGCGCTGCCCGGATCACCCCGTGGCCCTGAGGTTGCTGCAAGCCGCCGCCCGCCTGGGTGTGATGGGTGTGGCTGCGCCCAGCGCCAACCGATTCGGGCGCATCAGCCCCACGCGCGCCGAACACGTCATCGACGAATTCCAGAACCAGGGCAGCGGCCTGGACGAAGTCTGGGTGCTGCAAGGCGGCCTGTGCGATGTGGGCATCGAATCCACCATCGTCGATTGCACGCGCGCGCATCCCGTCATCCTGCGCCCCGGTCGCCTGACCCGCGACGAGATCGAAGCCGCTGCTGGCGAGCCTGTGGGCCTGTCCACGCCCGAAGCCCCGGACACCGATGCACCGCGGGCCTCCGGCACCCTGGCCGCGCACTACGCTCCGCGCGCCAAGCTGCGCCTGATGAGCGACACGCAGCTGTCCTCGGCGCTGGACCTGATCGAACCCGAGTTGACTGCCAAGGCGCTGGCCAACAAAGCGGCCACGCCGCCGGGCATCGCCGTTTACTCGCGCAGCCTGTGGGCGCACCGCCCGGCCAGCCCCGGCGTGGTGCAGCGCGCCATGCCCGCCGATGCCATCAGCGCCGCGCACCACCTGTTTTCCGACCTGCGCGAGCTCGACGCCCTGGGCGTGGAGTTGATCTGGGTTGAAAAGCCCCC
>CAZKPN010000040.1:0-4104 GCA_964554655.1 uncultured Aquabacterium sp. | reverse complement strand
CCTGCCTGAGTGCAGCCGCTTTGGTGGCGGGTTGCGGTGGTGGCGATCGGGTCAAGAGCTTCGTGCCCACGCAGATCATCGCGTTCGGGGATGAGCACAGTGCGTTTGATGACACGGCAGCGTCGGGCACCCCCCTGGTGTCGGCCGATGTCAATGGCACACGCGTGGCCTACAGCGGTTCGCGGTACACCATCAATGTGCTGTCCGAGAACAGCTGGTATTGCTCGATAAATCCCGGCGAGGACACGGCAGAGGATTGCCCCACCGCGCAAAGGGTTCTCATCGCTCCCACCGGCGCAACATTTACCGTCACCAGCTCCGATTTTAAAGCCTTCACGGGTCAAACCGCTCAAAATTTGCCCTTGCAGGTGGTGAATCAACGGGAAGTGGGGTCGTTCTCAACAGCCCCTACCACGACCGTTTGGCGCACGACTGATCGCTTCTACGATTGCTCACCCAACAGCGTTTCTGGCTTGGGTGGATTCATTGGCAACTGGGTTCAGCTCTTTGCCAAGGACTTTGGAACAGGCCTGACCTTGGGTGGCACTGCGGATTGCCCCCAGGATTCTGGCAATGGGCGGTCGTATGCCAAATGGGGCTACAAAGTCACCGATGTGGCCAACGAGGTCAACCTCCACCGCGGCGAGTTGCGCGATGGTGTGCTGGTGACCATGCTGGCCGGCCAGAACGACATCATGCAAGCTTATGACGATGTCATTGCCACCACGACTGATCAGGTGTCGGCCTTGAGGCTGATGCGTGACAAGGGGGCTGAATTGGCGCGGGTGATCAACGACATCGTGGCGACGGGCGCCAGGGTGGTCTACCTGACCGTGCCCGACATGGGCAAGTCACCCAAGGCGGCTGCGGGCAATGCCGCGTTGGCCACGGCACTGACCCAGGCCTTCAACGAGGGGTACGAAAACCTGGGCGGTTTGGTGCTGACCGTGGCCACCAACGGCCACAAGATCGTGAAGGTCGATGGCTACACGCAGATTCAGAATCTGGCGGCCAGTTATGGCAGCACGGCTGGCTGCGATGCCACCAAGATCACCTTCCCTGACGGCGACCCCATTCCAGTGCCGCCTCCCGAACTCCGCATCAAGGCCGCCTTGCTCAATTGCACGTCCAACACATTGGTCGGCACGACGGATTTTTCAGAATACCTTTGGGCGGATGAGACCCATCTGGCGCCCGTGGGTCACAACAGCCTGGCCGCCCTGGCCATCGCCCGCGTCCGCGATCAGCTCTGATCCTGGCGCATGAAGCGCACTTTCATCCCCAAAATGGCCACCGCCAGACTGAGGGTGATGACATTGGCCACGGTCATGGGCCACGAGCCCAGGGCCAGGCCGTAGATCAGCCACAGCAGCACGCCCACCGTGAAGGCGCTGTACATCCCCAGCGAGATCCCGCTGACATCGCGTGTGCGAAACGTCAGCAGGGCCTGAGGGATGAACGAGCCGGTGGTCAGCACGGCCGCCGCCGAGCCAATGGTCTCCACGCAGGTCGGGTCCAGAAAAATCACCAGGTGTTGAAGCGCGTTCATTGGTCGTGCACCGCCCATTCGATCAGCGCCCTCAGCACGGGCCGGGCGGCGTCGGCCTTGGGGTCGTTGACCACGCCCACCACCACATAGCGTCGCCCCGAATCACCCAGCGCCACCCCGGCCACCGAGGCCACGCCGTCCAGCGAGCCGGTCTTCAAGTGGGCTCGGCCTGCCACCGACGCCATCTTGCGCGCCGTGCCATCCACGCCCGCCATGGGCAAGGAGGCCAGCAGGTCGGGCATGGCCGGGCTGGCCCACAGGGCTTGCAGCCAGCGCCCCACGCACGCGGCCGAGGCCTGCTCCGTGCGCGACAAGCCCGAACCGTTGTCCATCAACAGCACCCCGCTGCCGCAGGGCGAGGTGCCCGTGGTCGTGTCGGTGGTGGCCTGCACCACGTGCTGGGTCACCCGGGTGCGGGCGGCGTCCAGCGTGGCCGGGCCCAGTGGGCTCAACTCGGTCGGTGCGGCATCGCGGCCCAGGGTCAGGAACAGCTGCCGGGCCATCACGTTGTTGCTGAACTTGTTGATGTCTCGCACCACGGTGGCCAGAGGGGGCGACTCCCAGGTGAACCAGGCGGGGGTCTCTGGGGGCCAGGGGCCCGAGGGCTGCACCTGGCCCTGGAGCAGGCCACCCGCGCGGCGCCAGGCCACGTCCAGCACCCGCTCGGTGTGGTCTTGTTCCTCGCCGCCGGGCCAGTGCAGGGGCCAGTCGCGTTCGCCGCAGGCACTGGGGTAGCGGCCTTTCAAGGTGAAGGTCCAGCCGGACCCGGGGGGCGGGTCCGGGCGCAGCTGCAGGGTCATGGATTCGCGCCAGTCGCCGCAGGCCGCCTTGTCGTCCAGGGGGATCTTGGCCTCCAGGCGAACGGCCCGCATTTCAGGTTCCATGCTGACCCTGGCCCAGCCGGGGTTGGCCACGTCGGGACGCAGGCGCAGTGTCAGGGCCTGGTGGCCGACCAGAAGGGCGTCGGGGCCGGCGTTCTGGGGTTTCAATGGCTGGTTGTCAAACGCGCTGGCGTCGTGCGGTGGCAGGGCGGCGAAGGCGGAGCGGTCCAGCAGCCAGTCGCCGTGGATGTCGCGCAGGCCGGCGGCGCGCAAGCGGGTCATCATCAGCGCCACCCGCTCGATCACCAGGCTGGGGTCGCCATCGCCGCGCATCAACAGCGGGCCTTCCAGCACGCCATTGGCCCGCAGGCGCCCGCCCAGGGCCACTTGGGTGCGCCAGGTGAAGGCGGGCCCCAGGGTCTGCAGCGCCACGCCCGTGGTGAACAGCTTCATCACCGAAGCCATGGTGCGCGCCGTGTCGGCCCCCTGGCTGAGCCGGGCCGGGCCCCCATCGATGGGCAGCACCAGCATCGACACCGAGGAGGCGGGGATGTCGGCCGCTTGCAGGCTTTGCTGAATGGCCGGCGGTAACCCGGGGCCTGGAAGCGGCGTGGTCGGGATTTCCGGGGCGGCCCAGCAGATGGCGCTCAAACAGGCCAAAAGAGGCGCCGCCAGCCAAGGCGCGGTGGGGCGATGTGAGCAAGTGATGGTCATGGCCGCATCATAGAAGGGCGGCGTTGGCTACACTCCCGGCCATGTCGCCTGTTGATCCGATTTCTCCTTTGCCTGTCGCCAGGTCTGCCATGGCCAAGCCCCGCCTGCTGGTGCTGGACACCGCGACCGAGGTGGTGCACCTGGCCCTGGTGGTGGGCGACCAGGTGCAAGCGCTGGCAGTGGGCGGCGGCGCCCAGGCGTCCAGCACCACTTTGCCGGCCCTGCAAAAGCTCTTGGCCGACGCGGGCGTGAGCTGGGCCCAGCTGGACGCGATCGCTTTTGGCCGAGGCCCGGGCGCTTTCACCGGCCTGCGCACGGCCTGCTCCCTGGCGCAAGGCCTGGCCCTGGCGGCCGATTGTCCCGTCATCTCGCTCGACACCCTGATGGCCGTGGCGGAAGACGCCCGCCAATCTGACCCTGCGCAATGGGCCGAGGGCGACACCCTTTGGGTGGCCCAGGATGCCCGCATGGGCGAGATGTACGTGGCGGCCTACCGTTGGCAAGGCACCCATTGGCAAGCCGAGACTGAACCCCGCCTGTGGGCCCTGGGTGTGCCGCGTGATCGTTGGGCCGAAACGCCCGGCGTGCACCGCGTGGCCGGCAATGCCCTGCTGGCGCACCCAGCGGCCTTCGACGAAGGGCTGGTCCGGGCCCGGTGGCCGCATGCCGCCCCCCGTGGTGCGGCCCTGGTGGCCCTGGCCCGCCAAGCCTGGGTGCGCGGGGAGCTGCTCGACGCCGCCCTGGCCCTGCCCTTGTACGTGCGCGACAAAGTGGCGCAAACCACCGCCGAGCGCCTGGCGGCCAAGCGCCTGTGAGCGCGACAATCCACCCCATGTCCGCGCCCTCACGCTCATCGTCACCCTTCAGCCCATTGGCCCATGTGGCTGAAGCGTCGGCCTTCGCCGACCGGGTCATGACCGAGGACGACATCCCTGCCGTGCTGGGCATGGAGCGCCAGGCCTGCCCGCATCCCGCGCACGCCTGGTCCGAAGACAACTACCGATCCTCGCTGCGCAGCGG
>CAZKPN010000039.1:0-35357 GCA_964554655.1 uncultured Aquabacterium sp. | reverse complement strand
CGTTAGCTCAGTTGGTTAGAGCAGAGGACTCATAATCCTTTGGTCGTTGGTTCAAGTCCAACACGGCCTACCACCCTTGTCTTTTCCAGGCACCTAACCCTAGTGCAGGGTAATGGCGACTACCCGGCCATCGCTCAAGGGATATTCGCTGCCTGACAGCGTCGAGATGTAAAGCACGCCCTTTGCCGAAATTGCGATCTCTCCCGCCCTGGGATAAGACCATACGGACTGATGAGACTGCAAATCGATGGCATGCACAGCACGCGTCGAGCTGACGAATACGTGCGAATCCGTGATGGCCATCGATCCTGTCGGTATGGGATCCAGCCCGCCGTTATAGCTGTTGGTGGGGGCGGGAGCACTTACCGGATCCTTCCAGGTCCAGAGCAGCAAACCATCGCTTTCCCTGCGGGCTTCAACCCTGAAGGGCGCGGATTGGGCGATGTAGACCACGCCGTTGGCAAACACGGGGTTGCCAGGGAAATAGCCCTTGACGCGCCATGTGACGGAGCGCGAGGCAAGGTCGAAGCGGACCAGCCTGTTCGTCCCGAACCAGCTTTGGCCACTGGTGACAACGACGGTACTCGCGGAGGTTAGAACGGGGGCCAGGGGCGAGGAGAACGGAGCAATGTCGCCAGCATCGAAATCCTCGATGGAGAACAACATTGTTCCATCATGGGGATCCAGTGCATTCAATCTGGCGCCGCCATAGCAACAGATGGCCTGATGGCTGAAGCCCAGCACGAATTGGTCATTCACGGCGGGTGTCCACAGGTCGACATCGGTCCACATCGTGGTCCAGGACTTTGCGCCAGTGGCGGTGGCCCATTTCGTCAGCCCGCCATTGGAGCCTGAAGTGTTGTACACCCCGTCGGCATGGACGGTCGGCGCAACATAGCGCTGCCACTGGGAATCAAATGGCGAGCGTTGAAGCACCTGTCCGCTCAACCGGTCAAGCTGCCACATGGCCGTGTCCTGGTGTCCAGATGAAGCGACGAAGACATGGTTGGCCGTCACGGCAGGTGGGCTAGTGTCGTAAAGATCGCCAAGGTCCCTGCGCCAGATTTCCTGCCCCGTGTCCTCAGAAAGCGCGTACACAAAGTTCGAAAATCCAGCGCTGGAGATGCCTTTGCGGGTGCTGAGGTAGACCACGCCGTCGTAGGTGGCCACGCTGTTGAGGCCGTTGTACAACCGCCAGGAACTATTGGTGGAAGGAACGTTCCAGTTCCAGCGTCTTTCGAAACGGGTCACCTGCAATGGAACATACCCCGTGTGGGAGGCGCTTCCCTGATAAGTGGTCCAATTCTGGGCTCCAGCGATGGCTCGCAACGGGAGATTCGACTGGGCAGTGGACGCGGTCACGGTGAAGTCATAAGGGATCTTCCACGGTGAACCCAGGTAAAACTCGTCGCAGTAGTAGCTCTTGCAAACGATCAATTGGAGATCACCAGTGTGCCGTCCAACTGGCAGGCGAGGGTTCAGGGTGACGACCGCAGCGTAGCGGCCATTGCCCAGAGAGCGCACTGGCACGTAGCCAGAAGTCACCTGATCGGGATCAGAAACAGCAACGTAAGCCTGAGTGTCGTAGGCGCCCGTGGCCTCGACCTCCACATCGACCGAAGCATCCCATCCCTGTTCGGTGGAAGCGGCGACTTTTCCTGGTGTGAAAGTCATCGCATACGAGCCGCTGCGCAGTGTCAGCGAAGTGCGCGGGACCTCGGAAGTTGGTGGTTTGGATTCGTCGCCAGGGGCCCCTCCTCCGCACGAAACCAAAAAGAAGGCCAGCAGCGGCACCAGAATCCGAAACTTCATTTTTGAACATCACTCCCTGTCGATGATGCTAGCTGAAAGGCTCAAGCGCTTTACCCCCCTGTTGGCGGGGTATTGGGAACGGTCACTGACCCCAATTGCCGGCCTGAAAACTTCTTTTTCAAAAACTTGACGCGCGCCCATAGCGCAGCAAAAACTGCCGCGCCCGCTCCGTGCTGGGCGAAGTAAAAAACGCCTCCGGCGTCCCAGTTTCAACCACGCTGCCCCGGTCCATGAACACCACTCGGCTGGCCACATCGCGGGCAAAGGCCATTTCGTGCGTCACGATGACCATCGTCATGCCCTCTTGCGCCAGATCGCGCATCACCGCCAACACCTCGCCTACCAGTTCAGGGTCGAGCGCGCTGGTGGGCTCGTCAAACAGCATCAGCGAAGGCTTCATGGCCAACGCCCGCGCGATGCCCACCCGTTGCTTCTGCCCTCCCGACAAACGCGCCGCGAAGGCATCGCGCTTGTCGAACAAGCCCACGCGCCGCAATAAGGCCTCAGCCTCGGCGCGCACTTCTTGAGCCGGCCGGCGCAGCACATGCAGCGGCGCCTCCATCACGTTCTGCAGCACGGTCAAATGCGGCCACAGCGCGAAATGCTGGAACACCATGCCGATGTGGGTGCGCATGGCGGCCAGCGCGCGGTCGTTCATCACCACGCCGCCCGTCACCCCGATGGTCTGGCCATCAATGAGCACGCGCCCGGAGTCTGGCCGCTCCAGCCAGTTGATGCACCTCAGCAGCGTGGACTTGCCTGATCCGGAAGGCCCCAGCAAACACACCGTCTCGCCAGGCGCCACCTGCAGGTGGATGTTGTCCAGCACCTGCAAGCTGCCGAAACGCTTGCTCACCCCGGACACATTCAATCGGTAGGGGGCGTTCATCGGCGGGCCTCGGCCATGCGCCCCACGGCGGCCACGCCCGCTTCGACCACCAGGCACAAGGCCCAGTACAGCAGCAAAGCGGTCAGCAAGGCGGCAAACGGCACATAGTGTCGTGACTGGATCGAGTTGGCCGCGTGTGTGAGCTCAGGCAGGGCAATGACCGTGAGAAAGGCGCTGTCCTTGACGATCTGGATGACCTGGTTGCCCAGCACCGGCCCAGCCGCCAGCAGCAGGGGCGGCATCACGATCCTGCGCCACAGGCCGAAGCCCCTGAAACCGAAGGCATGGCCCGCTTCCACCGGGGCCTTGGGCTGCGCGGCCCAGGCGCCGCGCAGGATCTCTGCCACATAGGCCGTGTGGTACAGCACCAGCGCGAACAGGCCCGCGCCCCAGCTGTCAAAGCTGATGCCGACCGTGGGCAGGCCGTAGTACACCAGGTAGGCGAACAGCAGAAACGGCGTGCAGCGGAAACCATCGACGAAGGCGTGCGCCGCCCAGGCCACGGCGCGTTCTTGCCGCATCAGCAGCGGGCACAGCATGGCGCCCAACGCAAAGGCACCGATGCTGGCCAGCACGGTCAGCACCACCGTGTTGGCCAGCCCCGACAAGAGCAGGCTGCGCTCTGACCAGACGATGGCGAAGTCGTGCATCAGGCCACCGCCTCCGACAAGGCAAGACGCTTTTCGAACCAGCGCTGGCCGCTCACCAGGGCATACACGATGGGCAGGTAGATCGCCAGGGCCGCCAACAGCGGCGGCAGCGGCTCGTAGGTGGCGGCACCAATGCGCACTGCGGCCCGCGTCACATCCACCACGCCGACCACGGCCAAGGCTGGCGTCAACTTGATCAACAGCGACATCTCGCTCATCAGCCCTGGCAGGGCCGCGCGGGCGATCTGGGGCAGAACAATGCGCCGCAAATACAAGCCGAAGCGCATGCCGGTGGATTGCGCGGCCTCGATCTGGTCCTTGGGCAGGTCCATCAGCGCGGCGCGCCAGATCTCGCAGTTGAAGGCTGAGCCATTGAGCATGAGCGCCAGCACGCCAGCCGCCACCGGCCCCAGCGTGATGCCCAAACTTGGCAGCGCGAAGAAGATGAGTAGCAGCAAAGTGATCAGCGGTGTGGCGCGCAGCACGCTGACGTAGACCACCACCAGTGGCGCGATCACCGGCATGCGCGACCAGCGCAGCAAGGCCAGCGCCAGCCCGAGCGGAAGGCCCAGCGCGATGCCCGCGGCCGACAATGCCAGCGTGGTGAGTGCCCCGCTGAACAGCGTCAACCAGTCTGCTGCGCTCACGCGGGTTCAGACTTCGGGGGTGAACGACGCCGGCAGGTCAAACGCTTCGCCGAACCACTTCTTCTGCAGCGCGGGCATCGTGCCATTGGCCTTTTGCTTGGCGATGAATTCGTTGATGAACTTCAGCAACTCGGTGTTGCCCTTCTTCACCGCCCAACCCGGATAAGACTTGCCAGACACCGCCTGGCCCAACTCGAAAATGGCCGGCTTTTCGGTGGCCAGCGACTTCAGGTTGATGACGGTGTTGATGACCACGTCGGTGCGGCCCAAAGCCAAGTCTTGGTAGGCCTCGGGGTAAGAGGTGTACTCGGTGATCTTGCCCAAGGTGCCCCCAGTTTTGGCGAGCATGGCGGCCAACTCGGGCAGCCGGGCCAGCATCGCGCTGCCACCTTGCACGCCGATCCGCTTGCCATTCAGATCCTTCACCGATTTGATCGAGGCATCGCTTTTGCGCTTGACGTAGTAGTGCGTGGCATCGGCGATGGGGCTGGCGAAATCCAGCGATTGCGTGCGCTCCTTGGTGATGAGCGCGGCGGTGATGGCGATGTCGTACTTGCCGGTGGCAACGCCTGCCAGCAGGCCCGTCCAGGGCACGATCTCCTGGCGGATCTCGAACGGCGCGTACTTGCGCAGGGCCTCAATCATCTCGTTGTCAAAGCCGGCGGGTTTGCCATCCTGGATGAACTCGAAGGGCTTGAAATCATCCTCGGTGACCACAACCAGGTAGCCACGCTTGCGGACTTCTTCCAAGGTGGCAGCATGGGCTGTGCCTGTGAGCATCCAGGGGAGCAGCGGCAAGGACAGCGCGGCCAGAGCACGGCGGCGCGATGGGTCGGTGGGACGATGGCGGTTCATCAAGAGGACTCCAAGTCAGGCGTGATGGGGGAGAACAATGCTGAGGCGAACCTGCGCCGCGGTCACTTCGTGCCTATGCAACTGCCGTGCCACCGGCTTTTGGAATTTTTTTCAAACCGCCTGCATCCAAAAGCCTCCCCCGTGGCCAGTACTTGGTGTGAGCCTCGGCCACACCCGTCAAAACCCCACGATTGAAGGAGCTTCCTCATGCACACCCGTTCCACCACCGCCCTGGCCATCACCTGCGTTGCCTTGCTGTCGGCTTGCTCCAGCATGTCGCCCATGACCATGGACAAACCCTTCAACCAGGATGGCCTGCCAGACGCCGTGAAGGTGCCCGCTGGTAACCAGGTCGCCCTGCAAAGCGTGGGCGTGGGCCAGATCACCTATGAATGCCGCGCCAAGGCTGACGCACCGGGTGCCTTTGCCTGGGTGTTCGTGGGCCCACAAGCCGACCTGATGAGCCGCGGTGGCGCCAAGCTGGGCACCTACTTTGGCCCACCCGCCACCTGGGCTGCGCTGGATGGCTCCAAGATCACCGGCACGCAATTGGCCGTCGCGCCAGCGGGCGCGGGCAACATCCCGTCGCAACTCGTGAAGGCCAATCCTGCCATGGGCTCGGGCGCCATGAGCGGCATCACCTACGTGCAACGTGTGGCCACCCAAGGCGGCGTGGCACCAGCCAGCGTGTGCGATGGCACGGCGGCAGGCCGCAAGGAAGTGGTGAAGTACCAGGCAGACTACATTTTCTGGAAAGCTGCTTGAAGCCCCATGAAAGCGTGCCGTCGCGGCATGTAAAGTGAGCGCATGCCGATCGCCGACACCCCGCCCTTTGACTACGAAGCTGCCTTGCTCGCTTGCGCGCGCGGGGAGCGATTCGCCATGCGCGCCTTGTACGAGCGCGAGGCGCGCTGGTTGCTGGGCGTGGCTTTGCGCATCGTCCGCGACCGCGAGTTGGCCGAAGATGTTTTGCACGATGCCTTCCTGCAAGTCTGGCAAGACGCTTCCACCTACCGGCCTGAGCTGGGTTCGGCGCGAGGTTGGCTCTACACCGTGGTGCGCCACCGGGCGCTCAAAGAGGTGCGCCATCCGGGCCGCATGCAGGCGCTCGACCCGATCGATCTGGCCGAGTTGTCGGACCAGCAACAGGCGGTGCAAGACACGGCCAGTGAGCGGGGCCTGGACAGCGACAGCCTGGAGCGCTGCTTGCAGCGCCTGGACGAGGCGAAACGGGCTTGTGTGGTGCATGCCTTCGTGGACGGCTACACCCATGAGCAAATTGCCGAACGGCTGCAAACCCCCTTGGGCACGGTGAAATCATGGATTCGCCGCAGCCTGAACAGCCTGAAGGAGTGCATGGCGTGATCAACCTTCAGGACCCGGAAAGCCGGGTGGCCACCACGGGCGAGTACGTGCTGGGCACGCTCAGCGAAGAGGATCGCGCAGCGTTCAGCGAGGCTTTGGCGCAAGACCCCGCCCTGCAGACCGAGGTCTATGGCTGGCAGGATCAACTGCTGAGCTTGAGCGCCCAGGCCATCCCCGTGGCGCCACGCGCGCAGCTTTGGCAACGCATCGACACCACGCTGAGTGCCATGGCGGCCGCCTTGCCTCGGCCCGCACGGGTTGACAGCACGGCGCCCCGCAGCCCGTGGTGGGAGCGTTTGGGCCTGTGGCAAGGCCTCAGTGGGATGGCGCTGGCCGTTTGCCTGGTCATGGCGGTATTGCTGGTGGATCGTGGCGCCGTGGTGCCAGGTCAGGCCGTGGTGGGCGCCAGGTACCTGGCCGTGCTGCAAAGCCCGAAGGATCAGAGCACGGGCTGGGTGGTCGAGGTGCAGGCTGGCGGCACCGTGCGCTTGCTGCCGATGGGCGACACGGGCGCGGTCCCCGCAGGCCGTGCCCTGCAGTTCTGGACCAAGCCCCAAGGCGCGGCGGGCCCCACATCGCTGGGCCTGGTGCGGGCGGGGCATCCGCTGGAATTGCCCGTGTCGCGCCTGCCGGGCGTGGGCGCGCAGCAATTGTTCGAGATCACCCTGGAGCCTGAGAAAGGTTCGCCCATCAACCGGCCCACCGGCCCCATCTTGTACGTGGGTCGCACCGTCGCGTTGTAGTGGCCTCAAGCCCGGCGCTGAGCCGCCGGTGGTGGCGTCCATTGGTACAGCCAGGTCTCGCTCATGGGCTGGCCGTTGTAGCTGAGGTAAAGGCGCAGCTCCACCGGGGCGGTGCTGTCATCAAGGGGGCGCAGGTCAAACATGGCGCGGTAGCCGTTGACCGAGGCCAAGGGCCGCGCCGAGGTGATCTCCACCTGGCCGCGTGACACGGTGATCACCGGCTCCACCTTCGCGCCTTCACGCAGCATGGGCAGGTCGCCACCGGCAAAGTCCACCACAAAGCGCCATGAAAAGTACTTCCGCTTTTGGCCCACCACGCCGCCGATGCCCGTGCGGGTGGCCACCACTTGCGCTGCCGTGGGTTGCACGGGCGGCCTGGCGCCCCAGTGCAGTCGGTAGCTGAACAGGCGTTCCTGCCCCGGCTGCAACTTGGCTTCAGGGTTCCAGAAGGCGACGATGTTGTCGTTGGTCTCGTCGTCGGTGGGCAGCTCCACCAGTTGCACGGCACCTTTGCCCCAGCCTGCCTTGGGCTCGACCCACAGGCTCGGCCGGCGTTCGTAGAACACGCCATCGTCCTGGTAATGGTCAAACTGGCGGTCGCGTTGCAGCAGGCCGAAGCCGCGCGGATTCTCGTCGGCGTAAGCGCTGAAGCGCAGTCCTGCCGGGTTGGTGATGGGGCGCCAGAGCCATTCGCCGTTGCCGCGCCACATGGCCAGACCGTCGGAGTCGTGGATCTCGGCGCGCCAGTCGTTGGCCATGCGGTGGTCGTTTTCGCCATGCTGGAACATGCTGGTGAGGGGCGCGATGCCCAGGCGTTCAATGGGCTTGCGTGGGTACAGGGCCGCGTCCACGTCCATGACCATCATCTCGCCGGGATGGATGTCGAAGCGGTAGGCGCCGGCCACGCTGGGCGAGTCGAGCAGTCCGTAGACGGTGAGCACCGACGAGGTGGTTGAAGGGCGTTCCAACCAATACGAGGTGAACACGGGGAACTCTTCAGGCCGCTCGGCGCCGCAATCAATGGCCAGGCCCCGGGTGGACAGCCCATATTGCGCCTCGCCCCCAACGGCGCGGAAGTAGCTGGCCCCCAGGAAGGCCGCCACGTCACGCTTCCAGTCGGTGTGGAAGTTGACCCGAAAGCCCGCGAAGCCCAGGTCCTTGGGCAAGCGCGAGCCACGCACGCCGCTCTTGCCGTAGTCGAACATGCTGGAGTCATAGGCCAGCTCTTGCGCCTGGCCATCGATCACTTCGTGCATGTGCACCGGGGCGGTGAAGCCGCGACCCAGGTGGAAGAATTTCACCTCGAAGCGACGCTTTTGCTCTGCCCACAGCGCATGCTGGTCGTGGTAGCCGATGGACTGGTACTGGTCCCAATCCAATTGGGTCAGCTCATCGGGCACTCGGGTGGCGGACTGACGCCAGGCTTGCCCCGCCAGCATGCTGGCTTGTCCCTTGAGCCACGCGTAGCTGAAAGGCTGTGGCTTGCCCAGCTTGCTCAGGGCACCGGCCTGCTCTGCGGCCATGAGGTTCGGCATCGAGATGCCTGCAGCGGCCAGGGCGGCGGCGGTCTGGATGAAGTGGCGTCGTTGCATGCGCGAGGGCCTCCTTGGGGTTACTTGACCTGTTGCTTGCCCAGCTTGCGCGCCAGCGTGCGGCGGTGCATGCCCAGGCGGCGCGCGGTCTCTGAAATGTTGAAACCGGTCTCCGCCAGGATCTCGTGGATGCGCTCCCATTCCAAGGTCTTGATCGACGTGGACCGGTTGGTCAGCCCGACCTCGGTGTCGCCTTCGGCGCGGCCAAAGGCGGCCTCGATGTCGTCGGTGTTGGACGGCTTGGCCAGGTAATGGCAGGCGCCGAGCTTGATGGCTTCGACGGCGGTGGCAATGCTGGCAAAACCCGTCAACACCACGATCAGCATGTCGGGGTCATGCGCGTTGAGCTTTTGCACGCAGGCCAGGCCTGAGGCTTCGCTGTTCAGCTTCAGGTCCACGACGGCGTAACCGGGCGAGCGCTGTTGCAGCAGCTCGGTCATCCCCTCCAGGCTGGCCGCGAGCATGACTTCATAACCACGGCGCTCGAACGAGCGGCCGAGCGTTCGGGCAAACGCCGCGTCGTCTTCAACGATGAGCAGCACTCGCTCAGCTGCTTCTTCCATGGGTGTCGTCTTCCTCAAAAGTGATGGCGGAAAGGGGCAGGGCGAGTGTCACGACCGCGCCACCCCCGGCCCGGTTGCGGGCGGTGAGGCTGCCGCCCAGTGTGCGGGCCACGTTCACTGCCAGGAACAGCCCCAGCCCTCGACCGGGCCGCCCTTTGCTCGATTGATAAGGCTTGCCAAAGTTAGCCAGCATGGCGGGGCCGAAACCGGGGCCATTGTCGGTGACGGTGACCGTCAGCGTGTCCGCATCGCGGGCGACTTCCAACTTCAAATGGGGTGAGGCTTCCAGTGCATTGTCCAGCACATTGCAGATGGTCTGCTTGAGGGCCGAGTCGGACACCATGCTGAGATCCTGGCCAAAGCGGTTGTCGTAGACCAAGGCGGTGGCCGGACGCGTTGCGCGCCATTCGTCAACCAGTTCGTCCATGAAGGTGCAGACAGTGGTTTCTTCAGACGACTCGCCACGTGCCTCGCCCGCCGACAGCAGGATGCCACTCACGATGGCTTTGCAACGCTGAACCTGGGCCTGCATCTCATCCACTTCTTGCAGCAACTCTGGGTCGGAGGTGAAGGAGGGCAGGCGCGCCCAGTCGCCCAGGATGACGGCCAGCGTGGCCAGGGGGGTGCCCAGTTCATGCGCGGCGCCAGAGGCCAGCAGGCCCATGCGCACGATGTGCTCTTCCTCGGCCGCGCGTTGCCGCAGGTTGGCCAGGCGTGCATCGCGTTTGCGCAGGTTGAAACTGATGCGCGTGATGAAGATCACCAGCAGTGCCGCGTTGAGCGCGAAGCAGATCAGCATGCCCTGCATGTAAGGGTTGAACAGCCCCCGGCCCTGGTCCGATGGGAATGACAAAGGCACGCCAAACAAGGCCAGGCCGGCAAAGCAGGTGGCAGTGATGGCGAAAATGGTCCAGGTGGACCAGGCCTCCAGCAACAGGGCGGCCAGCGTGACCTGCAGCAGGTAGAGGAAGGCGAAGGGGTTGGTGGCGCCGCCGCTGAGGTAGAGCTGGAAGGTCAGCATGCTGACATCGACCAACAGCGCGAAAAACAACTCGCCATTGGTGACCTCGCGATGGGCGCGCCAATGCAACTGGCTGGCCACGTTGAAGGCCATCAGGCAGGCCAGCACGGTCAGCAGGTGATTGAGCGGCAACTGGATGCCATAGACGAAATGCGCCACCGCGATCGTGATCACCTGCCCGACGACCGCGATCCAGCGCAGCTGAATCAACAGCTGCATGTTCTTCAGGCCGGTGGCATGGTTGACGCCCTGAGCCTTGGCGGTGGCGGGGGGCAGGCTATCCTCAATCACTGGTGGGGCTGTCTGGCGAGACATCGGAGCTTTCGTTGTCGAACTAGCCCGCATTCTGATCGGTTTGCCGCAGTCTTTGCGCGTCGCGCCTGACATACCAGGCTGCCCCCAGAACCATCAAGGCCAGGGCGTACCAGGTGATGGCGTACACGAGGTGGTTGTTCGGGAAGGCGATCACCGTCAGCCCGCCCACTGGCCATTTTCCTGAAGGGCCTGCTTGGGCATCCACGAAATAAGGCGCGACGGGGCGCAAGCTCTGGGCGGCGGCGATGGCCAATACATCGCGTGAGTACCAGCGCTGGGCGGCCGGGTCGTTGCGGCGAAGGAAGGCGCCTTGTGGCTCGCTCATGCGCAGCAGGCCGGTGACGGTGGTGACCGCCTTGGGTTCGGTGGTTTGCCGGCTGGCGCGGGCACGGTGTTCAGGGGGCACAAAACCTCGGTTGACCAGCAGCACTGTGCCATCGGCCAACTTCAGCGGGGTCAAGACCCAAAAGCCACTGCCCAGAGCGGTGACAGCCTGCACCAGGGTTTCGTGTTCATGCAGGAAGGTGCCGCTGGCCTGCACATGACGGTACTCGTCGGTGGCCACGCTCAGCTGCGGCCATTGTGCGGGCCCGGGTGCGGCCATGGCCGGGGCGTTCACACGCTGGCCGACCCGCTCGATCAGATCAAGCTTCCAGAACAGGCGCTTGACTTGCCAGGTGCCCAGCGCGGCAAAGCCGGTGAACACCAGTGCAGCGATGACCGCCAACGCGGTCAGCAAACCCCTTGAGCGCGGGCCACGCTGCTGAGTGTCATCGGCACCCATCGCTTGGTGGCCCACTGGCCTCAAGGCATGTTCTTCATCTCGTGGACCGACATGGGCATCATGTTGGCGTTCATGTGGAACATCACCCACAGCGAGCCACTCAAGGTGATCACGACCAGCACCAGCGTGAAGATCAGGGCCAGCATGCTCCAGCCGCCTTCAGAGCGGGTGTTCATGTGCAGGAAGTAGATCATGTGCACGACGATCTGAACGGCGGCAAAGCCCAGCACGACCAAGGCCGTGGTGCTCGATTTGTCGAACACCTTGCCCATGACGAGCCAGAACGGGATGGCCGTCAGGATGACCGACAGCACGAAGCCGATGGTGTATTCCTTCAGCGAGCCGTGGCTGGCGCCATCGTCGTGGCCGTGGTGCTCATGGTCATCGTGAGCATGGTGGTGGGCGCCATGCCCAGCGGATTCGGTATGCGCGCTCATGGCAGCACTCCCATCAGGTACACGAAGGTGAAGACGCCAATCCAGACCACGTCCAGAAAGTGCCAGAACATGGACAGGCACATCAGGCGGCGCTTGTTTTCATTCGTCAGGCCCATCTTGCCCACCTGCACCATCAGCACGATCAGCCAGATGATGCCGAAGGTGACGTGCAGACCGTGGGTGCCCACCAGCGTGAAGAAGGCCGACAGGAAGGCACTGCGCTGCGGGCCGGCGCCTTCGTGGATCAGGTGCGCGAACTCATACAGCTCCAGCCCCAGGAAGGCGGCGCCGAACAGGCCGGTGATGCCCAGCCAGACCAGGGTAGCGCGCACGTGCTTCTTCTGCATCTCCAGCATGGCAAAGCCATACGTGATGGACGACAGCAGCAGCATGGACGTGTTCAGCGCCACCAAGGGCAGGTCGAACAGGTCGGCACCCGAGGGGCCGGCGGCGTAGCTGCGGCCCAGCACGCCATACACCGCGAACAGGCAGGCGAAGATGAGGCAGTCGCTCATCAGGTACAGCCAGAAGCCGAGCAGCGTGCCGTTCTCGACGTGGTGCTCTTCGGCCACGTGGAAGCTGATGGGCTCCTGGGCGTTGGGGGAGAGGGTGGCGGTATTAGACATGGCTGGTCAGCAGGTGTGTGCGTTCGGCCTCGGTGCGGATCACGTCATCCACGGAGATGTAGTAGTCACGCTTGTAGTTGAAGGTGTGGGCAATCGCCACGACGATGAGGGTGAGGAAGGTCAGGGCGGCAGGCAACCACATTTGCCAGATCATCGTGAAGCCGAAGGCGGTGCTCAGACCGGCCAGGATGATGCCTGCGCCCGTGTTCTTGGGCATGTGGATCGGCAGGAAGCCACCCAGGGGGCGCTCATAGCCGCGCTTCTTCATGTCCCACCAGGCATCGTTGTCATGGATGCGGGGCGTGAAGGCGAAGTTGTAGTTGGGCGGGGGCGACGAGGTCGACCATTCCAGCGTGCGGCCATTCCACGGGTCACCCGTGTGGTCGCGCAATTGCTCGCGCTTCATGAAGCTGACCACCAGCTGGATCAGGAAGCAGGCGATGCCGATGGCGATCAGGACGGCGCCGAAGGCCGCGATCTGGAACCAGATCTGCAAGGACATGTCCTCGAAGTGGCTGGTGCGGCGGGTCACGCCCATGAAGCCCAGGACGTACAGCGGCGTGAAGGCGAACCAGAAGCCGGTCAGCCAGAACCAGAACGAGCACTTGCCCCAGAACGGATCAAGCTTGTAGCCAAAGGCCTTGGGGAACCAGTAGGTGATGCCAGCCATCAGGCCGAACAGCACGCCGCCGATGATCACGTTGTGGAAGTGAGCGATCAGGAACAGGCTGTTGTGCAGCACGAAGTCGGCTGGGGGCACCGCCAACATCACGCCGGTCATGCCGCCGATCACGAAGGTGACCATGAAGCCAACCGTCCACAGCATCGGCACTTCGAAGCGGATGCGGCCCTTGTACATCGTGAACAGCCAGTTGAAGATCTTGGCGCCCGTCGGGATCGAGATGATCATCGTCGTGATGCCGAAGAAGCTGTTGACGCTGGCGCCCGACCCCATGGTGAAGAAGTGGTGCAGCCACACCAGGTAGGACAGGATCGTGATCACGACCGTGGCGTAGACCATGGAGGCGTAGCCGAAAATTTTCTTGCCGCTGAAGGTGGACACGACTTCAGAGAAGACGCCGAACACCGGCAGGATCAGGATGTAGACCTCGGGGTGGCCCCAGATCCAGATCAGGTTCACGTACATCATGGCGTTGCCGCCGAAATCATTCGTGAAGAAGTTGGTGCCGGCGTAACGGTCGAGCGACAGCAGGCCCAGCACGGCGGTCAGCACCGGGAAGGCGGCCACGATCAGCACGTTGGTGCACAGCGAGGTCCAGGTGAAGACGGGCATCTTCATCAGGGTCATGCCGGGCGCGCGCATCTTGACGATGGTGACCAGCAGGTTGATGCCTGATAGCAAGGTCCCGACGCCCGCTATCTGCAAGGACCAGATGTAGTAGTCGACCCCCACGTCAGGGCTGTACAGGATGCCAGACAGCGGGGGGTAGGCCAACCAGCCGGTGCGGGCGAATTCGCCGACGAACAGCGAGGCCATCACCAGGGCGGCGCCACTGGCGGTCATCCAGAAGCTGAAGTTGTTCAGGAAGGGAAAGGCCACGTCGCGGGCGCCAATTTGCAGTGGCACCACGAAGTTCATCAGGCCAGTGACCAAAGGCATGGCCACGAAGAAGATCATGATCACGCCGTGGGCGGTGAAGATCTGGTCGTAGTGGTGCGGCGGCAGGAAGCCGGCGTTGTCACCAAAGGCGATGGCCTGCTGGGCCCGCATCATCAGCGCGTCGGCAAAGCCCCGCAGCAGCATGACCAAGCCCAGGATGATGTACATGATCCCGATTTTTTTGTGGTCGATGCTGGTGAACCATTCTTTCCAGAGGTAGGTCCACAGTTTGAAGTAGGTCAAGGCGCCGACCAGTGCCAGGCCGCCGAGGATGACGGCGGCGAAGGTCACCAGCAGGATCGGCTCGTGCAGGGGAATCGCCTCCCAACTGAGGCGGCCGAAGATGAGCTTCGTTAAGTCGAGGTGATCGAACATCGTGGGTCCGGGTGGCAAAGGTAAGGGGGCGGCGCGCTTATTGGCAGCGTTACAGCGGCTGGGAGACGGGCGCGGGCGTGGCGCCAGTCAGGTTCGTGGTCGTGCACATGGCGCCGACATAGGTGCGGTTCGACTGGCTTGAGGACACCACATTGAAGGTGCCGGGCTTGCCCTGGCCACCGCGCGCGTCAACCGCCATCATGTCCTTCATGCACATGCGGTTGTTTTCAACGCAGCGGTTCAGGATGGCGTCGTACAGGCCGGGGGCCACGGAGGCGTAGCGGCGCACGGGTTCGCGTTCACTGGGCTTTTCAAGGGCCAGGTAGTCTTCGCGGCTGAGCGTGCCGCCGGTGCTCTTGTTGGTCTGCACCCACTTGTCGAAGTCGCCCTGGCTCAGGCCATGGAACTTGAAGTGCATGCCGGAGAAGCCCGCGCCGCTGTAGTTGGCCGAAATGCCCTTGTATTCGCCAGGTTGGTTGATCACGGCGTGCAACTGGGTTTGCATGCCGGGCATGGCGTAGATCTGACCTGCCAGCGCCGGGACGAAGAAGGAGTTCATCACGGTGGAGGCGGTGATCTTGAAATGGATGGGGCGATCAACCGGGGCGGCCAGCTCGTTCACCGTGGCAATGCCTTGCTCAGGGTAGAAGAACAGCCATTTCCAGTCCAGGGCCACGACTTCAACCACCAAGGGCTTGACGTCGGCCGCGACGGGCTTGCCGGCGGATACGCGCTGCAGGGGGCGGTAGGGATCCAGGGTGTGGGTGCTGATCCAAGTCACGGCGCCCAGCGCGATGATGATCAGCAGCGGGGCGGCCCAGATCACCAGTTCCAGGTGGGTGGAGTGGTCCCAGTCGGGCGCGTACTCGGCTTTCGTGTTGGATTGCCGATATCGCCATGCGAACACCAGGGTCAAGATGATGACCGGGACGATGATCAGCAACATCAGCACCGTGGAGACCACGATGAGGTCGCGCTGCTGCGCGGCCACGTCACCTGATGGGTTCATCACCACCGCTTTGCAACCACCCAGGAAGGCGGTGGCGAGGAGCAGGAGGGGTCCGCGAAGGTTCTTGAGGGAAAGCATTGCCAGACGAATTTGAGCGCGTGACCGCAGAAGAGGCAGAATCTACCCCTATTGACTTGTCTTGGGTATTGGGCGTTTTGTCCTATGGCGGCAATCCCCCAGAGGTGAGAACCTTGGGCGTCCGCTTGAAAAACTACATTCGAATCACGAGTACGCATGATGTCCAGCATCGATCAGACCTACCACGAGCCTTCGTTGCAGCCCCAGCAGGGTGGCGTTGCCCCCGGTCATTCCGCGATTGCGCCGGGTGAAATTGCCATTGGCGTGGTCATTGGCCGGGCTTCCGAGTATTTCGACTTCTTTGTGTACGGCATTGCCTCGGTGCTGGTCTTCCCTGCGGTGTTTTTCCCGTCCAGTGATCGCCTGTCAGGCATCTTGTGGGCCTTCGTCATCTTCTCGTTTGCCTTCATCGCGCGTCCGTTCGGCACGGCCTTGTTCATGGGCATTCAGCGTCGCTGGGGGCGCGGTACCAAGTTGACAGCGGCGCTGTTCCTGCTGGGCATCTCGACCGCTGGCATGGCTTTCCTGCCGGGGTACGCTGTGCTGGGGTTCCAGTCCATCGTGCTGCTGTCCATCTTCCGTTTTCTGCAGGGCATTGCCCTGGGTGGTTCTTGGGATGGCCTGCCGTCTTTGCTGGCCCTGAACGCCCCGGAAAACCGCCGCGGCTGGTATGCCATGCTGGGCCAGTTGGGTGCACCCATCGGCTTCGCGATCGCCAGTGGCTTGTTTCTGTTCTTGCACGCTAACTTGTCGTCCGCTGATTTCCTGGACTGGGGCTGGCGCTATCCTTTCTACGTCGCGTTCGCGATCAACGTGGTGGCGCTGTTCGCCCGTTTGCGCCTGGTGGTGACCGAGGAGTACACCCAGCTGCTGGAAGAGCGGGAGCTGGAGCCCACCCGCGTGCTGGAGTTGCTGCGCACGCAAGGCCACAACATCTTCATCGGTGCCTTCGCCGGCTTGGCCAGCTATGCCTTGTTCCACCTGGTGACGGTGTTTCCGCTGTCGTGGATCGCCTTGGGCAACACGCAGTCCGTCAACGATGTGCTGATCATCCAGATCATTGGTGCCGGGATCGCGGTGCTGGGCATGATCCTGTCCGGCCTGATCGCTGACCGCATCGGTCGTCGTCAAACCCTGGGTCTGGCGGCCAGTTCCATCGCGGTACTGAGCGGTTTTGCCCCCACGCTGATGAGCGGCGGCCCTGCTGCCCAGAATCTGTTCATCCTGATGGGCTTTGCCTTGCTGGGTTTGTCTTATGGCCAATCGGCCGGTGCGGTGACGTCCAACTTCTCGGCGAAGTACCGCTATGCCGGTGCGGCGTTGACCGCCGACTTCGCCTGGCTGGTGGGCGCCGCTTTTGCGCCGCTGGTGGCCCTGGGCTTGTCGGCCCATTTCGGACTGGGTTACCTCAGCCTGTACCTGCTGTCCGGCGCGCTGTGCACCTTGCTGGCCTTGCGCTTGAACCGGGCGCTGGGCAACGCCTGATGCAAGCGGTGTAGTGCGGAAGCGGCCAGTAGTTTGCGCTTTCCGTGCTGAAGTTGCACTCCCCTGGCTCTCCGGGCTTCACCTTTCGGGGGCGTGACCGATATCCCTAAGGCTCTGCCATGCGCGAGCGTTCAGTGGATAAGGAAGCCCCATGGTCAACTCGGTTTTGAAGCAAAGTCGTCAGCGCCTGCTGATGGGTGTCTCGTTCGCGGGATTGGGGCTGTTGTCGGCGTGTGGGGGCGGTGGTTCATCCGACTCGGCTGGGGCCCCGGGGGGCTCATCCGCCAGCAATACCTTGTCGGGCACGGTGGCCGTGGGTGCACCCATGGCCGACGCCCTGGTGCGCATCCTGGACTCGGCGGGCAATGTGGTCAGCTCCGGGGTGAGTGTGGACGCGTCAGGTGCCTTCACCGGCGTGACGCTGACCGGCACGGGCCCCTACCGCATTGAGGCCTGCGGCCACGTGGGCGAAAACTACCGTTGTGTCTATTCGGTGTCGCAAGGCGCGGGGGTGGCCAATGTGACGCCTTTAACCACCGCCGCCGTGCTGCTGGCCACCGGTGACTCGCCGGAAGACCTGATGGATGGCCCGGGCACTTCCCTGGATGCCACCAGCATTGCGGCGGCCCAGACGACCTTGCGCACGGGCCTGGCGGGCATCCTGGCTGACGCTGGCGTGCCGTCCAACTTTGATTTCATCAGTGGCGACCTGAACGCGGGGACCCGCACGGGCTATGACCGCGTGCTGGACTCTGTGGGAGTGACCACCGGCGAGGCCAACGAGCCTTTCGTGCAGATCACGCCGCGCCTGGGCACGGGCAACCTTTACCTGGAATCCGGTGCCGCGCCCCAAGGCACGCTGACGGTGGACAGCCACGCCGCCAACGTGTCGCTGACAGGCATCGAAACCCTGTTCCAGAACATGACGCAGGCCATGTCGAACGACACGGCCTGCCGTGCCAACTTGCCAGGGCTGCTGGCCACCACGGCCAGCATGAGCTTTGACGGGCCCGACCCCGCCACCGGCTCGGCCGATGTGGCCTCCATGATGTGCGATTTCATCGGCACGAGCGATGAAGGGCCGGGCTTCGGCGTCTCATTCGTCAGCCCAACCTTGGGCCGCTGCGACCTGTCGGGCGATCCCGTCTGTCGCGTGTCTTTTGTGCTGAAGCTCCTGGATGGCAGCTTGCAGTCCATCGGTGAGGAGATGGCGGTGGTTCGTGAAGGGCAGACCTGGAAGTTCAAGGGTGATGTGAACCCGATTGGCATTCATGCCAATGCCGCTTTGCAGCGCACCCAGACCTTTGACAGCAGCGGTGAGGTGGCCTTCACCGAGCATTCGCGCGCCTTCCAGTTCGACATCCAGGCTATCACAGGCCTGGCGTGTGCCAAGGTCACCCAAAAGAATGCGGCCGGGGCCGAGGTGCTGCTGGCTTACTACAAGCGTTACGCCGGTTCACCGCAGCGCTTGTCGGCCTGGCGTGATTCGTCCAGCAACTTGCTGAGCGACCCGACAGATGCGGGTGGCGGGCTTCGCAGCGGTGATGACACCCAGATCCAGTTGCCTTCCGGCGCTGGTGGCGATGCCGCCATCACCAATTTTTACCGGGGTGGCCGCACGGTGAAGGTGTCGCTGTACACCGATGCCAACTGTTCAAGCGCCATGGTGTTGGATGGGCGCAGCGAATTCCATGTTGACATGATGGGCGTGCCCCCCCTGTCTGACCGGATTCAGGCCTTCCCGTGGCCCACATTGACAGCCAGCACCGTGAGCAGCCTGCGCTCGCTCGCCCTGGCCACGGGCGCATCGACCACCTTCAATGCCAGCTGGACCTTTGCCCGTGGCTACACCGGCTTGAATTCGGCGTCCTTCTGTTCGGACCGCGACTGTGGTGATCAGTCGAACTCCCGGATCGGTGACGTTAATTTCTCGGCGGCGGCCCAGTCGGTGTCGGTGCCCTTGACCAATCCTGGTAACGGCATCACGGTGACCACATCGGGCTTCAAGATGCTGGCGCTGTATGGCCGCACCGGCGAGGGCATGGGCGTGCAGAACAATTTCGTTTACTGCAGTGGCACCATCGACGGCTTTGGCCAATGCCAGTGAGCCCCAGCCCGGCCCAGTTCGTCAGAGCTGGGCCTGGAAAGTGCCCGTCAGCAATTCGGGCAGGCGGTCCACGCCCATTTTGAAACCACAGGCCTGGGCGTGTCCGCCACCGCCCATCGACTCGGCCAGCGGGATGACGTTGTAGGGGCGCACCCCGCGCAGGCTGACCTTGACGATGCCATCCTTGCTGTAATTCCACAGCAGGGCATAGGTGCCGCATTGGGTGGCGAGCAGGTCACCCACTTCGCTGCTGAACACGCCAGGGCAGTTGACCATCAAGCCGCTTTCGCCATTGAAGCTCACGGGCATGGCGTTGCGGGCGATGTCATGGCACAGGCTCATGAACTTCTCGTTCATCGCGCCGCCACGCTCTCGGAAGGTGGCGCTTTGCGCGGGGCTGAAGGCCGCGATCTCGGCCCAGCGTGGAAATTCGAAGGGCTCCATGTCGAGCGCGGCCAGGAAGGCGGCGCTCTCCGGGTATTGCCAAGTCCAGATGTCGCGGTCTTCCACGAATCGAACCAGGTCGGGGATGGGTTGGTTGCGCTGGAAGAACTGCCAGGCCAGTTTGGCACCCGACTGCGTCATGTCGAAGTGCACGATGCCGCAGCGGCATTGGAAGGTGCCCAATTTGTCGGCAGCGCTTTTGTGGTGGTCCAGCATGACCAGTTTGGATGCGACAGCGTCGATGCCTTGCAGGATCTCGGCCGAAAACGAAAAATCCAGGATGTAAACCGGGCGGCCTTCAAGCGTGGGCAGTTCAGACACCTGCTGGACTTTGCCGTGCGCCAGGCCCAGGTACTCGCCACGCCCTCCAAAGAAGAGCCAGGCGGCCAGAGCGGCGGCGAAGCCGTCGGCGCACTTGTCGTGATAAATCACCAGTGGGTTGGCCTCGCTGGGGTCAGGCTGGATGGCGAGGCTGGTGAAAAGTCCGTTGGTCATGGTGGCGATGCCGACTTGTTGTGTGCGATGTGCCGATGCTAAGGGCTAGTTGGCGACAAGGGTACTCAAGTGCAGCGTTCACGTGACGAAATCACCGAATGGACCCGACCTCATCCTCCATCGTCATGCCGTCGTCACCACCTGGCCACGCTGCTGATCGGGTCAAGATCAACACGGGCACCTGGGGCGCTTGGTTGCTGAGCGACCATTGGAAGCAGCGCGTGCGCATCTTGCGCTGCCTGGGCGGTGGGCTGGTGTACATGCTGGCGTGTCTGCTCATGAACTGGGGCGTGCGCGATGGCTACTTGCCGGCGGGCCCGGTGCTGCTCATCAGTGGTGCTGTTGGTGTGACCGTGGTGGCGTTTTATGCGGTGCTGCGCAGCAACATGAACTTGCGCTTCCGGGATGCATCACTGACGATGCCGCAAATGGTGATGGCGGTGACCTACGCCGCGTGGATCTACACCATGGGCGGGCCCTCCAGGGATGTGATGTTGTTGATCATGGCGCCCTTGCTGCTCTACGGTTTTCGCTACCTGCGGCCTTTGCAGGTGCGCGTGCTCAGCGCCTACGTGATCCTGGCGATGGGCTCGGCCATGGTCTGGCTGCTGCACACGCACCCGCACACCTATGACATGGCGCAAGAGCTGCTGCGTTTCATGCTGCTGGCCGTGATCGCCGTGACCTTGTCGCAGTTCACGAAGAATGATGGCGAAGAAACCTCCGGCTTCCTGCAGACTTTGATGCACCTGGTGTTTTCCAGCGATCCGAAGCAGCGCCTGCGCATCCAGCGCTACATGGTGGCGGCGGTGAACTTCGTGGTCTGCACGGTGGTGCTGGCCTACTCGGTCAGTGTGGGGGCGGTGAGCGAGACCGCAGGCTGGGCGCTGGGTGTCTACATGATGGGAAATTGCCTGCTGTTTTACGTGTTGCTGCGCAGCGGCTTCAACCTGCGTTTTGCCGACCCATCGCTGACCTTGCCTCAGATCATGGTGGCCATCACTTGCGTGGTGGGTGCTTACGCCATTTTGGAAGAGTCGCGTGGCGCCAGCTTGATGTTGCTGGTGCTGGTGCTGGTCTTCGGGCTGTTCAACTTGACGGCATCGCAAGCCAGGTTGGCGGCCTTCTTCGCCTTGGTGGCTCAGGGCTTGACCATGCTGGCCATGAACACGCTGGAGCCGGGCCGCTACCCGGTGCGCCAGGAGCTGATCCACTTCCTGTTCGCTTGCACCACCTTGCCCACGATCTCGCTGTTGGCCGGTCAGCTCAGCGATTTGCGATCCCGCCTGCGGGCGCGCAAGGACGAACTGGCCATCGCGGTGGAGCGCATCCAGACGCTGGCCACGCGCGACGAGTTGACGGGCCTGTTCAACCGCCGCCACATGGTGGAGACGCTGGCCTTGCAGAAGAAGTTCAGCGACCGGGGCGGGCGGGTGTTCTGCATCGGCATCCTGGACATCGACCATTTCAAGCGCGTGAACGACACGCATGGGCACGGGGCTGGCGACGAGGTGCTGCGCAATTTTGCGCACAGCGTGCAGCGCGAATTGCGTGAGTCCGATGTCATTGCCCGCTGGGGTGGCGAGGAGTTTTTGCTGATGCTGACCGAGTGCCGCGTGGGCCAGGCGGACGCCATGATGGAGCGGGTTCGCGAGGTGGTCAACAACCAGCTGATGTGCCCGGCGCACCCGGAGCTGCACATCCGCTTTTCGGCGGGCTTGGCCGAGCAGCGTTTTGACGAAGAGGTGGCCGACACCATCGAGCGTGCCGACCAAGCGCTTTACCGGGCCAAACGCGCCGGTCGCAATCGGACGGTTCTGGCCAGCTGAGGCCAGGCCGGGCGTCGGCTCACCAGTCGTCCTCGTCGGCCATGGGGCGGCCTTGCTGGCTGTCCTGCATGAGTTCGATCTGCTGGCGCAGCAGCTGCGATTGTTCGCTCCAGTAGGCCGAGGTGCCGAACCAGGCGAAGGCCGCCGGGAAAGCCGGGTCGGCCCAACGCCGGGCCAGCCAGGCGCTGTGGTGGATGATGCGCAGGGTGCGCAGCGGCTCGATCAGCGTCAGTTCGCGCCAATCAAAATCGGCGAACGATTCGTAGCCCGACAGCAGTGAATGCAGTTGCTGCTGGCGCTCCTGGTGGTCACCGCTGAGCAGCATCCACAGGTCTTGCACGGCGGGGCCCATGCAGGCATCGTCCAGGTCGACAAAATGCGGGCCTTCGGGCGTCCACAGCACATTGCCGACGTGGCAGTCGCCATGCAGGCGGCGCAGGCGCAGGCCATCGATGCGGTCAAAGGCGGCTTGGGCCAGGTCCAGGGCCCGGTCGGCGACCGACAGCCATACCGCGCGCTGGTCATCGGTGACCACGTTGTGCTGGACGAGCCAGTCGCGCGCGGCGCGGCCGGTGGTGTCCACGCTCAGGGTGGTGCGGTGCTTGAATTTCTGGGCTGCGCCCACGGTGTGCAGTCGGGCCAGGAAACGGCCCAGGCGCTCCAGCACGGCGGGGTCTTCCAGCTCGGGTGAGCGTCCGCCCTTGCGGGGGGTGACGGCCACGCGGATGTCGCCCAGCAAGCCCAAGGTGGGGGGCTGGCCGATGCAGCGCACGGCGGGGTCGACCTCCAGGTCGGCGATCAGGGGCAGCGGTGCCACGGCGGGCACCTCGGCGTCCATCAACTCTTGCGCGAAGGCGTGCTCTTCCAGGATCTGGGCGTCGGTCCAACGGCCAGCGCGGTAGAACTTGGCGATGACGTAGCCAGCGTCTTCCAGGCCGATCTGGAAGACGCGGTTTTCGTAGGAGTTGAGCTGCAGCAATCGGCCGTCGCTGAAGACGCCCACGGCTTGCAAGGCGTGGAGGACCGCGTCAGGGGTGAGGTTGGCGTAAGGGGTGTCCGAGGAGCTCATCCCGCATCTTACGAGCCCCCGGCTGGGGATGCCGCGCTTCTTTCGCGCTCAGTCGAGCTGCGAGCCCGCGCTCATGGCCCGCAGCATGGCGCTGTTGATGTCACTGAAGCTCATCATCAGGGCGTCGGCACCTTCGCGGATCTCGGCCAGGGTCTGGCCTTCCATGGCCTTGACCAGGTTGACGTAGGGCGCATAAGGGCCCGTGCCATCGACCAACACCTGGTAGACGCGTTCGGGCACCGGGATGGTTTTGAGCAGTTCGCTGAAAGGCTGGCGGAACATGCGGTCCAGCAGCGAGAACACGCCGCAGATGAACAGCTCGTTGCGCAACTCGTCGTCGCCATTGCCGCGCGACAGTTCTTCCATCAGCAGGCCGCGGCGCACGGCGGCGAACATCACCGGGCGCATGTTGGGGTCCTTGCTGGCGGTGGCCAGCAGCAGGGCCAGCCAGCGCTTGAGGCGCTGGTAGCCCAGGATCATGATGGCGTGGCGGAAGGAACTGATCTCGACCGACAAACCGAAGGCGGGCGAGTTGATGAAGCGCATCAGCTTGTAGGCCAGCGGCGGGTCACGCTTGAGGGTCCTTTCCAGGTCTTCAATGTCGGCCTCCTTGTGGACCTGGTCGATCAGCAAAACGATGACCTGCAGGGCGGGCTGGTCGGTGGGCCGGGTGGAGACCTCGATGGCATCGTCGATGGGCCAGCCCAGCACGGCGGTGGCGCCACGTCGGAAGGCGTTTTCCATGGCCTCGACCGTGCGGATGCCGGACTGCACGTGCCCGATGGTGCGGATGACGCCTTCGGGGCTGGCGTTGCTGATGCCCGTGTGCGGATCGACGCGGCGGTCATCGTCGTAGTCGATGATCGAATACTTGAAGCAAGGCAGCACTTCGCGCGGCAATTCGCGCAAGGGGCGGCCTTTGAGCAGCAGCAGGTTGCCATTGGCGTGCAGCGTGCAGATGGGGGCCACGCTCTCGGGCTCGCAGGCCATGAAGGAGGGGATCTCCACCAGGATGTGCGTGGCCGGTTGCGCGGCAATCAGGTCGTGCAGCAGGCTTTCGCTCAGCACGTTCAGCCAGATCTGCGGGCCGCCAACAGGCCAGGCCTCGCCCACGGCCGACAGCAGCGCGGCCGAGTCCAGCCCGGTGCTCTGGTTGAGCGGGAACACGGTCAGGCGCGTGGCGGTGACGCTGCGGTTGCGGTCAATGACCGGGCAGTAGGCCAGGGCGATCTGGCCGAGGATGGGGTGGTCAGTCATGGGCAGTGAGTCCCTTGTGGGTCAGCCATTGATGTACTGGAACAGCGACAATTTTTGCACCATCGCATAACTTTTCAGGGCGGCTTCGTAACCACTTTGCTGATTTTGAAATTTGGAGATGGCCGAGACCATGTCCAGGTCTTCGGCGTTGGATCGTTCGGTTTCAGCGGCCAGTTTGGAGGCGCTGATGCGGCCTTCGATGCTGTCCATGCGGTTCAGGCTTTCACCCACCGCCGAGCGCGCGGCGCTGACGTTGCTCAGGATGCTGTCCAGGTTGCTCAAGCCCCGGTTCACGGCCTGCATGATCTGGCCGCTGCCCTGGTTGCCGGTGGTGAGTGAGTTGATGGCCGAGTCCAGCGCATCGAAAACGCTCAGGTCATTGGTGGCTTGGTCAACGGTGAAGCTGTCGGCGTTGGCGGGCTGGCCGCTGACCGCGAAGGACATGCCATCGATCACGATGGCCTTGCCGCTGACGTAGGGCACATCCGTCAAGGTGGTGCCGCCACCGTCCTTGCTGACGGTGTAGGTGGTCACGCCGGCGTTGACGGTGAAGCTGACGGCGTACTGCGGCGGTGTGATGCTGGGGTCGGCCGGGTAGGGCAAGGCGCTGGGCGTGGTGACCGAGCCGGCGGTGATCCAGCCACCACCTGTGTTGGTGCTGGTGGGTTTGGTCTCGTAAACACCATTGCCTGATTTGGCCTTCAGCCAGGTCTGGTCGCCATCCACCGTGAGGTTCAGGCTTTCGCCGGCTGCGGCCTGCACCTGGCCGCCCTGGCCCACGAACTGCACGCCGTTGGTGGTGTCCAGGAACGGGGGCGTGGCCGAGCCCTGGCCGCCAAAGACGAAGCCGCCGCTGCCGTCCGAGCGGTTGGCGATGGTGAGCATCTGCGAGCGGATGTCCTTGAGCTTGAGGGCCAGGGACTGGCGCTCTTTGTCGGTGTAGCTGCCATTGCCGGCCGCGACCATGGCCTCGCGGGCGGTTTGCAGCAGGCTGACGGCATCGCCAATCGCCGATTCGCTCAGCTGCATGACGTTGCGGCTGGCGTCCAGAGAGCGTTGGTTGGCATCTTCGCGCGAGATACTGGCCAGGGCGCGTTCCGCGCGTGCGGCGGCGATGGGGTCGTCGCTGGCGACGTTGACCTTCTTGCCCGAGGTGAGCTGCATCTGCGAGTGCGACATCTCGCTTTGGCGCTTTTGCAGATTGTCGATCGAAGATTCGAAGCTGTAGGCAGTGCTGATGCGCATGACGAGACTCCTTATCGGCTGATGCTGAGCAGCGTGTCGAACACCGACTGCGCCACCTGCAGGATCTTGGCCGCGGCCTGGTAGCCCTGCTGGAACTGGATGAGTCGGGCGGCTTCCTCGTCGAGGTTGACGCCGGTCTTGTTGGTCAACAATTCTTGCGAGTTGGCTGCCAGTGTGCTTGAGATGGTGGCCGATGTCTTGGCATCTTGCACCCGGACACCAATGCTGCCGATGACCTGCGAGTAAGCGTTGGTGATGGTGGCCCCGGGCGCCGTGCCGCCAGCGCCCTGGTTGATGCGGCCCACGATGTCTTCATCGCGCAACGCCAGCAGTGACAAGGCATTGCCATTGTTGGAGGAGGGGTAAAGGGTCGGGGCCACGCCGATGGTGTCGCCATCCTTGGGCGCGCCATTGAGGTTCAGTTCGAAGCCGTTGTATTCGATTGGCGAGCCGGGCTGCCAGGTGCCGGAGGCCAGCACGGCGCCACCGGAGTCGCGAATCTCGTAGTCCTGGCCGGTGCCCGAGGCGCCGGTGAAGGCCACGGTGACCGCGTCGTAGGGCGTGCTTGGCGAGGCGGTGATGCGCAACGAGGCCACGGTGGCCGTGCCCGTGTTGGCGGTGCCCAGGTTGGCGTTCACGGGCGAGGCCGCGGCGATGGCGGTGGGCTTGTCCAGCACCCGCTTCATGTTCAGGGCGGCGTTGCCCACGGGGCGCAGCATGAACTTGTCACCGCTGGCGATGGTGGCTGTGTCGATGTTGATCCGAAAGCCATCGACCACGTCGCCATCGGCCACCGAGGTGACGGTGTTGTCGCTCAGGCGAGTCAGTTGGTAGCTGCCGGGGGTGGCGGGGTCTTCGATCAGGCTGTAGTCGCTGGCCTGCAGCTCTCGGGCATCGATCACCGTCATGGTGACGGGGGGGATGGTGGTGGACGAGGTGTTCTTTTTCGAGGGCAGGACCTGCGGTGTGCCCACGTCAAAGATGGCGCCGCCGGCGGAGGCGGGCGTGCCCAAGTCCAGGCCGAACGACTGCTGCTGGTTGACGCGCCAGCTCAAGGCCGACGCCATTTGACCCAGCAGGTTGCGGGCCGCCGGAATGTCCTCGTTCTGCACTTTCAGCAGGCCGGCCAGGGTGCCGCCGGTGAGCAGACTTTCGTCCAGCAAGTGCTGGTTGTTGCCCGTGCCGATGGTGATGCGGCCTTGGGTGGCATCGAACTGGTCGGCCTGCACCCCCAAGGTGGAGGCCTGGGTGCCCAGCACCAGTTGCTGGCCGCCACCGATGAACACGCTGATGGAGCCATCATCGGCCGGAACGGTGGAGACCTGGATCTTCTCGGACAGGTTCTTGACCAGCAGGTCGCGCTGGTCCATCAGGTCATTGGGCTCGTGGCCCAGGCCGTTGACCGAGGCGATCTTCTGGTTCATGTCGGCGATGCGTGCGGCCAGCGAGTTGATCTCGGCCACGGTCGCCCTCATGTCCGACAGGGTGCCGCCCTGCAGATCGTTGAGTTGGGTGCCGGCGGTGCTCATGCGGCTCGCCAGCTCGGCGGCCTTGGACAGGACCACCTGGCGGGCCGACAGGTCCTGGGGCTGGTTGGCCACATCGACGAAGGCGTTCAGCATTTGGCCTGAGGCGTAGCCAATGCCGGACTGGCCAGTGGACAGGGTTTTCTCAAGCTGGGAGAGCTTGTCCAGCCGCGTCTGGTCGGCCGAGGCGATCGACAGGTTGTTGTTGTAATCCCGGGCCAGCAGGGAGTCGGAGGCGCGGGTGACTGTGTCAATCTTGACGCCGCGGCCATAAAAGCCGGCGCCCGTGTAGCGGCCGCCTTCGGTGGACAGTTGCACTTCCTGGCGCGAGTAGCCTTCGGTGCTGGCATTGCTGATGTTGTGGGCAATCGTGTCCAGCTTCGCCTGGTTGGCGAACATGGCCCGTGTGCCGAGGGTGAGCAGTCCTGAACCCATGGTGCTACTTCTCCGTCAGCCGATCACGTCACCGAACGCTGCAGGCGCAGCGTGGTGTTGATGACCTTGGTGAGCTTGTCGGCATAAGCGGGGTCCGTGGCGTAGCCGGCTTTCTGCAGTCCGCGTGCGAAGCCTTGCGCCGTGTCGGCCTGGGCCACGGTCTGACTGTAGCGGGGGCTCTTGCTCAGCAGTTTGGCGTGGTCCTTGAAGGCGTCTTCATAGGAGTCATAAGCACGGAATTTGGCCGTGACTTTGCGGGCCACGCCGCCGATGTATTCGGTGGTGGTGACCTCGGCCACCTTGCCGGTCCAGCTGGAGTTGGCCTTGATGCCAAAGAGGTTGTGGCTGGAGGTGCCGTCGGCCATCTTGGGTTGGTGCTTGCCCCAGCCGGATTCCAGCGCGGCCTGGCCCAGGATGTGGTTGGCGGGGATGCCGGTGGCGGCTTCGGCGGCCTTGGCATCCGCCTGGTGCTGGCGAACGAACTGCTCGGAGTTGCTCAACTTGCGGGTGCTGGCGGCCGAGGCGCTGCCAGCGGCCGAGGCCGGTGCGATGGCCGCCGTGGCGCTGGTTTGGGCCGGCAGGGGTAACCTGCTCATCGACAGATCGCCCAGGCCTTTGAAGGGGCTGATGGGGGTGTCGGCCGAGGCATCGGCCCCGCCCAGCTGGCGCTGCAGCTGCTTGATGATCATGTCGCTGAGGCCGCCAGGCAGGCCGCTCATCTGCTGAGCGCGTTGGCTGTCGAGCATGTTGGTGCCCATCTCGGTGCCGGAGTTTTCAAGCATGCCGCTGTTCATGGTGGTGGAGCGCATGCTTTTCATGAGCTCCTGCATGAACAGGCTTTCCAGCTGCTTGGCGGTGTCCTTGATCGCGCCTTTCTGGTCCGTGCCCGAGGCGTATTTCAGCTTGTCGAGCGAGCGGGTGTCCAGGCTCAGGCTGTTGCCGGAGGAAGAGGGGAATGGTGTCAGGCTCATCAGATGACCTCCAGCTCCGCTTGGAGCGCGCCGGCCGCCTTCATGGCTTGCAGGATGGCCAGCAGGTCCTGCGGGTTGGCGCCCAGGGTGTTGAGCGCCTTGACCACATCGGTCAATTTGGTACCAGCCGGCAGCTGGATCAGCGCGCCGGGTTCCTGGTTGATCTTGATGTCGGCCTTTTCAGTGACCACCGTCTGGCCTTGCGACAGGGCGTTGGGCTGGCTGATGACCGGGGTGGAGCTGATGGTGACCGACAGGTTGCCGTGGGCGATGGCGCAGGGGCCAATGGTCACGGCCTGGTTCACGACCACCGAGCCGGTGCGGGCGTTGATGACGATGCGGGCGGAAGGCGTGGCGCGGTCGATGGACAGGTTCTCGATGTCGGCCATGAAGGCCACGCGCTCGCCGGATTGGGCGGGCAGCTTCACGCTGACGGTGCGGCCGTTGATGGCCTCGGCGGTGCCAGCGCCCTTGGCCTTGTTGATGGCGCCTGCGATGTCGCGGGCGGTGTTGAAGTCGTCGGCTTGCACGTCCAGTTGGACCACGCTGCTTTGCAACCAGGGCGTGGGCACGCTGCGTTCAACCGTGGCGCCGTTGGGGATGCGGCCGGCACTCAGGTGGTTGACCTGGACCTTGGCGCCGCCTTGCGAGGCACCGGCACCAGCGATGATCAGGTTGCCCTGGGCCAGGCCGTAGATCTGGCCGTCGGCGCCCTTCAAGGGCGTGGTGACCAGCGTGCCGCCGCGCAGCGATTTGGCATTGCCCAGCGAAGACACATTGACGTCAATGGCCTGGCCGGGTTGGGCAAAGGGTGGCAGGGTGGCGGTGACCAGCACGGCGGCCACGTTCTTGACCTGCATGGCCACGCCAGCGGGCACGGTGATGCCCATCTGCTGCAGCATGGAGTTCAGGCTTTGGGCCGTGAAGGGGGTTTGGGTGGTCTGGTCGCCCGTGCCGTCCAGGCCCACGACCAGGCCGTAGCCCATCAACTGGTTGGCGCGCACGCCTTGGACGCTGGCGATTTCCTTCAACCGGGCTGCATGGGCCTCAACGGGCCACCACACGGCTGCAGAGGCGGCCAGGAAGGCCAGGCCAATGAGCAGTTTGAGGAGTCGTTCTGAAGTATTCATGAGGCCAGATTCCGGGAAGGTTCGGCCTCATTTTGGAGTTCTTTAGATCGGCAGAATGCTCAAAAAGAAGTGTGCAAGCCAGCCTATTCCCTGCGCGTCGGCTTGGGCGCCACGGCCTCGTTGCTCGATGCGAACGTTGGCCACCTGGGTGGAGGCCACGGTGTTGCCTGGCTGGATGGTGGTGGGGTCAACCTGGCCTGAAAAACGCAACAATTCCACGTTTTTGTTCACGCCGATCTGCTTCTCGCCCGAGATGACCAGGTGGCCGTTGGGCAGCACCTCGATCACCGTGGCCGTGATGGTGCCCACGAAGTTGTGGGAACTCTCGGTGGTGCCCTTGCCGTCAAAAGTGTTTGACGAAGTGCCACTGGCGCTCAAGCGCAGCTTGGCCAGCTGTTCCGCCCTCAGCAGAGGCACGGCCGACACGGAGGCCGATGTGTCGCCCGTTTTCTCGATGCTGCTGGTCGATTCCTGCTTGGCAGAGATCTTCTCGACGATCGTGACGTTCACGATGTCGCCGATCAGGCGCGCGCGGTGGGTTTCGAACAAGGGCCGGTAGCCGGCGCTCTGGAACAGCGAGCCATTGGCGATCACGGGGACCACCGGGACGGCCGGGCGCGCCTGGGTGGGCTCCAGCACATCGACCTTGGCCGTGGTGGGCAGGACCGAACAGGCCCCCAGCAGGCTGCACGCGGCGGCGATGAGCGCCAGGCTGGCGCGGCGGCGAATGGCGTTCATCACAGTTGCGCCAGACGTTGCAGCATCTGGTCCGAAGTCTGAATGGCCTTGGAATTGAGTTCGTAGGCGCGTTGGGTCTGGATCATCGTGACGAGTTCTTCAACCACGTTGACGTTGGAGGTTTCCACGAAACCCTGGGCCAGCGTGCCGGTGCTGTCGGTGCCGGGGTTGGCGGTTTGCGGCGTGCCGGAGGCGGGCGTCTCGGTGTAGAGGTTCTCGCCACGCGGCTCCAGGCCGGCCGGGTTGATGAAGTTGGTCAGCTGGATCTGGCCCAGGTTCTGAACGGTGTTTTGACCAGAGATGGCGGCGGTGACCGTGCCATCGGCCCCGATCGTCACAGCGGTGGCGTTGGCGGGCACCGTGATGCCGGGCTGGATCTGGTAGCCGTTGTTGGTGACCAGTTGGCCCTGGTTGTCCAACTGGAAGGAGCCATCGCGGGTGTAGCCCGTGGTGCCGTTCGGCATGCTCACGGGGAAGAAGCCGTTGCCCTTGATGGCCACGTCCAGGTAGTTGGTCGTTTGTTGCAGGCTGCCTTGCGAGAACTGGCGCGAGGTGGCCACCGGGCGCACGCCCAGGCCCACCTGCAGGCCGGTGGGCAGTTGGGTTTGCTCCGAGCTGTTGGCCCCGCTTTGGCGCAGCTTCTGGTACATCAGGTCTTCAAACACCGCGTGCGAGCGCTTGTAGCCATTGGTGCCGCTGTTGGCCAGATTGTTTGAGATGTGGTCCAGCTGGGTTTGCTGGGCTTCCATCCCCGATTTCGAGATCCACAGTGATCGCATCATGGTGCTACTCCTCAGGCGTCAAGCCAGGTAAACAGATCAGGCGTTGCCCGACAACAATTGGGATGCCGCTTTTTCGTTGTTATCGGAAGTCTGGATCAACTTCATCTGAGCTTCGAACTGGCGGGCGGCCGCGATCATGCTGATCATGGTCTCGATGGGGTTGACGTTCGAACCCTCCAGGGCCCCGTCTTGCACACGGGCGTTGGCATCGACTGGCAGTTCGGCCCCGTCCGCGTCGCGGAACAGGCCATCCTCGCCCCGTGTCAGTTTGATTTCCGGGGTGACCAGTTTGAGCTTGCCGATGCCGGTGATCTTGCCGCTGGCTTCCTTGGCGCTGACTGTGCCATCGGGCGCGATGCTGGCCTGGGCGTTCTGCGGGATGGTGATCGGGCCGCCGTCGCCCAGCACGGGCAGGCCGCTCTGGGTCATCAGCACGCCTTCGTTGTTCACCGTCAGCGAGCCGAAGCGGGTGTAAGCCTCGGTACCATCCAGCGCGCTCACGGCCAGCATGGACTTGCCTTGCAAAGCCACGTCCAGCGGGCGGCCGGTGGTGGTGATGGGGCCTTGCGAGTCGTCGTAGCCCACCGTGGTCTCTAAGGAGTAGACGCGCGTGGTGGCGCCATCGCCACGCACTGGCACAGCGCGGATGGCTTGCAGCTCGGCCCGAAAGCCGGTCGTGCTGATGTTGGCCAGGTTGTTGGCCAGCACGTCCTGGCGCTGCATGTCCATCTTGGCGCCGGCCATGCCGACATAAATCATCCGATCCATGGTGTGCTCCGGTTACGGCTGGCGGGGCGGTGCATCAACGCAGGTTCACCAACGTCTGCAGGACTTGGTCTTCGGTTTTGATCGTCTGTGCGTTGGCCTGGTACATGCGCTGGGCCACCATCATGTTGACCAGCTCGCCAGTCAGGTCCACGTTGGATTCTTCCAGCGCGCCCGATTGCAGCAAGCCCAGGTTGCCCGTGCCCGGTGCACCCGTGACCGGCGCGTTGGACGCATAGGTGGCGGACCACTCGTTGCTGCCTTGCGGTTGCAGGCCTTGTGGATTGCGGAAGCTGGCGGTCACCAGTTGGCCCGCTGGCTTGGACTGGCCATTGGAGTAGCGCGCCAGGATCACGCCGGAGCTGTCCACCGTGATGCTGGACAGGTCGCCGGGTGCATAGCCGGTTTGCGACAGGTTGGTCACAGCGAAGTTGCCGCCGTACTCCGTGGACTTGGACAGGTCCATGGTGACGCCGCTGAGGACTTCGGTCTGCGCGATGGGGGGCACCGCGCTGGCATTGCTCACGTTGACCTTGGGGATGTCAGGCAGCGTGAAGCTGCCGGTCGACGAGGTGGCCACGGCGTTGCCACTGGCGTCGTAGGTGGTGATCGTGCCAGGGTCGCCTTCGACCGGGCTGCCATTGGACAGGTCGGCCGGGGTGCCGCCAGAGGTCGGGAAGTTCAAGGTGGCGGCCTTGGCGGGTGCGCCTGAACCATCGGTCTGGATGGAGGTGCCGTTGGCCGTGACGTACATGTCCCAGCTGTTGTCGCCCACCTTCTGGAAGTAGTAGGCCATGCCCACCGACTGGCCCTTCACGTCAAACATGGTCTGCGACGTGGTGAAGTTGTAGGTGGTGTTGTCGGTGAAATCGATGCCGACACTCTTGATCGAGTCGGTCGATTTGAAGTTCATCTCGATGCTGGTCTTGTCAGTCTGCTTGGGGGCAATGCCGCCCGTGGTCAGCTGGATGGGGACCAGGTCGCTGGTGTTGGTGATGTTGCCCGTCAGGTCGGCCTGGTAGCCCAGCAGTTTGTGCGCGGCGTTGTTGACGATGAAGCCGTCGCGGTCGATCTTGAACTGCCCATTGCGGGTGAACAAGGTCTGGTTGCGGCCATCCTGCACCTGGAAGAAGCCATTGCCGTTGATGGCCAGGTCCATGGGGTTGTCGGTGGTGCTGATGTTGCCCTGCGTGAACTGCTGGGCCACGGCCGCCACGGTGGCGCCAATGCCGACCGCGCTGGTGCCGGAGCCATTCAGTGCCGCCGCGTACATGTCCGAGAACTCGGCCCGCGAGGCCTTGGCACCATAGGTGCTGGTGTTGGCCACGTTGTTGCCAATCACCTCCAGATTGCGAGCCGATACATTCAGACCGGAGAGACCTTGTTGGAAGCCCATGGTGTTGTCCTTTCAGGGTACTGCTTGAAAAATTAAACGACGACTTTGATCTTGCTGTAAGCCGTGCTGCCGCTGTTGCGCAGCTCCAGGCTCAAGGTGCCATTGCTGTTGCTGATGGCATCGACCTGGTCGTTCATGAGGCTGGTGTGGCTGACGTCGGTGCTGCCATTCTTGGCGGCCACCTTGAAGGTCAGGCCCTCGCTGGACATGGTGCTGGGCACGGTCCACTGGAAGCTGTTCAAGCCTGCGGTTTGCGAGCCCTGGCTGATGGTGTCGACCACCTGGCCTGCGGCGTTGATCACGTTGATCGACACATTGGCGGCACTGCCGCTCAGATCGAAAGCGCCTGCAGCGATCGTGCTGCTGGTGCCATCCTCGGCCTTGACCGTGCCCGCCACCAGCTGGTTGCCTTCGATCAGCACCTGGCGGCCCACCAGGCTGGCGCCTTGCAGCAACTGCATCTGGCTGAAGCCATCGGTCACGCCACCCATGGTGGTGTTGAGTTTCTCAATGCCGGTCACCGTGCTGATCTGCGCCATCTGGCTGGTGACCTGCGCGTTGTCCATCGGGTTGAGCGGATCCTGGTTCTGCATCTGCGTGACCAGCAGCTTCAGGAAGCGGTCCGAGGCCTCCGTCGTCTTGTCGCTGGCGGTGGCCTTGGCGCCGTTGATCTTGTCGAGAACGGAGTTGCCGGTTGACGATACTGTGCTCATGTCATGTCCTCAGGTAAATCAGGTGCCTTGACCGAGTTGCAGCGTTTTCAGCAGCAGGCTCTTGGCGGTGTTCATCACTTCGATGTTGTTCTGGTACGAGCGCGAGGCGGAGATCATGTTGACCATCTCCTCCACCGCGTTCACGTTGCTGTAGGTCACGTAGCCATCGGCGTCGGCCTGTGGGTGCTTGGGGTCGAGCACGCGGCGGCCAGGGGTGTTGTCTTCGGTGATGTTGCTCACCGTGACGCCAGCGGTGCCCACGTCGCCCATGGGCGTGGTGGTGAACACGACCTGGCGGGCCTTGTAGGGCGCGCGGTCGGGCCCGGCGACGGTGTCGGCGTTGGCCAGGTTGGAGGCCACGACGTTGAGGCGCTGAGACTGCGCGCTGACCGCGCTGCCCGAGACGTTGAAAATGCTGAACATGGACATGGTGGTTTACTCCGGTCACTGGCCAGTGATGGCCGTGTTGAGCGTTTTGACCTGGCCGTTGATGAAGCGCAGGGTGGCTTCATAGCGCACTGTGTTGTCGGCAAAGCTGGCGCGTTCGCGGTCCATGTCGACGGTGTTGCTGTCCAGGTTGGTTTGCGCAGGCGTGGCGTAGTTCATGTCGGCCTGCTGCTTGCTTCCTGCGGGCACACCGCCACGGCCCAGGTGCCCTGCGCTGGCGGTGGCCAGTTGAAGCTTGCCCGGGGCCAGTGACGACTGGCCCTGCGAGGCCTGCCCGGTGGCATTGCGCAGCGCACTGGCGAAGTCGAAGTCCCGAGCCTGGTAGTTCGGGGTGTCGGCATTCGCGATGTTGCTGGCGATCAGGCGCTGGCGCTCTGATCGCAGTGACAGGGCATCAGCCTGGAAGTTAAGGGTGTCGGTCAATCTGTTCAGCATGGCAAGCCCTCCGGCCTGTGAGCGCTTTGCCAAGAACAACGGGATTTGGCGCAGCTTGTAGGGGATGGTGAACTGGTGGTGCCAGAACATGAGCCGGAATAAGCAGTCTTTCGGGCCTCATTTCTGACTTCCTGGCGGGGCGGGGCTTCGTACAGTGGCAGGCATGGACACGAATTCCCACAACCCCTCATCGAGCAGCCCTTCGGCCCCTGTGCCGGGCTTGCTGCATGACCTGGGTTTCGAGCCCTTTCAAATTTGGGCCGCCTTGCTGAGCGCCCTGGTGTGGTTGCTGTTGTGTGGTGGCGCGGTGCTGCTGTCGCCTTCGGCCCATGCTCAGGCGTCGCCGGTTGGCGAGTCGGGGGTGCTGCAGGCCTATGTGCAGACCTTGTTGCACGACCAGGCCTTGCCCCAAGCTGACAGCCATTCGAAAAACAGCGCGCCCTGGCGCGTTGAAATCGTTTTGGGCCAGTTGGATCCGCGCCTCAAGCTGGCGCCTTGCGACAAGGTCAAGGCCTATGTGCCTGCTGGCATGCGCCTGTGGGGCAACACTCGCGTCGGTTTGCGTTGCGAGCAGGGCACGGTGCGCTGGAATGTGTACTGGCCCGTGTCCGTGAAGGTCTGGGGCCAAGCTTTGGTGGCCGTGGGCACCGTGCGCCCAGGTACACCTTTGAAGGTGGAAGATTTGCGCAAGGCGGAAGTTGACCTG
>CAZKPN010000038.1:0-35358 GCA_964554655.1 uncultured Aquabacterium sp. | reverse complement strand
GAGACGCCGCAGGGCGTGCGCGACCGCGCCATGCTGGAGCGGATGTATGCCAGCGGGCTGCGTGTGACGGAGCTGGTCGCGCTGCCCACGCACCACCTGGACCGCCAATCGGGCACCGTGAAAGTCATGGGCAAGGGCGAGCGGGAGCGGCTGGTGCCGGTCGGGGAAATCGCCTTGGACTGGATTGAGCGCTACCTGGTGCAACGCGGCAAGACCTCAGAAAAAGGTCTTTTCCTGAACCGCTACGGCAAGCCGATGAGCCGGCAGATGTTTTGGAAGCTGGTCAAGACCTATGCGCTGCGTGTCAACATCCCCTTGGCACTGGTCTCGCCCCACACGCTGCGCCACTCGTTTGCCACGCACATGATGAACAGCGAGGGCGGCGCCGATTTGCGCGTCCTGCAGCTCCTGCTGGGGCACGCCAACATCAACACCACGGCCATCTACACCCACGTGGCGTCAGGGCGCCTGAAGGAGCTCCATGCCAAGCACCACCCGAGGGGTTGAGGGCCCCCAGCGACGCGCCTTGCTGGGTACACTGGCCGCGAGCCGCGACAAGGAGATGGCCATGGACGAAATGTTTGACGCAGCTGAACAAGCCTTCATGCACGAGCGATACAACCTCAGCGCTGAAGAGCTGGCGGCCCGCGTCCGTGCGGCACCCGACCAGGGCGGCGCGATGCTGGTGCAGCTCAGGGAGTTCGGGGAATCCCGCCAAGACCAGGACGAGTGAACTGGCGAATCTTGCCTCGCGGCAAAAACATGCTCTGGTTTACCAAATAGTCATTGACGACAATTAAGAAAACGCCCGTAGGACAGGGGCTTGCTGTTGAAACCTCACAATTGACTTTAAGCGCGGCGCTCCTCAATGACGCCCATCAAGGTGTGTCGGGGACCTCATACCCGTTCGGGTTGCGAGCCTTGACCACGACGGTCTGGCCGACCGCATCGTAAGGCACAGGCTTGGCCGCGCCCACGGCCACGCACTCCATCTCGAAGGTGGCGTAGCGCGCATTCAGGGACTGAGAATTGTTGGGGATGTAAGCGACGCCATAGGTCAGTCGACGCGTGTTCGAGTCAGTGCGCTCGCCGACTTGAACTTGCTGCCTGAGTTCAGGCTGGCCCGGCGGCATGGGCTCGCCGAGCGCGCCACCGTTCATCAGTTGGCCTTCGAGCTTGTACGTGATGGCAATGCCCTCGCCGCCTACCTCAGCCGTGAAGCTCGGGGCCCAGTCATAGGTGGCCACCGTGGTGGTCAGCCCGGGTGGAGCGCCCGGAAAAAGTGCAGTCGTGCGGACGTTCATGGTCAGCCTGGCAGAACCGCTCAGAGCCATTCCCCCGTGCTTTGGCGATACGGGAGGCATCAAAGCGGTTGAAACAGGGGAGCAATCCCAGGTGCCAGCCGCAGCTGTGGGCTTGACGGCGAGCGTTAGCGTGGCCAGCAGGCCACCTGCGCCTTCAGCGGGGCCAAAAGCGTGGCTGGTCTTGGAGACCGGGTAGTAGTAGGTGCCCTGCGAAATGTGGGCGGCCGACAAGTCCGGCGGGGAGCCTGCAGCGGCGCCTGGCTTGGCCATCGTGCTGTAGGTGATGTATTGGCGCTGCGTCAACACCCGGACGTAGCCCAGGTCGAGCATCACATCGTCGGGGCCGGTGTCCATCACCTCAAAGGCAAGCGCGGTGTCAGTGGTGGGCCACTGGGCTGAGGTCATGCCCAACCCTTGCAGGCTCAGCTGGCCTTGCACGGCCTCGGGCACCTTGGGGGGAAGCGGTTCCGTTTGAACGACAGGCGCAGGGGCAGCACCGCTCTCGCACTTTTGGCAAGAGCCACCACCGCAGCCGCTCACAAGGGCCGCAGCGGCAACAGCCAAGCCAAGGGTCAAAAAGGGATTCGAGGTGGGCATGGGCAAGCTAAGAAGGAGTCCGCGGCGCGCGAACGATGCCTTTTCAGTGCCAGAACTGGATGCCGTGTGCGTCGCCCTGCCGCAGCCGGCCCCGCCCTCAAAGAAAAAGCGCCCACCTGGTGAGGTGAGCGCTTGGTGAATCAGGCAAAGTGAATGATGTTCGCGTCGAAGCGGGCGTGGGCCTTGTCGTAAAGAGCGCCGGCGGCGTGGGGCAAGTCAATTCGCCCTGCCTCGGCCATCTTTTCAAGGTGAGCGTCAGCCCAGACTTCGAGACGGTCAATGTCCTGGTTGCTCGATGTCAGTGCGGCATCGCGAAAGTCCAAGGCCTCGGAGGCAAGCGCCAGACGCTGTGCGTCAGTGCTGGGTGCGTCCTTGTTCAGCAGGGTGGCCACCGAGGAAAAGGTGTGGTCAATGGTTGAAGAGGCTTCAGTGGTTTGAGGGGCAAAAGCGGGCATGTGTGGGTCCTGAGAGGTTTCAAGGGGACGCTGGTTCAGTGCGTCTACTCTTCATATAGAGACTTGGTGTTCAATATTGCGAGAGTGCCCTTCTCTATCGGCAAAACCACCCTGAGCTTTACGCATACGAGCTGAACCGCGTAGCTCTGAATTGAAGTTGTGCAACTCCAAAATGAAGTTGCCCCGCACTAAAAGAAAATCGCCCTGCGGGGTGCCGGCAGGGCGATTCGTCGGGACGTGTCCAGGGCTTTAGCGCTTGCTGGCGGCCTGGCTCGAAGCGGCTTCCGGCACTGCCGGATTGACGCAGGTCCACAGGACCATGGCACTCACCGCGTTCAGGTCGACCAGCTTGTCCGGCGTTGGGGCCAGTGGCGTCAGCCGCACGCCCTGCAGCACGTAGAACCTGCGCGCCGACACATCCCCCACCGGCACGAACACCGTGTCGTTTTGGGTGCCCGAGGGGCCCGTCATGGTCGATTCACGCGTGTGAGCCTCGCCGTCATCCCCCTCGAAGAAGGTCCAGTTGGCGCTGGCAGCGTAGTACTGGTCAACGCCGGGGCCCTTCAGCGTGAAAGCGCTGTTAAAGAGAACCGTCGGGCCCCCTGTGGTGTAGTTGCCGCTCAGCCAGGTTGCTGCGTCAAATCCGGCCGGTGTCTGCAAGGTGATGGTGCCACTGGCCCCCTCAATGCGGTAAGGCGAGGTGGCCGCCCGCAATGGTTTGGGGAAGATGTCGACCACCGAAGCCGTTCCGCAAGTTGCCGACACGCTCAGCCCGCTCTTGTACGCGGTCTTGGCGTAGCCGTAGAGGTAGCCGGTGTCCTCGTAATAGAGCTCGCTGTTGCCGCTGTCCTTGGACACGTAGCCGGCGTAGTACTGCCAGGTGGTCAGGTCCGTACCGCCCTGGACGCTGAACACACTCACGTCCGCCACGGGCGTTGTCTTGACCATGAGTTTGATTTCATGCAGCTCGATTTTGTTGGCGCTGAAAGTGAAGCGGTCGTAGCGGCCGGGGCCGGCCAGTTCGAGGCCTGCGAAATCAGGTGCGGCATCGCCAGGACTCACGCCAGCGTTGTCCAGGATTGTCGAATACTCCACAAAGCCCACCTGCCCTTGGGCCGGGCCAACGCCGATTCGCGACCACATCGCTGATGCGACCACAGGGGGCGGCGCAGGCGGGACCGGAGTTGGCGCCGGAGGCGTGGGGGCGGGCACAGGCGTTGAAGGCGCGGGGGCAGGTGGAATGGGCGGCGCGGGGGGAGGCGGCGCGGGCGCGGGCGGGGCCGGCGGTGCTGGCGGCGTCGGCGCGGGCGTTGGTTCCGGCGGAGTCGGGGCAGGCGCCGGTGGTTGAGTAATCGGAGGGGGCGCTTTCACGGGAGGCGGCTCTGCGACCGGAGGCACCGGAGCGGGCAAGGGAACGTTCGGCGGCACGCAGGTCATCACGCTGACGTTGGAGACCACCTTCGATGGCTTGGTCAAGTCAGGGGTATAGGTCAGCACGTGGGTGGCCAGCATCCTGTTGGTGCCGACTTTTTCACCAGGCTCGGCGCGCTGCTTCAGGTTCGCGGTCGAGGCCACTTGCCTGGTGCTGCCGTAAGCCTGTGCCAGCAGGGGCTCGGTCACGTCGAAAACGATGTCGCCCTTGACAACATGGACCTGGGGCGTGAAGTCAAAGCTGCCAGCCCGCAGCACCAGCGTGGCCGTGCCGGTCGCCACGGTAGGAACGTAGCCTGCCGTGGGCGGCGTTGGCAGTGTGGTCGTGATGACGCAGTGCCAAGTTTCATTGGCAGGGCGGTCGGCGGCAGGAGCCACTCCCTTGGCCACGGTCAGCACCACTTCGTCGGTGTTGCCAGCACTGGCACCGAAGGACTTGACCTCGCCTGTTTGCGAGTTGGTCAAGGTGCCCTGGACCACGCGGGCCACCGTAACTTCCGGGGCAGAGTCGACTGCCGTCGTCTTGACCATCATTTGGGCGCCCACGCCGCTGCTTGCTTGCGCAGAGGCGTAGAAAATGTCCGCGGGCTCGGCGCGCAGGGTCCAGTCGCTGATGGTGATTGACAGCGAGGTGGCATTGGCCACCTGCGTGAACATGAGACGCGCATCAGAGGTTGATGCCTGTGCGTCAACGCCCAGGCCCGAGAACGCCGCGTAGGTCGTGGCTTGGGGCACGACAGGTGTCGCCGGCGTCGGTGCGGGGCTTGTCGAGCAGCTCTTGCAAGAAGACGCGCCCCCACCGCCACAAGCGGACAGCGACAGGGCGGCAGCGGCCAGGGCTGTCATGGCAAACGTTCGGGTCAGGGTGCGGTTCATTTTGGAGGTGTCCAGGAGTGTCGGGGGGTGTGCAAGTTCAAGCCAGCGCAGCGTTAGGCTTCAATGGAGAGTTCTTGCGTGTCGCGGTTGAACTTGGCCTTCAGCTCGGAGTTGGGCTTGAAGTGGCGGGGTGCCTCGAAAACGACATGCGAGCCATCGGGCATCAACAGCTCCGTCTCGAAAAGAGGCTGGCACTGGCCGTCAGGGAACGCAAAGGGACGCGGCGCACGGGCAGCACGGGCCACGGCAACGCCGGCCTGCTGGCCCACGAAGCCGGCAACCAGGGCACCAACGGCTTGGCCACCAGTGGAGACGCAGTTCGCTTTGAGGGTGTAGGCCGTCAACGTCGCGGCCAGCACGCCAGTGGCGGTGGACAGCGCTTGCTCGCCCCACGTCAAGTCGTTGGCCCGCTCGGCGTCGAGCTGGTCCTGTGCGCATTTGGTTTTCGGGCTGGAGCCCAGCACCTTGGCCATCGGAGCGGGGACAGCCACGACGGGCGCACTGCCGCCGGTGTTTGCGAAAGCGTCCTGGGCGTGCACGCCGCCACAGGAAAAGACAGCGGCCATCAAAAGGGCGAGGGGTTTGGTGTGGATTTTCATGGGCTCGGGTGGTGAACGGGACTTGCCAGGTCAGTGCCAGGCAAGTGCTGCGTGTTCAACTCGCATGGAGGCCCAACCCCCCAAACACAAATGCCCCTGCCCGCTTTTCAACGCGAGCAAGGGGCGCGAGGCGAGCTGGGTTCAGCCCAGCGCCTGGATGCGTGCCACAAGGAAGGCCTTTTCGGCAGCAGACAGCCCGTGGATGGGGTTGTTCACGTGCCCGAGCAGGCTTTCCTTCTTGGCACCCGGCTTGATGTGGGCGAGCAGCTTGGTCGCCTTGGGGCCCAGGGCAGCCTCGCCAGACAACGCACTACCGATGGTGGAGGGGGTTGCAGGACCTTCAGCCGGGGTGGCAGCCGGAGTAGCGGGATTGAGGGCGGGCGTGGCGGCGCGAGTAGCAGCAGGCTCCGGACTTGGCTTGGCGGCCTGACGCGCTTGCGGCTCAGGCGCAGGGTGCTCGGGCTTTGGCTTTTCAGCCACCGGTGAGGGCGTGGGCGGGGGTGTGCGCTTGGCAGAGGCGGTAGCCTGAGAGGCCTCAGGGGCAGCCACGGGGGCAGCACGGGTCGGAGCAGGGGCAGGCGTCGCCTCGGAGACGTCCTGACGGTACTTGGCCAGCTCGGCCTGGTCCTCAGGGGTCAGCAGGTCTTCGCTGAAGTAGTCCAGCGCATTGAAGGCCAGGGGCACGCCGCGCGGGTCCAGGTCCACCCAGGGAGCCCTGAACGCGTACAGGTAGCGCCCGATGCCCCAAAGGACAGCTGCGCGTTTCAAGGCGTCCGAAAACGCTCCCTTGACCGCCATGTCTTCAACGTTGCCACGACCAGAGCTGCTTCGGGTAGCGGGCGCGCCATCCTCGCGGGACACCCACTCCCCGTTCAGCCGCAGGGACAGGGCACAAACGATGCCCCCGCCCACGGCCTTTTGCTCGTTCTTCCAGTTGCCAAAGCCCAGAGCCTCGTCCAGGCGGTCTTCCACGTCGCGGGCATTCAGGTAGGGCACCACTCGGCCGCGGGTGCACGCCTCGTTCTTGTCGCCAACACGCCAGCTCAGCTGGCGCAGGGGAAACGGTGCAGTCAGCGCACGCTGGATGTCTTGAAGGGTTTTGTCGCTCATGGTTGCTCTCGGCTCGAAGGTTGTCAGGGGTCATTCCTGAAGTGCCGGAGCAAGGCCGGGCGTCACACGGGGCCAGGCAGGCCGATGCAGAAAAATAGCCGCATGCCGACTTCTGAAAATATGCGCAGCCGATACAAACCAATAACCGCAGGCAGCTAAATTGATTTGTTCGCGCTTAGCACGCCCTGAGATTGCAGGCGCTGCAAGATGAACTCGACGGCCAGGGCCACGGGCACGCTTTCAAAGGGGACGCCCTGCTCGTGAAGCAGCGAGCGCGTTTGCACATCCACTTCGCGCGCTTGGGGCTGCGTCTGGATGCGCCCGACCTGGATGTAGTTCTCCGAGCGCTCGATGAAGAAATTGCGGTTGTCGAAACTGTTGAAGACTTCGCGCACCAGAGGTGCAAAGCTGCCGTAGTAGTCCTTGGGTGCGTAGACGGCTGACAACAGCAAAGGGCTGTCCACGACGGCCACCTCGACAGCGTTGTCTCGAACCATTTCAAGGTAATGCTGCTGCGCAGCAAAGACACTCAGCTGGTCTTTCAGAAAGCGAAGGTCGCCCCTCAACACGTGAAGCTTGGCTACCTCGGGTGGTTGCTCGACAGCGATGCCGCGGGCTTTGAGCCGCTCGCACAGTCCAGCTGCGACGCCGGACTTGCCGGCGCAGGGCCCACCGAAGAGGTTCACAACGACCAGCGTCATAGGGAAGCGGCCTGAAACGAGGCGGACAGCTGCGTGGCCTTGACGGCGAACAGCTCCTTGTTTTGCTCGGTGGCCAGGTCGTCGGAGTTGGCGCGAACCAGCGTCTCCAGGGCTGAGGCCTGTTCAGCCGACAGTGGCGCTTGCACCGTGGTCAGGAGAATTCGGGCTGCCTGCGCGTGAAACACGGCGGCTTTCGGACGAGCCGAGAAAGCCTTGGCAGCTCGGCTGAGCGAGACTGCCGCAAGGGCCAGGGCTACTTTGTGTTCTGAGGTTTCGTTCATGATGAGAGGCAGTGCCTAAAACGGGCTTGCCGTTCAGAAGTCGCGCCACCTGTAAGTCAGGGCGATGCGGGACGAGCCCGCAGACTGAACACTCACTTGGAGGGCCATGGCTGAGTGGCGACCCAGCCTGACAGCCACCCCAAACACAGCGCGCGTTTTCGAGCTCAGGTCGCGCAACACGCCGGCGACATACTGGACGGCATCGGCTCTTGAGTGGCGGGCGGTGTAGACAGCCGCACGCTGAGACGTCCCTGGCGCCCCTCTGAGCAGCTCTTTGCCGTGTGCCAAGCTTTCGCCGGCCACATCCGGCTTGCCTTTGGGCACGCTCAGCAGGGCCACCGCCTCGGCCAAGGCAGGGGCGGTGGGGAGCAGGCCTTCTGGCTCAGGCTCCGGCTCCATGGCGATGACGGGCAAAGGGGCAGGCACCGCAGCAGGGTCGGGCGAGGTGGACAGGACCGCGGGGATGAGCAGCCCATAGACGTCTCGGGCGGGTTTGAGACTGGCCGCTGGCGGGGCTTGGTAGCTCTGGGCCATGAACGGCCCCTTGAGCGCAGGCAAGCTGGGGCTGTCCGCATAAAACTGGTCCACCCATTCGTCCAGCGCGTCAGGCTGCGCGGGCGCATCCTCTGCCTGGCACAGCGAGGGGCCACAAACCATGGCCAGCAGGACGACTCGAAGAAACAGGTAGAGGTATTGGCGCATGCAAGCCCAGTACCCCTGCCCTCGTCTTTGTGTATTGCGCGGTGCTTCAGCGATGCTTCGTCGCGAGTGCTGGCAGGCAAGGCCACCCGCCCTGCCCTCAACAAAATAATTTCTTTGAGGGTCGCGGGTGCGGGGCGGCGCCCTGCTGGTGCTCAGACGGTCGTGCGGTCCCCTGGCTTTTCAAAGCGTTTGCGCGAATACGCAGGCAATGCATTGAGCATGGCCTTGCCGTAGAACTCTGTTGCCAGGCGCTTGTCGAGCATGACGATGCGGCCACGGTCGCTCTCGCGCCGCATCAGGCGGCCCACCAGCTGAACCAGCTTGATGTAGGTGTCGGGAAGCGCCCGCTTGACAAAGTAGTCCCGGCCCAGCTCATCTTGCAGCTCGCGCTCCACCGGGTCGGAGGGCACGGCAAACGGCAGCTGCGTGATGATGAGGTTTTCGCACCAGCGCCCTGGCAGGTCCAAGCCCTCAGCCATGGTCGCCAGCCCGCACAGGATGGATGTGCGACCTGCGTCGACGTCCGCCTTGTGAGCCTCGATGAGCACCGCCAGGCTGGCCGTGCCTTGCATCTTGACCGCATCGCCAAACTTGCGCCGCAGCGCCGGCACGACCTCGCGCATGACCTCGCCCGAGTGAAAGGGCACCAAGTTGCCCGTGCCTTGGACGATGAACTGAGGCATCGCTTCCTTGACCTCGGCAAGCCACTTCTCACGGGTGTCCCGCTTGGGGGTGCTGTTCAAGCGGGCGATGACCAGCTCGCAGCGGCTGAAGTCGAAAACCTGGGGGGTCTCATGCAGCATCACGTCGTCTGCCGGTGCGCCGGACTTGGCGATGAAGCGGTCAAAGGAGCCCATGTCCCGCAAGGTGGCCGACAGCATGACCGGAAAGACCCGCTGGCTCTCCCACAGCAGCGGGCCCAGCACCTCGGCACCTTCCATGGGGCTGGTGTTGAGCGAGACGTCGCCGCTCTTGCGCTTTTCGGCCCAGCGCACCATGCGCTGCGGGGCGGCCAGGGCCTCGAACAGCTTCATGGCGTCGCGCACCGGCGCATGCTGGCTGGCAAACAGGGAAATCGCAGAGGCCACGGATGCCATGGAGGCCTGGGTCTTGGAGGCCTTGCCAAAGCGCAATGCGGAAGAGGCGTTTTGGAACAGCTCATCCAACACTTCCAGCCGAGACCCCACCCAGCGAGCTCGTTCTTGAACCGCAGGGGGCACTTCGCCCTTGGCGAATCGGAAAATGCCTTGCTCGTCGTATTCGAGCGCGTCCAGCCCAGTGGCCATGTCTCCCAGGGCGGCCACAAGGCTGTCCGTGGAGAAATCGCCAACGCTCACGCCGGCGGTGTCCAGCCCTTTGCCCAGGTGCATGTCGCGCCAGGCGGCTGACAGGGCGGCGGGGACCTTTTTGAGGTGGTCGGCCAAGGCCTTGACCTTGACTTCGTGGCGCCCCGTCTCCAGGGCCTTGTCGGGCAGGTGGTGCGCCTCATCGAACACGACCAGGTACTGCTCGCCGAGCATCGGGTCCATGTCCTCGTCCAGGGCCATTTTCAGGTCAGCCAGCACCATGTCGTGATTGGCCACGAGCACCTGAGCCAGGCCCATGCGGGCACGTGCCTTGACAAAGGGGCAGCTCTCGTAGTGGTCGCACTTGCGGCCGACGCAGGACTCCCCTGCTGCACTGATGGCTTGCCAGCCGCGGGGACGCTTCTCACTCCAGAAGTCAATGTCGCCGTTCCAGTCGCCGTCCTGGAAAGCGCGAAGCAGGCGCAAGGCCTCAGCGGCGTCGCCCACGTCTTCCTGGGGACCCTCGGCCAGCAAGTCGAGTTGGTTGGTGCTGTCTTTGGACGCAAGGGCGCCGGCCTGGCGCTCGCACAAGTAGTTGCCCCGGCCCTTGGCCAGCTCGACCGCCAGGCCTTCCAGCAAGCCCACGGACTCCAGCTTTTTCAAGTCAGAGGTCATGATTTGGCCCTGCAGGCCTTTGGTTGCGGTGGCAACAACCAGGCGCAACCCGGCTCGGCGGTGGCGCAGCTCCTGCAACGCCGCCACAGCCCCCACCAGGTAGGCCACGGTCTTGCCGGTGCCGGTGGGAGCCTCTGCCAGTAAAGGCAAGTTGCGCTGGAAAGCCTCACGGATTTTGCGCGACAACTCCTTTTGCCCGGGGCGTTCAACGAAGCCGGGAACGCCGCTCAGGCGCTCGTAGGCCACGTCAATGAAGTCTTGGTTGCCAGCGTCTGCCACAGGGGCGGCTGCATGGATGGGAATGATTTTCGCGGTACTGGTAGTGGTCATCGTGGGCTCTCCGACCTGCCAAGTGACCTGTGAGCCCGGTTTGTGTGGAGCAGCCACCTCGCAAGACGGGCACGTAGCGGCCGAACGCTCTTGCTGGCCGCGCTACTGAGAGGGAAGTCCTTTTCACTGCGAGACCCCATGCCTGCTATGCGAATTGAGAGACGCCCGTTGAACGTCTCAGCTCAAAAAAACTTGTTGTCCCAAGGCTTCAGCCCCTTGATGGCCCAGCTGCTTGCTTCGCGGGGCATCTCGGACAAGGCCCAACTTCACGGTGAGAGCCTGGCCGACCTCATCCCCTTCGCCGAGCTGAAGGGCTGCCAAGACGCCGCCAACCAACTGGCCGACGCCATCGTGTGCGGCACGCGCATCTGTGTCTTGTCCGACTACGACGCCGACGGCGCCACGAGCTGCGCAGTCATGCTGGTGGGCCTGCGCGCCTTCGGGGCGGATGTCGAGTTCTGCGTCCCGGACCGCCTCGTTCACGGCTACGGCCTGACCCCCGCCATTGCCGAAATTGCCGGTGCACGAACCCCTAAGCCAGAGCTGCTGCTGACCGTGGACAACGGCATCTCCAGCGTCGCCGGCATTGAACGCGCGAATGTCCTGGGCATGCAGGTGCTGGTAACCGACCACCACCTTCCAGGCCCTGCGCTTCCCCCGGCCTGCGGCATCGTCAACCCCAACCAACCCGGCTGCACCTTCCCCTCGAAGTGCATCGCGGGCTGTGGCGTGGCCTTCTATGTGATGTGGGCCCTGCACGAAGAGCTGAAGAATCGCGGCAGTGCTGCGGCGCAGGCCTTCGATATCCACTCACTGCTGCCCTATGTGGCCATCGGCACCGTGGCCGACGTGGTGGCGCTGGACCTCAACAACCGCACCCTTGTTCGCATGGGGCTGGACCTCATTCGCCAGGGCCATTGCTCCCCTGGCGTTGAGGCGCTCATTGCCATCTCCAAGAAAAGCCGCAGCCGCCTGTCGACAACCGACATTGGTTTTGGCGTGGGCCCGCGCATCAACGCCGCCGGACGCCTGTCCGACATGTCGCTGGGCATCGAATGCCTGACCACGGACAGCGTGGCGCGTGCCAGCGAGCTGTCTCTGGAACTCTCGACGCTGAACGAGCAGCGCAAGGACATCCAGGCTGAAGCGCTTGGGGAGGCCGTGCGCAAGCTCTCGGCCCAGGTCAAGCCCGATTCCTGGGCTGCGGTGGTCTACGACCCGAGCTGGCACGAAGGCGTGGTTGGCATCGTGGCCGGGCGCCTCAAGGAAGAGCTCCACCTGCCCACCATTGTCATGACCCGCAACGAGCACGGCAAAGTCAAAGGCTCGGCGCGCTCCATCCCTGGCTTTCACCTGAAACACGCCCTGGACGAAGTAGCCCGCCGCTGCCCTACCCTGATGCTCGCCTATGGCGGACACGCCATGGCTGCCGGCATGACCGTTGCCGACTTCGACCTGTTTGCCCAGACATTCGAGCAAGTCGTACGCGACCTGATGGACCCGGCCGTGCGCACCCAGGTCATCTTGTCGGACGGGGAGCTGCCCTTCAACGAGCTGACCATCGCGGGAACGCGGGAGCTTGAACTGGCCATCTGGGGCCAGGGCTTTTTGGCGCCGTCTTTCGACCAGGCCTTGACCGTGGTGCGCGCGGCAGGCATGAGCGAGAACAAGCACTCCCGCTTGACACTCAACGACGGGCAGACCAACGCTCAGGCCGTGGCCTTCAACCTGGCCCCCGAGCTTTTTGACACGCTCGTGCACGTCGTCTGGAAGCCCAGCATCAACGAATACAAGGGCGAGTCGAACCTTCAGCTGATGGTCGACAAGCTGCTGGATTAGCGCGGCGGCCCAGCGCAGCCTTGCGCAATGTGGTTTGCAGTGGTAGAATAATAACACCATGCATCAAGCCACCCAATCTCCCCAACGCAGCGTCCAGGTCCAGCTTGTCTCCCAGGTCCTTTCCGGCTCGGAGCTGGAGTTTCGCGACAGGCTCACTGCCGCGCTGCCCAGCTTCGTGGTGCTGGCCCAGGTCAGCCTCGGCTCGCTCATTCAGGCTGAGTCCGGCGGGCGCAGGGACTGGATTTGGCATCAGCACTACGCCTGCCAAGTGGCCGACTTTGTGGTCTGCTGCAAGCGAGGCCGCCCCCTGTGCGTCATCGAACTTGACGATGCCACCCACGACGCCGCACGCGACGAAGAGCGCGACCAGTGGGTTGCCGAGCTCGGCCTGGCAACGCTTCGGTTTGACGGCAGGGCCAAGCCCACCACGGCGATGCTTCAGGACGCCATGCGCCAGGTCCTGTACGCCCGCAACGGCTTCCCCGCTGCCTGAGCCCTTATCACACGCGAAAGAGCCGCCTCAGGGCGGCTTTTGTGCTTTAGAAGGGCCTTGAACCGAGCGCCAGCAGCCAAAAGAAGCGGCATGCTGGCGCTGGGTAAAGCCCCCCGCATGATTGGTGTCTACACATCCGTGATGCGCTCGGTGCTGCTTGACCCTCTTTGGCCACGGTGCTACCCTCATCGCGTCGAAAGGCGCCATATGCCAATGAAGCAACCCGTTTCTCTCTCTCATGCGTTTGCTAGCCACCAGACTGGGCAAGATACTGCTGGGCCCGTAGAAAAGCTGCCACTTGTTGGACCCAACCAGAAGACCGCTGCTTGGGCACGCCACTTCCGTGGCGAACGCTACGCAGTCAGCAATGTTCTTGCCTCAGTCAAGCTGGAGATGAAGGCGAAGCCTTAAAACGCACGCTTCGATTGCGCGACCCGCCTAGGCGGGTTTTCTTTCGCCTGATTTTCCAAAATGACCCATGCTCAACGACTGACCAGGCGCTCCAGCACGCGGCGCACGTCCGCATGGATGGTGGCCTCGGCAGGCTTTGAACGGCTGTCGTAGCGCAGCGTCGTGATGCCTGCGTTTTTCAACAAGGCATCACGTGCCTGGTCCTTGTCCTTCTTGTTGTCGTGCGTGCGGTCATCCAGCTCGATGACACAAATGGCCTTGCCACTTCTCGTGGCCACCACGTAGTCGCAAATCTTGGACTGGAACAAGCGTCGCAGCGGCCAGAACTGAGGGTGGGATTCCGGCAGGCTGACGTCCACCAGGGCACCCATGGCCACCTGGGGAAATACTTGATGTTCCGGCAGCGCCCGCTTGAGGCGGCCAAAGAATTCCTTCTCATTGCCCGTGAGCAGCGGCTTCGGTCGGAACACTGAAGGATGCGCCTGGCGGGCAACTCGGCCGTAGAGGCGCGTGAGCAGAAGGTGTAACACCACGCCGAAAACAATTGACGCAGTACACAGAGAGATGATTGAAGTTACTGTCATGTCAGAAGCCGTTGTGGTCGTTGGAGTTGAAAATGCCGGGAGTGCTGATGTCGTGCGAGAAAGTCATGTCGTGTGCGCTGAAGGCATCGTGCGAGCCGGCAAACACGTCCACCACGCCGTACGGGTGGCCCGCGATGTCAACGTCGCCGCACATCGGGATGCCGTCAATGTTCACGAGCGGGCCGGTGTCCTGCATGAAGGCGCCACCAGTAGGGCCGTCAAGCCAATCGCTCGAAGTGGCCGGGTCATCAGCGCTCACCACGCCAAAGGGGTTGCCCTTGATGTCGACAGCGCCAAACATCGGAGTGCCATCGATGTTCACGGCCAGATTGCTGGCGCCCGTGAAGTCCATGAAGGGGCCGCCGAAGTAGGCTCCAGATGCGACACCGCCTGCAACACCGGCCACGCCCGCGGCCATGGCCCCCGGAGCTGCAGAAACCGGGCGAGTGAGGTACGACTTCTGACGAGCTGCGCTCTTGGCCAGCACGTCGTAGGCTGCGAAGAAGACGAGCACGCACATCCACCAGCCGGCAATCCAGCAGTAAAGGTCGTGGCTGAGCCAATCCGGGCGTGTGGCGCCGGGGATGGCGCTCCAACCAACGCACAGTGCCAGAACCAGGAACGTGGCGACCCACAGACCGCAAGCGCTGTCAAAGCTGCCTTCGCGCAGGCGGTCGTTGCGCAGGCCAAAAGCGATGGCCAGGGCGGCCAGCAAGGTGGCGGAAATGGCGCAAGCCCAGCTTGGCTGGGCAGGGACGGCCGAAGTGAGGCCGTAAGCGAGGGCACCGGTAAAGGCGCCACCCGTCAGCGCGAAAAAGACGCGGCTAAAGATGGTGGTAGTCAAAACATTGCTTTCGTGGGTGTAGTCGGGGTCCTTTCAGGTCGAGGTTGTTTCGGGCACTTGGGTGGGGCTCTTTGGCCCCGTATGGGTATCTCTTCAGTTCAGGTCAAAAGAGTGGCGAGGCTTTCAGCGCCTGGTGCCACTCGCGCAGTCGGGAATGTCCGCGGGCTTGCGCCAGTCCTGCGAACCAAGGGTCTTGCTCGAGGGCGGCGCGCAGGCCGTCCAGGTCGTTCGCGCGGGCTTGCAGGCGCAGCTCCTTGAATTTGGTGTCCGCCACGTCCAGGCCGAACCCCATCTGGGCCGCAGCCACCGACAGGGCGACAGCGTGGTCGTGGAGAGAGAGGCCTGCGGGTTGCTTGCTTGCAGCAGAGGTGCCCAGCACTTCCAGGCAGACAGCGACTTGTTCGCGGGCCTTGCCGACTTCGCGGTAAAGCGTCAGCAGTGCGGCCTCGCGGCTCTCATCAGGCACAGCGCGGGCGCCAGCCCAATACCAATCCAGGCGTGCTTGCGCGTCAACAAAGGCGGCGTGAGCCAGCATGTGTTCTTGCGCGGCCCCGTAGTAGCCACAGCGCACCGAGGGAAGTTTCAGCTCCCCGCAGTGTGCCCATCGGGCTTCGTCCAAGTTGCCAATCAGCGTGTTCTTGTCCAGCGAAGGGCAGCGAAGAACGGCGCGGCGGCCATCACAGTTCAGGACAAGGCCAGTCAGCTGCAGGCCATCGCCCTGGAGCACCGTCATCAAGCGGCCGACGACTGGCAGCGCCTTGGCGCGAGTGGGGTTTTCGATGTCGTAGCTGAGCATGTTGGCAATCAGGTAAGGGAAAGAGGTAGTTCCTCTTGAGTGCCTTCAACCGACTACCTGTTGCTCGGCCTGTTCAATGAAAACCCTGCCCTTGCCGCCATATTCAAAGCGAGCCCACTGGCCCTGGCTGAGGGGCACGCCGCGAGGCACCCGGTGGCGTGTTGCCGTGCCGGTTTGCTCCAGCACCAGCGCGAATCGCGCCTCGTAGCCAGAGGGCTCAAAGCGGCGGGTTTCCTGCTCGATGACCAGGCCGCGGTACGCCCTCAGCGCCCGGTCGGACGCAGGGGCTGCAGCGCAGTCCTCAACGTGAACCATCTGCACGGGGCAATCCAAGGCCATGGCCAGAAAGCCTGCCAGGTCTTCAGGGGCGGGCTCCAGTTTGACCAAGCCGTCCTTGAGCTCGGTGCCAAGCGTTCGTGCGACCACCTCGTTGAGCCGGATGAGCTCTTGATTGAACACCTCGAACAGGGCTGCGCGCTTGGTCGAGAGGAAGGGGCGTTTTAAAACAAATAGAGGCATGCCGGTTCAGTGGCGCCCCAGCCCGTGCTGTTTACCTGCTCCGCGCAAGACAAACACACAAACAAAAAAGTCCGGGCACTGAGGTGCATGGGCCCGCATTGGCGCCCACCAACACCAGAACACCACATGAACCTCGCCCTGAACACCACCAACTCCACCGAAACCCTGGCCCCCGTCATCGCCATGAGCCGCAACGAAGTGCGCAAGAACATGCCCGGCGAAGGCCCCTTCAACGGCCTGGTCGACAAGATTTCCATCCAACACGCCACGCCTGAGCTGCTGCGCTCGCTGCAGGACACGGCGCGCCGTCAAGGCTTGAAGGTCTACCGCAATAGCGCCTCGAACACCGTGATGCTCGAAGCCCCTGCGTTCAGTCGTCAAGGTGCGGTCATTCGCGAGCTTGGCTGCAGCCTGGCCGCCGCCTAACCACGGCCCGGCCCGCCTGCCTCAACTGCCAGTCAAGGCAGTGTCAGCTCGAACAACGCGCCCCCTTGAGGGGCGTTTTTCATGGATGCAGTCCCCGAGTAAGCTCCGTGCGAATGAGCCGCGGTGACCAAGTTGACAACCGTGGTGCCCATCCCCGTGCCGCCTGGCGTTGGGCCAGAGCCCAGGCCGGGGCCATCGTCGAGCACGAAGAACGTCACCGCCCTGCCCTCGCCCCGCACGCCAAGCGTGATGCTCGACTTCGCGAAGGCCTTGGCGTTGGAAAGCGCAGCATGCAGCGCAAGCGATACCAGCCTGGCATCGAAGAACGCCACCTGTGGCGCGCTCTCGCTCACCGCCAGCTCCACCGCGGGGCCCGACCAGGCGCCAAAATCGGCCAGCACTTCTCGCAAGAAGCCCTCAGGATGTTGGTCCTGGATGGTTGGCCGAACGTCGCCGTGCTCGGCTTGATACAGGGACAGAAAGCCGATGAGCCGCAGTCGCAACCGTGAGCACTGCTGGTGGGCCCGGGCAAGTCCCTCGGCCGTGGCCACCGTCGAACAAAGCACAGACAGCTCGGCCTCAAGTAGCCCGAGCGCGTTTTTCACGTCATGAATGACAGCTGCAGCAAGTTGCTTGTCCATCTTCAAACCCCCTTGGTGGCGGTGAGCACCGAGCGCAGGGCCCGGTGCATCTTGGCCACGCGGTCTGACTCAGGCAGCAGCGTGTCCAGCTTTGTGAGCAAGGTCTTGACCCGCTCGACGTGGGCCGCGCTGAGGCCGCGAAACTTCATCCAGAGCACGTAGACCTGGGCCGTCTCCAGCAGCACGGTCGTGTTGTCGGGCAGCAGGCGGCTTGTTTTTTCAGCCACGGCTACCGCTTCGTCGTAGGCGCCGTTGGACAGCAGGGCTCGGGCCTGGGCTACCAGGGACTTGACCTGGGAGATGGGCTGCTCGATGGCACGCCCCACCAGGTCGCCATTGCCGGTCTCGGCCAGGGCCTGCTTGGCCATTGAGACGATGACTTCGTTTTCGTGGTCGGCTGCGACGGCCTCGGACAGCACCTTCAAGCCCAGCTCCAGCCGGCCAAGTTTCAAGGCAGTTCGGGCCAAAGACACCGAGGCTTCGTTGGCTTTGCTGCCTTCGCTGGCGCTCAGCGCCTGCTCCAGCACTTCAAGGGCAGCTCGCCTCTCGCCGGCGGCCAGGTGTGCGTTAGCCGTCAGGGCCAAGGCCGAGCGTCCCAGGTCCGGGTTGGTGGCCAGGGCCGTGAGGTTGGCCGAAAGCAGCGCCAAAGCATCTTTGTGGTGGCCAGTTTCTATCTGGGTGTGTGCCAAGTTGAGCACGTCTTTCGGGCGGGCAGTGAGTGAGCCGTTCGTGTCCCGGTACACCTTTTGGAAGCACTCACGCGCCACGTCCAGCTCCCCCGCGCGAAGGGCGGCGGCTCCCACGCTGCGAAAGCGACTTGTGCTGGGCACCTTTTTGGCAGCGCTTTGCAGAAGCCGCAAGGCTTCTCGGGGGCTCCCCTGCTTGTCGGCCACTTCGGCCAGCAAGTCATAGGCACGCACGAAGTGTGCGTTGTCCTTGTGCTCCAGTAGCTCGACCATGCGGTCGCGCGCGGTGGCCAAGTCGCCTTCCAGCTTGTAGCACTGCGCTTCCCCAAGCCTGGCCCACGTCACGTTGCCGCTGAAGCCCAGAACCTCGCGGTAGGTCTTGCGGGCCTGCGCCCACTGGCCCAGCAGCATCTGGCACTCCGCTTTGCGTTTGAGGATTTCCAGGATGCACGGGCTGGGCCGCACGAGCAGCTCTTCACACCGCCAGATTGCGCCCTCGAAGTCTTTGAGCTTCATGCGCTGGAGCACCGTGGACAGCACTTCTCCGCGCTTGAGCAGCGACGCAATGCGCTCTTCCATGGCGGCCATGGTGATGGGTTTGACCATGAAGGCGTCAGGCAGGTTGTCGCCCACGGAGGCTACGTTGGCGTACTCACCACTGCCAGTCACCATCACAAAAATCGAGGTGGCAGGCAGCAAGCCCGTGGAGCGCGCGTGCTCCAGTAGTTGTTGGCCGGTGGTTTTGTCGCCGATGAAGTTGAAATCGCAAATCACCAGGTCGAAGTTTCGACGCTTGAGCAGCTGCAGCGCAGCATCTGGCGAGGCGGCCAGTTCCACCTGGGTGAGCCCCATCTGGAACAGCTGATTGCGCAAAAGAGAGCGCTGGGCTTCCTGGTCGTCGGCCACCAGGGCGGTGAGGTTCTTGAAGCTGTGGGAGGGGGCCATGTTGGTCGCAGGAGTAAAGCGGCGGCGCAATTGCCGTGCTTTCCCAGTGCCATGAACGAGCCGCGTATTCGTTTCAAGCGCAAGACACGACTGCGCACTCTGCAGATACAGGGGGTCGATTCGCTATACGAAGTATCTCAATCACATTCGTATCAAACGGAGCCACCCAATGTTCTCTCTCATCATCACCATCATCTCTATCGCGCTCGTCGCAGCCCTCGCCCTGGCCACCCTTTACTACGGCGGCGACAGCTACAACAAGGGTGCCGCCAGCGCCCAGGCGTCTGAAGCGCTCAACATCATCCAGCAGGTCCAAGGCGCTGACCAGATGTACGCGGCAGCCACCGGCCACGGCGCATCGACCATCGGTGAACTCCAAGCGGCCAACTACCTGAAAGCGATGCCCAGCACCATGGGTCTGGTCAGCGGGCACGCCGTCATCATCGGCCTGTCAGACGACGCCTGCCAATCGGCCAACGCCAAGCTGGGCTTCACCAGCACCACCATCCCCTTGTGCTCGGACCCCGCCATCGCCGGCAAGCAGCTGTGCTGCAACAGCCCTGACTAAGCCCGCCGCTTCTCGAACAACAACAACAACATTTCTCGGAACACCATCATGAACATCTCCCGCACCCTCTCCGCCCTGCTCTTCTCAGCCACCCTGGCCCTGGCCAGCGGTGCCGCCTCTGCCACGAACGTGCTGATGCGCCCTGTCCACAACGCCGCAGCTTCCGACAACTCCATGTGCACAGGCACGGTGTGCAACGTCCTCGCCCGGCTGACCGTGGAGTTGCAAGCTTCCGCCGACGGCACTGGCGCATCGACTCCCACCGGAGGCGGCGCCGCCACTGGCCCCACCGCTGCGGACGTGGCCCAAGCTCAGCGCCTTGTGGCTGTGCTGACCTGGCAAGCGCGCACGGCAATCTGGAGCGCTGCGACGCAATATAACTGCGGCGCCGACTCCAGCACCACGTGCGACGGAGGGGCCCAAATCGGCGCCCCCGGCCAGGCCATGTGGGGGTTCCAGTCTTTCAATCTTCGCTCCACGATGACGGCAGGCACTACGCCCATGATTTGCGCGGCAGCGGTCAGCCTGGGTGCCAGCTGCTCCGGTCAGGACGTGAGCGTGTCCATCAACGGCGGAGACCCTGTTTCTTCGCAAACACCTGACACCTTGCCTGACACCGCTGAGGCGTTCTACTCTGGCCTTACCCCACCGTACCAAGACTGAGCAGGCGGCTTCCCCTGAACTAAAAAGCGCCCTGTTGGGCGCTTTTGCATGGACGGGCTAACTACTTCTTTTTTCGGGTTTTTGGATTGGGCGCGACAGCTTGCTTGCTGGCGTTGGATGCGCTGCTCAGGACAAGCTCCAACGGAAGTTGGCCAACTGAGAGCAAGGGCGTGACCGGAGGGGGCCAAGGCACTCCTGCGGCGGCTCGCAATTTCAAATCGCGATAGTCCATGTACCAACGAACGACGTTGTAAAGCAGCGTGGCCATGGACACCACGTGCCCCTGGGCTTTGCTGAGGACCTCGCAAAGACCTTGCAAGTCCTTCTTTTGCGGTACCGTGATGTAGGCGCCCATGAGCTGCCAACTTGCATCGCCGCGGCCACCGTTTTGCGTAGTGGGAATGGCTTTGGCCTGCTCAATTGGAAATCCGTGCATCCATGGACGGTGCTTTTGAAAGTCCATCACGCCCTGAACGACCAGGGCTGACTGGGGAATGCGGCTTAGCGCATGGTGCAGCGCCAACCTGTCTTTCAACTCGCGAGGCAGTCGGAAATTCACCTGGGTCATCTCGTTGCCGTCGCCATAAATCGCATCACGCGTGCGGCCCGCACCTTCCGGGCGACCCGAGGGGACGGCCTTTTTGGCGGGTACTTTCTTGATGGCAACGGGCGTTCTGGCAGAGGGCATAGCGGACAGGTTCTTTTCGACCCCTCGATTGTATGCGAAAATGCTACTACTGCAAGAACTGAAGGCTTTCCTGTTTAGGAAAACATTCTTTTTAGGGGGCTGCCGCAAAAATCACCACCGCACCTGCGGGCGCGTGGCCACGGCGAACTGCAGGAGGGTTCTTGAGCGTAGAACCCCCGGCATGTCGCCCTGTGCTGCCCTTGGCCTCAGCTGCGCAATCGCGCTTGCGGCGCCCGTCTATGCTCGACAAAACGTTTGACACGTAGCACGCGCCGCGCGAACCCGAGAACTTGCCTGTGTTGTAGGCGGCGATGGCAGCTTGGAGCGCCTTCTGGCCCTCGCCGTGTTTCTTCACCGCAACCGCGTAGTTCGACGACAGGATGTAGGCGCTGGCCTGGACGTTCTGGCAAGGCTCCATCACCTGGCCCACCGTCAGCCCCAACTTGGGCAGCCAAGCCGAATTGATTTGAGCGATGCCCATGTCGACCGAGTGCCCTTGCTTGACCGCGCGCAAGGCGGTCGCCACGGCGGCTTCTTTCGTCTTGAAGGTGCCACTCAAGCGGGGGTTGGTGTTGTTGCCGACCGCCCAGGGCTCACCCGTGCTTTCTTGGCGAATCACGGCCCGCATCGTGGCAGGGTGGACCTGCGGTGCACAGGTTTTTAGCAGAGTGGCAAGGGCGATGGCGTCAAGCATGATGCCCCTTCAGTAGCACGAACACTTTGCGCGTTCAGCCCAAAACGACAAAGGCACCAAACGGTGCCTGTCGCGTAGTCCAAAAGACCGGATTACTGGGAGTCGCCCGAGACCGAACCGGCTTGCTTTTCCGAACGCAGTTCTTCCAGCTTGGCATCGTAGGCGCCCTTGTTTTTCTTGATGTAAGCCTGAACGTCCTTGTCGCCAGAGATGAAGGCGATGACGATTTGCTCAAAGGCCTCGTTGAGGGTCATCGGCTCGTCGCCGTCGGCCTCAGCGCGCTGGTTGGCGTCGTCGAGGGCCATGTGAACCAGCGCCAGAGTCGAGCTCTTGACCCCGAGGTTGAGGCGTTTGATGGGGTCGCGCTTTTTGTTGGATTTGATTGCCATGAGATAGCTCCGTTTCGGTAAGTGGGTTTGTTTGAAGAAGACTCTATGTATAGACACCAGGGGGTCAGTAGCGCTAGAGTGCGTCCCGTTCAACTGCGATGGCGGCCCTCAGCCCTTCCACGGCTCAACGCCCTTGAGGCCGATTCGCGCATCTGCCAAAACGCCCAGTGCCACAGGCTCACCTTCGGACACCTTTGCAAGGAACTCATCGGCGGCGTAGAACTGAGGGTCGACGACACGCCCGTGCTTCTCGCCGGCCTTGGCCAGTGCAACCATGACCGCAAAACGGTCAGTGCCCTCGCCTTCCAGCAGCAGCACGTCGATGTCGCTTTCCTTGTGGGTGCGGCCCGTTGCGAACGAGCCAAAAATGCAGGCGTAGGCAATGCACTTGAAGGGCCTGAGCGAGCGTTGAAGTTGCTTGACGACGGCGCTGTCTTGGCGAATCAGCAAGAACAAACCGCGCAAACGGGGGTCTTCGTGTGGCGCGCGGTACCGGGGCCCCTGCTCCGAGTCCTCGCGCACGACCAGCTGGCCGGCCACCAACTCCTTCAGCGTCTTGTGCACGGAGCCGTAGGGCACGTCAGCCAGCCTTGCCAAAACGCGCGCAGGCGCTGCACTGCCGGTTGGAGCCAAATACAGGTGCTGCATGACTTTGGACTTTGCGCCTGTGCCGAACAGGGCCTCGAGGATGGGTTTGCTCATGAGATTCCCGTGAACGTTTGCCCTATCGTAGCTACCTTTGGTAGCTGGTCAACTACCAAAAGTAGTTGAACGGGTGCGACAGCGCATTCCCTACACGTCACCGACCGCAGCACCCGCTGCCCTCTGTAGCAGTAGCAGGAGTCCGCCATGCCTCAAAACCCCCCTCACCCGGCACCCCCTCTCGACCTGGAGCGTGCGGCACGGCGCGGGCTGGACTTTGCGCTGGTCCAAGTCGGCAACTACGGGCCCGACGCGGTGGCGGCTGATTCGGTGCTGCTGGCTTGGCTCCTGGCCACCCAGGTTTTCACCACTACGCCGGGCGTGGCCCTCTCGGTCGATGAGGCAGTTCCTGCGGTCTTGGCGCTCATCGCCGGCGCGGATGCTGCTTCGCGTGTGCGCTTTGCAGTTGGCGGGATGTTTGGCCCCAAAGGCCTTGCCCGCCGGCTGCAAGGCCTCCACCTGGGCATTGTTCAGGAGGATGACCGCCTGGCGGAAGCCATCATCGACTTGCGAACCGTGCTGGCTCAGCGCCAACGATGGCTCAGCCAACTTGCCGCGGAAGACCCCGTCGACAAGCGGGCTTAGCCCGCTGTTGCGTTCGTAGCAAACATTTGGCATAGAAGGTTAATCATGGTTTTCGCTGATTAACGTGCTGTGTAGCCCAAGGGAGGCGCTTTCGCAGCTCAGCCGCCCAGCACTCCGCTGGCAGCCAGCACGTCGGCCAACAACTTTTTCTTGCGATGAACGATGGAGCCCACGGTCGAGGGGTTGATGTCCAGGAGCTTGGCGATTTCGTGGTTTGTCAGCCCTTCGACGAACCGAAGTCGCACAACCTGGCTGTCGCGCTCGGGCATGTTGGCCAGAGCCTTGTTGATGAGGGCTTCGGTTTGCTGCGCGAGCACCAGTTGTTCAGGCGTGGGGCCCTTGTCAGCGAATTCGGCCTGCTCGCCGTCCTCATCCTGCGGCATCTCGGACTGAACTGAAAGCCTGGTGCGGTTCTTTCGGTAGTGGCCCACCACCGCGCGGCGAACAACGGTGCGCAGCCAGTCGGCCAGCGCCTCAGGGGCACGCAGCTGGCCCAGGTTCTTCCACACCAGAATGTGGGCCTCTTGCACTACGTCGGCCACGTCGGAGTCCGCGACACCCTTGCGCACCCAGCGCAGGATGGCAGGCCCGTATTGCTTGATGACAGTTGTGGCGTCGAGGTTTGTGGGTTCTTTAGGGTCCATGAGGACCCAGTGCCGCGAGCTGGGATGGCGTCCACCCCAGATGCGACAACAGCCGCACGGCGTTTGCTATGCGGCTGAAGGCAGTGGCGCTGGTGCGCGGGTGTTCAGGTGCTCAGGTGTTCAGGCGGCGGCCTTGACCAGTCCGGGGTTGTTGGCGGCGAGCTCTTGCAGCGCCTTTTCAATGCGCATCTTGTGGCCACGAATTCGTGCCTCAGGCGTGCCGTCTTCAGCGGAGATTTCCGCATAGCTCATTTCCTCGACCACGTGCTTGTACCAATACTTGTAGGCCAGGGGCATGCGCTTTTCAACCGTGCGCATCAGGTTCCCCGCAACGGCCAGGCGCTGCTGAGTTTCAACATTGGCTTCCACGTTGTCCTCGCTGACACCGGCGTCCATGAAGCCTTCAGTGGTTGTGTCATCGTCGGTGTGGGTGGAGAGTTCGTGGGCGTAGTTGACGCCAACTTGCTTGCGCTTTTTCTCATCGCGCACGTGGTGGCACATCTTGTAGTGCACTGCGCGGGTCAAATAGTTTTCCAGCTTGCTGGAGTCTGCCAGCTTACTGGGCACGGTCTCCAACAGCTCCACCAGCAGGTCGGCCAGCAGTTCCTCAACAGCCGCAGCGCTGTGCTCCAGGCGGCGGGCCATGTTCGTGAACCGCTTGTGATTGGCCTCGAAGCAGTGGGCCACATCCAGCATCGTGACCGAAGCGACGAAGGCGGTGTCAGGGGTGGAGGTGGCAATGCTGTTGGCGGCGTTCATCATGATGGATTCCTTGGTGACCCGCTGGACGAGTCGTATAAAGCTACTACTAAGGGGCCAAAAAATGGCCCGGGGTTAGCCGGACCTCTCTGACCTCTTCTGTGAATTTCAGTGGTTGGTAAACGAGTGCTTTGCGATGACCACCAGGGCGTCGAACACGACCTTGATGGCGTCCAGTGCTGGCAGCAACACCATGCCGACCGGCGCCCAAAAGGCGGCCTTGACAGCAATCAGCAGGGGGGTGATGAGGAAGTTGGGCATTGCGTTCTCGTTTACAGTGTGTTCATTCTACTACTAGCAACTGTAGATGTCAACACAGAGTGCAGTTTTAATCTACGGTTTAGATGCTGGCCCGTCTCGACGAGGCGGTAAAACCAGGGCTTCATGCTTCGTTTAGGGAACCAGCCCCGACGGGGTGCTGAGTGCTATTGGCGGAGCTGAGGCGGAGCGCGCGCGAGGGGCGCCCCAGCAGGTAGCCCTGGACGTGGGTAGCGGCGCTGCTCCCTCGGGCAAAGGCCAAGTCTTCGGCTGTCTCAATGCCCTCGAGCACGACGCCGTAGCCTGCTTCAAGCAGACCGAGGGTCACCGCGCTCACCAACGTCGGGCAGTCCTGGATGGCCTGGGTCCATTCCCGGCCAAGCTTCACGCCGTCCAGAGGCAGGGCCAGCAGCGAGAGAGATTGCGCGGTGCCCAAGTCATCGGCGAAGAAAGTAAGACCCAGCTTGCGAAGTGCGTGCACTCGTTCAAGGCAAGCGCAATGGTCTCCCATGCCCTCGGTTTCGAGCAGCTCGACAATGAGCGGGGCTTTGGCGTTGAGCGCTATCAGGCCTTCGACAACTCGCTCATCAAAAAGGCTGCTCAGTCGAAGATTGACGCTGCGGGCGGCAGGCGGCAGGTCTGCCATGGCGGCCAGGACAGCGCGGTCAAGGGCAAGGTGCCACCCCTCGCTGTCCATGACGGGCATGAAGAGGCCTGGGGCCAGCAAACCGCCCTGCCCGTCCGAGATGCGGCACAAAACTTCTTCAAACGCCGGGCCACCGTCTATTGTCTGGACGGGCTGCGTAAACAGAACGATGCGTTCCGGGTTGACGAAGAGTGCGTCAAAGACGGCACCGGCGGGGAGAAGGGTATTTGAAGGGCTGTTCACCTGCGCTTAGTGCCACGACTTTTTCGTTTGTCGCATCCGTATGTCGCAGGACTTTTGGGGCGCTGAAGCCCCGGCCTTTGCCCAGGGCCTCGGGCCAATAAAAAAGCCGCAAGAACTGCGGCTTTAGGTGTTTAAAGAAGCCCGGTGTTGACGTAAATGCGGTCAGGGTTCCCAGGGTCCACCTTAGCCAGCCCCCCGAACTTGGCAGCCAGCCTGGCTGCGAGGTCCTCGCGGTAGCGCCGCAGGTTTAGGACAGACGCGGAGTTCGCTCCGGCCGTCTCAAGGAAAGGGCTGATTTCCAGCAGGAGCACTCGATACGTCTTGTTGGGCGAGGGGCAGATGCTGGCCATTGAGCCGGCCAGGGCGGAGTTTGAGCAGGCAGTGAGACCCACGCCCACTGGAACGTTGTAGGGGCTTGAGCCCTTTTGGTTCGGGCTCACCGTGTCCAGGGACGTGGTGCCCGGGGCGTAGGCCCCGCTCACCCCCGCTTCAGCATGGCCGACCACCTTGTCAGCGATGCTTCGCACCTGCGAGATGTAGGTGGCCGGGCTGGTGCCGGTGTAGTCGGGCAGCCCAACGACCATGCCGCCGGCGACGCTATAGCCGACTTCAAGGGTGCCGTAGCGGCGCTGGTTAACTTTCATGGCCAGCACCACGTCGTCAACCATGGCCACCACAGGCGTCAAAGTGGCTTCCAGGACACGAATTTCATCATCGTCGCGGCTGCTGCGCAACTGAGCGGTCGCAATGACCGCTAGGGCTACGATGGTTGCAATGACCCACTGAAACATCAATTACTCCGAAACAAGTTGAACCACCGGCGAAGTGCAGCGCGCGGCTGCAAGAGCTGCTGTGTTTGACGGGGCTTGAAAGACAGCCTTTGAAAACAGCCCCCCGGCCAGCGCTGCGCTGGGCTCCCTGACGCCGGCGTTGTTGAAGTTCACGCCACGAATACCCACCAGGGCCTTGACGGGCGCCGAGGGCGTCGCGCAGTAGTCGGGAGTGCGGTTTGAACAAGCGTAGATGCCCTTGGAGACCACTACCTGGCCGGCGACGTCGGTGCTGTTCCACTGCGCGCCGAATGCGACCTGGGGGGCGTCGTCAACGCTCAAGCCCTGGGGCACGTTGGTCGCTCCGCGCTGGGGGGCCTTGACCACAATGCCCGTGCTTGAAGTGCTCTCGGTGAGCAAACTGATTGGAAACTGGTCAAAGGTCCAGCTGGGGATGCCCGCCGCGTCCCAAAGCATGTGGCTGTAGCCGGTGTACATCAGCCTGCGGTTTTCTTCGTTGGTCGTGCCCACCCCCAAGAACCGCTGGGAGTAAGACGTACCGGCGGCTGCTGTGGTGTAGTAGCCCCGCACCAGCTGAACTCGGGTGCTGTCCCCTGCGACGGGCACCCAGTTGGAGGACTGAGCGGCCAGGTGGTGTGCCATGGCGGTGTACTCGGCATCGGTGATGAGACGCAGACCTTTCGACGCGCAAACGCGCTGCGCACTTTGCCAGTCCATCAGGACGATGGCCGACGAGGTGCCCACTGAAGGTGTCGTGTCGTTTTGCAAGTAATTCGTCACGCACCTTGCTTCTTGCCGGTAACCAGACGGCAGGGTCATGGCCGGGATGGCCGCCGTCATGCCAGCGGATGCGCAGGAGTACGGTGAGGTGGCACTGCCCCTGGCTGCTACACCGAACGCCCGCGTCACGCCCTGGTCGTCAACGTACTCAGCGTATGCGTCAGTCGAGAGGCCGGAGGCGCGGCGACGCATCGCGCCTATGCGCACGGCACCCGGCACGCCTGCAGACAGGCGACTGTCAGCGAGGTAGGGGTTGGGCACGCTGCCAGTGCTTGCGGGCTTTACCAAGTCGCTTTGCCACAAAGGGTTGCCCCCGAGGCCCTGAATCACTTGGTCAACGGGCAACACCCAAAACACATCGTCGCCGGTGTCCCCCTGGGACGAATCCAGGTCCGATTCGGGGTTGAGCGGATAAAGCGCGCACGCTCGCGAGGCCTTGCCGTCAGGACCGCGGGACACCCCCGTGAACTCCGTAATGCCGGTGGAGCGCGTATTAACGCAGAATTCGACTGGGTTGCCCCAGGCATCCTTCAGGGACAGCGTTGAGACGTCCAGCGAAAGCTTCCCGTCGGTGTCTTGGGTCAGCAGACCCGGCAGCAAAGGGCGCAGGCCTTGAAGCGATTCCAGGGTGTCCACGGTGAGGCGCTGGTTCCTGGCCGAGGCAGCAAAGTCGACGAGGGTGGACCCAATTGCCCCTGCCAGGGCGGTGAGGGAGCCGATGAGGGCGAGTGTGCGGAGGGGGTACATGGTTTATCTCAGTGAGTCGACGCAGCGAAAGCCGGCATAGACCGGGGCGGTTTGGTTCTCGGCGCGCACCATGTCGTAGTGCATGACGCCGCGGTGGCCGGGGTTTTTCATGGCGAGGAAGGCGCTTCCTGAGTAGGTGACGCCGCCACCTGCGACCAGCATTCCCTTGTCCAGGCTGTTTGCAGCGCCCGTGATGGCCACGTGGCCGCCCAGCTGATAGCCGTAGACGCCCAAGCCTGTCGAGGCTGCGTCAGTCAGCGGCCAGGCCGAGGGCTTGCGAAGCATTGAGGGAATGCGCTTAGCATCGGTAGTCGAACAGACAAGGTTCACGTTCGAGTTCGCGTAAGTGCAAACCTTAGTGCCCACGGTGTAGCCCAGCGTCGTGGCGTACGTCGAAGACGGCCCATACTGAAAGTCCGGCAGGGTGGGAAGCACGTCCTGGCTGGTGATGCGCGCGTCAGTCGGGCTCACCCACTCGGCAAGGTTGCCAGCAAAATCGATGATGGTCTCGCCACCTGGCAAGGACAGCACCCGCGAGCGCGCGGCCGTGGAATTTCCCGACGAACCGCTGCCGCAGGCGGTAACCGTGCCGGTGCGAACGCAGTCGGTTGTTGGCGTGTCAGCCTGAACAGTCCCGTCAAGGCCTTGCTTGAGCACGCCCGAGCCCACACTGCCGCCAGTCCAGTTCGCGGCGACGCCAGCTGTTTGGATGGCAAGGGACTGCCACTCTCGAAGAGAAATCAAACGGGAAGTCGGAGAAAGGCTTTCACAGGCAGCCATCGCCTGTTGCCAGGTGGCTACCGTGGGCATGGCAGCTGCGCCGTCCGTGCGAACTCCTGCCGGTGCGTCGCCGCGCAGGAAGGTCGAACTTGCGTTGTCGCGGCCCATCTCAGGGAAGTAAGCCTCAGCGCGCATGGCTGTGAATGAAGGAACTGTTGTGCCGTCCCCTGTGCTGGTGCCTGTCAGGCTGGCCACCGTGAGCCAACCCCCACGAGGGCGCAGCCTGTTGGCATAAGAGGTGATGGGCTCCACCACTACTGGCGGCAAGGGGAAGACGGCCACCGTCCACGTCGACGTCGCGGGCTTGAAGCGGTAGACCAGCCCCTCGTCCAATACAAGGTGCGTCTCTCCTGGTTGAGGCGATGGCAAGCTTGTAAGGACGGACTTCGAGCCCACGGGTGAACCATGGCCAGTGCCAAACGTGGGACCTCTCAGCACGTCCAGTCGGCTGATGCTTGCCACAATCCAGTCTCGGCCCAGCGCACCGGCGATTTGGCCCTGCGCGTCAAGCACAGGGCAATCGATGGTGTCCGCGGCGGGCGAGACGATGGCCACAGCGGCCACAGCGGTCCAGGGCAAGCTTGCATCTACCACCGTGGCGTAGAGGGCCGAGGCATAGCTGCCGGTGTGGAAGACGTAGGAACAAGCAGAAACTTTCAAGCCTCGCGCGGCCAACTCAACGCCCATGTCTTGCTGGAGCGCCCACGTTGCCCGGGAAGCCGGAATGTATGGTTCGCCCGATGGCGCCATCGCGAATCGGGGGGCAGCCTGCTCAGCGGGCGTCAAGACGGCGACAGCCTTCAGTAGCGAAGCGCGCATCTGAAGGCTACGCTGCTCGCGCTCTGATTCCGAGAAAGACTGGGCTTGCCTGAGACTGGCGCCTTGCAACGCCAGAGTGAGCAGGCCGACGAGAAAGGCAAGGACAGCGAATGTTTTCATGGGCTACTTAAAAAGGGCTACTTGACACAACGAAAGCCAGTTGCCGGTACAGTGCCCGCACCGGCCCCGATGTACGCCGCGCCGTATCGAATGTCCAGGGCGCCAAGCCCCCCGGCTGTGCCTGAGTTGAACGAGCCACCGCGCAGCACTGCCGAGAAGTTGTCCGGCACGCCCAAGCTGGGGGTGTTGTTGGCCGCGAGCGCCGTGTTATAGCCAACCCCAGAAAACGCTGGACGCATGAATTGGCCCAGCTGAAAGGCGGCAGAGCCGACAACGCCTGAAGGCAGCATCGGCATCAGCTCAGCCAGCAGCACCTTGTCAGCGGAAAGCGTGGACCAGCCTGTCGAGGTCTTGACTGCTGAGCAAGCACCGGCGTAGAAGTCGCAAGCCTCGCCCCCGTCGGCAGGGTTGTAAACCGTGCCGTCGCGGTACGCTCTCCATGCCCGAGGGTCCAGCTTCCAGTCAATCCACTCGGCCACATTCCCAGACAGGTCCCAAATAACACCCCCGTTGGGCAGGTAGTAGGTGCGGCGCAGCGACGCGTCTGACGAGCTCAGGCCGTCCATGCCATTTTTGTCGTCGAGTCCGCCAGGGAGCACCTGGTTTGGCAGGCCTGCAACGTGGCCTCGCACGACTGCGCCGCCACCCACGCTGCCGCCAACCCAGTTGCGTGCGTCGCTGAGCACCAGCGCGTTAAGCCAGCGACGCTGCCACTCGTCCATCAAGCGCATCCCATTGCGAGCACACAGCGATTTGGCTTCGGTCCAGCTCACACGGGCGGGAATTAGGCCGCCTGCGTGAGACAGCTCTGTCTCCATGAGGGGGTTATCAGATTTGACGGAGGCCTCGTGCTGCCCCGTACAGAACGGTGCAACGTATTGCCCCTCGGTGGCCGTGAGCGTGGCGCCGGTGTTGCCCGTCTCCCTTCGCAATACTCCGAGGGTGCCGCCCGGCACGCACACCGTGTCGGACCCCGAACTGGGCGAGCCGCCTGACACGCTTCCCTGAAAGGAGCCGACCTGCATCCAGCCCCAGCCGGAGGACGAGCCACTGCTGTTAAGCGGTGCGGTAAGCGCCGGATAGCCACTGAGCGGCCGGTCCCGAAACTGGTAGTAGTAGCCAGTGGACTCGACCAACCGAACAGAGCCAGGGACGGCAGTAGCAGGTAGGCTGGTCGTGGTGGCTACGGACGGCAGCAATCGACCACCGGCTCGCGCCGTGTCAAAGTCCGAAATTCGCCAAACTTGCAAGCGCAAAAGGCCTGATGGAGCTGTTTCAGGGGCTCGGACGGCTTGCTCATAGAGGGCTGCACATCCCACAGGGGCGGCCTTCTCGGTCAGCGCCACCACCAGCACAGGTTCGCCGGGGGGAGGAACAAGCGACTTGCTCCCCTGAACCATCACGACGCCATATAGCGGGGCCAGCACTGCCCCTGACGGGCTGGAGTCAACATTGCCCAGGCGTAAGGGGCAAACTTCGATTTGCAACCCGGCAGGGACGCTATAGCCCCCTTGCAATTTGGCAAAGACCGAAGTTCCCGACACGGAAACGGCGGGCGTGCACACGGTGATGCCGGCCGGGGTTGAGCAGTTAATCTGACTCCCGAGAGAAGACGATTCGGTCGTGGAAAACGTGACGCTGCCATCCACGCCGCGCGAACCGGCGGCGAGCACCGCCAAGCCAACCTGTTGAACGGCCCGGCGGGCATCAGCCTCTGCCTGCGCTTCGAGAATTAGTTCACGCGAGCGCGTTTGCTGGAGCACTCCAGCAGTGAGGGCTGTTCCCAGCACAGCACCACCAATCAGCACGGCAAAAAGAGGATTCATGGTTTAGCTCGCGTTTCAGCTTGGGTATCGGATGCAGAAAGTTTGTTTCGTGGAAGAACGCAGACTCGGGTCCACGTAGGCTTCATTGCTGCTAAGTGCCGCCACCAGGGCGCCTGTCGCAATCAAGGAGCGAGAGGTCCCCTTGGTTTGCAGCAGCTCGTCGGCGACAGCACTCACGAAAGTTGGCAAAAGCGCCGCGTTGTCCGAGCGCCAAAACACAGTGCAGCCCACCAGCCTCTTCAGGAGAGACGCATCGAACGTGCAACTGGTCCCCGTCAGCGCTTCAACTTCAACCGCTGCGGACAGGCGCTGGCACTGGGGGTTCAGCAGCACCGTGCGGTACCCGATGAGGGCCAGCTGCCCGCTGTCAGCGAACTGGGTGGTGGCGGGGGAGTAGGTGGGCAGAAGGCTGACTTGCTGCATCTGAACCAGTGTTCGCATGTATCCCGCGTCCACCAGCCACTGCGGCGCCCCAGGGTCAAGCTCCGGCACTGAGCTGGCACCGATGAGCTTGACCACTGCGCTGGCAATGATGGCCAGCGCTGCAAAGGCCATTAGAAAGAGGCGGACCACGCAGGGCTACCCGGCGCGCTGCTTAGCGCACCAAGGCCGCGATGTAGGCGTAGCCGCCGTCGGCCGTCTTGTAGCAGCTGGAGCCACTCTTCGAGGTTGCGACAGGCGAGCCGCCAGTTTGGGCCACACCCAGAGGGGCGCTGGTCTTCATGCCGGTCACCAGGGCATTGAAGGTCAGGTTGAAGTCAGTGATGGGCATCAATGCGGGGTCAGCCACGCCTGCTGACCAGGACGAAGTGCGCCAGGCCAGCTCTTGGCAGGCTTCTTTTTTCAGCGGGCCAGAGACGGCTGCCAAGCTCGGGGCGGTAACGCCACTGCCGGAGTCGAAGTAGCCATAGCCGGCCAGCTGGACCAAGCCAACGTGCAGCGAGAGGGTGGCGCCGGCTTCATAAATCGAAGGCTCCAGGGAGGCGCGCAGGGCCTTACCGCCATCATCGGAGTAAATGCCCGTGCCAACGGTGTCCTCGGTGATTTGGGTCTTGTCATACTTCGACAGCATGGTCTGTGCAGCAATGCGCAGCTTGGCCGTCTCATCGACGATGCCGGCGGAGCCAGCGGTGCGGGCCATGTCGGCGGAGCTGAAGCCACCGTCTCCGCTGGTGAACTTGTTGAAGGCGGCGGCCAGCAAGGCCAGCCCCACAAACAGGGCCAGGATGACGAGGAACGAGACGCCGCGTTGACCGCGGGAGGTCGAGCGCAGGGAGGGACGACGAGCAATGTGTTTCATGATGGTGATTCCTTTGGTTTGGTTGATTGACTGGGTTAAAAATCGGAGACCTGTTCGCCTCTGAGGGTGGTGGCAGCGGCTGCACCCGTACAAGACATGGCACATGTCTCAACCACGGTGAACCGAGCCCTGGACGCCGCCATGACGGCGTTTCGGGCTTCATCGAGCAGGGGGTAGTCAGCGATTTCCTTCACTGACAAAGTGAGCCCTTGGTCGTTGGCAACTGACAGCACCTTCTCAGGCACGCGAGACTTAAGTGCCTCGTAGTCCGGTTTCGTCAAAGGCATGAGAGACACCGAGAGCTTGTTCATCGCACCGGCCGTACTGGCCTTCGTGGCGACATACAGCTGAAAAGCCTCAGCGCCCTTCTTGGACACCCAAAAGCCACCGGCCAGCAGCACTGCGACCAGCACCAGGGCAACAGCCGAATACGCAAGCAGCTCAGGAGGGGAGAGCCTGCTGGCCATCTCGGGAGTGCTTTTCAAGGCGACCGCGCGCAGAGCGCCTCGCTGGAACAGGTTGTTGAGCGAAGATTTCATCGGGCAGGCTCCCCTTGGCCGGGCTGTGAATTGGCGGGCTGACCCGGATAGCCCGGAAGGCCCAGGGCTTGCGGTTTGCGTGTGAGAACAATTTGGCGTTCCACCCGAGTGGCACTCACGTCTCGCAGTCCTGAATACGCGCCCGGCAGCACGTAGTCGGGCAGCAGGACCTCGTAGGCCGTGCCCTTGGCGTCGTGCCTGAAAAAGCGCAGCGTCGCGCCGTCAGCCCGGTACGTGCTGACAAGGCCTTCGAGCTGGCGTTGCAGGTCCAGCGGTGCAAGGTCGGAGGGTGTTTTGAGGATGCGGGCGGCTTCACGCAGCTGCTGCGTCGCAACAACCACATCGCGCTCGGCAATGGCCGCACGCGGCGCCATCGCGTTGACCGCCAGATGAGAGAACCCGGCCAAGCCGGCAGAAATGGCGCTGAGCCCGAAAAGCAGGGTCAACCCAAAGCGCAGTGTTTTGCGGGCTTCTTTCAACTCCAGGGCGTTCGAGCCCACCCAGCCCAGGCCGGCTGCCTCGGAGACGTCAATGACCTCATTGAAGCCGTACTTCGGGGCCAGTGCCTCAATGCTGGGGCGCAGGCCTGCAAAGCCTTCCATTTGGCCGCCTTTGACCAGCACTGCGGTGCACATGCCGCTGGTTGCGCGGTTGGCGACATAAAGACCGTCGCCTTGGTGGCCCGGCACGCCGGGCAGTGCCACGGCCAACGGATTGGCCAGGCGACCTTTGGTGCCGGTGAAATCGCTCGCACGAGAGGCGATGTAGAAGAATTCGCCGTTCACCTCGACGAAGGTGAGCTGCAGTGCCTCGTTGTCCAGGCATTTGGCAGCGTCGGCCACCACGGACTCGTGTCGTGGGTAGCCTTTAGCGGCGGGCACCCGCCCGGCGATGACCGAGCGGGGTACGAAGCGTTCAAGTGTGGTGTCCATGCCCGAGCAGTGCCGCCCGGATTGGACTTGTTCAACTGAAACAGCGCCTCAGCGCTGGCCCGTGAGCACTGCGCGCATGCCGGAGTTGCTGGCCTGAGAGTTGATGCCCCACCACATGCCAAACATGACCGAGAACACGATGATGTAGATGCCCATGCTCTTCCACACCCAGCCCTTGATGCGCTCGGTCACGCCGTCCAGCATGCCCTGGCGCTGCTTGCTCAGCTCCAGCAACTGCTCGCCCAGCACGCGGCTGCGGTTGCGGGAGGCGGCCTCAAGCTGTTGGCGCTCCGGGCCTGTCAGCAAAGGGCTGTCAAGGAAGTCGCGCATGCCGGAGGGACCACGGGCGATGATGCCGCGATAGGCGCTCAGCCACAGGCCAGAGATGGCTGGAATGGACACCGAATCAGCAGCCGCACGCATGGCCTCGTGGGTCTGGGCGTGCCCGGTCAGCATGTGGCCTGCAACTCGCATGCTTGCAGCCATGGCGTTGTGCTTCATGTAGCTGCCGACCAAGGGAATGGACAACAGGTAGGTGTCGAGGGACTCGCGCACCTTCTTGTTGCCCCGCCAGTACGCCAGGGTCAGGAGCGCCCCGCCCACGACCACCACCCAGTGAGCCCCGTCAATGGCATTGACAAACAGCTGAAGCTGGCCGAACTGGTCGTTGAGGCGCGTAATGTCCCCCGGACGTGCCTTGGCGATGAGCTTGGCCAGGTCGGGAATCATCTGCTGTTTGAAGGCAAACAGAGAGCCCCAGCCCATGAGCACGTCAACGCTGAAGGCCAGGGCCGGGCCGATGATTTTGGTGGCGTTGCCTTGATTGGTCTCCATGTAGGCCCTTGCCTGCTTCAAGCCCTCGGCCATCTCGCCCGTTTGCTGACCGGCGCGCAGGATTTTCAGGGCGGGGCCAGGCAACAGGTCAATGGACTCGAGCGCCTTCACAGGGTCCGAGGTGCGGCGCAGCACACCCAGGGCGGACTGGAGATACACCTGCTTGGAGGCGGAAGGCTCGTCCGTGAAGACCCGCTGAATGGCCGTGGTCATGGATGTGTCGCCCAGCATGTAGGCCTGGATGGAGACCAGGTAGCTCAGCCGCTCGCCGTTCGTGAACACTTACGAATTGAATGAAAAAGGTCTGAGGATCAGAACTCGGCTTTATCCCTATGAAAATATAAAGTCTTTTTGGGTGAGGACGGAACAGGCTGGAGAAATAAAATTAAAGCCGGTGCTTTTCATTAAATCAGAGAGATTATTCATGCCGATTATTTCAGTGCCGATAGAAAACGGATCGGCAGAGAGAATTTATTCAATTATGCTTTGCATAATCTCTTGATCTAATGGCAGAGTTTAC
>CAZKPN010000037.1:0-36199 GCA_964554655.1 uncultured Aquabacterium sp. | reverse complement strand
GGCGAGCCCAGGGCTTCTTCGTCCATGAGGATGGCCTTGACGACCTCCTTGATGCTGCCGTTCGTGGCCACGAATTTCTGAGCCACACGGGACACATAGGCGGGGCTCGGGTTGCTGGTGACCAGGCGTTGAATCAACTGCCGGCTGAAGAAGGGGGCCACGTTCTTGTGGCTGGCCAGCGTGTCCAACGCGAACTTCAGGTCGGCTTGCAGGGTCGAGCTGGACCGTGCGGGCAGGCTGACCTTGAGGAAAGAGGTGGCCGATGTCGAATGGTAGCTCGGGTAAGGCACCATGGGTTGGTAGGCGGCTTCCGGATCCAGGCAGGTGATGTTGCCGGTGAAGCAAGCTTCCTCAGTCTGGCTGGCCACCGAAGGGCCGCGGTAAAAGCTCCAGCCCGTGAAGATCTTGGCCAAACCTTGCACATCCTCGCTGGTGTAGCTGACCTTGGGTTGGCCGGTGGACCCCATCACGGGCGAGCCGTCCATGTTCAGTTCATGCAGCCCGATCGAGAACAGCTGCATGACTTCACGCGCGTAGTTTTCGTCGGGGATCCGGCCAATCGCAGGGTCTTCTTTCTGGTTGCCACGGTAGGTCAGGTACACGCCCATGGCGGGGCTTTTGGTCACCGCTTCCAGCAAGGTGCGGTAGTCACTCCACACGTTGGCATTGAGCGTGTCGATGTACCCGGCCACCAGGGTCGGGCGCGTGTTCAGTTCGGTGTTGTAAAGCGAGACCACGAAGATCTCGGACAGGGCGAACACCACGCGTTGGCGAAGTTGAGCCGGGTCAGACAGGGCTCCGGTGTAAAAGCCTTCCACCACCTGATCAAACCGGCTTTTGTTGCCTGGCTCGTCCACCTTGAGTTCGGCATCGCGCCGCTCCATGAACGACCGGTAAGTCGTCTCGGGCGCCATCGCGAACTGCTCGTCCAGCCACGCGGTGTAGCCGACAGTGTTCAGGCGGGCGACATCGGCCTCGGTCGGGCCAAAGGTAGCGTGGTTCAAGAAGCGCCAGGCTTCGGAGCGATTATTAGGGAAGTCCGCCTCGGCCTCACCGACCACGCAGCCACTGCCGCTCAGCAGCAGTGTGCACATGCCAATGCAGCTCAACCACCGCCCAATCATTCCAATCTTCACTGCACGCTCCCGATGTTGCGTTTAACGTCGGTAAAGCGTACCGGGATGGATTTTCAGGACACAGGGTGGTTGTCACTAGTTGTGACAACTTGCCACTCACCAGGCGTCAAATGGGGCCTTTTCCCCCGTGAATGAGGGGGTTCGGTTTTCATGGCAAACCCGATTGACCGGATTTTTCGCACTCATTTGGGGAAGTAAGCCCGGTACCAGTTCACGAACTTGGCCACCCCTTCGCGCAAGGACGTGGTGGGGTGCACGCCCGTCCAGGCGGACAGGGACTGCGTGTCTGCATATGTGGCCACCACATCGCCGGGCGCCATGGCTTGCAGGTCCTTGATGGCTGGCTGGCCCAGGGCCTGTTCCAGCGTTTCGATGAACTGCAGCAACTGCACCGGTTCGCTGTGCCCAATGTTGAAAATTCGGTAAGGCGCCCAGGAGGTCGCTGGTGAGGGATTCTGGCGATCAAAGCCCGCCTCGGCCGAAGGTGGGCGGTCCAGTGTGGCCAGCACGCCCGCCACGATGTCATCGATGAAGGTGAAGTCCCGCTGCATTTGCCCGTGGTTGAACACCGTGATGGGTTTGCCCGCCAGGATGGCGCTGGCAAACAGCATGGGTGCCATGTCCGGGCGGCCCCAGGGGCCGTACACCGTGAAAAAACGCAAGCCGGTCGTGGGCAAGCCAAAGAGGTGGCTGTAGCTGTGGGCCATCAACTCGTTGGATTTCTTGGTGGCGGCGTACAGGCTGACCGGGTGATCGACCGAATCGGTCTCCACAAAGGGCATCTTCACGTTGCCGCCATAAACGCTGGAGCTGCTGGCGTACACCAGATGCTTGATCTGATGGTGCCGGCAAGCCTCCAACATGTTCACAAAACCCACCAGGTTGGACTGAACATAGGCCTGAGGGTGGGTCAGCGAGTACCGCACACCAGCTTGTGCGGCCAGGTGCACCACAGCGTCGAATCGCTCCGCGGCCATCAAGCTGAACAAGGCATCGTGGTCGGCAATGTCCAGCGGGAGGAACTGAAAGGGCGCCCCTGGTGCCTGCCGATCGATCTCGGCCAGGCGGTCTCGTTTGAGCTGCGGATCGTAGTAGTCGTTCAGGTTGTCAATGCCCACCACCGAATCACCCCTGGCCAGCAAAGCCAGGGTGGTGTGCATCCCAATGAACCCGGCCGCACCGGTCACCAGAATTTTCATGAGCGCCAATCAAGCACGTGCATCACCCCAGCGCAAGGTGGTGGACTCGTCGCCCTGGTAGGTGGTGTTGCCATGGCGGTCAACGCTGTATTGGGGTGATGCCACCACTTCGTGGAACGTCGCGCCTTCGCTCAAGCGTGTGTACTCGAACAGCACGCTGCGCACCACCGTGCTGTTTTTGCGCAAGCGGCAACCATGGCCAATCCAAGTAGGGCCCTCGATGGTGACGCCCGACTCAATGCACGAGCCCGAGCCGATGTACACCGGGCCATTGATCTTGACGGTGTCCCAGTCAACCCGGGTGTTCAGGCCGACCCACACGCCGGGGCGCACTTCGGTGCCGGGCATGTCCATCTGGGCGATTTCGCCGCGCAACACGCGTTGGCAGACCGACCAGTAATCGCTCACGCGGCCAATGTCGATCCAGTTGAAATGCCGGCTTTGCGCGAAGAAAGGCAGGCCTCGTTCGGCCAGCAGCGGGAACAGCTGGCTGCCGATGTCGAACTCCACGCCCTGCGGCACCATTTCCAGGATTTCCGGCTCAAAAATGTAGATGCCGGTGCTGGCCAAGTTGGATTTGGCCTCTTCGGGGCTGGGCTTTTCCTGAAACGAGGTCACGCGGCCTTGCTTGTCTGACACCACAATGCCGTAGTTCTTGACCTGGTCCTTGGGCACCTCCAGGGCCACCACGCTGGCCATGGCTTTTTTCACCTTGTGCTCGAACAGGGCGGCGCTGATGTCCAGGTCAATGATGGCGTCACCGCACATCACGATGGTCGTCTCGTCAAAGAAGCCGCTGAAATCCTGGATGTTGCGCATGCCGCCAGCGGAGCCCAGAGGCCTGGGGACGATCTCGCCATGTTCGCGGGCACCTTCGTGCGAATAACCAATCTCGACGCCCCAGCGGTGCCCGTCGCCAAAGTAGTTTTCAATTTTCCAGTGGTTGAAGGCCACGTTCACCATGATTTCCTTGACGCCATAACGCGCCAAGTGTTCGATGATGTATTCCAGAACCGGTTTGCCCAGGATGGGCACCATGGGCTTGGGGGTTTGCTTGGTCAGCGGGCGCACTCGGGTGCCTTGCCCTGCTGCCAAAATCATTGCTTTTGCCATGCTGCTCGTGCCAATGGATCCGTGTTGATATGGGGTAGCATCATGCAACAAGTGGACCAATGTGGTGCATGTCGTCGCCGACACCCCCCAGATGTAGGGCCTGCAAGTGAAGGGGGTGCTGGGCATAATTCCAACAAATTTGGCCAAAAACCTTTGGGTTGTTCACATGATTCTCATCACAGGCGGCGCCGGATTCATCGGTGGCAATTTTGTCCACCACTGGTTCGAGCGTCTGGCCAAACTGGGCCTGCCCCAAGAGCCCGTTATTGTTTTTGACAAACTCACCTACGCCGGCAATCCGCTCACCATCAAGGCACACCTGGACGCTGGGCGCGCCACCCTGATTCAGGCCGACATCGCCGACCGCGATGCCGTGCGCCAAGCCTTGGCTCAGCACAAGCCCCGCGCCATCCTGCATTTCGCGGCCGAAAGCCATGTCGACCGTTCCATCCACGGGCCGGGCGAGTTCATCCACACCAACATGGTGGGCACCTTCTGCCTGATCGAAGAGGCCCGTGCTTACTGGGGCGCCCTGGAGGCCACCGACAAGGCCGCCTTCCGTTTCCTGCACGTGTCCACCGACGAAGTCTATGGCTCGCTCAGCGACACCGATCCTGCCTTCAACGAGACCACGGCTTACGCGCCCAACAGCCCTTATTCGGCAAGCAAGGCGGGCAGCGATCACCTGGTTCGGGCCTACCACCACACGTATGGTTTTCCGACGCTGACCACCAATTGCAGCAATAACTACGGGCCGTACCACTTCCCCGAAAAGCTCATCCCCTTGATGATCCTCAACGCGCTCGACGGCAAGCCCCTGCCCGTTTATGGCGACGGGTTGAATGTGCGGGATTGGCTGTTCGTGCGCGACCACTGCGAGGCCATCTGCCAAGTCCTTGAAAAAGGCCGCTTGGGTGAAACCTACAACGTGGGCGGCAAAAACGAAGTCAAGAACATCGATGTCGTCACCACCATCTGCCGCAAGCTCGATGCCCTGCGCCCCAAGGCTGTCGGCCGATACGAAGACCAGATCACCTACGTGACTGACCGGCCCGGCCACGACCGCCGCTACGCCATCGATCCCAGCAAGATTGAGCGCGAAATCGGCTGGCAGCCCGCCGAAACCTTCACCTCGGGCATCGACAAAACCGTTCAATGGTTCCTGGATAACACCGAATGGATTGACTCGGTCCGCTCCGGGGCTTACCGTGATTGGCTGAACACCAACTACCAAAGCCGCGTGGCCTGAGCACCATGAAAATCCTTTTGCTGGGCAAAGGCGGACAGGTCGGTTGGGAGTTGCAGCGATCGCTGTCGCCCCTGGGGCAAGTCATCGCGCACGATTCCGACACGGCTGATTTCGGTCATCCGGAACAAGTGGCGGCCATCGTGCAGGCCGTCAAGCCCGATGTCATCGTCAATGCGGCGGCCCACACGGCGGTCGACAAAGCTGAAAGCGAGCCCGAATTGGCCCGGGCCATCAACGCCACGGCCCCGGGTTTGATCGCCATCGAGGCGGCCAAACTGGGCGCGCTGCTGGTTCACTACAGCACCGACTATGTGTTCGATGGCAGTGGCTCGGCCGCGCGCCACGAATCAAGCCCCACCGCGCCCTTGAGCGTCTACGGCCGCACCAAGCTGGAAGGCGAGCAACTCATCCAGCAAAGCGGCTGTGCCCACTTCATCTTCCGCACCAGCTGGGTTTATGCGGCGCGCGGCGGCAACTTCGCCAAAACCATGCTGCGCCTGGCGGCCGAGCGCGATCAGCTCAAAGTCATCAACGACCAGATCGGCGCGCCCACCGGGGCTGATCTGTTGGCCGACGTCACCGCGCACGCCATCCGCGCGTTCCGCCAAGCCAACCGCCCAGAACTCAGCGGCATTTATCACCTGGTCGCCCAAGGCGAAACCAGCTGGTTCGACTACGCCCGCTTTGTCATCGAGTGGGCGCGTGCCAACGGTCAGCCCATCAAGGTGGCACCGGAGGCCATCGAATCCACGGGCACGGCGTCGTATCCAACGCCAGCCAAGCGGCCGCTCAATTCGCGCCTGGACACCACCAAGCTGCAGCAAACGCTGGGTTTGAGCCTGCCCCATTGGGAGCAAGGTGTTCAGCGCATGCTCACCGAAATCACAGGGAAGTAATTCGTCATCATGACTCTCGCCACACGCAAAGGCATCATCCTGGCCGGCGGCTCGGGCACGCGCCTGCACCCCGCCACGCTGGCCATCAGCAAGCAACTGCTGCCGGTCTACGACAAGCCCATGATCTATTACCCGCTCAGCACCTTGTTGCTGGCCGGCATCCGCGACATCCTCATCATCAGCACGCCGCAAGACACGCCGCGCTTTCAGGCGCTGCTGGGCGATGGCAGCCAATGGGGCGTCAGCCTCAGCTATTGCGTGCAGCCCAGCCCCGATGGCCTGGCGCAGGCCTTCATCCTGGGCCGCGATTTCGTCGGCAACCGCCCCAGCGCCCTGGTCCTGGGCGACAACATCTACTACGGCCATGACCTGCAAGGCCTGTTGATGGACGCCGCTGGCCAGCCCGATGGCGCCAGCGTTTTCGCCTACCACGTGCACGATCCCGAGCGCTATGGCGTGGTCGATTTCGACGCCAGCAAGCGCGCCCTCAGCATCGAAGAAAAGCCCAAGGCCCCCAAAAGCAACTACGCCGTCACCGGCCTGTACTTTTACGACCAGCAGGTGTGCGACATCGCCGCCCAGATCAAGCCCAGCCCGCGCGGCGAGCTGGAGATCACCGACGTCAATGCCATGTACCTCCAACAAGGCCAGCTCAATGTGCAGATCATGGGCCGGGGCTATGCCTGGCTCGACACCGGCACGCACGACAGCCTGCTCGAGGCCAGCCAGTTCATCGCCACCCTTGAAAAGCGCCAGGGCCTGAAAGTGGCTTGCCCTGAAGAGATCGCCTTCCGCTCGGGCTGGATCACGGCCGAACAGGTTCACAAGCTGGCCCAACCCATGCTCAAGAATGGCTACGGCCAGTACTTGCTCAAAGTCATCAACGAGCAGGTGTTCTGAGCATGAAGCTGATCCCCACGCGCATCCCGGATGTCGTCATCATTGAGCCCTCCGTGTTTGGCGACGACCGTGGCTGGTTCATGGAAAGCTTCAACCAGCACCGCTTCAACACCGAGCTGGCCAAGCTGGGCCTGCCCGCGCCCCGGCCTTTTGTGCAAGACAACCACTCCTGCAGCAAGAAAGGTGTGCTGCGCGGCCTGCACTACCAACTGCCGCCCAGTGCGCAAGGCAAGCTGGTGCGGGTGGTGCAGGGCGCCGCGTTCGATGTGGCGGTGGACATCCGCCGTGGCTCGCCCACCTTCGGGCAATGGGCGGGCGTTGAGCTGTCGCCGCAAAACAACCGTCAATTGTGGGTGCCTGAAGGTTTTGCCCATGGCTTTGTGGCGCTGACGGACGACACGCACTTCTTGTACAAGACCACCGATGTCTACGCCAAGGACTGCGAGCGGGCCATTGTCTGGAACGATCCAGACATCGGCATTGAATGGCCCCAGCTGGGGTTGTTGCCCAGTCTGGCCGCCAAAGACGCGCAAGCCCCGCGTTTGAAGGATGCTGATTATTTCTAACGCTGTATTGCGCTCGGCATAATCCCGGCATGTTGTCTTCTGTTCCACGTCCCCCCGCAAGCTCATCCACCCGCTTGTGGCGCAACCTCCTGACCTACGGGCTCATTGCGGGCTTTGCGGTGTGGTGCGTGGTTGGATTTCACCGCGATTTGTCTCAGATCAGCCTGGCCCCCTTGATCGCGGGCTGGCCCGCTGTTTTGGCGGCCACCGCTTTGTCTTTGTTCAACTACGCCCTGCGCGTGGTGCGCTGGAAACTGTATTTAAGCCGACTGGGTCATGTGCTGCCGTGGCGGTTTGTGTCACTGACCTTCATGTCCGGCTTTGCTTTCACCCTGTCACCCGGCAAATTGGGCGAGATGGTGCGGGCCCGCTATTACCAGCCTTTGGGCATCCCCGTCTCCGGCCTCATGGCCGGTTTTTTTGTGGAGCGCTTGCTCGATCTGTTGGCCATGATCCTGCTGGCCGTGGCCGTCCTGGCCGAGTTGCAAGCCTACCGACAGGCGCTGTGGGTGGCCGTGGGCCTGGTCGTCGGCCTGATGGCCATGTTGGCGTTCACGCCCTGGCCCTGGGTTGCACAGCGCATGGCCAGCCATCAGCGCGCCGGGAGCAAGTTGTTCATGGCCGCGCAATCGCTGGTCACCATGCTGGGCAGCGCCAGCCAATTCCTCAAGCCGGGCATTTTGTTCATGGGCCTGTCCCTGGGCCTGGTGGCCTGGGCCGCTGAAGCCGTCGGGCTCAAGCTGGTGGGCGATGTCATCTCCTCTGCGCCCTTGTCGCTGCCGTCGGCCATGGGCATCTATGCCATCGCCATCATCGTCGGCGCGCTGTCCTTCCTGCCGGGTGGCTTGGGCAGCACTGAGCTGGTCATGACCGGTCTTTTGCATGCCCATGGCTACCAACTTCCCGAAGCCATTCTTCTGACGCTGGTGTGTCGTCTGTTGACGCTGTGGCTGGCCGTGCTCATCGGCTGGATCTGTGTTTGGGCTTTGCGTGGTAAAAATTAAAATCAAGGGTGTTCATGTCTGAAGCTCAATCAACCCCGCTGTGCGTGGACCTCGATGGCACGCTCATTCACAGCGATTTGCTGCTCGAGTCCTTTCTCCTGCTCATCAAGCAAAATCCTTTGTTCCTGTTCCTCGTGCCTTTGTGGCTGCTGGGCGGCAAAGCCAGGCTGAAGGCCGAGATCGCCAGCCGTGTGCAGCTCAATGGCGCCGCCTTGCCGTATTCAGAGCAATTCCTGGACTGGCTCAAGGCTCAGAAAGCGCAGGGCCGCGAGATCTGGCTGTGCACGGCCTCCGACCAACGCATGGCACAGGCCGTGGCCCAGCATGTCGGCCTGTTCGATGGCGTATTGGCCAGCGATGGGCAAACCAATCTGTCGGGCAGCAACAAAGCCCAGCAACTGGTTCAGCGTTTTGGTGAGCGTGGGTTTGATTACTGCGGCAACGAGCGTGTTGACCTGAAGGTCTGGCAGCATGCGCGTTCGGCCATCGTCGTCAACGCCAAACCGGGGCTGGAAGCCAGCGCCCGTGCCTGCACCCAGGTCGAGGCTGTTTTCCTGCCACCCAAATCAGGCCTCAGGGTCGCTTTGAAGGCATTGCGCGTTCACCAATGGGCCAAGAATGCCCTCATCTTCGTGCCCCTGGCGGCCGCGCACCGTTTGCAAGACACGCCCACCCTGGTGGCCGGCTTGGTGGCGTTCGCCGCCTTCAGCCTGTGCGCCTCGTCGGTCTACCTGCTCAACGACATGCTCGACCTGGAGGCCGACCGCCAGCACCCCCGCAAATGCAAGCGCCCCTTCGCGGCCGGTACCCTCAGCCTGCTGTTTGGCCTGGTCGCGGCACCTGCGCTGTTGTTGATCTCGTTGGCGCTGGCGCTGACCTTGCCGCTCAAGTTCCTGGCCGTGCTGGGTGCTTACTACCTGGTGACGCTGGCCTATTCCTTTGGCCTCAAGCGCCTGGTCATGATCGATGTCCTGACGTTGGCTGGCCTGTACACCGTGCGCATCGTGGCCGGCGCTGCGGCCACTGACATCCCGCTGTCATTCTGGTTGCTGTTGTTCGCCATCTTCATCTTCCTCAGCCTGGCCATCGTCAAGCGCTATGCCGAGTTGCATGCCATGCGCAAGCAAGGGCAGCTCAAGGCCAGCGGGCGCGGCTACCAGGTTGAAGACCTCGCCTTGCTGCAAAGCCTGGGCGCCTCGTCAGGCTACATCAGCATCCTGGTGCTGGCCTTGTACGTCAACTCGCCTGACATCGCCGTGCTGTACAGCCATCCCAAGATCGTGTGGATGCTGTGCCCGATCATGCTGTACTGGGTCAGCCGGGTTTGGATGCAGACCTACCGGGGTCACATGCACGATGACCCCCTCGTCTTTGCCCTGAAAGACCGCATCAGCCTGCTCACCGGCGCGGCAGCGGCCGCCGTGCTGTTGCTGGCCGTGTGACGGCCCAAGGCATGGCAACCCAGGCGTTCACCTCGTGGGGCAGGGTCTTTCGTCCGGATCAGCAGGTGCTGGGCATGCCCAGCCGCCACGCCAGCCTGCCTTTGCCGGCCGATGACGCGGCCACGGTGCTGCCCCACGGCAATGGCCGCAGCTACGGTGACAGCAACCTGAACCCCGGCGGCGCCCTGGTGCTGGGCCGCCAGCTGGACCGCTTCATCGCGTTTGACCAGGCCACCGGCCTCATCACCTGCGAAGCCGGTGTGTTGCTGTCAGAGATCCTGCGCCTGATCGTGCCTCAGGGCTGGTTCCTGCCGGTCACGCCTGGCACCCAGTTCGTCACCGTGGGTGGCGCCATTGCCAACGATGTGCATGGCAAAAACCACCACCTGGTCGGCTCGTTTGGCAACCATGTCACCCAGTTGGAGTTGCTGCGCTCGGATGGCAGCCGCCGCGTTTGCTCACCCACACAAGATGCCGATTGGTTCGCCGCCACCGTGGGTGGCCTGGGCCTGACCGGCATGATCACCTGGGCGCAAATCCAGCTGCGCCGCATCGCCAATCCCTACCTGCAAACCGAAAGCATCCGGTTTCGCAGCCTTGAAGAGTTCTTTGAACTCAGCCAGGCCTCCGAGGCTGATTACGAATACACCGTTTCGTGGATCGACTGCGCCTTCGCCGGCAAGCGCCTGGGGCGTGGCCTGTTCAACCGGGCCAACCACGCGCCAGCCGTCATGAACCCGGCCCTGGCTGCCAAGCTGCCCAGCGCCATTGACGAAAGCAGCCGGCGCGTGCCCTTCACGCCGCCGCTGTCCTTGATCAACACGCTGTCGCTCAAGGCCTTCAACCTGGCCTACTTCAACCGCCAGCAGGGCGATCGCGTCCAGGCCCTGCAGCACTACCGCCCCTTCTTCTACCCGTTGGACGCGCTGCTGGAGTGGAACCGCATCTACGGCCCCAAAGGCTTCTACCAGTACCAGTGCGTGGTCCCGCCCCAGCAAGCCTTGCCTGTCACCCGGCAACTGTTGCAGACCATCGTGGACAGCGGCATGGGCTCGTTCCTGGCGGTGCTCAAGCAATTTGGCACGCCGCCATCGCGGGGCATGCTGTCGTTTCCCATGCCGGGCACCACCCTGGCGCTTGATTTCCCCAACCAGGGCGAGCGCCTGCACCGCCTGTTTGCCCAGCTGGATGGCATCGTGCAGGCCGCCGGTGGCCGCTTGTACCCGGCCAAAGACGGCCGCATGGGCGCCCAGATTTTCAAGTCAGGCCACCCTCAGTGGTCGGCGTTTTCCCAATTTGTTGATCCGCGTTTCTCGTCAGGTTTCTGGCGCCGGGTCATGGAGTCCACATGAAGAAGATCCTGATCGTCGGGGCCACCTCGGCCATGGCCGAAGCTTGTGCTCGCCTCTGGGCCCAGCAGGGCGACCACCTATTCCTGGCGGCCCGCAACGCGCAGCAACTGCAATCCCTGGCGGCTGATCTGCAAACCCGGGGCGCCACCAAAGTCGGCACCCGTGTTTTCGACGCCAACCAGCACGACCAGCACGCCGCTTTGCTGGCCGAGGCCACCCAAACGCTGGGCGGGCTCGACACCGTGCTGATCGCCCACGGCACCCTCACCGACCAGGACCGTGCCCAGCACGACGTGCCCTACGCCCTGGCCGAAATCGGCACCAACGGCTTGTCGGTCGTGGCCCTGTTGACCCTGGTGGCCAACCAGCTGGAGCAGCAAGGGCGCGGCGCCATCGCCGTCATCTCATCCGTGGCCGGTGATCGGGGCCGCCAAAGCAACTACGTCTATGGCAGTGCCAAGGCCATGGTGTCGGCCTTCACCTCCGGTTTGCGCCAGCGTCTGGCCAAAAAAGGCGTCCATGTGGTCACCGTCAAGCCTGGGTTTGTGGACACGCCCATGACCGCGCACCTGCCCAAAGGCCCACTGTGGGCCAAGCCTGAGCAAGTGGCCAAGGACATCAGTCAGGCCATCGACAAAGGCCGCCGCATTGTCTACACCCCGGGGTTTTGGCAACTCATCATGTTGATCATCAAAACCATCCCTGAGTTCGTTTTCGTCAAGCTCAAGCTTTGAAAGCGTTCCATTTGCGGATTTGTTCCCCCCTTGATTGAGGGTTTTACGGTCATCGTGTGACTTATCGCAAAGACGCAGTGCCATAACCTGAGTCACCATGTGATGTGAGTGTGAATTTGGTGTAATTTTTTTGGATTTTTGTAACATGGCGCGTGTGTGGCAGGCTGCATTGAAGGGGGTTTTGATCCTGACGGCGGTGGCGGTGGTGGGTGCGGTCAGTTGGTGGCAACTGCGGCAGCGTGAAGTCAGTCCCGACCAGTACCACGTGCGCGGCAAGTTCGGCCCCGTGGTCGATTGGCCCTTGATCCCCTTGCAAGTCATCACCTTGCCGGACGGTCGGGTCATGAGCTATGGCACCGATGCCAGAGGCCAGCAGACCGGCCAGACCATCTACGACATCTGGGACCCCAGCAAAGGGTTGGGCCCCGAATCCCACCTGACCTTGCCCAACCAAACCGGCACCGACATCTTCTGCAGTGGCCAAATTCTGGTGCCTGCCGATGGCGCGGTGCTGCTTGTGGGCGGAGACCTCACCGTCAATGGTCAGCGCAACTGGTCGTCGGCCGACATCAACTACTTTGATTTCAGCAAAAATGTGTTGAAGTCCGCCGGGCGCACCATGGAGCGTCCGCGTTGGTATCCCACCGTGGCCACCATGGCCAATGGCGAAGTGCTGGTCGTGGGTGGCAAGCTCGACCCCACCCACTACGCCCCAATCCCTGAAATCTACAACCCGCGCACCGGCTGGCGCACCCTGCCAGGGGCCGAGAAGAACGAGGCCTATGGCGAGCCCAACTGGAACTACCCACGCCTGTGGCTGAGCCCCAATGGCAAGATCTTCAACGTGTCCCGCATGGGCAACACCTTTTACCTCGACATCGAGGGTGCAGGCAAGATCGTGCCGCTCAAGGCCAAGTTGTTCCGCGGCCATTCCTATTTGCCCAGCCTGATGTACGCGCCTGGCAAGGTGCTGTCCATGCGCATGCTGGGTGTGGCCAACGACATCGACCTCAACGGCGCAGAGCCAGTGGTGAAAACCACGGGCTGGTACACGCCGATCCGGTTCAACGCCTCGGCCACCGTTCTGGCCGATGGGCAAGTGTTTGTCAGCGGTGGCGGTTTGAAGAACAACGATTCCAGCTCGCACATCCTGGCCAATCGCCTGGCCGAGATCTGGAATCCGCAAACCGGGCGCTGGAACAGTGCGGGTGTGGCCCACAAAGACCGGCTGTACCACTCGGTCGCCTTGCTGATGCAGGACGCCACCGTGCTCACCGGCGCGGGCGGGGCGGGCTATTCCAAAGCCAGCAACAACCTGAATGCCGAGGTGTACTACCCACCTTATCTGTTCAAGCGCGATGGCTCGGGGCAGTTCGCCGAGCGCCCCAAAATTGATCAGGCGCCAACGGTGGTGAAGTGGGGCGCGGCATTCGAAGTTCACGTCCAGGGCACGGGCATCTCCAAAGTCAACCTGGTGCAGATGGGCTCATCCACCCACGCGCAGGTGTATGACCAACGCTTCATGGGCCTGAACTACACCAGCAAGCCCGACGGCACGTTGTCGATCACCGGGCCGGCCAGCAGAAACATCGCCCCACCGGGCTACTACTACCTCTTTGTGTTCGATTCGGCGGGTGTTCCCTCCGTTGGCAAGGTGATCAGACTAGACGCCTGACCCATGAACCCCTCCCATTGCTTACACTAGCCGGCTAAGCACACAAAAGGGGTTCAAGTTGGCGTTTGGCTCGCCCATCATTTTCAATGGCCGTTTTCTCCAGCGCCCGGTCACGGGGGTTGAGCGCTTTGCCATCGAAACATTGCGGGCACTGGATGGCCTGATCTCATCTGGAGAAATCCAGCTGGGCCCCCTGTTCCTGGCGGTTCCCAGGGGCACGCAAACCCAGGTCTCGTTCAAGCACATCCAACTCATCCAGGTGGGGCGCTTTCAGGGCTATGCCTGGGAGCAGATCGAGCTGCCCTGGTTTGCCGGCAAGCGCCTGCTCGTCAACCTGTGCAACACCGGGCCCGTTTGCAAACGCCACCAAGCCGTGGTCATCCACGACGCCGCCGTGTTTTCCGTGCCGCAGGCCTACGGCACGGCCTTTCGCCTGGTCTACAAATGCATGCACCGCATGCTGGCGTGGCGTGGTGCGCGCATCCTTACCGTGTCCGAGTTCTCCAGGCAAGAACTGGCCCGGCACCTCCACATCGCGGCCGAATCGATCGCGGTGCTGCCCGAGGGCGGCGAGCACGTGCTTCGCGTGACGCCCGACGACGGCATCCTGACCAAGGCCGACCTGCGCAAGCGCCCCTTCGTGCTCGCCGTCAGCAGCGCCCAGGCCAATAAAAACTTCGCCTTCGTGGCCCGGGCCCTGGCCCAACTGGGCGATCCTGGTTTCGACGTGGTGGTGGCCGGCGGCACCAACCCTGCCGTCTTTGCCGCCAAAGGGGCGGCTTTGCCCCCCTTCGTCAAGCATGTGGGCTACGTCTCTGATGCAGAGTTGGCCAGCCTTTACATGCACGCCGCCTGCTTTGTGTTTCCATCGCTCTACGAAGGGTTTGGCATCCCCCCCCTGGAGGCCATGGCCCGGGGCTGCCCTGTCGTGGCCTCCAATGCCGCCTCCATCCCTGAGGTTTGCGGGCCGGCGGCGGTTTATTTTGACCCCCGTAACACATCGTCATTTTTGGATGCACTTAACAGAGTCATGGGCAGCGAGTCGGCCCGAGTTGAGCTTAAAGTGTTAGCCCAACAGCGCAGTCAGCTGTGGACTTGGCCTCGGGCTGCACGTTCATTGCTCCAGGCGTTGCCACAACAGGTACCTACGCACCCATGAGTATTCAAGTTGCTGTGCGCGAAGCTGCTTCCTTCCCTCCCGTCATCAATCCTTTGGCCAACCGCAAACTCAAGGTAGCGGTGGTGCACGACTGGCTGGTGGTGTACGCGGGTGCAGAAAAGGTGCTGGAGCAGCTCATCAACATCTGGCCCGACGCGGATGTGTTCACGCTGGTTGATTTCCTGCCAGACGACCAACGGGCCTTTTTGAAGGGGCGCCCCGTGACCACCAGCTTCGTGCAGAAGCTGCCCTTTGCGCGCACCAAATACCGCAGTTACCTGGCCTTGATGCCCCTGGCCATTGAGCAGCTTGACCTGTCGGGCTACGACCTCATCGTTTCATCCAGCTACGCCGTGGCCAAGGGTGTGCTCACCTCGGGCAACCAGTTGCATGTGAGCTACGTGCACTCGCCCGTGCGCTACGCCTGGGATCTGCAGCACCAGTATTTGCGCGAAAGCAAGCTGGAGAAGGGCTTCAAATCCTTCATGGCCCGCTCACTGCTGCACTACATCCGCATGTGGGATCACCGCACCGCCTGCGGCGTGGATGTGATGGTGGCCAACTCCCGCTTCATCAAGCGGCGCATCAAAAAAGCGTATGGCTGTGAAGCCCAGGTCATCTACCCGCCTGTGGACACTGCAGGATTCACGCTGTGCCGTGACAAGGAAGACTTCTACGTCACAGCCTCCCGGCTGGTGCCTTACAAGATGATTCCCGCCATTGTCGAAGCGTTTGCACTCATGCCCGGCAAGCGGCTCGTGGTGGTGGGTGATGGGCCGGAGCTGGATCGCATCAAGGCCCTTGCCGGCCCCAATGTTGAGGTGATGGGGCACCAGCCCTTTGCCACCCTCAAGCAACTCATGCAAACGGCCAAAGCCTTTGTTTTTGCGGCTGAAGAAGATTTTGGCATCACCCCCGTGGAGGCCCAGGCCTGCGGCACCCCCGTCATCGCTTACGGCCGTGGTGGGGCGCTGGAGACCGTGCGCGGCCTCGGGGTGAGCAGTGCGCCCACGGGGATATTCTTTCACGAGCAAACCCCTCAGGCCATCGCAGAGGCTGTTCAGCTGTTTGAACGCCATGCTGGCGAGTTCTCGGCGGATGCGTGCCGCACCAATGCTGAATCGTTCTCAACCGAGAACTTCAGAAACCAGATGGCCGCCTTGGTCAGGCAATCGGTGGCCGATTTCGGTTACTGACGACATCACCTGGGGCAGATCTAAATGAAGTTGATCAAGGAAACATGCGTTGCTGTGGTGCTGGCGATGGGCTCTGCACAAACAGGGCTGGCACAGGCCGCGCCAGTTTGCCCCGCCAATCGAATCCAATGGGGGGTTAATTTTCACCTTCCTCCCGAGCAGTGGGACAAGGTGCCTGACATTATTGCTCCAAGAGGCTTCACTCGCGTTCGAGTCGGTTTGTGGGGGCATGATGCGGCATATATCAAGCGCCTACGCAACTCGATCACCAACATGAGCCGCCACAATATCAAGGCTGAGGCCATTATTTTTAATGCCTACGCACGTGATTACCCAAAAAATAAGCTTTGCGGAGCCGATCTTGCTGAGGTTGAGAAAGAAAGCTACAACGATGCTAAGTTTGCGATATCTCAAACTCAAGATTTGATTCAGGATTTTGAGTTGCTCAATGAGGTCCCACTTTACCCCGGGTTGTTAGTTCCGGGAACTAGCGGAGGAAATGCATCTGATTTTGATTCGCCATGCGGCAGGATGCAGGCCGCCAACTTGCGGGGAATATCCAGAGCCATCATTGATGAGCGTAAGCGCACAGGGCGGCCTTTGCGCAGTGTGCTCGGGACCGTGAGTCGTAATTTCGGGTTTTATAAGTTCATGCTAGATCAAGGTGTGAAGTTTGATGTGGCCGGTTATCACATCTACCCCCACGAAAAGCACAAGACTTTGGACATGGATCCTTGGTTTGGTCCTGGCGGTCCTTTGAAGCAACTGGCACAGTTTAATAAACCCATTGTGATCAATGAATTTAATTGCGGTGAAACTTATCACCCTGAATTTGAGAATCAGCCGGATAAACCGAGAACTGAATCCTGCTATAGAAGCTTTGCTAATCACATGAAGGCAATTGTCAAGCAGAAAGCAGTGCGGGTTGAATCCATTTATCTGTACGAGTTGGTTGATGAGCCTAGCAAGAAACCACCCGAAAACCGCTTTGGTTTGATGCGGGACCTCAGCACCCCTAAAGTCACTCTGCTTTTGGCAACGGCTTTTGCTGGAGGCAAGCTGACCAAAGATGAAGCTTTGGAAATCACACGTCGGAATCTGTTGACGCAGGAAGAAATTACTGCCTGGGCAGGTTGCGGTGCGCCTTGAAATTGAGCGCGACTGATATTCCTGAGGCAGCCTTAGCGATTGATTTTTCTCACTGACTTAATCAACTATTCGTGAAGTTTGTTTGCGACCAAACTTGTTGGGAAAGTTATGGGCAGCTTGAGTGGTGCACCAGTTTGCGCAGCTTGTTCAAGGTAGTCAGATCGACTCTGAAATTGATAAGGCCTATGCCAATATAGAATTTTAAGGTAGTTTTTTTGTGAGCTTAAAAATGTCTCGGGGGGAACTCGCTGATAACCTTGGCGTGCTGTTGCAATGATGAGGCAGGTTAGGGTTGCGATGAGGAAAAAATAAATCGTTCCAGCAATCACATTCTTGTTCCGATAAAGAATGGTGTTTTCTTTTGATTTCCCCAAAGCTACTGCAAATACGCAAAGCAACTCAGGGTATAGAATTCTTTCGCCTGGGTTGACGACTTGCAATGCAAGGGATGGGGCAAGTAGATATGTTAAGCCTAAAAAACTTATGGCCAGTGACAGGTAACGTGTTCTCGGATTAGAGAATTGTTTAAATACCCGAAAGTGCAAAAATACTAGAAGTACGCCTATGGCGATGTTGGTGGCAACTCCAAAATAGTAATAAATCGGCAGCCGATCAACGTCGCTGAGTGATCCCAGCATGAAGTTCTGATAAGGGCCAGCTTTTGTGAGCGTGTATATTTTATAGGCCCAGAACTTGGCAGACATGTAAGGGGCTGCTGCTTCCATCGACTGCATGGTGTCATTGTTGTGTACAGCCATGTACCACATGGTCAAAACAAATGCTGGTATGCACGCCAGTGAGAATGAAAAAACTGCACGCCAGCCTTGCATTAGCGCTCTTAAGCCTGCAATCACTCCAAAAGTCAGCAAGCAAAAGCCGTGACTTGAAAATGCCAATAAACCAAAGGCAGCATTCACCCAAATTTTTTGCTGCCAGGCCTCGCTAAGGCTTAAATACGCCATCAATACCAAAAGACCGAATTGATAGTTGCTGTAGCCACTCCAAAAGCTAGAGTTGAAAATAATACAAGAAAGAAGAAGAGGGTAAGCCAGTATCGGATCTAGCTGATGTCGTTCAATGAATTTCTTGGATAGCCATCCTGCTAGAGCTAGGTATATCAAAAGTGTAATTTTGCCTGCCCACAACGGAGGCATGAATGGGTTCAATCCCGCCATCAGTACTTGTGAAATTACATACGGGACTGGATAGCTTCGAATGTAGAAAAGATCGGAGCCATTGCCCCCATGCAACAACTCGGTGAAAATAAATGATTGATAAATCCACTCAACATAATCGGCCAATGGCGGATACTTGAAGAGAAAAACCAAGACTAGTGTGGCTGCCGACAGATATGCCGAGTAAATCAAGCGAGAGGCTGGTTGGGAGGAAAACTGCACGGTAGTTCCATTATTGAGCATGGTTTTTCTGATTTTGCGTACTGCAAATCATGTCAGGACCCTAAAAGCTCATCCTACTACTTAAGCGGCCTTCATCGCCGGTTGGTAGGCGCGGCCCCTGCATTTGAGGGAGTGCTGTTTCCTCTTTTAACAAATTCAACTTAATGAAAAAAGCCCTGCGACATACTTCTGTCGCAGGGCCTTCTGACCAATGCAAGACTGTATTGCTATTTGGTCATCGTAACGAACAGAGGGCCATCAGCCTCTTTGATTACCACCGAGCGTGTCGATCCGTTCACTGTCGGTTGTACAGTTGTGCCGTCCCAGCGAGTCACTGTCTTGATGGTTGAGGGCAATTGCACCGTGATCTTGCGGTCATTGGTCTCAGTCCACAGAGCGAAAGCACGGTCATTTGTGCCATCCCAGCGCAGCACATGCAGACCTGGTGGCACATCGGGCAGGAACCCCTTGAACACCCGGCCGTTTTGTGCGCTGTACAAGTTGCGCATTGCAACCATACCAGGCTTGTCGGAGCCATCATTGGCCAGCAAACCGAAGTTATGTTCACGGTCAAATGCGTTGTTGCCCGCGTCAAACAGATCAAAGATGATAGTCACTGGGGTGTTCAGCGCCAATTGCGTCAAGACTTTGCGCAGCACCAGAATACCTTGCCGACGCCAAGCTCTAGGATCACGACCGTTTCCGTAGACCGCGGCGTCAATATCCTCAAATGACGAATAACCCCATTCTGTGTCCCAGATGACGCCGGACAGCCCCTTGTTGGTGATCATCTGTTGCAAGGGAGTTACCTCCGCTGCATAGGTCTCAGGTGCGGTTTTGCGATAGGGATGGAACGAAATAGCATCAACTCCCCCTAGCTTGCCTGTATTGAGCATGCCTAACAAATATGCCGTATCAGTGGTCGCAATACCTCCGGAAACAACCTTGGCGGTGGGGCTGACCAGATGGATGGCACGTGCGGACTTGTTCAAGAGGTTGGCGTACGAGACCGGATCAGGATTGTTCCAACGCAAGTGCATGTTGGGCTCATTCCAGATTTCGTACCCGGTTACCTTGTGAGACTTGTAGCGCAAAGCTGCTTGCTTTGCGAACTCGGCATAAGCACTCTGATCTGCTTCGCTGCGAGGCGCATCCCCACCATGGTCAGGATGGCCGTAGTCCAGGATCCACAGGATGGACATGTCACGCTTTGCCAGCTCGCTGGTCAAGAGGTCGTAACGCCCAAAGTTGAAAACCCCTTTGCTTTCCACGCCGTCCCAACGCAAGTCCTTGCGGACCACAGTGATACCGACGGCCTTGAGCTTATCCAAGCCGACCTCTGTCCGAACACCGGCGCCAAGACGGCCGACATAGGTGCTGGGGAACGCAATATTTGACAACGGGGCGTTCGACTTCAATTCGAACGTGCTGTCAGGCGTTTTCAACAGGGCAACGTTGTCAATCTCAACTGAGCCCGGAGGCGTGGCAATGAGCGTGCTGCTGGCCATGACTGACACGGACTTCAGCGGCCCGCGAAAAATGCCATTGTTGTCGCCGCCCCAGAAAATGGTGCTTCGACCCACGGGAATCTGTACCGAACGCCAACCGGTGCTTGCGGATTGCTCAATGCTCCTGATCGGCATTGGAAACTGAAGAGTTTGCCCGCTGATGTCGGTCACACGCAAGCTGGGGGCTGCCACGCCTTGCATGTTTCGCAAATCCACGGAAATGGTTGGCACATCGTTCGCGCCGATGGGCAATGCAACAGGCAGGCGGAAATTGGCGGCAACATACCTACCACATGCATCATTGCTGGGACGGAATGTTGGAGTGCCGCAGCCCAAGTCGTAGTGCAGGGCTGCGCCCTTCGTTGAACCTGTGCCCGTCGTTTCGGCCAGACTGCCGTTGGCCCCAGGAAACTCGGAGCCTGGATAAAAAACCCAGTTTGCTACCTTGTCTGTGTCGGCATCAAACGTTGCAATCATGGCGGACACGGCGGGGGTCCATGATGGACTAGTGTCCACGGCATCTGGGTCGAGCACCGGAGGAGGAATAGCCACGACAGGTGCTGTAGGAACCGTCGGAGTGGTTGGTGCGGTTGTTGTCGGAGGCGTGGTGGTTGGCGTTGTTGGCACTGCTTCAGGCACAGCCCCGCCCCCAGAACCGCCAGTGCTGCTTGGAGGGGTTGATCCGCCGCCGCCGCCGCACCCTGTAAGGGCAATGGCGGCACTACACGCTATTGCGACCAAACAATATTTACTTACAATATTTCTCTGCAATTGCGTCTTCATGTGCTCTGCGACAACGTCGAACTCGTTAACCAATGTGTAGCAAGCTTAGTTTGCGAAGCCCATTGCAGGCTATGAAACTTCGCACGCTCTTAGAAGGGGATACAGAGCGTTACAGCTCGGCATAAAGCGGCTGTTGATGCTAATCGTTGGCGAGCAATTGGTCTGTACGTAGTTTCCAAAGATTGCTGCTAATGGCCCCCCTGGATAAGGGGGTCTTATCAAAATGATCTCATTCTGTCTGAGTGTTCACCCTCTGAAGTCAGCACTGGGCGCACGGATTGCTGACTGACGCGTGACGTAAATTGACTGTTGTGTGAGAGTTTGTTTCAAGCTTCGGTAAGCTTTTTCCCCAATTTAAGGGTCATTTCATTGAGTCGCAGTTCAATTATTTTGTGCAAAGGAATGGCTATGCATATTGCGACAACGAATAATGCGATGGCTGCAGTAATTGGTTCGTCTTTAACGAATGAGGGGGAGACTTTCCAAGTTATTGAAAATGTGATTCCGTGAACCAAATACAAAGAGTAAGAGGCTTCTCCAAGTAAAGTAAACCAGCGAGCATAAATGGATTTGAAGTTAATGCTTTTTTCCAAAAGAAGTGCGCCAAAAACAAATATAAATGCAGAGATTCCCCAGGTTAAGGCTCGATCAAAGCCCATGTCTGCGGAGCGTCCGAATTTTCCAAGATAAATGGCGCCGCACCATAAAATGAAAGCCAAAAAAACGGCTAGTAGGTTATTTTGAATTTTTGGGGCATGGTGATGAAATATATATGCCAAAAAAACACCTGCTGAAAACTCAAGAGAAAGTGGCGCCACAAGTTGCCACGCACTGCCATGCAAAGGAACATGCAAGGCGTAGATGGTTGTGCTTACAACCGCTAAAACCGTGGCGGCAATTTGCGTCGGCTTTGATTTGACAAGGAGCATCGCGGCGGCGACAAGCATGTAAAAGAGCATTTCAAAATGTAGTGTCCAGCCTTGACTTAAAACAGGCCTTATGTATCCCCGCTCATCGTAAATCGGAATAAATAGCAAGGACTTTGCCCAATTCTCAACAGGGACGGAGATGGAAAAGGCGGCGGGTAGCGTCCAAATGGCCACGGCCAGGATGGTGGTTAGCAGCCAGTACATGGGGAGGATTCTGGCAAGCCGTCTCACAAGAAAGCCTGCCGCGCCGTAGGATGGCGATATTGTGGCGTTGTACATCACAAAACCGCTGATGATGAAGAAGATGTCTACACCAATAGCGCCAAACTCAAAGTCGAGTGATCGGCCTCGCGCGCGATCGTGCAAATAATGCGGGATATGGTGCGCCACCACCACCGCAGCCGCAAGCCCTCGCATGATTTGAATAGATCCCCAATGCTGTGCTTTACTGCTCATGTCTTAGGAGATCGAACTGATGTTTGGTGAGATTAAAAAGTAAATGCGCATGGGCAAGCTGTATTTGGCCGATTAATCCGGGGTGGCATGGGCCGATTTTGGTTGAGACAGCAGGCCCCATGCCAAGCCCAAGATAATGGGCGAAAATGAGTCATCCGCAATATTGGAAACAGTGCCGTAGCCCAGTCCAATCAGAGCTACCGCGAATGCCGAGTTGGAGATGCTTCGTTGGTTGTTGGCATATGTGAACAACCTCGCGAAAAAGAAAGCAAATATCATTGTTCCGATGAGGCCGAAGTTGCCCATGAGGAATAGGTGCAAATTGTCGACTGCTGGGATATGCCGCATTTTTCCCGAAAAATAAGCGGGGAGGCCAACTGATCCCAGGCCCTGTCCGACTATCCAGTTGTACCAGTGAGTGAATCCATCTACAGTTTCAGGCCAAGAGTTGCTCATTCGGTCAGCAAAGGACGAGACGAGGCGTGGGCTTGAGCGTAAAAAAGAAAACCCAGGATTGAAAATCCAAGATACTAAAGGCGCAAAAAGGCCAAGGACGAAGAAGAGTGTTGCAAAAGATTTGGCTGCTACGGTCCTGACTGTCGACTGCATCGGAAGGGCAGCAATGGCCGATACCGCCAAATAAGAAAGGATTAAGCCCTTGCTGGTAGTTAAGTAAATACCAGTGATGCCTGCAACGATAATGATAATACGCGTCCAGTAGTTCCGAATGCTAACCATCATGGCTGCGCCGGTGATCGCGATAATCCCAGCTGCTACGGGTGAGGCCCGCGTAAATCCTGCCAAGCGGCGTTCGCCACCAGCGACCCACCAAACGCGGCTCATGTCAGTCGTGCCAAATGCGCTTTCAAACGAGCCCCCTTCCCACGGGTAGACGTAAAATTTATTAATCAAAACACCGACGAGGGTGATGCAAAATAGAATAATAGTTGCATATTTGAAACGCTGTGGGTAGGCAATTATTGCAGTGTAGCCAGCCAGCCCAAGCAGGAATGTCGAAAATAGTTTAATCGCGAACAATCCGGAGAAAAATCCATTACTCAAAAGGACGGTTGCAAACAGCGTAGTGATGAGTAAATAAATAATCAATTGCAACTGTACTTTTTGGTGTCCGAAATTCGGGCGTTTGAGTACGAGGCTGGCGAATATGACGGATGCGGGTATCAGATCTCGCGCATATAAAAGCGTGGCGATCTTGAGTTGCGACAAAACAAAGCGCACTGGCCCTTCGAATGCCACAGTGGTCAAATAAATCAACAGCCCCCAAAAGATGTACTTATCGAGCTGGCTGGGTACTTCTTTCGTATTTTTTTCGGAGATTGGCGCAGTAAACGGCGCAGCATGTGGGATGGCGCTAGACATGGCATGCCTCCTTGAACAGCGATTCGTGCTCGCGCAGCATCGCTGAAAAATCCACGAAACGAGCCACCGAGGCCCGCGCTCTGGTGTGCATCTGTGAAATGATTTCGGGGTGGCGGGCCGCGTTCACAATGGCGGCCTTCAAGGCACCGGGCGTGTCGGGGTCGAACAGCACGCCATTGACGCCGTCCTGAACCATTTCGGGAATGCCGCCACGCCGGGCGCCAATCACCGGCACGCCCTGGCTGATGGATTCGTACACCACGCCCGGCAGGGGGTCGTTCCATTGCGAGGGCGCAATGCACACATCAATTTGCTGAAAAAAAGCCATGGCATCGGCTTTGCCCAAAAACTTCACCACATTGGGTGGTGCCAGAGCCTTGAGCTGGGATTCATAGCCGGGCTCTCCGGTGCCGGCCACCAGCAGGGTGATACCGGGCGCCTCTTGTGCTGCCAGTGCAAAGGCTTCAATCAGGGGCTGGATGCCCTTGACCTCGGTCAGCGCCCCAATGAAGCCAAACACCACGGGCCGTTGCTGGCTAGTCAGTGGGGCGCGGGGCGGGGGTTCTGGCAGGTCGCGGGCGTTGTAGATCACCCGTTTGATGGGCGTGTTCTTGAAAATGCCTGCCGCCAGGTGCGTGTTCAAAATGGATTGGCTGACCGACAGCACCGCCGAGACCTTGTCGGACAAGGCCGCATGCGGCCGCCTGAAAATTTGGCAAGTGCCGCAGGCCTGCTCGCAAATGCGCCCGTTCTTGTACATGGTGACGCTGGGGCAGATCAGGTAGTAGTCGTGCATCACATGCACGATGGGGATCCCCAGGCGCTGGGCCTGCTGCCACACCGCCACCGACAGGCCCGACAGGTTGTTGGAGACCACCACGTCGGGCTTGACCTGCTGCATCACTTCGCGGATGGGCCGGGCCATGAACAGGTTGTTGCTGTCAATGCCATGCCAGAGCATGCGCTTCCAGGTGGGCCGGGCTTCTTTGGGGAAGCTCCAGTACACATTGCGCTGCTTGAGCCGGTGCACCTCGATGCCGTTGACGTTGTCACGCGCATCGGCATCGGCCGAGACGAGCGCCGACACCCGATGCCCGCGCGCGGCCATGCCTTCGGCCATGGCCCGCAACATGACCTCGGCCCCGCCACCCACGTGCGGGTGGTAGGAGGTGTTGGTGTAAAGGATGTTCAAGCGAACTGTCGTTTCCACTGGTTGATTTGCTCGAACGGCATCTTGATGGACACGGGCTTGGGGTTGTTGATCCATTGCTCAATGCCGGCGATGTCGGCGCGGGGCAGGGTTTGCAGGCCGGTGTCGCGTCCGATCTCGGCGGCGCGGTTGTCCACCTCCAGGATCAGGGTGCGGCGGCCATGCTGCAGGGCCCGGATGCCGCCGTGCAGGCGGTTGCCCACGTAGTCGCAATCGGTGGTGGCCAAGAAATCATTGAAGGCGGCCAGCGTGGGCGCGATCACCTTGACTTTGTCGCCCACCTGCGATTTGGCGTATTCCAGGTCTTCAAACATTTGCGACCAGAAGTACACCTGCTCGTAGTTCTTGAGCACGGTGTCCATCCACTGGCGGTCGACTTCGATGTTCTTGAGGTACTCGGTCACCGTCATGACGGCGATCTTGGCCTTGTGCGTGGGCAGCTTGCTGCAGTGCTCGGGCGTCAGGCTCCACATGGTGGGGCAGCCGGTGTAGACCACGTTCTTGATGCCGATGGCGTGCAGGTGCTTCTCGGTGTAGCGATCGCGCACCGAGTGCAGGTGCTTTTTGGACAGCATGGAGCGCAGGATGAAGGCGGTGGCAAAGTCAGGCACCGATTGGTATTTGTGCCAGCCCACGCCGCACAGCACGGCATTCTTGACCTTGAAAACGTCTTGCAGGCGCAGCTTCCACTGGCGGTACCAGAGCCAGTGGCTGGTCAGCATGTTGGTGCCGCCCACGAACGAGAGGGGGCTTTTGGCGATCTGCTCCAGTCCGCCTTTGCCGGGGCAATCGTGCGTGGGCACGTGCAGCAGGTAGTCGTCCGGAAAGATCTCGTACAGGGCGGAGTTGACCGCATCCATGATGATGAAGTCGCCCAGGTTGTCGGTGACCTGGCTGGGGTCGAATACGACGATTTTCCGCATTTGCTTCTTTCTTGATCCGAGGGTCTATCGAGTTTTCTGGTGAACAATGGCCGCCATGCTCAAGGCCAGGAAGCATTGGCAGGCATAGGCCGATATGACGGCGCCCATCCACGAGTAGTGCTGAATCAGCACAAAATTCAGCAGCACTGCCAGCACCGCCGCAAAGATCTGCACCATGCTCCTGGCCCGCTGATGGTTGGCAGCGGCCAGGGCATCAGACATGGCGCTTTGCATGAACAGAGGAATGGGCAAAAAGGCCAGAGCGCGCATGATGTCAACGGACAAGGCGTACTTCGGGCCGATGACCAGCGGTAGCAGCGGTGCCAAGGCATAAATCATAATGCCCACGACCGAGCCGTACAGGACGCCCACCATCATGGCGCGCCTGGCAATGCGCGCTGTTTCTGAAAGGCCGTGGGTGCCGCCGGCCCGGTACATCTTGGCCTGCAAGGCCAGCAAGCCTGCGGTCAAAGGGGTGGTGGCCATGTAGACCAGCCTGAAGGCGGCCGTGTACGCGCCATTAACGCTCATGGTTTCGAAGCGCGGCAAGATGGCTTTGTCGATGTCGATGTAGACGCCGCGCGCGGCAAACCCCATCGAAAAGAACACGCCCTGCTTGATGTCGGTGCGCATCTTGGGGAAGTCAACGCTCATGCCTTTGGTGGTCTTGAGGGTGTAGCTCATGATGAGCAGGGCGGCTAGCCCGCCTCCGGCGATGTGCGCCAGGGCCCAGTCGCGGGCGGTTTGCAGATCGAGTTGCATCAGCACCAAGGCGCCCACAAACCGCAAGCTGCTTTGCACGACCAGGAACTTGCTGGCTACCGCGTGGCGGTCCAGCCCAAAGAACACGTGCTGCGAAATATCGACCGCTTTGGTGAAGACCAACTCGGAGATGCAGAACAAGAAGGCGATCAGCAGAAAGCTGGGGTCATCGTCCCAGATGTAGAACCCGCCCAGCACGAGGGCAGTGAGCACGGAGCCGGACATCAAGCCTGCTGTGAGCGAGTTGCCATACAGCCGGGCGATGGCTTGCTCGCCACGTGCCAGCTGCATCACCATCATGTTGGCCGTGCCCAGCCCGGAGAAGGGCAGCAGCGCTGCCGTGATGGCCAGGATGCCGGCCACCTTGCCAAACTCATGGGGCCCCAGGGTGCGTGCCACCACCAGCAGTTGAAACCCCTGCACGGCGGCCACGCCCAACTGACCCAGGATCAGCGGTAATACATTGTTTTTGAAAAACGCTAACCGCTGGTTCACGCACAGGCCATTTCAGCGAACCAGCAATGGGCGTGTTTCAGCGGGCGAGGCGCTGACCATGGCAGCGGCAAATTTCTCTTGCCGTTGGAACAAATCATCGAGGTTGGTGCCGGGGACCACGCGTTGGGACACCCGCACCAGCACCCCATCGGTGATGCGCCCTGCCAGGCCTTCCTTGAGGATGTGCAGGCGGGTTTCCCAGGCGTTGCCGCTGTAGGTGCCGCCCAGGCGGATCCAGTAGCTGACGGCCTCCAGGTTGCCGTTGCGGTCTTTGGCCATCAGCCGCTTGCCGGTGACCGGGTGGCCATCGGGCGTGGTCAATGGGAAGGTGACGTCGGTCAGGGATTCCACCGCGAAACCTTGCGCGGGGTAGCACAGCTCGGGGCGGTGGATCTTGACCTCCTGGCGCTGGCGTTTGCCCCAGGCCAGGGCCACCTGGATCATGTGGCCGGTGTCATCCACATAGGTGCGCATGACGCTTTGGTCATAGGGCTGGTCGTAGGTGGTCTCGCCGGTGCTCAAGGACACTTGCACCCGGGGGTTGGGCAGCTCGCGCCAGGGGCCGATCTGGCGCGGCACTGAGCTTTCCAGGTCGGCCGCATTTTGGATTTCGTGCACGGTGGGGGTGGCCACCATGGCCAGGACCGCAGAGGCCCCCAAAATGACCGAGACGATGACGCTGCGCACGAGCGTGGATGACGACGATTTCATGACGTTTCAGCCTTGCTTTGTTTACTCAGGCGTTGAACTCGTTGAGGATGACCCCACCGAAGTCTTGTCCGCGTTTGCTCAGCGTGGCGACCAATTGCTTCATGGCCGGGACCGCGGTCTGGCCCTTGCGACCAAGGGCGACCGATGCCCCGCATTTGGCAGCCACCACCCGTGCATCAGCGCCATGGCTGAAGGCAGGTGTGTCGACCAGCACATAGTCAAACTTGCTGACCAATTCATTGAGCAGGAGGTCGAACACTGGGCGTTGGATCAACTCAAGGGGGTTGGGGGGGACCACGCCCACTGGCAGCAGGAACAGGCTGGGCAGTGCGTCAATTGGACGGATGACATTGGTTTCGTTGCGGCCGGACAGGATGCCGCTCAGGCCCGTCTTGGGGTTCTCGATGCCAAAGATCTCGTGCAGGCGGGGTGTGCGCATGTCGGCGTCTACCAGCAAGGTGCGGCCGCCCAGTTGACTGAAGGCCACGGCCAGGTTGGCCGCGAAGAAGGATTTGCCATCCCCGACATTGGGGCTGCAGATGGCCAGGGCCTTGCGAGGATCCTGGTCCGCGAACAGGTTGCTGATCAACTGGCTGCGCACATCGCGGAAGAACTCTGAGGCGGCATCAAACGGCTTGGTGGCCACCACCAGTTCGGCGCAGACGGCGGTGCCGCCTTCGGCCTGATAGGGGTAATGAAACTGTTGCGACAGGGCCCACAGCACGTCTTCGCGCTTGATGAAGCCCAGGGCCACGGCGGCCTCGCCAAATTTGAGGCCGGTTTTTTGCTGATGCGCCAGGATTTGAGAGACCTGGCTTGCTGACAAATTATTGGCCTCGGCGATGATGTCGCCAATGGATTTGTCGCCACTACCGGATGTTTGGAAGTCGGTCATGCTGAAGTTTCGGTGAGGTCAGGAGGATTGTCCGGGCGCGGACAATTCAGGCAAACCGCGTTGGGTGCCCAGGCGTGGAGAAGACCCCACTGGCAATTTGCGGCCTCGCTTGGCCTCTGAGACGGCGGGCATCGAGCCTAACAATGGGGCGCCCAAGGTCTCTGTGACGTCCTCTTCCAGCCGAAGTTTGCGGTTCATGAGTTCTCGGATGATGGCCGCCCCAATGCCGAGCAAGGTGCCCAGGATGACTGACACGATGGTGTTCAAGATCAAGCGGGGTGACGATGCCTTGGCGGGCGGGGTGGCCATTTTCAGCAACGAGACGTTGGTCTGGTTGGTGTTGCTTTCCAGGTTGGTTTGGGCCAGCCGGCCTTGCATTGCGTCGTAAGAGCGCTGGGCATTTTCAACGTCCCGCTGCAGGACGGCGGCATCGTCGCGTTGCTTTTTGAGGGTCATCAGCTTTTCACGCTGGGCTTCCAGGGTGGTGCGAAACTGGCGCTCGCGTTGCATATTGACGTTGCTGGAAATGCCCATGCTGGCCCGGGCCGCGCGGGTTTCCGACTCAAGCTTGACTTGCAGCTCGCTGATGTTGGCCTGCAGTTCCAGAACCTGGGGGTGGGCCGGACCAAACTTGGCGTTGAGTTCTTTCAGGCGAGCCTGTTGGCGTGACATGTCGGCGCGGAGGCCGGCCACCACGGGACTGCCCAGTACTTCGGGGCTGTTCGCGCCAGATTGCGCATTGCGGCTTTGCGCATCGGCAGTTTGGGATTGCATGGCGACCAATTGGGCGGACAACTCGCCGAGCCTGGCGGTTTCGACGTCCAGTCGTTCATCGGTGGCCAGAATGCCTTTGCTGCGTTGATATTCGGACAGCCGGGTTTGGGCTTCTTCCAACTGTTGGCGGGCTTGCTTGATCTGCTCGTCAAACATCTTGGAGAATTGCCGGGCGGGTTCGATGCGCATGTCCAGACTGGTCTGGATATAGGCCCGAATATAAGCATTGGCCATGGCCGACGCAAATGAGGGGTCCACGGCGGTGTATGAAATACTGATGATGCTGGATTCTTTGCCGGGGGAAACGTCCAGATTCTTTTGCAGGATGTCGGAGAGCCAGGATTGGAAAGACCCTTGGCCTTGGGTGTCGTCCATCCACTGCTGACGCAGGTCGGAGTTTTCGGCCAGCTTGAGTGACTCGATGACTTTCTGCGAGACCCGTTCGCTCTGGAGCACGTCAATCTGGGTGGCGACATACCCGGGCAGCAGGGCATTCTGCATCGCCATGCCACTGATGGGGTCTGAGGCACGGAAGTCGATCAGGACGACCCCGCTGGCGGTGTATTTTTTGGGCAGCAGCAAACTGAGCGCAATCGCCAAGGACACGGTGGCCACCAGGATGGTGACCAGAATGATCCATCTGGCTTTGAGTATGGAAATAAACTGATTGAAGCTCATGATTTTTGTTTTGGCTCAGTGATGAAGAGGCCTAGTATTGAATCCGTGCCGATGGTGAGCAGGGTCGCCACCATGAACAACACAATACCTGCAAAATCGTGAACAAAACCCTGTCCGACGGCGTCGCCAAAATAATAAGTGACCAAAACTAGCGCCACCACTCGGATCACGTTTGACGCAAAAGAGATGGGCAAAATCAACACGGCCAGCAAACCGTTGCGAAGTTGATTGGTGTGTTGGGCCACGCTCATGTAGAAAACACCAATCGCTTCAAGGGCAAAAATTGAGTTTAGCCCGGCGCAGGCGTCGGCCACCAGCAATTGGTAGGGGCCGATGGTAAGAACCACGCCCGAGCGTCCGATGGGGTAGCCTGCCCAGTACAAGACGTGCTCGGCGGTGTAGGACACGGCTTGTTTCAATGGCGCCGTGACTTGGTCAACCACCGAGCCAGGCACCGGAATCATGAAAATGATGAAAAACAGCGGGAACCACATGATCCGCAGGCCCGCCCAGCCCCGGTACAGCAGAAACAACCCGGCCAGAACCAGCAGCTGGGAACCGACGTCAATGAACAGGATGTCTTGCGAATGGCCCAGGATGTACAGCAGCAGGCCCACAGTAAGGGTCAATCCGCCGGCTACGTTGGCGGGCGGGCTGCTCAAGGCCACGAATTTGGGCCACCGCTGCCAGATGAGCCAGAGCATGAGCGCCAGAATCACCGGGCCATGGCCTTGCCCCACGACGTTCCAGATGGTCTTGTCCAGAATCACGTAGGTGGGGACGTACAGCGCCAGCAGACCTGCCAGCACAAGCGCCAGTTCAAACATGTTGAAGCTGGATGCGTTCTCTCTGGATAGGCTGGATGGTGCGGATTGGGTCACGGTGGCCTGTGTCATGCAAGAAGAATTCCAAGTGTATAGGGCCGGCTGTTGCTGCTCATGCGGCGGTGCGTGTGAGAAAGTCCTCATAGGCCAGCGCAATGCCTGCCTGCAAGGGGGTCTTGGCCTGCCAGCCCAGCCCGGACAAGCGAGAAACATCCATCAGCTTGCGTGGCGTGCCGTCGGGTTTGGTGGTGTCAAAGTGGAGGTCGCCTTCAAATCCAACGACGTTGACGACGGTTTGAGCCAGTTCGCGGATGGTGATGTCTTCACCGGTGCCAATGTTGACCAGCGGGCCGTCGTAGCCTTGCTCCATGAGGTAAACGCAGGCATCGGCCAGGTCATCGGCGTACAGGAACTCTCGCATGGGAGTGCCCGTACCCCAAACGACCAGTGACTTGTCACCCCGCAGTTTGGCCTCGTGGGCTTTGCGGATCAGCGCCGGCAGCACGTGGCTGTTGTTGAGGTCGTAGTTGTCGTTGGGCCCGTAAAGATTGGTGGGCATGACGCTGATGTATTGCCGCTGGTACTGGTCGTTGTAGGCATCGCAAAGTTTGATGCCGGCGATTTTCGCAATGGCGTAGGGCTCGTTGGTGGGCTCAAGCTCACCCGTGAGCAGGGCGGTTTCCTGGAGCGGCTGTGGCGCCAGCTTGGGGTAAATGCAACTGGAGCCCAGGAACATGAGGCGTTGAACCCCCGCGACGTGGGCCGCGTGGATGAGGTTGGCCTCGATCATCAGGTTTTGGTAGAGAAAATCGGCCCGGTAGGTGTTATTGGCCTGGATGCCCCCCACTTTGGCTGCCGCAATGAAGGTGTAGCTGGGTTGCTCGGCTTGCATGAAGGCCTGGACCGCGCGCTGGTCGAGCAGGTCGAGTTCATGGCGTTGGCGTGTGACGATCTGGGTGTAGCCGGAGGATTGCAGGCGGCGCACGATGGCCGAGCCCACCATGCCGCGATGACCAGCGACGAAGATTTTTGCAGCTTTGTTCATATGAATGCTTTGAATGAGGGGCAGATCCCTGCAGTTAAGCAAAGGTTCAATGCAATCTGTCACTAAACGTGGCCCGCCGGGTGGCAAAAAAAAGCCCCGCCATTTATAGGAGGGGCTGTTGTTGGCAGGTATCGCCAGTGGATTTGCTAGCCTTTTTGCTGCTTGGGGTCTCGCCCAAACACCGAGCGGACCGCGAGCTTGGCCACGAACACGCTGTTGGTTTCAAGGTAGCGGCGCGCCAGACGACGGGGTTCGCAGACGAAGCGGTAGAGCCATTCCAGGCCGCGCTGTTGCATCCAGACGGGTGCGCGGCGCAGGGTGCCTGCGTGGTAGTCGAACGCAGCGCCAACACCAACCATGACCGCCTTGACGGCGCCACGGTGCTCGGCCATCCAGGCTTCTTGCTTGGGGCAGCCCAGGCCGACGAACACCACATGGGCGCCCGAGGCGTTGATTTTCTGGGTGTATTCGGCGTCTTCTTGCTCGGTCAGCTTGCGGAAGGGGGGCGAGGCCATGCCGGCGATCTTCAACTTGGGGAACTTGGCCATCATCCGGCCACGCAACTTGGCCAGGGTGTCATCAACGCTGCCGTAGAAGAACACGGATTGGCCACGGCGCTCGGCTTCCGCCAGGTAGTGCAGCATCAAGTCAGGGCCGCTGATGCGTTGTTGCTCGGCAAAACCTTCTTTGCGCATCATCCAGGCGATGGGGGCGCCATCGGGCAGGGCCATGTCCGCCCCGTTGATCACGGTGGCGAATTCGGCGCTTTGGCTGCCGGTCACGACGGAGTGCACATTGCACAATGTGACATAGCGGGACTGGTGCTCAGCTCCCCAATCGGCGATGCGGCTGATGGCTTCATCCCAGGAGGTGGCGTCAATGAACGTGTCAAGGACGTACGCGCCGCTACGAATGATCTTCTTCTTCGCGTGTTGCTTCAAGCCACCCAACACCTGTTCCCGCTCCAAGAACGACAGAGATGGATAACCGAAATTTGGATCTGGATGTCTCATAAGACGCCCACCAGGGGTTGTTGTTGATGCCCGCATCTGCTTGGACACATGGGATGAATTTTAGAGGAGGGCTCATGGGCGCTACTTCAGGGTTAGCGCGTGGTCCGGCAAAAAGCCATGTCAGAAAGCGCTGGCATTTATCACGAAGTGGTTGAATGGAGTGCTTTTGATGCGGGAAGTTCCGGGGGTGGGGTCTGGGTGACAATGCGGCGGGGTTGACCCGGGCGGCAGGATGGTCTTGGATGAGAGTCTTGATGGTGCACAACGCCTACCAGCAGCGGGGTGGCGAGGACAGCGTGGTTGAGTCGGAGGTGGCGCTCTTGCGCCAACATGGGCATGAAGTGCATGTCTATGAGCGTCACAACGACGAGGTCGGGCAAACGCCGAAATGGCAGTTGGCGGCGGGAACGGTATGGTCGTCGCGGACGGTGCGAGACGTCCAGGCCCTGATCGCGGGGTTCAAGCCTGACGTCATGCATGTGCACAACACCATGCCTTTGGTGTCGCCGTCGGTTTACTGGGCGGCCCAGAAGCTGGGCGTTCCTGTGGTGCAAACCTTGCACAATTTCCGACTTTTGTGCCCGCAGGCAATGTTCGTGCGGGAAGGGCGTGTGTGCGAGGACTGTCTGGGCAAGGTGCCGTGGCGAGGGGTGCTTCACAAGTGCTACCGGGGGTCGCGCATTCAGTCTGCAGTGATGGCGGGCATGTTGACCACGCACCGTGTTTTGGGGACTTTTGCGACCAAGGTGGACAAGTTCATTGCGCTGAATGAGTTTTGCCGCGCCAAGATGATTGAAGGTGGGCTGGATGGCGATCGCATCAGCGTCAAGCCCAATTTCGTGGATTGGCAGCCCGCGCCTCGGTGGGATCAGCGGGTTGGGGGTTTGTACCTTGGCCGCCTGACGCCTGAAAAGGGCGTGGATGTTTTGTTGCGGGCTTTGGTGCGCCAGCCTGGTCTGCGGGTCAGGGTGGTGGGTGGCGGGCCCATGGCGGAGGTTGTGGCGGGGGCTTCAGGGGTTGATTACCTGGGGTTTTTGCCTTTGACCGAGATTTGGGGTCATTTGTCCACGGCCAGTTACATGGTGGTGCCCAGTGTCTGGTATGAGGGTTTTCCCCGCACGATCGTGGAGGCTTTTGCCAGCGGTGTGCCGGTGATTGCCAGCCGCCTGGGCTCGCTGGCCGAGGTGGTGACCGATGGGAAAACCGGCTTGTTGTTCAACCCGGGTGACGATGAGGATCTGGCGGCCAAGTTGGCTTGGGCGGAATCACACCCACAGGCCATGATTCGAATGGGGCAGGCGGCACGCGAGGAGTACGAAGCGCGCTATACCCCGGAGCGCAATTGTGCTGAATTGATTGAAATTTATCGGTCGGCCATGGCTCAATCAGGGTAATCCGAGCGAACTTTTTGCGCGGATCGGTAACAATCACCGGTGCCGACCCTGGGTGGTTGGCTTCATTGCTTTTTTGTCTGTGGTCTATGGCTCAATCAGCACCAACTTCCGGGGCGTTTCCCAGCGCTCAATCGCCTGTCAAGTTTCCGGTGTGGTCGCTGGTCGTTTTTTGCCTGGCATTCGGGGTCATGTACGTTCCTACGTTCGCGACCCTGGCCAACACCACTTGGGCTACGGACGAGCAAGGACACGGTCCTTTGATCCTGGCGGCCTGTGCCTGGCTGCTTTGGGGAATGCGCAACGATTTGTTTGGCCCGCCCGCCAAGCCGGCGCTGGTGCCTGGCTTTTTGCTGTTGTCGCTTGGGCTGGCGATGTACGTTGTGGGGCGTTCGCAGCGGGTCATCGAGTTTGAAGCAAGTTCCCTGATCCTGATCCTGGTGGCCTGCCTGCTTTTGATTCAGGGTGTGGCGGCCGTTCGCCGGGCTTGGTTCCCGTTGCTGTTCCTGCTGTTCATGGTGCCTTTGCCGGGCGCGTTTGTGCAGGCCTTGACGTTGCCGCTGAAAAGCGTGGTGTCCATGGTGGCCGAGCAGGTGCTGTATTGGGCGGGTTATCCCATCGGTCGCAATGGCGTGACCTTGACGATCGGGCCTTATCAATTGCTGGTGGCCGACGCGTGCTCGGGGTTGAACTCGCTGTTCACGCTCGAAGCCTTGGGCTTGCTGTACATGAACATCATGAACTACAAGTCCAAGGCCCGGAACGTGATCCTGGCCGTGGGCATCATCCCCATTTCCTTCATCGCCAATGTGACGCGCGTGATCATCCTGGTGTTGATCACCTACTACCTGGGTGATGAGGTGGGGCAAGGTTTTGCGCACGAGTTCGCGGGCTTGGTGTTGTTCAGCGTGGCATTGGTGCTGACCTATGGGTTGGATCGTTTGCTCGCGGCTCGGTTTGACGACATGGGAGGTGCGCGCGATGGCCGCTGATGTGATGACAACCCCTGCGAGCGTGTCTAGACGCTTGCCTTTGGCGATTTTTCTGGCAGCCAGCCTGATGTTGGGCGGGGCAGCCGCTTCGGTCTGGCTGAAGCCCACCAAGATGATGGCCGATGGAAAGCCACCCGTCGTGCTGCACACCGTGGTGCCCGAAAGCTTTGGTGATTGGCGCATCGATCCGAGCATTATCCCGGTGCTGCCCGATCCCACCGTGCAAAACAAGCTGGATGCGCTTTATTCCGAGACGCTCAATCGCACTTACATCAATCCGAACGGCCAGCGGATCATGTTGTCGATTGCCTATGGGCGAAATCAGAACTCGGAATCCACGGCGGCCCACCGCCCCGAGTTTTGCTACGTGTCGCAAGGTTTCACAATCAAGGGTTTTGGCAAGGAGCATGTGGCATTGCCTGCCCATTCCTTGAATGTGGTGCGGCTGGAGGCTCAGGCTGATCGCCGCATTGAGCCCATCACCTATTGGGTGACGCTCAACGAGGAGGCCTCAACGCCTGGCCTTGATCGTAAGTTGCAGCAATTGCGTTATGGCCTGCAGGGGTTCATTGTCGATGGGATGCTGATGCGCATTTCGTCGCTGACCGATCTGGCCACTTCGTCGGGTGGCAAGCCTGACTACCGGCTGCATGACCAGTTCATCGCGGATCTGGAAAAGGCCATGACCCCCGGCTTCAGGCCTCGTTTCTTTGGTTCTTGATGGTGTCTGACATGACAAAAAAAATAGCGTTGATCACTGGGGTGACAGGGCAAGATGGTTCGTATCTGGCGGAGTTTTTGCTCAAAAAAGGCTACGAGGTTCACGGCATCAAACGCCGCTCCAGCTTGTTCAACACCGACCGGATCGATCACCTGTACCAGGATCCGCACGTTGACAACCGCAACTTCATCCTGCACTACGGCGACCTGACGGACAGCACCAGCCTGGTCCGCATCATGCAAAAGGTGCAGCCGGACGAGGTTTACAACCTGGCCGCGCAAAGCCACGTGGCGGTCAGCTTTGAAGAGCCCGAGTACACGGCCAACGCCGATGGCATCGGCGCCTTGCGTTTGCTGGAAGCGATCCGCATCCTGGGCCTGGAGAAGAAAACACGCTTCTACCAAGCTTCAACGTCTGAGCTGTATGGCCTGGTGCAAGAGACCCCCCAGAAAGAGACGACACCCTTCTACCCCCGCAGCCCTTACGCGGTGGCCAAGCTGTACGCCTACTGGATCACGGTGAACTACCGCGAGGCCTATGGC
>CAZKPN010000036.1:29206-36922 GCA_964554655.1 uncultured Aquabacterium sp. | reverse complement strand
GATGATGTGCGTGGTGACCTTCGTGTCGTTGATGGTGCACCTGTACACCATCGGCTACATGGCAGAGGACGACGGCTACCAGCGCTTCTTCAGCTACATCTCGCTGTTCACCTTCTCGATGCTGATGCTCGTGATGAGCAACAACCTGCTGCAGCTGTTCTTCGGCTGGGAAGCGGTGGGCCTGGTCTCTTACCTGCTGATCGGTTTCTGGTTCAAGAAGCCCACGGCCATTTTCGCCAACATGAAGGCCTTCCTGGTCAACCGCGTGGGTGACTTTGGCTTCATCCTGGGCATTGGCCTGATCGTGGCCTACACCGGCTCGCTCAGCTACACCGAGATCTTCGCCAAGGGCAACGACCTGGCGGCCCTGACCCTGCCAAAGACCGATTGGTCCTTGATCACGGTCATCTGCATCTGCCTGTTCATCGGCGCGATGGGCAAGTCGGCGCAGTTCCCGCTGCACGTGTGGCTGCCCGATTCGATGGAAGGCCCGACCCCGATCTCCGCGCTGATCCACGCCGCCACCATGGTGACGGCCGGCATCTTCATGGTCTCGCGCATGTCGCCGCTGTTCGAGCTGTCGGACGCCGCGCTGAACTTCATCCTGATCATCGGTTCGATCACGGCGCTGTTCATGGGCTTCCTGGGCATCATCCAGAACGACATCAAGCGCGTGGTGGCCTATTCCACGCTGTCGCAGCTGGGTTACATGACCGTGGCCCTGGGCGCCTCGGCCTACAACGTGGCCGTGTTCCACCTGATGACGCACGCCTTCTTCAAGGCCCTGCTGTTCCTGGGCGCGGGTTCCGTGATCATGGGCATGCACCACGACCAGGACATCCGCAACATGGGCGGCCTGTGGAAGTACATGAAGATCACCTGGATCACATCGCTGCTGGGCTCGTTGGCCCTGATCGGCACGCCGTTCTTCTCGGGTTTCTATTCCAAGGACAGCATCATTGAAGCGGTGCATGCCAGCCACCTGCCGGCTGCGGGCTTTGCGTACTACGCCGTCATCATCGGGGTGTTCGTGACGGCCTTCTACAGCTTCCGGATGTACTTCCTGGTCTTCCACGGCAAGGAGCACTTCCACCACAAGCCTTTCCCGCCTGAAGATGATCACCACGACGACCATGCGCACGACGATGCCCATGGCCATGGTGACCACCACCACCACGCCCACACGCCGCACGAGTCGCCTTGGGTGGTGACGGTGCCGCTGGTGCTGTTGGCCATTCCGTCCGTCGTGATTGGTTGGCTCACCATCCAGCCCATGCTGTTTGGAGAGTTCCTCAAGAGCTCGATCTTTGTCGACCTGGAGCGCCATCCCGCCATGGAAGAGCTGGCGCACGAGTTCCATGACGCCACCGCCATGGCCCTGCACGGCCTGAGCACCTTGCCGTTCTGGCTGGCGCTGGGTGGTGTGGTCACCGCCTTCGTGTTCTACATGGTGGCCCCGCAGATCCCGGCCTTCTTTGCCCGGGTGTTGCGCCCGCTGATCGTGATCGGCGAGAACAAGTACTTCCTGGACTGGTTCAACGAAAACGTGCTGGCCGCTGGCGCCCGCCTGCTGGGCCGTGGCCTGTGGAAGGTCGGCGACGAAACCATCATTGACGGCCTGGCCGTGAATGGCTCGGCCAAATTGGTCGGCCTGATCAGTTCGCTGGTCCGCCTGTTCCAGACCGGTTACCTCTATCACTACGCGCTGGTCATGATCCTGGGGGTGTTCGCCCTCATGACATGGTTCGTGTTCATGCACCATTGAGCGCGGGACCAGTTCATGCAAACAATGTCCAATACCCTTTCTCTGGCCATCTGGATCCCGGTGGCATTCGGGGCTTTGCTGCTGGCCATCGGCCGTCAGGAAAACGCCAACGCCACCCGCTGGATCGCGCTGATCGGCGCCATCGTCGGCTTCCTGGTCACCATCCCGCTGATGATGCAGTTCGACAATGGCACAGCGGCCATGCAATTCGTCGAGAAGTCGGCCTGGATCGAACGCTTCAATGTGTTCTACCACCTGGGCGTCGATGGCATCTCGATGTGGTTCGTGCCCTTGACGGCCTTCATCACCATCATCGTGGTGTTGGCCGGCTGGCAGGTCATTGAAGACCGTCCGCACCAGTACTACGGGGCCTTCCTGATCCTGTCGGGCCTGATGGTCGGCGTGTTCTCGGCGATCGACGGGCTGCTGTTCTACGTCTTCTTCGAAGCCACGCTGATCCCGATGTACATCATCATTGGCGTCTGGGGCGGGCCGCGCCGGGTCTACGCGGCGTTCAAGTTCTTCCTGTACACGCTGCTTGGCTCGCTGCTGATGCTGATCGCGCTGATCTTCCTGTACTACAAGTCGGGTGGCAGCTTCGACATCCTGACCTGGCACAAGCTGCCTTTGCCAGCCCTGGCGCAGTCGCTGTTGTTTGGCGCTTTCTTCGCGGCCTTTGCCGTGAAGGTGCCGATGTGGCCGGTGCACACCTGGTTGCCCGACGCCCACGTCGAGGCGCCCACGGGTGGCTCGGTGGTGCTGGCCGCCATCATGCTGAAGCTGGGTTGCTACGGCTTCCTGCGTTTCATGCTGCCCATCGTGCCCGATGCCAGCCGCGAATTCGCGCCCGTGGTGATCACCCTGTCGCTGATTGGCGTGATCTACATCGGCCTGGTGGCCATGGTGCAGCAGGACATGAAAAAGCTGGTGGCGTATTCGTCCATCGCGCACATGGGTTTCGTCACCCTGGGTTTTTTCATCTTCAACGAGCTGGGCATGTCCGGCGGCCTGGTGCAGATGATCGCCCACGGCTTCGTGTCGGGCGCCATGTTCCTGAGCATCGGCGTGCTGTACGACCGCGTTCACTCCCGCGAGATCGCCAGCTACGGCGGGGTGGTCAACACCATGCCCAAGTTCGCGGCGTTTGCCTTGCTGTTCTCGATGGCCAATTGCGGCTTGCCGGGCACTGCGGGTTTCGTCGGCGAATGGATGGTGATCCTGGGTGCTGTGCAGTTCGACTTCCTCATCGGCCTGCTGGCTGCCACCGCGCTGATCTTTGGCGCAGCCTACACGCTGTGGATGTACAAGCGCGTGTACCTGGGCGACGTGGCCAATGACGATGTGCGTGGCCTGACCGACCTCAATGCGCGAGAATTTTTGATCATGGCCATCCTGGCCGTTGCCGTGCTGTGGATGGGCATCCAGCCCAAGCCTTTCACCGACGCGATGCACGTGTCCGTGACCGAGCTGCTCAAGCACGTGGCACAAAGCAAGCTGAACTGAGGCCCGAGAACAACATGACACAACTGAACTGGCTCGCGGTCGCCCCCGAGATCTTGTTGCTGGCCATGGCCTGCGTGGTCGCGCTGGTGGATCTTTTCGTGACCCATCCACGTCGCTTGCCGACCTACATCCTGACCATGGTGTCCCTGGCCGCCGTGGCCGGCCTGCACCTGGGCGCGTTGGACGTCAGCAGCTCCAGCTACGCCATGCAGCGCATGGTGGTGACCGACCCGATGGGGCATTTGCTGAGCTTTTGCGCCACTTTGGCCGTGATGGCCAGCCTGGTCTATGCGCAGACCTATGCCGGTGCGCGCGACATCCTCAAGGGCGAGTTGTTCACCCTGAGCATGTTCGCCTTGCTGGGCATCTCGATCATGATCATTGGCAACAACTTGCTGACCATTTACCTGGGTCTGGAGTTGATGTCCTTGTCGTCATATGCACTGGTGGCCTTGCGCCGCGACCATTCGCAGTCGACCGAAGCAGCCATGAAGTACTTCGTGCTGGGCGCACTGGCCAGCGGCTTCCTGCTGTACGGCCTGTCGATGATGTACGGTGCCACGGGTTCCCTGGACCTGGGCGAGGTCTACAAGGCCACGCTGTCCGGCCAGATCAACAAGCAGGTGCTGGTGTTTGGCCTGGTGTTCATCGTCTCCGGCCTGGCGTTCAAGCTGGGGGTCGTGCCTTTCCACATGTGGATTCCTGACGTGTACCAAGGTGCACCGACCGCTGCCACGCTGATGGTGGCGGGTGCGCCCAAGCTGGCCGCGTTCGCCATCACCATCCGCCTGCTGGTGGAAGGCCTGATCAACACCGCCACCGACTGGCAGCAGATGTTGATGGTCCTGGCCGTGGCCTCGATGGCCTTGGGCAACCTGGCAGCCATCGCGCAGACCAACCTCAAGCGCATGTTGGCTTACTCCGGGATTGCGCAACTGGGTTTCATGCTGCTGGGCTTTGTGCCCAGCGTGGTGTCGGGCAACACCTTGTCGTCCAGCAATGGCTACGGTTCGGCCTTGTTCTACGTGCTGACCTATGTGCTGACCACCCTGGGCACCTTCGGCATCATCATGTTCCTGTCTCGCCCCGGTTTCGAGTCGGAGCAGGTCTCTGACCTGGCGGGCCTGAACAAGCGCAGCCCCCAGATGGCGGCCGTGATGGCGATTTTCATGTTCTCGTTGGCCGGCTTGCCGCCCACGGTGGGTTTCTATGCCAAGCTGGCGGTGCTGCAATCGCTGGTCACCACCAGCTCGGCTTTGCACCTGCAGCTGGCCATTGCCGCTGTGCTGCTATCGCTGGTGGGGGCGTTCTACTACCTGCGCATCGTCAAGGTCATGTACTTTGACGAGCCCACGGACACGACCCCGGTCACGGCCAGTGGTGAAGCCCGTGCCTTGCTGTCGGTCAATGCCATCGCGGTGTTGGGCCTGGGCATCCTGCCTGGCGGCTTGATGGCCTTGTGCGCTCGCGCCATCACTCAGTCGCTGGCGGGCTGATCGCGCATGGGCGGCCTGATCCCGGTGTGGGCGGTGGTCGCCGTGTTGGCGGTGGCCATGTTGGCGGCCAACGCGCCTTTCCTGAATAACCGGCTGTTCCTGCTGGGCCCCACGCGGGTACCCAAGTCGCTCTTCGTGCGGCTGGCGGAGTTGCTGGTGTACGCCAGCCTGGTCTTTGGCCTGGGGCGGGCCCTGGAGGGGCAATTGGGCCAAGCCAGCCCCCAACGCTGGGAGTTCTATGCCGTGGGCATGCTGACTTTCCTGACCCTGGCTTTTCCCGGTTTTGTGTGGCGCTACCTGCGTCGCAACGCGGTGCATTGACCTGATGAGCCAGCCCACGCCAGCCTTCAACGACGACCACCTGCGCGAAGAGACGATCGAATCGAAGCAGGTCTACCAAGGTCATTTCATTGACCTTCGCTGCGACCGTGTGCGCTTGCCCAATGGACGTGAAGCTGGGCGCGAGTACGTGGTGCATCCAGGCGCCGTGATGATCGTCGCGATCCTGCCCGATGGCGGCCTGGTGATGGAGCGGCAGTACCGCTATCCTGTTCGCCAGACCATGATCGAGTTCCCAGCCGGCAAGCTGGACGCGGGCGAGGGTGGCCTGGCCTGCGCGCAACGCGAGTTATGGGAAGAAACCGGCTACCGCGCCAGGCGCTGGGCCAAGGCCGGCATCATGCACCCTGTGATCGGCTATGCCACCGAGATCATCGAGATCTGGTTCGCCGATGACCTGACTTTGGGTGAGCGACACCTGGACGATGGCGAGTTCCTGGACGTGTTCACGGCCACCGCCGATGAGCTGGACCTCTGGATGCAGCAGGGCCTGCTGACCGATGCCAAGACCATCGTCGGGATGATGTGGCTCAAGCAATGGCGGGCTGGTGCCTGGCCCTTGGACTGGCAAGAGATCGCCTGACGATCACGCGCCCCTGCTCAGTCAGGAGCTTGATCAACGCTGATCAATCGTCCCGGGTTCATCAAACCCAAAGGATCCAGGGCTTGCTTGACCGCCCGCATCATGCCCAAGGCCACCGGTGATTTGCGCCGTGCAAGCTCATCGCGCTTGAGTTGGCCAATGCCATGCTCGGCCGACAGGGTACCCCCCAGTTGCAAGGCGGTGTCGTAGACCAGGCGGTTGACCTCGGCCTCGTGGTCAGCCAGGAAGGTGGTGCTGGGCAGGCCCGGCGGACCTTGCACGTTGTAGTGCAGATTGCCATCGCCCAGGTGCCCGAAACACACGACCTTGCAGCCTGGAAAGGCATGGGCCAATTGAGCCTGTGTGGTGCGAACGAATTCAGGGATGGCGGAGGTGGGCACGGCGATGTCGTGCTTGACCATGAGCCCTTCCTGGCGTTCAGCCAGGGGGATGGCTTCGCGCAAGGCCCACATGGCGCGGTTCTGCGCGTGGTTCTGCGCGATGGTGGCGTCGAGCACGATACCCTTGGGTAATTCCTGGGCCAGCAGGGCTTCCAGGGCGGTGCGGGCCGCGAGGTCGGACTCCGCGCTGGCCGTGTCGATCAGGACGGTCCACTCGGGGACGGGGCCCGTGGCTGCGTCGATGGTGTCACTCACCAAAGGAGCGATGGCGCGGGCTTGTTCCGGCAGGTATTGCCGCACGAGGGCAATTGGCCAGGCGTGCATGACTTCAAAGCCAGTCAGCCCAGCGCCAAGCCGCGCACGGGCGCTTTGCAGGAGGTCCACGCAGGCGTCCAGGCTGGGGCAGGTGGCCAGTGCGGTCACTTGTCCTGCGGGCTGCGGGAAAAGGCGCAGCGTCGCGGCGGTGATGACCCCCAGGGTGCCTTCGCTGCCGATGAACAGGTCGCGCAGGTCGTAGCCGCTGTTGTCCTTGCGCAAAGCGGTCAATCCACTCCAGATATCACCCTGCGCGGTGACGAGTTCCAGGCCCAGGCACAACTCTCGGGCCGTGCCATAGCGCAGCACCTGGGTGCCGCCCGCGTTGGTGGCCAGGTTGCCTCCAATGGTGCAAGTGCCCTCGGCGGCCAGGCTCAAGGGGAAGAGCAGCCCGGCTTGCGAGGCTGCCTCCTGAACCTGGGCCAGCAGGCAACCCGCCTGGACGGTCATCGACAGGTTGGCGCGGTCCACGGCCACAACCTGGTTCAGGCGTTGCAGGTTGAGCAGCAATTGGGTACCGCTGCCATCCGGGATGGAGCCGCCCACGAGGCTGGTGTTGCCGCCTTGAGGCACCAGGCTGACGCCATGGAGGGCACACAGCTTGACCACGGCGGCCACTTGCGATGTGTCGCGAGGGCGGGCAATGGCCAAGGCCTGGCCCACATAGCGCCCACGCCAGTCGTGCAGGTATGGCGTGAGATCGCCAGCGGCATCGCTGTCGGGCGAGATCAGACCATCGTCGCCCAGCAGTTGGCGCAGGGCCTGCAGAAAAGCGTGGTCGCGGGGCATGGGCTGACGAGCGGTTCAGGCAGGTGTGGCGGGCGCGGTCTTGCCCGCTTTGAGGCGCAGCCGCACATAGACAGCGCAGGCGGTGAACAGGCTCAGGCTCAAGGCCACTTCGATGCCAGCCAGGATCTGACTGAGGCCCGTGTCGCTGGTGGCCCGCATGGCGCCTTCGGTGAAATACAACCACACCAGCAAGGACAGCCAGCGGAAGGTGTACATGCGGTGCTTGATCAATCCTGTGAGCCCAAACACGAGGGGCAGGACCTTGAAGGCCAGCATGCCGGTCCCGCCTTTCAGCGGGGCCAGGTGCAGCTCCCACAGCAAGCCCAGCACGATCAGTCCGACCAGCGAGCCGAACGCGATCCAGCGCACATGGTTGATGGTGCGCAGGCGCGAGGCCGGGTGCTGGCCCAGCGGAATGACGGGCAAGGGGTCGAAGTTATCAGGCATCAAATTGGGGCAGGTTGGGGGCGGTGGCGTCGTTGGCGCACCATGGCTGGCATCATAGCCAGATGATTTCGAAATTGA